>JBFWRR010000008.1:0-55961 GCA_050248815.1 Pseudonocardia sp. | reverse complement strand
CCCACCGTGTGCACCGCGACCCAGCCATGGGCACCGCGACCCACCATGGGCACCGCCCACGGTCCTCCCGGCGGAGGCGACGAGCGACCAGTCTCGCCGCGGCGGTTGACACCCGCCGTCCGGGAGGTAGGACAGTGGCAGCATCCGGAGGTGTCCCGCCGATGACGTCCACCGCGCACGCCCCCACCGAGCTGCTGCGCGAGTGGATGTCGGCGGTCGGGGACGTCGTCCGGGCGGTGAACGACGCCGAGCCTCTCGAAACGCTCCTGTGCCGGATCGCGGAGCACACGTGCCGGTTGGCCGGGTTCGACCTGTGCGCGGTGATGCTGCCGGACCCGAGCGGCAGGTGGCTCCTGGCCCGCGGATGGCACGGGCTGTCCCCCGACTACGTCGCCGCCGTCAACCGCGAGCACGCCATCGTGATCGACGCCGACGAGCAGGACGAGGACACGGTCGCGGCACGGGCCTTCCGCGAAGGGATCACGCTGGCCGTACCGGACCTGGCGGGGGCCGCGCGCTACGGCCAGACGCGGCGATGGGCGCTGCGGCAGGGCTTCGCGGCGCTGCTGGCCGCGCCGCTGGCCGGCACGGCAGGGCCGGCCGGTGTGATCGTCGCCTAATCGCAGGTGCGGCGGGAGTTCTCCGCGTCCGAGATCGAGATGGTGGATCTTCTCGCCCGCCAGGCACTGCTGGCGCTGGAGACGGCGCAGCTACGCGAGCTGCAGCAGCGCACGATCGCCGAGCTGGAGGCCAAGCGCGCCCAGCAGGAATGGGCGGAGGCCGAGCACCGCAGGCTCATGCAGCTCCTGCTCGACGAGGCGGGGCTGCAGCGGCTGGCGGAATCGCTTGCCGGATCGCTGCAGGCGTCGCTGACGATCGAGGACGTCGACGGCACCGTGCTGGCGTCCGCCCCGGACGGCGCGACACCGCCGCCCGGCCCGGCGGCGCGGCGCCGCCGCCCGATCAGCGACGCCCTGCGCTCGCTGCGGGAACGCTACGAGATGGTGCCGGTGACGGGCCGGGACGGCCGACACGCGTGGGTGGCGCCCGTGGTGATCGGCGGCCAGCTCGTCGGCAGGCTGTGGGGCACGGGCCTTTCCGCGCAGCCCGAGCCGGCGCAACGGCGGCTGGTCGAGCGGTTCGCGCTGGTGGTGGCCGTCGAGCTGCTGAAACGGCGGTACCGCATCGACACGGAGAACCGTCTTGCCGGCGACCTCGTCGAGGAGCTCCTGCGCACCGGCACGAGCCACATCCCGGCCGCCACGCTGGAGCGCGCGGCGGCGCTGGGCCACGACCTCGCGGGGGCGCAGGCGCTGGCGGTGATCAGCGTCGCGGGTGGGCCGGAGCCGGAGAAGCTCGCCGACCACGTCCGCCACCACGAGACGACGAGCCCGCGCCCGCTGGTGGGTGCGCACGAGGGCGCGCTGGTCGTCGTACTGCCGGTGACGCCGGACCCGGTGCCCGTGCTCGCGCGGGTGCACGAGCGGGTGGCCGCCGCCGCGCCGGGCGCCCGGGTCGCGACCGTGCTGGGCCCGCCGGTGACCGGCACCTACGCCACGGCCTTCTCCGTCGGGGTGGCCGCCGCGGCGCTGTGCCCCGCGGGCGGGACGGGCGGCGTGCTGGACCTGCGGCGTCTCGGCCTCGCGGCCTACCTGCTGCGCAGCGGCGCGACCGGCGAGCTGACCGAGTTCGTCGACGCCCTGCTCGGGCCGCTGGAGGCCCACGACACCCGCCGTGGCTCCCGGCTGTGCACAACGCTGCGCGCCTGGCTGGACGCGGGATGCTCCGTGCCCGCGGCGGCCGCGACGCTCACCGTGCACCCGAACACGGTCGCGTACCGCCTGGGCCGCGCCGAGGCGATCGTGGGACGCGACCTGCGCTCCACCGAGGTGCGCATGGAACTGCAGCTCGCGTTCACCGTCCGGGACGTGCAGAACCTCGCCACGCGCACACCCGCCGGCTGACCCCGGCGCTGGGGAACCACCCGGAGAACCGGCCGTATCTCTGGTGGGTTCTCCATGGAACCCCGCCCGGTCGCTGCCCCATGCTCATCCGAGCCGGTCAAGGACGACCGGCGGCGGGGAGGGAGACACCGTGGCGGACCACGGGAACGCGACGTCGCGGGTGGCCGTGGTCACTGGAGCGAACCGCGGTATCGGGCGGGCACTGGCGCTCGCCTACGCCGATGCCGGGTACGCGGTCGCGGCGACCGCACGCGATCCCGCCACGCTCGGCGACACTCTCGCCGAGATCGAGGGCGCCGACGGCGTCGCCCTCGCCCTCCCCTGCGACGTGGCCGACGAGGCGTCGGTCGAGGCCATGGGCAAGGCCGTGCTGGAGCGCTTCGGCGGCGTGCACACCGTTGTCGCGAACGCCGGCATCGCCGGCCCGACGGCCCCGCTGCACGAGATCACCCTCGCGCAGTGGCGCGAGTGCCTCGCCACCGACGTCGACGGCGTCTTCCTCACCTTCCGGGCCTTCGTCCCGGCGATGATCGAGGCGGGCACGGGCGGCAGCCTCATCGCGATCTCGTCGATGACCGGCAAGCGCCCGTTGCTCAACCGCACTCCGTACGCGGCGGCGAAGATGGCCGTCATCGGGCTGGTACGCACGCTGGCCCACGAGCTGGGCCCGCACGGCATCCGGGTCAACACGGTGTGCCCCGGTGCCGTCTCGGGCCCGCGGATCGACGCCGTGGTGCGCGAGCAGGCCCGGGCGCTGGGCGTGAGCCAGCAGGCGGCGAGGGACGCCTTCACCTCGGCCTCGCCCCTGGGTCGCTTCGTGGAGGCCGACGAGATCGCCCGCGCGTGCACGTTCCTGTCCTCCGACGCGGCGGCGCCCATCACGGGCGAGGACCTCAACGTCAACGCCGGCGTCGCCATGTACTGACCGCTCGCCGCCGGGAAGGACCGCCGCGATGACGCAGACCGTTCCGAACATCGACACCGTGCGGGAGCTCGCCGCCCGGTACAACAACTGGGGCAAATGGGGCCCCGACGACGAGCTGGGCACGCTGAACCACGTCACGCCGGAGAAGGTGCGCGCGGCGGCGGGCCTGGTGCGCAAGGGCAAGGTCTTCTCGCTCGCCCTGCCGCTGGACCAGGACGGGCCGCAGACCGGCTCGTTCGGCCGCTACAACCCGCTGCACCACATGATCTGGGACGGCGGCGACATCACCAACGGCGCGCAGGACCACCTCGCCGAGATCCGCTACACCGACGACGCGGCGTACATCATCCTGCAGTCCTCGACGCAGTGGGACGCGCTCGCGCACATCTTCCACGACGGCAAGATGTACAACGGCTACGGCCCGGAACTGGTCACCAGCCGCGGCGCGGCCCGTAACGGCATCATCAACACCAAGGACCGGATGGTCGGGCGCGGCGTGCTGCTCGACATCCCCCGCCACCAGGGCAGGCGCTGGCTGGAACCGGGCGAGGCCATCCAGGAGGCGGATCTGGACGCCTGCGCGCAGGCCCAGGGGGTGGCCGTCGGCGAGGGCGACTTCGTGCTCGTGCGCACCGGCCAGATCGCGCAGCGCCGCGACATCGGCAACTGGGGCGACTACGCCGGTGGGCCCGCGCCGGGCCTGGGGGTGAGCGCGGCGGACTACTTCTGTCCCCGCGACGTGGCCGCCGTCATCACCGACACGTGGGGCACCGAGGTACTGCCCAACGAGACCCCGGACGTGTTCCAGCCGCTGCACATCATCATGCTGCTCAACGCCGGGATCCACCTCGGCGAGATCTGGGACCTCGAGGCGCTGGCCGAGGACTGCGCCGAGGACGGCGTGTACGAGTTCCAGCTCGTCGCACCGCCACTGACGATCACCGGGGCCGTCGGGTCGCCGGTGAACCCGCAGGCGATCAAGTGAGCCGCGCCGGGGGGTGACCGCACGCGGGGCGTCGTGGCGTCTGCCCGGCGCACCCGGGTCATCCGGCGCGCCCCGGCCCACCGCGCCCGGCCGTCCGGCACACCCGGCCGTCTGCGCAGGGATCAGGCACGCCTCGCAGGCGCTGCGGCCTCTGCGAAGCGCGCGCACGGTCTGTGAGGCGGTCTGCGAGGCCGCGCGCGGGGCCTGCGAGGCGGTCTGCGGGGCGGGCTGCGAGGCCGCGCGCGGGGCCTGCGAGGCCGACGCGGCTGGCTCCGGGCCGCGAGAGCGAGGTCTGCGAGCCGGCCGGCCCGGCACGTCACCGGTAGGTGCGCAGATCCCCGTCGAGGTGGGCGTGATCGTTGAAGGTCAGCAGGCTCGCCCCGCGGCTGCCGACGATCACGGTCGTGACCGCGGCGTTGACGGCCACCCGGTTGAACGCCACCGCCGTGGCCGCCTGCGCGCCGACGAGGTGCGCCGCGAGCGCGCCGATCACCCCGCCGGAGGTCACCACCACCGCGTCACGCCCGCGGGGCAGGCCTTCCGCCAGCTCGGCGAGAGCGTCCGCGGCGCCGGCCGCGAAGCCCGCCCAGCCGCCGTCCGCGTCCCAGGCCGCGAGGGCGGCGTCGAGCTGCTCCTGGAACGCCCGGGAGTCCCCGCGCACCGCCGCCGCGCGCTCGGCCCCGGCGTAGCGCAGCAGCAGTGCCTCGTGGTCGTACTCGTCCCACCGCGCGTCGACGGCCGGCTCGCCCGGGAACGGCGCCTGCGCGGCCAGTGCCGAGAGCGTGTCGCGCTGGCGGCGCAGGCTGCCGGACACCAGCACGGGCTCGCGCAGCCCGCGCCGCGCCAGCTCGGCCCCCACGACGCGTGCCTGGCGGACGCCCAGCGGGGAGAGCTCGTCGTAGTCGGCGGCGCCGAACGACGCCTGGCCGTGCCGGACGAGGGCGACGATCGGCATGGACGGACCGTACCGGTCGCGTGATCCGCGTCCGCGGTACGAGGCGGCCATCCGTGACCGCCTCGTACCACACCCGCGGATCACAGCGGACCGAACCTTACGGATCCCGCACCGAACCTGCCCGAGTTCGGGCAGGAATTTGCCGATCCGGGCCGAGCACGGGCACTATCGGCGTCGTGCACGCCGACCTCGTGGCGCATCTCGTCCGCAGCACCCCGCTCAGCGCGGGCGAGGCGGAGCGCGTCGTCGCCGAGGTGGTCGGCTACTTCGGCGAGCAGGTGCCGGACTTCGTCCGGCGCCGCCATGCCGAGCTGAAGGCCACCGGACTCACCAACGACCGGATCTTCGCCGTGCTGGGCGGCGAGCTCGCGGCACGGCGCTTCGCCGCTCCCGCGCTCACCGCCCGCCAGCTACGACGGATCGTCTACGGCTGAGCACCGGGCAGCCGCCGGGAACGCCCCGGAACTCCGAGAACCCAACCCCGCAACCCCGAGAACCACCGAGGAGACAACACATGTGCGGCATCGTCGGCTACGTCGGCGCCCAGGACGCGGCGCCGATCCTGCTGGAGGGCCTCGGCCGCCTGGAATACCGCGGCTACGACTCGGCGGGCGTCGCCATCGCGGGCCGCAAGGGCCTGTCGATCCGCAAGGTCAGCGGCCGGGTCGCCGATCTCGCCGCGGCACTGCCGGCCCGGTTCAAGGGCGCCCCCGGCATCGGGCACACCCGCTGGGCCACCCACGGCGAGCCCACCCCGGAGAACGCGCACCCCCACACCGACATGACCGGCCGCATCGCCGTCGTCCACAACGGGATCATCGAGAACGCCGAGGAGCTGCGGGCCAAGCTCTCCGCGGACGGCGTCGAGTTCACCTCGCAGACCGACACCGAGACCGTCGCCCACCTCGTCGCCGCCGCGTTCGCCGGCGGTGCGGAGGACCTGGAGACCGCGGTCCGCCAGGCCCTGCAGCAGGTCGTCGGCGCCTACGGCATCGCCGTGCTGGACGCCGAGCACCCGGACCGGATCGTCGTCGCGCGCAACGGGAGCCCCGTGCTGCTCGGGGTCGGTGAGCGGGAGATGTTCGTCGCCTCGGACGTCGCGGCGCTCGTCGGCTACACCCGCCAGGTCGTCTACCTCGACGACGGCGAGCTCGCCACGATCACCGCGGGCGGCTACCGCACCTTCGACCTCGCCGACCGCTCCACCACCAAGAGCCCCGCGACGATCGACTGGGACGTCGTCGGCGCCGAGATCGGCGACCACGCCCACTTCCTCATCAAGGAGATCCGCGAGCAGCCGCGGACCCTCGAACGTGCCCTGCGCGGGCGCATCGACGAGCGCTTCTCCACCGCGCGGCTCGGCGGGCTCGCGATCAGCATCCGGGAGGCGCGCGAGTTCGGGCGCGTGAAGATCCTCGGCTGCGGGTCGGCCTGTTTCGCCGGCGAGCTGGGCGCCCAGATGATCGAGGACCTCGCCCGGGTGCCCGCGTCCGCCGAGGCGGCCTCGGAGTTCCGCTACCGCAACCCGGTGATCGAGCCGAACACGCTCTACGTCGCCGTCTCCCAGTCCGGGGAGACGATCGACACGCTCGCCGCCGTGCAGGAGGTGCAGCGCAAGGGCGGGCGGGTCATCGGCATCGTCAACGTCGTCGGCTCGACGATCGCGCGCGAGTGCGACGGCGGCATCTACATCCACGCCGGCCCGGAGATGTCGGTGGCCGCGACGAAGTCGTTCACCTCCACGGTGGCGGCGTTCGGGCTGCTCGCCCTGCACCTGGGCCGCATCCGCGACCTTTCGCCCACCGAGGGCAGGCGCATCCTCGACGGGCTGCAGCGGCTCCCGGCGCAGGTCGAGGCGATCGTCGAGCAGGCCGACGCGATCGCGGCCGTTGCCGAGGAGATCGCCTTCCGCAACTCCGTGCTCTTCGTCGGCCGCCGCCGCGGCTGGCCGGTGGCCCGGGAGGGGGCACAGAAGCTCAAGGAGATCTCCTACGTCCACGCCGAGGCCTACGCCTGCGCCGAGCTCAAGCACGGCCCGCTCGCGCTGGTGAGCCCCGAGCTGCCCACGGTCGCCGTCGTGCCGGACGACGACCTGCTGGAGAAGAACCTCTCCACCCTCTCGGAGATCAAGGCCCGGCGCGGCCCCGTGATCGCCGTCGCCCACCGGGAGCTGCCCGCCGAACTCGCCGACCGCACCATCGTCATCCCGCGCAACGAGCCGGAGCTGGACCCGATCCTGCTGTCGGTGCCGCTGCAACTGCTCGCCTACCACGCCGCGGTGCTCCTGGAGCGGGACGTGGACAAGCCGCGCAACCTGGCGAAGTCCGTCACCGTCGAGTAGCCCGCGAGTAGCCCGCGCACGGCTACCGTCGCAGGAGTGACCCCGCGGGTACCCGAGGACCTTCTCGTGCACCTTCGCCACGCCCGCGACCTCGCGGACCGCCGCTACGCCGGCCCGCTCGACCTGGACGAGCTGGCGGCGGCCGCCGGGGTGTCGAAGTACCACTTCCTGCGGTGCTTCGCCGCGGTGTACGGGCGCACGCCCGCGCAGTACGTCGCCGAGCGGCGCATCGAGCGCGCGCAGGACCTGCTGCGCGCCACGAACCTGACCGTCACCGAGGTGTGCGGGCTCGTGGGCTACGCGAGCCTCGGCTCGTTCTCCAGCCGCTTCCGGGCACTGGTGGGCATGTCGCCGTCGGCCTACCAGGCGAAGTGGGCGGAGCGGGGAGCGCCGCGGATCCCGGGCTGCTACGTGTTCATGCACGGCCTGTCCGACCGGGAGCCGACGCACACCGCAATTCCGGAGAAGCGGCGCGACGGCGGCCGGTCGTAGGCTCGACAGCATGATCACGAACGTCGCGCTGGTCACCATCTACTGCACCGACCAGGACGCCGCCAAGGCCTTCTACGTCGACACCCTCGGCTTCGTCGAGGACACCGACGTCACCATGGGTGAGGGATTCCGCTGGGTCACGGTCGCCCACCCGGACCACCCCGAACTCGAGATCACGCTGATGAAGCCCGGCCCGCCGCTCGGCGAGGAGCTCGCGGAGGCCGTCCGCCGCGCGCTGGCCGACGGCCGGATGGGCGGCCTCGGCCTGCGCACCGACGACTGCCGCAAGACCTGTGAGGAGCTCATGGCCAAGGGCGTCGAGTTCGTCCAGATGCCCGAGGAGCGCCCGTACGGGGTCGAGGCCGTGTTCCGCGACAACTCCGGCAACTGGCTGGTCATGGTGGAGCCCCGGGAGTTCACGCCCGCCGATTTCACCTGACCGGTCCGGTCGGCGAGACTGACCGGCCATGGACGCGACCCGCCCGGCCGATCGTGACGCCGACCGCCCTCATGTCGACCGGCATGTCGACCGGCATGTCGAGGTGCTCATCGTCGGTGCGGGGGTGTCCGGGATCGGCGCCGCCTGCCGGCTCACCCGCGAGCGCCCCGGCACGGCCTACGCGATCCTGGAGCAGCGCGCGGCACTCGGCGGCACCTGGGACCTGTTCCGCTATCCCGGCGTGCGCTCCGACACCGACATGTTCACCTACTCCTACCCGTTCCTGCCCTGGGACGGCACGCAGGCCATGGGCGACGGTGCCGACATCCGCGCCTACCTGCAGCAGGCGGCGCGCGAGCACGACGTGGAGCGCCACATCGTGTTCGGCACGACGGCGCTGGGCGCGTCGTGGTCCTCCGCCGACGCCCGCTGGACCGTCCGCACCGACAGCGACACCGACACCTGGACGTGCGCGTTCCTGCTGGTGTGCACCGGCTACTACGACTACGCGCGCGGCCACGAGCCGGAGCTCCCGGGGCGCGAGGAGTTCGCGGGCACGGTCGTCCATCCGCAGTTCTGGCCCGCTGACCTGCAGCTACGCGACAGGCGCGTGGTCGTGATCGGCAGCGGCGCCACGGCCGTCACGATCGTCCCGGCGATCGCGCGGGAGGCCGCGCACGTGACGATGCTGCAGCGCTCCCCCAGCTACGTGCTGCCGCTCCCGGCGGTGGACGCTCTCGCGGACGCGTTGCGGGCCCGACTGCCGCGCCGCCTCGCCCACCGCCTCGTGCGGGTCAAGAACGTGCTGCTCACCCAGGGCACGTACACGTTCTTCCGGACCTTCCCGGCGACGTCGCGGCGGCTGCTGCGGGGGATGGCGGTCCGGCTCGTCGGCGACGAGGCGTACGTCGACGCCCATTTCACGCCGCGCTACGACCCGTGGCACCAGCGGCTCACCATCGCCCCGGACGGCGACATGTTCACCGCGATCCGCGAGGGCCGAGCCGGCGTCGTCACCGACACGGTCGACCGGCTCGTGCCCGAGGGCATCCGGCTGGCCTCGGGCACGACGCTGCCCGCGGACGTCGTCGTGTGCGCCACGGGCCTCGTGCTGCGCCCGCTCGGCGGCCTGGAGCTCACCGTCGACGGGCGGGCGGTGTCGCTGCCCGACACCGTCGCCTACCGCGCGGTGATGCTCTCCGGCGTGCCGAACCTCGCGTTCAGCTTCGGCTACACCAACACCTCGTGGACGCTGCGCTCCGACCTGTCCGCGCGCTTCGTCTGCCGCCTGCTGCGGCACATGGACCGCCACGGCCAGGCGGTGGCCACCCCGGCGCCGGCCACCGGCCTCGTGCGGCGGCCCTTCATCGACGACCTGGAGGCGGGCTACATCCGCCGGGGCATCGGCGCCTTCCCCCGCAAGGGCGGGCGCGCCCCCTGGCTGGTCCGCCAGAACTACCTGGTGGACCGCCTCGCGGCGCTGCCCGGCGACGTCACCCGCGAGATGCGGTTCACCCCGCGGGCGCGGGACCGGGTCGCCGCGCGGCGGTGAGCGTCAGGCGCCCGGGCGGGAGCCGATCTGCAGCAGCGGAAGCGCCCCCGTCCCCGCGGGCCCGCACGGCGCGGGCGAGCCGGCCTTCTGCACGAGGTTGAGCGACGAGCAGGCCTGGCAGCGCGCGCACCCGGCCACCGCGGTGTCCGCGTCCAGGCCGCGCTCGGCGAGATAGGCCGCCACCCGGCGGTAGATCGGCTCGGTGTACTCCCGCGGCGGCGCCGGGACGTCCTCCATGAGCGAGCCCGCCACCGGCCGCAGCGGTACGACGAACGGGTAGACGCCGATGTCGATCGCGCGCCGGCACTGGGCGACCGTCAGCTCCGGGTCCTCCCCCATGCCGAGGATCACGTAGGTGGACACGCGGCCCTCACCGAACAGCTCGACGGCGCGCTCCCAGGTGCGGAAGTAGGTGTCGATCCCGGTGCGGAACTTGCCGGGGGCGACCCGCGCGAGCACCGCCGGGTCGAAGGTCTCGATGTGGATGCCCACGGCGTCCACGCCGTGGTCGTGCACCCGTTCCAGGATCTGCAGGTCGCGCGGCGGCTCGAACTGCACCTCGACGGGCAGGCCCGCGGCCTCCTTCACCGCCTGGCCGCAGCGGGCGACGTAGAGCGCGCCGCGGTCGGGCGCCACCGAGGAACCGGTGGTGAGGGTGGCGTCCACCGCACCGTCGAGCTCCTTGGCGGCGACCGCGACCTCCGCGAGCATCTCCGGGGTCTTCTTGGCGATCGTGCGGCCCGCGGCGAGCGAGAGGCCGATGCCGCAGAAGCCGCACTGGTCGGAGTTGCCCCAGTAGTTGCACGCCTGCACCACGGTGGAGGCCAGCGAGTCCAGGTGCAGCAGCGCGATCTGGTGGTACGGGATGCCGTCGGCGGTCGTGAGGTCGTAGAACCGGGGACGCCCCGTGCCCGCCACGGACGCGAGCTTCACCCCGTCGCGGTAGATGCCCTGGCCCCCGTCCTCGGCGCGCAGGGCGTACGGGGAGTCGGCGAGCGTCGGGACCGTCACCGGGACGCCCTCGATCCACAACATTCCCGAGTCCGAAGGGCCCGCGCCACCCTTGCGGGTGGTCTCCAGCTCCGTCTCGACCCGCAGCCCGACACTCTGCAGATCCATGATCAGTTCGGTGATCCCGGGCGGAACCACCGCGGACCGGACGTCGTCGAGCGCGGTCATTGCCCACACCTCCGCCGTTCACTTCAGTACCTAGCCGTCTCCCATAGGAAACATGACCGGCGTCCAGTGTTCAAGCGCGGGGTACCGATCGCCCCCGTCGCGGGTCAGCCGTCGGCGAGCAGGCGCGCGCGGCGGGCCGCGATCTCGGGTCGCCGCGGGTCGTCCGGCGCGAGTGCGGCGACCGCCCGCTCCAGCACCTCGAAGTCCTCCCGGCCGACGGGGTGGCAGGCGAGCTCGGCCAGCAGGTCCGCGTCCCCGCAGTGCAGCACCCCCCGGCGCAGGCCCGCCTCCAGCTCGTCGCGCAGCTCGCGGATCTCCGGGGCGTCCGAGCGCGGCAGCAGGCGCCCCGACGCGGCCCGCAGCGCCTCGGCGGGCTGCCCGGCGCGCAGGAGCCTGCGCACCGCGGCGAAGTCCGTGTCGACGGTGGCGTCGAGCCGGTACGGGCGGGTGCGCAGAACGTCCGCGCCCACGAGCGACCGCAGCCGGTGCACCTCCCCGCGCACCGTCGTCGGGTTGCCCTCCTCGCCGTAGAGCTGCAGCGCGAGCTGCTCGGCGGTGAGCCCCTCCGGGTGCAGCGCCAGCACCACCAGCAGCTCCGCGGGACGCAGCGTCACCGGGATCGGCTTGCCGTCCAGCACGACACGCGGGTGGTGCGCCCCCATCACCTGCAGGGCGAGCGCGCGCCGCCGCGGCGCCCGGTGGGCCTTGCGCGGTGTGCGCAGCAGGAAACCCTCGGCGAGCCGCTCCACGACCATCTCGCGGCCGTCCTCCAGGCGCACGCGGTCCCCGTCCGCGGGCAGCGTGACCCGCTCGGGCCATGAGCCGTACGGCTCACCCGCGATGATCCGCCCGGTCGGGGTGACGAGTGCTCCGGGGCGGCCGCGCAGGCTCGCGAGATGGGGCATGTTGCGCACCCGCAGCCGCTCGTCCGCGATGGCCATCCGCACGCGCAGCTGGTTCTCCGCGAGCTGCGCGGTGGCGGCCACCAGCTGGGTCATGGCGGGATGCACCGTGTGCATCGGTCCGGTGATGTCGATGGCGCCGAGGATCGCGCCGGTGTCCGGGTCGTGGACGGGGGCGGCGGCGCACGTCCACGCGTGCAGCGTGCGGACCAGGTGCTCGGCGGAGTGGATCTGCACGGGAGCGTTCACGGCGATGGTGGTGCCCATCGCGTTCGTGCCCGCGGCCTCCTCGGTCCACGTCGAGCCGGCGACGAGCCCGACCGCGTCCGCGGGACCGAGCAGCGACGTCGCCCCCTCGCGCCAGAGGATCACGCCGTCCGCGTCCGTGACGATCATGATGTGCATCGCCTCGTCGGCGATGCTGACCAGGGTGCTGCGCAGCAGCGGCAGCACCTCGTTGAGCGGGTGCGCCTCGCGAACGCCGGGCAGGTCGTTCTCCGGCACGCGCACCGGCGGGCGCAGCCGCTCCGGGTCGACCCGGGCGGCGAGGCTGCGCTCCCAGGACTCCGAGACGAGCGAGCGCGGCCGCAGCGTGGCTGTGTCCTCGCTCATCGCCGCGTCGTACACCTTGTGCAGCAGGCGAGCGTGCGCGGCCAGGTCGGCGCCCGGGTCCGGCGCGCGGACGCGGCGCGCCTGGTCGGCCTGATCGGAAGTCATCCACACCCCGAGCGTCGTCGCTCACACGATTCCCCATCTTCACCCAGGCCCGCACCCCCGGCAAGCACGGGGCCCCGGTCGTGACCAGGCTCGCCGCGTGCAACGTCCGGGCAACGTCGCACCTCCTACCGTTGCCCGAGCCGCCGACGACGAGGCAGGAGGACGTCCGTGACGACCGAAGTCGCGCTCGATCCCGTCCGCGATACGGACCGGACCAGACCGGAGCAGGCCGCCCGCCGCACGGCCCGCGTACTCGTGGTGGACGCCGAGCCGATCGTCCGCCACGGCCTGCGCCAGCTCATCGCCACCGACCCGGATCTCACGGTCGTCGGCGAGGCCGCAGCCCCCCGCGACGCGCTCGTCATCGCCGACCGATGCCCGCCGGACCTGGTGCTGCTCGACGTCGACCTCGGCCGCGGGGACTCGGCGGGGCTCGAGCTCATCCGCATCCTGCTGGAGCGCCACCGCGGGGTGAAGGTGCTCGTCCTCACCGGCTGCCGGGACCGCGAGGTGATGCTGCGCACCGTCCGCCTCGGCGTGCACGGCTACCTGCGCAAGAACGCCGACACCGGCGAGATCCTGCGCGCCGTCCACGCCCTGATGCGCGGCGAGAGCGTGTTCGACTCCCGGCCCGGTGCCGTCGTCCTGGACGTGCTGCGCGCGGAGGACGCGACCGCGCGCCCGCCGCGCGGCTTCGGTGCGGCGATGCTCACCGAGCGTGAGAACCAGGTGCTGCGCCTGCTGGCCGTCGGGATGTCGAACCGCGAGATCGGGCGGCGGCTCGTGATCAGCGAGGCGACGGTGAAGTTCCACGTGCGCAACCTGCGCGACAAGCTCGACGTCCGCCGCCGCACCGAGATCGTCTACACCGCCACGCGGCACGGGATCGTCTGACCCGGCTCCCCACCGAGACGGCCGCCGGGCGCCCGACGGGCGTCCGGCGGTTTTCACGATGGTGGATTCGGCGCCTAAGATGCTCAACGTGACCGCACAGCGCCCGGCCTCCGTCCGCGGCGAGCGGCGCTCCGCGGCCACCGCCGGCCCCGGGTCCGCGGCGCCGCCCGCCCCGCAGGCCTGGGAACCGATCGTGGACGCGATCGGGCCGAAGGTGCGCGAAGAGCGCCGGCGGCTCGGCCTGTCGTTGCAGCAGCTCGCGGCCCGCTCGGACGTCTCGGCCGCGGCGATCCACAAGGTGGAGCGCGGCGACATGGTGCCCACCATCACCACCCTGCTCAAGCTCGCCGGTGCTCTGGGCAAGCCCGTGGGCCACTTCGTGGACGAGGGCGCCACCACCGCACCGGTGGCCGTCCGGGTGACGGCGGACGAGCCGGTCGCCGTGCCGCCCGCCTGGGCTCCCGCGGCCACCGGTGTGCGGGCCGGTGGCATCGCCGGCCCGGGCGAGCGGCTGCGCGCGGGCGGGCTGGTCGCCGAGATCGAGCCCGGCGGGCAGAGCGGCGACACCCGTCCGCTGCGGCCCGGCGAGGAGCTCGTCCTCGTCCTGGAGGGCAGGCTCGCCGTCGAGGTCGGCGGCGAGCAGCACCTGCTGCGCGCGGGTGACGCGTTGCACTACCCGACGGACCGGCCACACACGTGGCGCAACCCCGGCACCACGCCTGCGCGCACGGTCTGGTTCACGCTGCACTCATGACCGGTCCCCTGATCGAGCCGCTGAACGAGATCGTCGCGTCGGTCCTCGCCAACCCGGGCCTGCGGGCCAAGGCCGAGATCGGCCTGGTCGGCGAGGTCCTCGGCGGCACGGACTGGCTGGGCGGCCCCGGCGACGACGGCGCGGTCGTGACAGCCGGTGACCGGCGCGTCGTCGCGTGCGGGGAGGCGCTGTTCCCACCGTTCGTCGCCGCCGATCCGCACGGCGCGGGCTTCGCCGCCGTACTCGCCAACGTCAACGACTGCGCCGCGATGGGAGCGGTACCGCTGGGCATCGTCGACACGATCATCGGGACGGTCGACACGGCGAAGGCGGCCCTCGCCGGAATGCGCGAGGCATCGGCGCTCTACGACGTGCCGATCGTCGGCGGGCACCTCACCATCCACGACGGACCACCGTCGATCTCGGCGTTCGCGGTGGGTGACGCCCCCGCGCCGCTGTCGGTGACCCACGCCCGCGCCGGCCAGTCGCTGGTGGTCGCCGCGGCGCTGGACGGCGAGATGCGCCCGGACTTCCCGTTCTTCCCGGCGTTCCGGTCCCGCGGGTCGCGCTGCGCGGGTGACGTGCGGCTGCTCGCGCGGCTCGCGGACGACGGTGTGTGCGTCGCGGCGAAGGACGTCAGCATGGCCGGGCTCGTCGGGTCGCTGGCGATGCTGCTGGAGTGCGGGGGCCTCGGCGTCACCGTCGACGTCGACGCCGTGCCCACCCCCGCGGGGGTCCCGCTCACCCGCTGGCTCAACTGCTTCCCCAGCTTCGGTTTCCTGCTGTGCGTGCCGACGGGCCGCGAGCACGGGTGCCTCGCCGCGTTCGCCGCCCGCGACCTCGCCGCGGCCGTCGTCGGCACCCTGGACGACACCGGGGAGCTCGTCCTCGCGCGGGGGGACGAGCGGGCCACGGTGCTGCAGCTCGCGGACTTCCGCGTCACCGGGCTGCCGCGCTGAGCCGCAGCACCCACCCCTACCCGAAGAAGACCTCGGCCTCGGCGTAGAGCGCCGGATCCACGGTCTTCAGCTCGCGGGTGGCCTCCGCCAGCGGGACGATCTCGATGTCGGTGCCGCGCAACGCCACCATCGTGCCCCACTTCTCGGCCGCGACCGCGTCGATGGCGTGGATGCCGAACCGCGTGGCGAGCCAGCGGTCCCGGGCCGACGGCGTGCCGCCGCGCTGGACGTGACCGAGCACCGTGGTGCGGGCCTCCTTGCCGGTGCGCTCCTCGATCTGGCGGGCCAGCCAGTCCCCGATGCCGCCGAGCCGGACGTGGCCGAAGGCGTCCTTCTCCCCGGTCAGGAGCACCTCGTCGCCCTCCTTGGGTGTCGCGCCCTCGGCGACCACGATGATCGGGGCGTAGTCAAGGCGGAACCGGTCCTCCACCCACCGGCAGACCTGGTCGATGTCGAAGCGCACCTCGGGGATGAGGATCGCGTTCGCCCCGCCCGCCACGCCGGAGTGCAGCGCGATCCAGCCGGCGTGGCGGCCCATGACCTCGACGATCAGGGCGCGGTGGTGGGACTCGGCGGTGGTGTGCAGCCGGTCGATCGCCTCGGTGGCGATCTGGACGGCGGTGTCGAAGCCGAACGTGTAGTCCGTGCCGGAGAGGTCGTTGTCGATCGTCTTCGGCACGCCGACGACGTTCACGCCCATCTCGTGCAGCTTCGTCGCGACGCCGAGGGTGTCCTCACCGCCGATGGCGATCAGGGCGTCCACGCCGAGGTTCTGCAGGTTGCGGCGGATCCGCTCGACGCCGTCCTCGATCGAGAACGGGTTGGTGCGCGAGGAGCCGAGGATGGTGCCGCCGCGGGGCAGCAGGCCACGGACCGCGGGGATGTCCAGCGGCTTGGTGAGCGCCTCCAGCGGGCCCCGCCAACCGTCCCGGAAGCCGACGAAGGTGTAGCCGTACTCCGGAACACCCTTGCGGACGATCGCGCGGATGACCGCGTTGAGGCCGGGGCAGTCGCCGCCCCCGGTGAGCACGCCGACGCGCATGGACGCTCGCCTCTCTATCGATGCAGACGCTTCGCGTCTATCGATGCAGACGCTTCGCGGCCACACGCTAGCGCCCGCCCCGCACCGGCGGAGAGACGGCGTCCACTTCAGGCGCCCGCCGACCCGCCGGGCGGGGCGCCATCCCCGGGTCCCCGGGCCGGGAGTTCATCCCGCGGCCACGCCCGAGCCACCCGCCGCCCGATCCGGCCGCCTAGATTCGCCTCGTGACGGATCGACGCGTCCTCCCGCTCCTCCCCGCCCACCACCGGGGTCGCCAGGGCCTGACGTGCCGCTACCGGTGCGGAGACGCCTGTGCGCGGCCGGCACCGAACGCGTCGGCCAACCCGTACCTCGGCGACCTGCTCGCCCGGACCGTGGACCGCCGCGCCGTGCTGCGCGCCGGTGCGGTGCTCGCCGTGGGCGCCCCGGTGCTCGCGGCCTGCACGGGCGGGCCGGGCTCGTCCGGCGGTGGCGAGGTCCCGGTCGGGCTGCGCTACGCGCCGGTCGCGCCGAACACCGCCGACGCGGTCACCGTCCCGCCCGGGTACGCGCAGAACGTCGTGATCGGCTGGGGGGACGCGGTGGCGCCGGGCGCTCCCGCGTTCGACTTCGACGCCCAGACCGGCGCCGCCCAGGCCACGCAGTTCGGCTACAACAACGACTACGTCGGACTCGTGCCGCTGCCCGGTGATCCCGCGAGCCCCGCCGAGCGCTACCTGATGTTCGTCAACCACGAGTACACCATCGAACCGCTGATGTTCCGGGCCTACGACGAGGACGATCCCAGCGACGAGCAGATCCGCATCGGGATGGCCGCGCACGGGCTGTCCCTGCTCGTCGTGGCACGCGACGCGGCGTCCGGGCGGCTCACCGCCGTCGCCGACGCCCGCAACCGCCGCTGGACGGCGTCCTCGGAGTTCGAGCTGGTGGGCCCGGCCGCGGGCAGCCCGCTGCTGCGGACGGCCGCCGACCCGACCGGCCGCATCGTCCTGGGCACGCTCAACAACTGCTCGGGCGGTACCACCCCGTGGGGCACGTTCCTGTCCGGCGAGGAGAACGTCGACCAGTACTTCGCGAACGTCCGGTCCGTGACGGACCCGGTGGCCGTCGCCCGGCTGGCCCGCTACGGGTTCGACGAGGGCGCCACCCGACGCGGCTGGGAACGGCTCGAGGCGCGGTTCGACCTCGCGCGGCACCCGAACGAGGCGAACCGCTTCGGCTGGGTCGTCGAGGTCGACCCGCTCGACCCCGACGCCCGCCCCGTCAAGCACACCGCGCTGGGCAGGTTCAAGCACGAGGGCGCGACGATCCACCTCACCGCCGACGGGCGCCCGGTCGCGTACATGGGCGACGACGAGCGGTTCGACTACGTCTACAAGTTCGTCTCGGACCGCGCCGTCACCCCCGGCGAGAGCCGTGCCGCACGGGAGGCGAACCGCCGGCTGCTGCAGTCCGGGACCCTCCACGTCGCCCGGTTCACCGGCCCCGGCGCGGCCGCCGACGGCTCGTCGTCCGGGACCGGCGAGTGGATCCCGCTGGCCTCGGGGACGACGTCCCACGTGGCCGGGATGACCGCCGAGGAGGTGTACGTCTTCACCCGCGAGGCCGCGGACCGCGTCGGTGCCACCAAGATGGACCGCCCCGAGGACATCGAGGCCGATCCGCGCACCGGGAAGGTCTATCTCGCGCTCACGAACAACTCCGACCGCGGCAAGCCCGGCAAGGCCGGTCCGGACGCTGCGAACCCGCGCGCGGACAACCGGCACGGCCACGTCATCGAGCTCGTCGAGGACAGCGGTGACGCGGCGGCCACGACGTTCACGTGGTCGGTCCTGCTGGTGTGCGGCGACCCGGCCGACCCCGGCACGTACTTCGCGGGCTTCGACCGTTCGCAGGTCAGCCCGATCAGCTCGCCGGACAACCTGGCCTTCGACACCCACGGCAACCTGTGGATCGCCACCGACTCGGGTGCGGCGCTCGGCATCAACGACGGCCTCTACGGCGTGGCGCTGGAGGGTCCCGCTCGCGGGCGGACGACCCTCTTCGCGAGCGTGCCGGTCGGCGCCGAGTGCTGCGGCCCCGTGGTGACCGACGAGTTCACCCTGATCGCGGTCCAGCACCCCGGTGACGTCGACGGCGCCTCGCCGGGCGCACCGGCTTCGACCTGGCCGGACGGATCGGGCAGCCAGCCGCGGCCCGCGATCGTCAACATCTGGCGCGACGAGGACGGGCGGCCCGCGCGGATCGGGGCGTGACCACGTCCCGCAGCGGGGCTGTTTCGGTCCGGCGGGGCGCGGCTCCGCTCAGCCCACCCGGACAGCGACCGTGAACCCGCTCAGCCGCAGACCTCCGCGATCGGCCTGCCACCTGCGCCCACGGGCTTGAACGACACGTGCACGTGGTCGTAGTGGTTGGCGGTGATGCCGCCGCGATCCGCCATGCGCTGCCAGCCGTCGCCGTAGTTGATCCGCTGCTTCCAGATCACGTAGTCGACGCCGAGCTGCTTCTTGTTGTCCAGGGCGCACTGGGCGAGCTCGTCGGCCCGCTTCCCCGTGAGCATGAAGTCGATCGCGAGACCGAGCGGGTGCCCGGAGTAGGAGTTGCCGCGGCTCGCGACCCCGATCAGGCGCGGCTCGCCGTAGAGGCAGGCGAGGAACTGCGCGGCCGAGCGCACCCACGGCCGCACCTTGCCGAGGCCGCCCAGCGGGGCGTCGCAACCGAGCGCGGCCTCCTTGGCCCGCCGACGCTCCTCCTGCTGACGGGCCAGGTCGAACAGGCCCGCGGCCTTCAGCAGGTCCGCGGTGTCGGCCTGCGGCGGGGCGGGCTGGTCGTCCTGCGCGACGGGCACGACGCTCGGCAGCATCACGTCCTCGCCGTCCGCCCTCGCGACGGGCGTACGGACCGACACGCCGCGCGGGATCTCCGGGGTGGGCACCGCCTGGCCCTCCGCGGCGAGGCGCAGGGTGGTGTCGGCGGCCCGGGGCGGCGCGGAGACCTCCACCGTGAGAGCGGGCATCACGAGGGCGAGCGCACCACCCGTCATCGCCGCGGCCTTGAGGCTGTTGGCGACGGCCG
Source organism: Pseudonocardia sp. (assembly GCA_050248815.1). Classification (GTDB taxonomy): domain Bacteria; phylum Actinomycetota; class Actinomycetes; order Mycobacteriales; family Pseudonocardiaceae; genus Pseudonocardia. The sequence continues at coordinate 36,786 of JBFWRR010000008.1, read as the reverse complement.
ACGGCCCGGCGTGCGTGCGCGGGCGGGCGGGCCTGATGGGGCGCGGCGCCGCACCGGGGAGCGCGACCCCGTCCGACGGGGGCCACTGGTGCGGGTGCCGGCCACCGTGAGTTCGGTGCCGGGACACGACCTGCCTTCCGGACCGGTGCGACCCGGCGGAGGCCCGGCCTCGGGGGTGCCGGCAGATCGACGGATCGGGGAATCCGTGGCTCGATCTGTCTCCGCGGGGAGCGGGTCGCGTGATCCGGAGCTGAAGATAGCGGATCGGTTACGGAACGGGCACCCCCGTGATCCGTCCTCCGGTGGGCGTGTCGGCTCCCGCGACGAACGGCTGGACCACCGCGCCCTGCGCCGCACGGCCCTGCACGCTGAGCCGGATGCGGTCCGCGAGTACCGAGTGGCTGGTGGGTCTGCGGTGCGGGCCCGGGCTGTCGAAGACGACGAGCAGCTCGGGCGCGGCACCGTCCACACCCCGGGCCAGCAGTGCGACACCCTCGGCGTGGTCCTCCCCCGCACCGTGGGAGACCTCCGTGACGAGCGTCAGCTCGTCCCCGCGGACGACCCGCGAGGTCTCGGCCGTGGCGGCGCCGTGCCAGCGGTAGATCCGCACGGGCCCCGACAGCGACATCGACGGCCCGGCGAGCACCAGCAGGTCGTCACCGTCGGGGCAGAGATCGCGCACGCCGAGTCCGCCGAGGTCGAGCAGGTGCTTGCGGTAGCGGAGGCCGTCGTCGATGGCGCCGAGCCCCAGCCGCCCCGGCTGCTCGTCGACCGGCGCCACCTCCAGCACGACCGCCCAGCCCCGCAGCACCGGCCCGCGCAGGCCGATGTACACGGTCTCGCCGTGCACCGCGAGCCCCTCGACGTCCAGGCCGTTGTCCTTCGACGGGATCGCGAGGAACGGGGCCAGGTGCTCGTCGTCGGCCAGGAGCTCGGCCACGTTCGGCGCGCCCAGGGCACCCACGAGCGCCGAACGGCGCCCGTCCGCGGCCTCCCGCACGACGACGGGCCCGTCGGGGGTCTCCTCGACGGCGAGGCGCGCGAGCACGAACCGGTTCTCCTCGCGGCGGACGCGGGCGAGGCGGCGGAAGGCCTTGGTCTCGCCGTGATGGGCCTTGACCCGCTTGCGGACGAGGCTGTGCGAGCCGACCACCCACAGCCATGCCCCGGAGCGGGCGATGCCCTCGATGTCGGCCTCCTGCTCCGGCGGCCCGGGGAGGTCCACGAGCTCGGCGAGGGCGAAGCTGCGCTGGTCCGCACCGACGGTCGGCGCGGCGGGCGAGTCCAGCGTGAGACGCTCGACGGTGGCGGTCTCGTCACCCGCGAGCCACAGCCAACGGCCCTCGCTGCGCACTGCGGAGAGGTTCACGTGGTTGCCGCTGCGGACCGTCTCGTCGCGGAAGGTCAGCTCGACCTGACCGGTGACATCCATGGGGTAGTTGTACGCCGTCGCGCTCGGGCGCCGCCCCGGGGATGTCCCCGATACCGGCCCCGGTGCTGACCCGATGAGGACCCGGGTCAGCAGCCCTTCAGGCCGCCGCCGCCCGCGCTGCGGTTGAACGAGACGTGCACGTGGTCGTAGTGGTTGGCCGTGATCCCGCCGCGGTCCTCCATCGGCTTCCAGCCGCTGCCGGTGTTGATCCGCTGCCGCCAGATCACGTACTTGACCCCGAGTGCCTTCATGTTCGCCAGCGCGCAGTCGGCGAGCCGGTCGCCGGTGGCGCGGTTGACCATGAAGTCGATCGCGAGCCCGACCGGGTGGTCCGACGGGCCGCCGCGCCCGGCGACACCGAACATCGTCGGCGTGCCGAAGCGGCAGCCCAGCTCGCCCGCCGCCAGGCGGACGTGCGACTTCACCGCGCCGAGCCCGCCGGTCTTGAGCCCGGCGCAGTTACCGCCGTTGCGGGCCGCCTCGGCGCTCGCCTTCTCCGCATCCTCGCGGGCCTTGCGTTCGGTGTCCGCACGGGCGCGGTCCTCGTCGGCGCGCTTGCGGGCCTCCGCGGCCCGGTCCTGGCCGCGGCGCAGCGCGTCCAGCTCGTCCGCGTCGCGGTCCTTTCGGTGCCTGCCGCCCCGCTCCTCGCCGTCGCGGTCCGAGTCGTCCCCGTCCGCGCCGTCCTCGCGGTCCCAGTGCGTGCCGACCGGCACGACCGACGGCACGCGGTGTGGGCCGGCACCCCGGTCGGCGTCCTCATCGGGGCCGGACGCCTCGACGGTGCCGTTGAAACCGGGGTTCTCCGCCGCGAGCCGCAGGGCGGCGGAGTCTGCGCCGGGTGTCACGGCGGGCAGGCCGCCGGTGGCGACGACGGACAGCGCCCCGCCGGTGACGGCGGCGACCGCCGCGCCGCGCAGCGGGAGGGGGACGGAGACGGACCGGTGCGCACCCTGACGGTGCGCCCGGCCCCCGGGGGAGCGATGCCGAGCCACGTTCCTGCCTTCGTCGACGGGCGGCAGGGGGGCGGACGCCCGGCTTCGGGGAGCCGGCGGGATTGGGGGTCCCGTTGTCCTCGATCGCCGGTGGCAGCTTCGGGGGCTGCCACCGCGGGGTGCGATCGTGACCATGCCGTGATCTGTCTTGACGCAACCTACGCGGCCGCTCCCCGGTCCAGTGACCCCCGATCGAGACGCCAGAGCCGAGCGGCAGTCCGGTCAGGATGAACGGCGCGCGATTGCGCCGATCGGCCGCCAACCCCGCGCCGTCACACACCCGGTGACCGTTCGCCTCGCGCACCACACCACGTCACGCCGCGTCACGTCACGCCGCGCGGCACACAGCGCGTGGTGCTCGCACACACTGCAGGCGATGTGCGCCGACACCACGAGATGTGTGCGAGCACCGAACACATGTTCGAGCGGGAGGAACCGGCGCGACCCGCTCAGCCGGCGGGGACGGCGATCCCGGTCCCGCTCCACGCGGCCTGGCGCGCCACGAGCCCGTCGACGTCCGTGCACGGCACCCAGCCGAGCAGCTCCCGCAGCCGGGTCGGGTCCGCGAGCGTGTGCGCCACCTCGACGTCCGCCGCGGGCTCGACGAGTGTCCGCACCCGGGTGCCCAGCACCCGCCCGATCGCCATGACGACGTCCCCGAGCCGCACCGCCGTCCCCGTCCCGAGGTTGACCGTGCCGACTTCGACGCCCGCCGCCGTGAGCTCGCCCAGCTCCACCAGCACCCGGACGGCGTGGCGGACGTCGGTGAGGTCGCGCGTGCGCAGCGGCGAGCCGAAGATCCGCAGGGGGCGCCCCTCCCGGGCCGCGGCGATCCAGCGGGCCAGGGCCATCCCCGGCCGCTGACCCTCCCCCGCCACCGTGAACGGCCGCACCACCGCGACGCGCGCACGGGCGGCGCAGAGCTGTTCCACCGCCACCTTGCTGCGCGCGTATCCGCCCCGCGGGCGCAGCGGGTCGATCTCCGCGCAGGGCCGCCCGTCGCGGCTGCCGCCGTACACCGACGAGGACGACGCGACGACCAGCGCCGCGTCCGGGGCGATGTCGGCGAGCACGGCGCGGGTGGCGAGCACGTTGTCGCGGAGGCGGTGGCGGTCGGCGTCGGGGCGCGGGTCGCGGACGTCCGGGCAGCCCGCCAGGTGGTGCACCACCGGCGCGGCGGCGAGCGCGGCCCGAACGCGCGGATCGCGGTCGAGCAGGTCGGCCTGCAGCGCCGTGACGCCGGGGTGAGGGGGCTGCGGCAACCGGTCCACCGCGACGACGGGCCCGCGTTCGGCGAGCGCCTCCACGAGCAGGCGGCCCAGGAACCCGGCCGAGCCCGTCACGACGGCAGCCGCCATACCCCGCACCTCCGGTGAGGACGGCCTGACCGAAGAGAAGGGCAGGCTTGACTGTATCGACCGCCTGCACCATACGCTGGCCCACGTGCGTCGCCTCCGTCCCGTGATCGGCACCGCCGTCCTCGCGGTGGCCGTGGTGTACCTGGCGCGGGTCGTCGACGCGGCGCAGCTGAAGGCGGTGGTCGGCGCGGTGCTCGCCGACCCGGCGGGCCTCCTGTTCGCGCTGGGCTGCTACGCCGCCGCGTTCGGGCTGCGCACCGCCGTCTGGTGCCGCGTGCTGCCCGGACTGACCGCGGGCCAGGGCTGGGCGGCCCTGCACGTCAGCCTGCTGGGCAACCACGTGCTGCCGCTGCGGCTGGGCGAGGTGCTGCGCGTGACGAGCGTGCTGCGCCGCACGGACCTGGCCGCGCGCCCGGTGATCGCGTCCACCGTGACCCTGCGCGGCGCGGACCTCGGCGCGGTCCTCGGCCTGGCGCTGCTCGCCGCCCCCGGCGCCCTCGCCGCAGCGGCGCCCGTGTGGACCTGGGTGCTCGCGGGACTGCTGGCGGCGGGCCTGTGCGCCGCGGGCGCGGTGTGGTCGGTACGGCTGCGCCGCGCCGGGGCGGGGGTGCGGCTGCCCGGGCCGGGGGTGCTGACGGCGGTCGTCGTCGCCTGGCTCGCCGAGGCCGCGGTCGTGCACGAGATCGCGCGGGTGGCGGGGTTCGACATCGGGTTCCCGGGCGCGGTGGCCGTCACGGCGGTGACGATCGCCGTGCAGGCGGTGGCGGTCACCCCCGGCGGGTTCGGCACCTACGAGGCCGCCGCGACGGCCGTCCTGGCCGGGCTGGGGGTTCCCCCGGGCCCCGCCTTCGCGATCGCGCTCACCACCCACGCCGTGAAGACGGTCTACGCACTGGCCGTCGGGCTCGTGGCACTCGCCGTGCCCGCACCGGGGTACTTCGGCCGGTTCCGGCTGCCGCGCACGCTGCCGCCGCGGCCCGCGGCGCTGCCGGTCGCCCCCGACGCCCCCGTCGTCGCGTTCTCGCCCGCCCACCAGGAGGAGGCGACGGTCGGGGCCGTCGTGGCGCGGGTGCCCGCCACCGTGGGCGGCCGGCCCGTGGTCACCCTCGTGATCGACGACGGGTCCACGGACGCCACCGCCGCCCGGGCCGCCGCCGCCGGGGCCCGCGTCGTCTCCCTGCCGCAGAACCGCGGTCTCGGCGCCGCCGTGCGCCGCGGGCTCGCCGAGGCCTGCGCGCTGCGGCCCGCCGCGGTCGTCTACGTCGACGCGGACGGCGAGTACTTCCCCGAGGACATGGCGGCGCTCGTCGCACCGGTGCTGGCCGGCGACGCCGACTACGTCGTCGGGTCGCGCTTCACCGGCGACATCGAGCGGATGCTCACCCGCCGCCGTCTCGGCAACCGTGTGCTCACCGCCGTGTTGCGCCGGGTCGCGCGCCGCCGCGACCTCACCGACGGCCAGAGCGGCTTCCGCGCCTTCTCCCCCGCCGCCGCGGCCGCCGCCGAGATCGTCCACGACTACAACTACGCCCAGGTGCTCACGCTGGATCTGCTCGGCAAGGGGTTCGCCTACGCCGAGGTGCCGATCCGCTACCGCTTCCGCACGACCGGCACCTCGTTCGTCCGGCTGGGGCGCTACCTGCGCAAGGTGGTGCCCGCGGTGTACCGGCAGCTGAACGCGCCGGTGCCGCCGGCCGCGCCGGCCCGCGTCCCCTGACCGGGTCCCTCCCGCCCCGCCGCATCCGCCGCCCCTCGGCCCGCGCCGCCCCCGGCCCCCCTCGCCACCACCGCCGCATCCGCCGCATCCGCCGCCCCCTCGCGAACGGCACGTACGGGAAATAGGTCTTCCCGTACGTGCCGTTCGCTCGCCCGGGGGTGGGGGCGCGGCGGGGCGGGCAGAGGCGAAGCGGGGCGGGGGCGCTCAGTCCTCCACCACGTGCGCGGCGAACCGCGCCCGCGCCCACGCCCACGCCACCCGGTCCAGCGCGCCGTCGCGGCCCAGCGCGTCCACGGCGTCGTAGGCCATCGCGACGGCGTGGTGGGTGTTGTCGTGGGCGAACAGGCCCAGCCGGCCGAACGTCGTCACCCGCGGCAGGCTCGCGGCCCACGCGTCCAGCCCTGCGAGCCGGGCGGCGTACCCGAGGTCGTAGACGGGGTAGACGTGCGGCAGCCGCCGGGTCACGACCGCGACGGGTGCGGGCCGGGGCAGACCGAGGCGGGCGAGGTCGTCGGCCACCCGCGCGCCCAGTTCGGCGTCGCCCGCCGACCACACCCCGTCCCCGGGAGCACAGGGCACCTCGGCGCACAACACGGTGCGCCCGGCCGGGTCGTCGGCGCTCACCCGGTAGTTCGCGGGTTCGGACACCCGGGTGGCCGGCGTCTGCGGTCCGGGAAGGTAGTGGGCGTCGAACTCCGTCCACGGGCGGTGGTCCAGCACGAGGTAGACCAGCACCATCGCCCGGAACCGCAGCCCCGACGCCGCGGCGAGCACCTCCGCGGGTGGCCCCGGCCGCACGAGCCTGCCCAGCACGGGCAGCGGGACGGTGGAGAACACGTGGGCGGTGTCGATCGCGCGACCGTCCGCGGTGCGCACCACCACGCCGTCCGCGGCGGGGACGACGTCGACGGCCTCGGCACGCAGCTCGATCCGCGCACCCGCGTCCGTCGCGGCCTGCGCCAGGGCCTCGGTGAGCTGCCCGAACCCGCGCCGCGGGTAGTGGAACACCCGCCCCTGCCCGCTGCCGCGGGCGCCGCGCAGCACGCGCGCGGCGATCTTCCAGGGGGTGTCCGCCGTGACCCGCCGCCGCGCCTGCTCGGCGTCGATCTCGTCCCCGGTCAGGCCCCACAGCTTCTCCGCGAAGGGCCCGTACAGCGCCCCGTAGAGCGCGGGGCCGAGGCTGCGGCGCAGGGCGTCGGCGTAGCTGGCCGGCGGCGCCCGGCGGCGTCGCAGCGGGGCGAGGACGGCGTCGGCGGCGATGCGGCCCACGAGGCTGGGCGGCAGCGCCCCGGCGAGCTGGGCGGGCCGCAGGGGGAACCCGACCCAGGACGCCCCGACCCGCAGCCGCCCGTGCCGGGGACGGAGCTGGAGGTCCTCGCCGAGCAGCCCGCGCAGGTCCGCGAGCACCTCGGGGGACGTCGCCGGGTGCAGCCGGTGGCTGCCGTGGTCGACCCGCACCCCCGCGACGTCCAGGCTCGCCGCCATCCCACCCGCGGCGTGCCCGCGCTCCAGCACCACGACCGAGCGCCCCGCGCGGGCGGCCCGCCAGGCCGCGGCGAGCCCGGCCGGACCCGCGCCGAGGACGACGAGCTCGCTCGTCAGCCCCGCCACGGTCCGCTGCCCGCCGCGCACGCGGGGCCGCGGCACCGCAGGGTCGTCCCGGACATGCGCTCAGACCGCGGTGAACACCAGCGCCACGTTGTGCCCGCCGAAGCCGAACGAGTCGTTCACGGCCACGGACAGGTCGACCTTGCGGGCCTCGCCCGCCGCCACGTCGAGCGCGACGGCCGGGTCGAGCTCGTCGAGGTTGCACGTCGGCGGGACCACCCCGTCCCGGATCGCGAGCAGGGTGGCGATGCCCTCGACCGCACCGGCGGCGCCGAGCAGGTGTCCCATCGCCGACTTCGGCGCGGTGAGCACAGGGTGATCGCCGATGGACGCACGGATCGCAGCGGCCTCGGCCACGTCCCCGACCGGCGTCGACGTGGCGTGGCAGTTGACATGCCCGACGTCGGCCCGGTCCACCCCCGCGGTGCGCAGGGCCGCGGCGATCGCCCGCGAGGCGCCGCTGCCCTCCGGGTGCGGGGCGGTGATGTGGTGGGCGTCGGCGGAGGTGCCGATCCCGGCGAGCCTGCCGTGGATCGTGGCGCCGCGGGCGACGGCGAACTCCTCGCGTTCGAGCACCATCATCCCGGCGCCCTCGCCGAGCACGAACCCGTCGCGGCTCACGTCGAAGGGCCGGGAGGCCTTCTCCGGCTCGTCGTTGCGGGTGCTCATGGCGCGCATCTGGGAGAAGCCCGCGAGCGGGATGCTGGTGATGCACGCCTCCGCGCCACCGGCCAGCACCACGTCCACCTCGTTCGCCTTCAGCATCCGCCACGCCCACGCGAGCGCCTCCGAGCCCGACGCGCACGCCGAGACGGGCGCGTGGACGCCCGCGGCCGCTCCGAACTCCAGCCCGACGTACGCGGCAGGCCCGTTGGGCATGAGCATCGGGATCGTCAGCGGCGAGACCTTGCGCAGGCCCTCGGTCTCCAGCAGGTCGTCCTGCTGCAGAAGGGTGAGCGCCCCGCCGATGCCGGTGCCGACGATGACCGCGAGCCGCAACGGGTCGACCTTGCGCTCCTCGCCGTCGCCGAGGCCGGAGTGCGCCCAGGCCTCGCGGGCCGCGACGATCGCGACCTGCTCGCAGCGGTCCATCCGGCGTGCCTCGACGCGCTTGATGACCTCGGTGGGCTCGACGGCGAGCTGTGCTGCGATCTTGACGGGCAGGTCGTACTTCTCGACCCAGTCTGCCTCGATGCGGGACACGCCGGACCGGCCGGACAAGAGCCCGTCCCAGGTCGAGGCGACGTCGCCACCGATCGGCGTCGTGGCGCCCAACCCGGTGACGACGACGTCTCCTGCACTCATGGTTCGCTCCTGACGGGCCTGACGGGCCTGACGAGACGGTGTAGGGGCGTCATGCTCCCGACCCTAGAAGGCCGGGCCGCGCTTCACTGGTTGGCGGCGATGTAGCTCACGGCATCACCGACGGTCTTCAGCTCGGCGAGCTGCTCGTCGGGGATCTTGACGCCGAACTTGTCCTCCGCCTGCACGGCGATCTCGACCATGGACAGGGAGTCGATGTCGAGGTCGTCCACGAAGGACTTCTCGGGGCTCACCTCGGCGGCGTCGATTCCGGCGACCTCCTCGACGATCTCGGCGAGGCCGCTCTGGATCTCGGCGTTGTCGGCCACGGTGTTCTCCTTCTTCTCGGGAAACTGCTCGGGTAACCGGGGTGGCTCAGGGGATCACGACGACCTGGCCCGCGTAGGACAGGCCGGCGCCGAAGCCTACGAGGAGCGCGACGTCACCGGAACGCACCCGTCCCTCGGCGCGCATGTGGTCCAGCGCGAGGGGGATCGAGGCCGACGACGTGTTGCCGGAGTGGACGATGTCGTCGGCCACCCGCAGGTCCTCGCGCGCGCCCGCCTTGCGCAGCCGCTTGGCGACGGCCTCCACGATGCGCAGGTTGGCCTGGTGCGGGATGAACACGTCGATGTCGGCGAGGGTCAGCCCGGCGAGCTCGACCGCCCGCAGCGCCACCGGGGCGATCTGCGTGGTGGCCCAGCGGAAGACCGTCTGGCCCTCCTGGACGATGCCGTGGGTGTCGTGGTTGATGCGGATGGCGTCCTTCATGTCGCCTGCGCTGCCCCACGCGACCGGGCCGATCCCGACCGACGCCGCGTCCGGTGCCGGTCCGAGGACCACCGCGCCCGCGCCGTCGGCGAAGATGATGCAGGTCGAGCGGTCGTCCCAGTCCAGCCAGTCCGAGAGCTTCTCCGCGCCGATCAGCAGGGTGCGGCCCGCTGAGCCCGCCCGGATGAGGTCCGAGGCGATGCCCAGCCCGTAGCAGAAGCCCGCACAGGCGGTGTTGACGTCGAACGCACCCGGAGCGGGTACGCCGATCCGGGTCGCCACCTGGGCGGCGGCGTTGGGGATCAGGTCCGGCATCGTGCACGTGGCGACGAGCACCGTGTCGATGTCCGTGGGTACGAGGCCCGCGTCCTTCAGGGCGAGCGACCCGGCCTCGGCGGCCATGTCGACCAGCAGCGTGCCCTCGTCGGCGATGCGCCGGCTCTGGATGCCGACGCGGTCGCGGATCCACTGGTCGTCGGTCTCGACGCGCTGCGCGAGATCGTCGTTCGTGACGATCCGGGAGGGCTGGAAGCTACCCATGCCCAGCACGCGGGCGCCCGGAGCGCTCGGACGTAGGTTGAGTGTGGTCACCTAAGCACCTCCGGCAGAGTGTTCCTTCGCCAGCGTCGCCGCGGCGTCGAGATCGTCGGGTCCTCGGAGGGGAAGCGTCGCAGTGCCCTTGAGATCGCGTTTCACCAGGCCGACGAGCGCGCCCGCGGGCGGCAGCTCAACCGCTGCGCCCACCCCGAGCTCGCGCAGCGTGGCCATGCACGCATCCCAGCGGACGGGACGGGTGACCTGCGAGACGAGCCTGCGCAGCGCCTCTGTGCCGTCGGCGACCACCTCCCCGTCGGCGTTGGACAGCAGCGGGCGGGTCGGGTCGGTCGGGGTGAGGGTGGCGGCGTGGGCCTGCAGGGCCTTCTCCGCGGGGGCCATGTAGCGGGTGTGGAACGCCCCGGCCACCGGGAGCGCCTTCACCCGGGCGCGCTCCGGCGGCGTGCGCTCCAGCTCGGCGAGCGCGTCCAGCGGCCCGGCCGCGACGACCTGGCCCGCGCCGTTGCGGTTCGCGGGCTCGAGCCCCAGCTCGGCGAGGCGGGCGAGCACCTCGTCCGGTTTCCCGCCGAGCACCGCGCTCATGCCGGTGGGCTCCAGGGCGCAGGCCGCGGCCATCTCGCGGCCGCGGACGGCGGCGAGGACGACGGCGTCGTGCGGGCTGAGCACCCCGGCCAGCGCTGCGGCGGCGAGCTCGCCGACGGAGTGTCCGGCGACGGGGGCGTCGGCCCCGATCGCGTCGCCCAGCTGGGCCGCGGCGAGCAGCGCCGTCGCGACGACGAGGGGCTGGGTGACCGCGGTGTCCTTGATCTCGTCGGCGTCCGCCGTGGTACCGAGGCGGCGCAGGTCCAGCCCGACGGCCGCGGACCAGCCGTCGAGCAGCTCGGCGGCCCCGGGGGCGTCGAGCCACGGGGTGAGCATGCCGGGGGTCTGCGATCCCTGTCCGGGAGCGAGCAGTGCGATCACGAGGGACACACAACACGCTGACCGCGGCCGACGGAACGGCGCCACGCACGAACTCTGCCGCCCCGATTTGGAGGAAACCTCCAAATGTGACGCTACCCGCACGTCAACCCCCCAGGTCACACGATCGGGCGTTGTAGGGTTTCCGCAGCTAGAGCCTGTTGTCGAGGGCCGATCACAGCGCCGCTCGGGCCGCCACGCGACTGCTCCCCGCGCGCGGTGAGCTTGCGCACGTCCCGCCGCGCACCGGGACCGGCCCGATCCCCGATCAGCTCCGCGGCCGATGGTCACGCAACCGCCCCATCACCACCGCCGTCCGCAGCACCAGGGCGTCGCGCGGATCGGTCGCGACACGTCCGGTCAGCTCGGCCACGCGGCGCAGCCGGTACCGGACGGTGTTCGGGTGCACGAACAGGGCCCGCGCGCACGCCTCCAGCGTCCCGCCACCCTCCAGGTAGGTCTCCAGGGTGTGCAGCAGCTCCCCGCCCGCGGCCTCCAGCGGCTCCACCACGGTGCGGACGAGCGTGCGGTGCGCGGCCGCGTCCCCGACGAGTGCCCGCTCGGGGAGCAGGTCGTCCGCGTGCACCGGACGGGGTGCACCCGGCCACCCGGGGGCGGCGCGCAGCCCGGCGAGGGCCTCGCGGGCACTGGCGTGCGCCGACGCGAGGTCCGGCGCGACCGGGCCGACGACGATCGGGCCCGGCCCGAACCCGTCGACGAGCCTGCCGATGCGGTCCCCGCGCGCGGGGTCGGCCACGAGCACGACGAGCCGGGCGCCCTGCACACCCACGAGCACGGGCCGTCCGGCTCGCGACCCGTGGTGGCGCAACTCGGCGAGCAACCGGTCCGGGCGCTCCGCGGCGGGGGTCCCCACGACGACCCGCACGGGCGCTGCCGGGTCCCAGCCCAGCGCCGCCGCCCGCGACACCAGCCCCTGGTCGTCGGCACGGTCCTCGGTACCGGGGCCGCGCACGACCGCGTCCACGATCAGCGCCTCCAGGCGGGCGTCCCACGCACCCCTGGCCTCCGCGGCGGCCGCGTAGGCCGTCGCGGCCGCGAACGCGACCTCCCGGCCGAACCGGAGCACGACGTCGATCAGCAGCCTGCGCTCCGCCTCGTCCGCGGCGAGCGGGGGCAGCTGCTCCTCGAAGACGTCGATCGCGATCCGCACGAGCTCGACGGTCTGGCGCAGCGACAACCGCCGCGCGAGGTCGCGCGGGGCGGTGCGGAACGCGTCGACCGTGAGCCGTACCGTCGCACCCGGCTCCATCAGGGAGGACACCAGGTCGGAGACCCCGGTCTGGGTCACCCCGAGCACGGCCGCGCGCTGGTCCGCCCCGAGGTGGGCGAACCAGGGTTGGCGCTCCTCCATCGCGGCGAGGCACGCGGTGGCGAGTCTCCCCGCGGCCAGGTGGAGCCGCCGCCGCGTGGCCGGAGAGACCGTCGCGGGCATGGGAGGACCGTCGACCGCCCGCGCAGCAGCGGCGGTCGTCAGGTCGATATGGCGGCGGTCGTCAGCCGATCGGGGTGACCTTGCTGGCCTGCGGGCCCTTCTGCCCCTGCTCGATGTCGAACGACACGCGCTGACCTTCGTCGAGGCTCTTGTACCCGTTGACCTGGATCGCGGAGTAGTGCACGAACACGTCCGCGCCACCACCGTCAGGAGCGAGGAAGCCGTAGCCCTTCTCGCTGTTGAACCACTTGACGGTGCCTTCTGCCATTCTTGCTCTCCTCGTACCGGGTGCCGGGGCTGCACTCCGCCCCTGGCATCGCGCGGAGCGTACCGTGCTGCGCGCCTCGTGCCGAGAGTCTTCACCTGGGAGTTCTCGGTCGCCGCCCCATTCGGCCGGGACGTCGCGGCGGGCCGGTGTCCGGCGTCCCGAGACGGTGTCGCCCGGTGGCCACGGCCACCGGGCGCCACCGGACTCCCCCGGACGAGCTGTCGCTACGCCACACCCGGATCCGACGTCTGCGGACCGGCCGCCCGCGGATCGTCGATCTGGTACTCCTCGGCCGCCTCCAGCATCGCCTTGCGGTCGATCTCGCCGCGGGCCGCGAGCGCCCCCAACGCGGCTACCGTGATCGACTCGGCGTCCACGGCGAAGTGGCGCCGCGCCGCGGGGCGCGTGTCGGACAGGCCGAACCCGTCCGTGCCGAGCGAGGTGAACGTGGCGGGCACCCACTGCCGGATGAGGTCCGGGACGGCCCGCATCCAGTCCGACACCGCCACCACCGGAGCGTCCGAGCCACCGAGAGCCTGCGCGACGTACGGGGTGCGCGGGTCCTCGGCCGGGTGGATCAGGTTGTGCTGCTCGCAGTCGACGCCGTCGCGGCGCAGCTCGCCCCACGACGTCACCGACCAGACCTCGGCCCCGACGCCCCAACGCTCGGCGAGCATGTCGCGGGCCTTCAGTGCCCACGGCAACGCCACGCCGGACGCGAGCAGGCGCACCTGCGGCCCCTCGGCCGAGGGCGAGCCCGCGTACCGGTACAGGCCCTTGAGCAGTCCGTCGACGTCGAGGTCCTCCGGCTCGGCGGGCTGCGGGTAGGGCTCGTTGTAGACGGTGAGGTAGTAGATGACGTTCTCGCCGCCGAGCTCGCCCGAGTCGGCCGAGGCGCCGTACATGCGGTCCAGGCCGCGGTGCACGATGTGCGCGATCTCGTAGGCGAACGCCGGGTCGTAGGAAACGACCGCCGGGTTGGTCGCCGCGAGCAGCAGCGAGTGGCCGTCGTTGTGCTGCAGGCCCTCACCGGTGAGTGTGGTGCGCCCGGCGGTGGCGCCGACGAGGAAGCCGCGCGAGAGCTGGTCCGCCGCCGCCCACATCGAGTCGCCCGTGCGCTGGAACCCGAACATCGAGTAGAAGACGTAGATCGGGATCATCGGCTCGCCGTGGGTGGCGTAGGACGTGCCCACCGCGGTGAACGAGCCCATCGAGCCCGCCTCGTTGATGCCCTCGTGCAGGATCTGGCCCTGCTCGGACTCCTTGTACGCGAGCAGCAGCGACGCGTCCACCGAGGTGTACTGCTGGCCGTTGGGGTTGTAGATCTGCTCCTTCGGGAACATCGAGTCGATGCCGAACGTGCGCGCCTCGTCCGGGATGATCGGCACGAACCGGCCGCCGGCCTCCTTGTCGCGCACCATCTCCCGCAGCAGCCGGACGAACGCCATCGTCGTGGCGACCTCCTGGCGGCCCGAGCCCTTGCGGATCGCGTCGTAGGCCTTGTCCCCGGGCAGCATCAGCGGCTTGGCCCGCACCCGGCGCTGCGGCACCGGCCCGCCCAGGGCGCGGCGGCGCTCCAGCATGTACTGGATCTCCGGTGCCTCCATACCCGGGTGGAAGTACGGCGGCAGGTACGGGTCGCGCTCCAGCTCCGCATCGGAGATCGGGATGCGCTGGGAGTCCCGGAACTCCTTGAGATCGGCCAGCGAGAGCTTCTTCATCTGGTGCGTGGCGTTGCGGCCGGCGAAGTGCCCGCCCAGCCCGTAACCCTTGATCGTCTTCGCGAGGACGACGGTCGGCTGGCCCACGTGCTCCAGCGCCGCGGCGTAGGCGGCGTAGACCTTGCGGTAGTCGTGCCCGCCACGCTTGAGGTTCCAGATGTCGGCGTCCGACATCGGCTCCACCAGCGACTTGGTCCGCGGGTCGCGGCCGAAGAAGTGCTCGCGGACGAACGCGCCGTCGTTGGCCTTGTAGGTCTGGTAGTCCCCGTCCGGGGTGACGTTCATGAGGTTGACCAGCGCCCCGTCGCGGTCCGCGTGCAGCAGCGCGTCCCACTCGCGGCCCCAGATCACCTTGATGACGTTCCAGCCCGCGCCCCGGAAGAACGCCTCCAGCTCCTGGATGATCTTGCCGTTGCCGCGCACCGGGCCGTCCAGGCGCTGCAGGTTGCAGTTGACGACGAACGTCAGGTTGTCCAGGTGCTCGGTGGCCGCGATCTGGATGAGGCCGCGCGACTCCGGCTCGTCCATCTCGCCGTCGCCGAGGAAGGCCCACACGTGCTGGTCCGAGGTGTCCTTGAAGCCGCGGTCGCGCAGGTAGCGGTTGAACCGCGCCTGCATGATCGCGTTCATCGGGCCGAGGCCCATCGAGACCGTCGGGAACTCCCAGAAGTCCGGCATGAGCCGCGGGTGCGGGTAGCTCGGCAGGCCTGCGCCGGGGCCGCCGTGCGAGAGTTCCTGGCGGAAGCCGTCCAGCCGGTCCGCCGTGAGCCGCCCCTCCAGGTAGGCGCGCGCGTAGATGCCGGGGCTCGCGTGGCCCTGGATGTAGACCTGGTCGCCGCCGCCTGCGTGGTCCTTGCCGCGGAAGAAGTGGTTGAAGCCGACCTCGTAGAGCGTGGCGCTCGAGGCGTAGGACGAGATGTGCCCGCCCACCCCGATGCCCGGGCGCTGCGCGCGGTGCACCGTCATCGCGGCGTTCCAGCGGATCCAGCGGCGGTAGGCCCGCTCGGCCTCCTCGTCGCCGGGGAACCAGGGCTCCCGGTCGGTGGGGATCGTGTTGACGTAGTCGGTGCTCGTCAACGACGGCACCCCGACATGGCGCTCCCGAGCCCGCTGCAGCAACCGCAACATCACGTATCGCGCACGCTGCTGACCCGCCGCGTCGAGGACCGCGTCGAAGGAGTCCAGCCACTCGGCGGTCTCCTCGGGGTCGATGTCCGGGAGATGGTCCGCCAGGCCGTCCCGGATGACGGTGACGCGGCCGGCCTGTGGGCCGCGCGTCTTGTCCCTCGTCTCGTTCTGGGGGGTCATGCCCATATCGTGCCCCCTCCACGTATCGAACCACCACGATGTGTTGCGCACAGGTCAGTGCTCGTGTTCGGATGCCGCATCGCGCGACGCGCGCGAGGACCGTCGTGGCTCCACGGCGGTGCGGTGTGACGGAACAGTGACGGGAACGGGGTGTACGCGTGGTCGCCGCGGAGGATGGCGGACGGACGTCCGACATCGCGGGCAAGCTCGGCGTCGAGCCGGGAATGGTCGTCCAGGAACTGAATTGGGACTCCGACGTCGACGACGCGGTCCGGGATGCCGTCGAGGAGCGCTGCGGCGACGAACTCCTCGACGAGGACGCCCAGGAGGTCGTGGACGTCGTGCTGCTGTGGTGGCGCGACGGGGACGGTGATCTCGTCGACACCCTCATCAACGCCATCGGCCCGCTGGCCGACAACGGCGTCATCTGGGTGCTCACCCCCAAGACCGGCAGGCGCGGCCACGTCGAGCCCTCCGAGATCGCCGAAGCCGCGCCCACCGCGGGCCTGGCGCAGACGTCGAACGTCAGCGTCGGGGACGGCTGGGCCGGGGCCCGGCTCGTGGCGCCCAAGGCGGCGAAGTCGCGCCGGTAGCTCCGGCCGGTCGCCCCGCCACGGGTGGCGTCCGCTTCCGTCCCACCGAGCGTGTGCTCCGTCCGGGGCGCGGCGGACTGCGTGCACGTTCGGCGCTCTGGTTCGTCGCCGGCCTGGCCGGACACTAGGCTCCAGGGGTCACCGTTCGCTGCAAGGAGAGACGCCGATGCCCCCCGAGGTGGGAACCGAAGCCCCGGACTTCACGCTGAAGGACCAGAACAACCAGGAGGTGACGCTCTCGTCGTTCCGCGGCGACCGCGCCGCACTCGTGGTGTTCTACCCGTTCGCGTTCTCCGGCATCTGCACCGGGGAGCTCTGCGCCATCCGCGACGACCTCGCGAGCTTCCAGAACGACGACGTCCAGATCCTCGCGGTCTCGGTCGACCACGTGTTCGCGCTCAAGGCCTGGGCGCAGGCCGAGGGCTACGAGTTCCCCCTGCTGTCCGACTTCTGGCCGCACGGCGAGGTCGCCCAGGCCTACGGCGTGTTCAACGACAAGGCCGGCATGGCCGTGCGCGGGACGTTCCTCGTCGACGAGGCGGGGATCGTCCGGTTCGCCGAGGTCAACGGGCCCGGGCAGGCCCGGGACCAGGACGCCTGGCGCAAGGCTCTGGCAGCGTTGTAGTCGTTCCCGCCCGGATCGCTGCGGTGGTCCGGGCGGCAGCGGGCGCGTAGCTCAGCGGGAGAGCACTCGGCTTACACCCGAGCGGTCGCAGGTTCGAACCCTGCCGCGCCCACCGGTTTGACCAGCAGAAACGCGTCACGCGCTCGGTCCTCGGCATCGGCCGCAGCCACCGTGACATCAGCGTTTCGCACCATGGCCGAGCCGAGTGGTCACCCAGCTGAACCTGCGCCGTTCACTCAGGTTCTCCTCGAACGAGAGCAGCGACGAGAGACTACCGCCGGTCGCGAGCAGCCAGGTCGTGGATGGGCGGTTTCTCCTGAGCGGGTTTCGTATTACGATTGGCCGGGTGGAGGTGCACCGGTCGGCGCGCAAGCACGGCGTCGCCGACGAGGACGCAGTCCACGCCGCGGGCAGGTTCCTGGTCGCCTACCCGCTGGACGACGAGGACCAGGACGGCCCACGTCGCGAGCTACGGCTGGGCCCGGATCGGGCGGGCAACCTGCTGGAGACCGTGGTGTTGCTGCTCGACGACGGCGGTGAACTCGTCATCCACGCGATGCGAAATAGACCGAAGTACCGAGACCTCCTCCCGTGACAACGGATGAACCCACCATGAGCACAGACGAGAAGGGCCGACCCACCTCCGGCGGCGTCCCGGTGACCGACGAGCTGGTGCAGCAACTGGCAGACGAAGCCGAAGCCAGCTATGACGTCGCTACCGTCCGTCGCCGGGGCGGGCGACGGCCACTCGGGTCCGGACCGGCCGATGTCGTCCCGGTACGACTCGACCCCGAACTACGCGCAGCACTCACCGCGCGGGCCGACGCCGAACACACCAGCGCCAGCGACGTCATCCGCCAAGCACTGCGCGCCTGGCTCGACGTCGCCTGACCCGACCGCCGCTGCACGGCGACCGAAGGCCGACGAAAGTCCTCAGAGGCCTCGTCGCATGGGATCAAACGTGGTGCGAACTGGTGGACTCGGTGGGGCCACAGCGACCGATGTGGCCGGTTCCGGGAGCACAGCCACTGGTAGAGGCCTCGTTGGGTGTGGACGACTCCTCATACACCCGATAGGTCGCAGGTTCGATTCCTGCCGCGCCACAAATTGGGCGGCAATCGCGCTCGGTCTGCTGACGGCAACCGGCGCTCACCCCGACCGCGCCCCGAACTTCCTCGGCTCCTCCGATATCCGCAACCCGAACGGCATGCCTCAGCGTTGACGGGACGCCGCGGCGACCTGCACGACGGCGTCGACGACAGACGGTCCGGAACTCAGCTCGGCGTCGTTATGCCGCGCACCGGGGACTTCGACGTACGGTGCGCCCGCCCGGACCGCGACCATGCGGCTCTGTTCGGGCGGCACGATCTCGTCGGCTCCACCGGCGACCACGACGACGGGCGCGGTCACGGACCGGATGCTCTCCGCCACCGGGAAGCGATCCCGCAGCAGCAGCCCGACCGGCAAGACCGGGTAGTGCTCGGCCGCGACGGCGGCGAGCGAGATGAACGGGCTGCGCAGCACCACCCCGCCGACCGGCCGCTCCATCGCGAGCCGCACCGCAGCGCCCGCCCCCATGCTCTCGCCGAGGAGCACGAGCCGCCCCGGGTCGACGCCGCGTTCACCCACGACGTGTCGGTGCGCCGCGCGTGCGTCGGCCGCCAGGCCCTCCTCGGTGGGCGACCCCGGGTTGCCGCCGTAGCCCCGATAGTCGAGCAGGAGCACGTGGAAGCCCTGGGCCGTCAGGGCACGCGCGAGCGGGACCCGGGCTTCGCGGGAGCCCGCGTTGCCCGGAAGGACCAGAACTGTGGCGCCCGTCGCCGGCGCTGTTGCGGGGGCGTACCACGCAATGAGGTCGAGGCCGTCCTCAGTGCGTATGTCCACCGCGGATCCGGCCGTGAGGGCCAGCTCCGGAGGCACTGCCGGCGGCCCTGAGGGAAGGTAGACGAGGCGTCGCTGGAACGCCCACACCAGCGCGACCACCACGACCACCAGCACCACCAGCCCACAGGCGAGGCGCAACGCAGCAGACATCCGGACAGTCTGCCGTGCCAACCCTCGAGCCCGCGCGACCGACCGTCGGGCCACCGTGCCCTTCGCGCCTGACACCTTCGAGGTGCACCGCCCGGATGAGCGTCCTATGAGGACAGATTTCGTGGGATCAAACGTGGTGCGAAGCGACGCCGAACGGTGGTGGCGATGTTGCCAGTGAGGGCCGCAGCGCGCCCATAGCCGCTGGTAGAGGGCTTGTTGGGCGTGGACGACTCCTCTTACACCCGAGCGGTCGCAGGTTCGAACCCTGCCGCGCCCACTCTCGTGACCTCCTCCTGCACGGCGCCCACCTGCCCCATGATCACCAGGAGCGGTGCAGGGCGATCACCGATGAGCGGAATGTACCGATCACGATGATCATGGAGACCCGACTGGAGATCACCTGGCCCACGACCATCCTTCGTCGAGAGGATCCCGCCGGACCGAAGGGTCGCGACGCGGGCCTGTGGCCGCGCGGACACGGCCCAGGTCGACGAGTAGCGCCAGCCGCCGACGAACGCGACACTCGACCAGCTGCTCGACCGCTACCTGGAGACACTCGACGTCGGGCGCACGACGCACCGGATGTGCACGAAGTACCTGGAGAAGCACGTCCGGCCGTTCATCGGCCACCTCAAGGCCGGCGCCGTCGGACCCGAGGCGCTGGACTCGCTGTACGCCGAGCTGCGCCGGTGCCGGGTGCACTGCACCGACCGGCGCGGTGTCGACCACCGGACGCCGCGTGAGCAGGCGACCCGCGCCCTGTCCGCGATCGACGGGCCACCTTGCACCCGGCCAGCGGTGCCCCGCACACCCCGCACGTGGATGACCACGACTCCGGCCCAAGGACGCCAAGGGCGGGGACGACCTCGCCCAAGGGGGCGTGATCACGACTACCGCCGGTGCAACCGGCTGATCGCCTCAAGGAAGTAGTAATCGGCGTAGACGAGTCCGACGTCGACCTCGCTGCTCTTCCGGAGAAAGCCCACCGAATGCGCGAGTACGGCTTCGTTGGGCGTGCCCACCGTGAGGTAGCCCGACGTGAGCGAGGCGAGGATGTCCTCCGCGGCCCGGCGATAGCCTGCGCCGCGTTCACCGCCGGTGAGCCGCCCAAGCTCGACGAGCCCGGAAGCCGCGATGGCCGCGGCCGAGGCATCGCGTGGCGCGTACGGGATGTCCGGGGCCTCGAAGTCCCAGTAGGGCACCCGGTCAGTCGGTAGCCGGGCCAGGTACCAGTCGGCGGCACGCTGCGCGGCATCGAGTAGCTCAGGGCGCCCGGACAGCCGGTGGGCGTCGGTGAAGCCATGGATTGCCCATGCCTGCCCGCGCGACCACGTCGACGTCGCCGACTGGCCCTGCCACGTCTCCTGCCGCTCGAAGGCGCCGGTGACGGGGTCGAACAGCGCCACGTGCGCGGTGCTCCCGTCGGGCCGCAGGTGTACCCGCATCGAGGTCAGGGCATGCCGCGTCGCCAGCTCCGCCCACCCGGGGTCGCCACCGGGTTGGCCCGCGGCCCAGAAGAGCAGCTCCAGGTTCATGAGGTTGTCGATGATCACCGGAAAGCGCCAGTCCGGGTGCTCGGGATCGTCGGGCTCCACATCCCAGCTCTTGATCGCGCCGACGGCCGGGTTGAAGCGGGTGGCAAGCGAGCGCGCCGCCTCGACGGTCACGTCGCGGGCGTGTGGGTCGCCGGTGAGCTGGTGTTGCCAGCCGAAGCTGTCGAAGATCATGAAGCCGAGGTCGTGGGTGTCCGTGCGGGCCTTCTGCGCCTCCAGCCCCGCCGTCCAACGCTGAGCCCGCTGGCGCCACACCGGATCACCGGTCCGCTCATACATCAACCACAAGCTGCCAGCGAAAAAACCACTGGTCCAGATGTCCGCGTCGCGCAGCTGCCAACGCCCGTCCGGGCCGGTACTGCGGGGATAACCGTCCTGCGGGTCGAGGCGATCTGCGGCATCGGCCAGCCGCTGGGCGGCGTGCGCCATCGCGCGTTCCGTCAGGGCGGCGTCGAGCAGCGGTGCCGAAGCCGCGACCGCCGGCCGGGCGGGCGCCTCGGCCGCGGTGCCGCAGCCGGCGAGGGCGAGGGCGAGGGCGGCGGCGAATGCAGCGAGCCGCCGAAGTCGGCTCATCAACGTCTCCAGTGGCGGCGAAAGCAGCCAGCATAGCCACATCCCGGCGGCCGCCGGACAACGATCTCGCTGAGAAGAATTCATCCGTCATACGCAGGTGAATCCAGTGCTCGGCCGCGTATTCGTAGAACGCGAGCAACAGCTCGACGTCGTCGTGCAGCTTCCCGACGGCCTCGGGAACTTCGCCCCGTAGGCCGCCTCGAACGCCCGCACGGCGTCCAAGGCGTGCCGCCGGTCCTCGGCGTTCCAGCACGGCCGAGCTGCCGAGGAACTGGCCCGGCGCAGGCACGAAGCAAAGTCCCCGGTCGACAGCCCGTGCTGATATCGCAGCGACAAACTCGCTGGCCTTCGGGGTCATGCGGCACCAGGCCGACAGGATCGCTGAGGCGAACCGGGCCCGGTTGTGGGGGTCGACTCGGCGGTCGTCCTGATACAGCTTGAGAGAATCCGCCGTGCCCCGCGCCGCTTCGCATGCACGATCTGTACCGCCATCGCCCCGGGCGCGGCCCGCACCGTGCGCACGTACGCCACGAACAGAGGCTACGAGGTCAACTTAGACGGTATGGAGGGTCCGGGCTGGGCCTCGCCGCAAGTGATCGTGGGTTGCCGGGCAGGGGTGCCCTGGCCGGTAGAGCCACAGATGTGGGAGGCCCCAGTGCTGGTGAAGCGAACCGCTCACCAGCCGAACCGACCGTCCTGCGGTAACCAACCCCGCATATCAGACTGACAATGCGTCGCCCGCCCGCGGCGCGCCCGCCACCTCCCGCCGCCGGTCGTCGAAGGCGAACTCGACCCGGGCGACGGGGCCGGGTGGGCCGAGGTCGTCCCGTTCCGCCCGCGGCCCGACCGCCCGGCGGCGCAGCGGCCAAGGACGACGGGCCGTGACCGCCGACGACCCGGCGAAGGCAGGCGACGTCGTCGCCCTCAGCCGCGACCTCCAGCGCGCCGTGCGGCGGATCGACTCCGTCGACAAGAACGTCCTGCAGCTCGCCGCCGACGTCGCCGCCCTCGCGGCGCAGCTCTCCCCCGATGCTGCCGACGCCAGGCCGTGTTGGCGTCGTCGAACTCGACGCCACCCGCCGCCGCCTCGCCACCGTCGAGGCCGACGCCGTCCTGTGGTCGGCACGCGCCGACGCCCCGGACACCGCGGCCGAGGGCGCCGAGCAACTACGCGGCCCGGCGGACGGCCGCGGCCGGTCGAGCCGGTCTTGGCGCGGGCTACGACGGCTCATGATCGCGACATGTCGCCCCGGCCTCACTGGACCATCGCCGACATATTGGTCATAATTGTGACTATGAGCGAGACTCTGCCGCTGAGCGAGGTCAAGGCGCACCTGTCCGAGCTGGTGAGCCGGGTGAGCAGTCAGCACGAACGCGTGACCGTCGCGGTCCATGGTCGACCGTCCGCGGTCCTCGTGGCGGTCGAGGATCTGGAGTCGATGGAAGAGACGATTGCGATCCTGTCCGACACGGCAGCGATGCGAGCACTGGCAGACTCCGACGCTGAGCTCGCCCGAGGTGAGGGTGAGGACGAGCAGGCTCTGGCGGCCGCGATGCGGGCCCGGCACGGATCGGCGTGAGCGACGCTCGGTACGAGTTGGTGATTGCACCGACTGCCCGCCGTCAGCTCACCGAGCAGCTTCCGGAAGCCGTGGCGTTCGCCGCATACGAGTTCATCGTCGGCCCCCTGCTGGACAACCCGCACCGGGTCGGGAAGCAACTGCGCCCACCACTGGATGACCGCCACAGCGCGAGGCGGGGCACCTACCGCGTGATCTTCCGCATCGACGACGCGAGACGACGCGTCACCGTCGTCGGAGTGCTCCCGCGTTCGGATGCCTATCGGCGGTAGCCGGCGTTGCCGGAGCCGACCCGACCAGGAAGCGTTTGGGTCACACGTGGACGCTCGGCATGGGATCAAACGTGGTGCGGACTGGTGTGGCTTGGTCGGCCACGGAGGCCGACGGGACCAGTTGCGAGAGCAAGGTCGCTGGTAGAGGCCTTGTTGGGCGTGGACGACTCCTCTTACACCCGAGCGGTCGCAGGTTCGAAACCTGCCGCGCCCACCGGTTCTACCAGCACATAACTCCCATGCTGGCAGTCTTCATGCGAGGACACTCCTGCAGTTGTGTCAGACACAATTGTCTGACACAATCATGTTCGTGGCGGTCGTCCGGTTCACCAGGCCCGCGCGCCGGCACCGAATCGGACGGGCCCATGCCAGGCACGTCATCAGCACTGTCATTCCGATAGCGATCCCGGCCACCGAGATCGCCGACGCCGGCTCGTCCGGATCGGACCCGACGACCGCGGCATCGAACTGGAGATCGTCGCACTCGACCTGCCCGACGAGTGGCTCGTCATCCACGTCATGCCCACCGCACTGAGGAGGAACCGATGACCGACCATCGCCGCATCGGCCCCGACGTCGACCTCACCACCGAAGAAGTCCGCGACCGGCAAGGCCGACGTGTCACCGACGAGTACGCCCGACAAGCCGCCGAGGATGCACTCCAGATCGCCCGAGCGGGCCGACCGGCGCTCGGCACGCCCGGCCGGCACTCCCCACGTGTGTCCTTCCGAGTCCCCGAGCAGACCCGGCGCCGCGCCGAGGAACGCGCCGCCCAGGAAGGCCGATCCGTCTCAGCGATCGCCCGTGAGGCACTGGAACGCTACCTACAGGACACAGGCTGACACTCGATCCAACATGGATGGACGGCGTGGGATCAAACGTGGTGCGAACCCTGCCGCGTCCACCGCCTTGACCAGTACGTTTGTTCGCCTGAAGATCCCCGGTCTTCGCGCCTGACACGCTCTGTGACACGTGGCGCGGCTACCCTCCCCGGCTTGACACGGACGCGGCCTGCACGGAGGAAGCAGCGCCGGTCGATCGACGAGTGCCGAGCGGTGCCCTGCGCGTCCGTGTGCACGCAGGCGAGGACCCGCTGACCGGCAAGCGGCACATCCTCGTCGAGGTGATCCCGCCGGGCTCGAAGGCGGCAGCCGAGGCCGAGAAGGCGTTGCGCCGGCTCGTCGGGCAGGTCGACGAGCAGCGCCGGCCACGGACGAACGCGACGCTCGACCAACTGCTCGACCGCTACCTGGAGCGCTCGACGTCGCCGGACGCTAGAGATCTCCCCGATGGGCAGAGACGTTGAGCTGAACAGCAACGAGGTCCACTACAGCGGCGTCGTCGCGGCGGAAACTGCTGTGATCAATGCGCGTGGCGTTGCGTGCCGCGAGCGGCGCGATCCCGTCGGGTAGAACGGCTGCGATGGGCATCGCGGCGCCGTCGACGAGTACCGGGATGAGCACGAGACGGTGCCGCAGCCCTTCGACGATCTCCAGGCGGACGTTGTCGTGGTCGTCGTCGAGGCGACGGCGGCCGTCTGGATGCCTGGCAGTGATCCAGTCTGGCCCGATGAGTACGAGCATCACCGAGCTGCGCCTGATGGCGGCGCCCACGGCGTCGTGGAAGTTCATCCCGGGCTGGATCGACTCCACGTCGAGAAAGACTCGGGAATCGCCGAAGCGGGCAGCTAGCTTCTCACTGAGCCGCGCGGCGACATGGCGGGTATCCGCGCGGCGGTAGCTGATGAACACCCCCCAGCCCTCGGCGGGCGCGGGTATGTGCCCGGCTAGCGCGGCTCGAGCCGCCTCAGCCAGCTCACCTGCCGACTGGTACCGCCGCGCGGGGTCTTTCGCCATCCCACGCGCGACAACCTCGTCGAAGGTCCGCAATTCGGGTTGAAGATCAGAAGGCTGTGGCGGAGGCAATCTCAGGTGCGCCGTCAGCAGTGCCATTGGGTCGCGGCTCGCGAAGGGTTGCCGACCTGTCAGCATCTCGTACAACAGACATGCCTGATCGTAGACGTCCACACGGTGGTCGATCGGCCCGCCGGTGGATCGTTCAGGCGCCATATAGGTCAGTGAGCCCAGCCACCCGAGAGCGTCGGCGTTGCCGACATGGTCGACGAGCGCCCGTCTGATGAGACCACCGAAATCCTGTAGATAGACAAATTCGCGGCCCTGCCCGGCCAGCAGCACGTTGGCCGGCTTGATATCTCCATGGATGAGGCCAGCGGCCGCAGCCGCATCGAGCGTGCCCGCGATCTGCCCGACGATATCGACCGCCCGTGTCGGAGGCAGTGATTCTTCGATACGCAAGACCTCCAGCAAGGAGACGGTATCCACGAGGCGCATTTCGATGAAGAGCCGTCCGTTGATCTCGCCGTGGCGGTGGATTGGGATCACGTGCGGATCATTGAAACGTGCAACGACTTGGCCCTCACGACGAAACCGGAACGAGGCCGCCTCCGAGACCTCGCCCGGCAGCACCATGAGCGCCACCACCCGGTCTTGATCGGTGTCGAACGCTCGGTACACCTCGGCAACACTGCCGTGGCTGATCAATGCATCAAGTCGGTACGGGCCGAACATCTCCCCTGGCGCCACGACCGTGAACCTACTAACGGCGTCGCGGACGAGACGACCGGTGTGATCAAAGATTCCGCGATTGCCGATAGAGCTGCCGCGGAGCACTCCAGATCGCCCGAGCGGGCCGGCCGGCGCTCGGCACGCCCGGCCGGCAACCCCCCACGCGAATCCCCGAGCAGACCCGCGCCGCGCCGAGGAACGCGCCGCCCAGGAAGGCCGATCCATCTCAGAGATCGCCCGCGAGGCACTGGAACGCTACCTACAAGACACAGACTGACACTCGATCCAACATGGATGGACGGCATGGGATCAAACGTGGTGTGAGCCGGCGTGACTCGGAGGGGTCACAGCGGCTGATGTGGTCGGCTCCGGGAGCATAGTCGCTGGTAGAGGTCTTGTTGGGTGTGTCGTGACAACCGAGGTGCAGTGGGCGAACTGTAGCGCGACCCCAAGGGGTAGCCGCGCTCGCCGAGCGAGGCGACGTCCGCGTGCGGCGCCGTGACGGGGTGCCGATGCTGCTGGTCCGCGAGGACAGCGCCGAGGCCGCCGCCACCGGCGCATCGAGCGCTGCTGCACGGCATGCTCTGGTACACCGGCACGATCGCGCTGCCCCCGGTCGCGATCTACGGCGCCGACCGGCTCAGCGACGATCGGTACGCGCAGGCCGCCGCCTACGTCATCGACCGGGTTACCGCGATCGCCGCCACGGACTCCGTCGCATTCCGTCGCCAGAACGGCAGCGACTACGACAACGACCTCGTCCTGCGACCCGCAGCCTGCTCCGGGCTCGCCGTCCACGTCGCCGGATGAGTCCGGTGAACCGCCGGTGATCCGCTACTGAACGCGACAAGGCGGAGTCAGGCCGGAGCGTAGCGCGAGTATGTGATGCCGCAGCGGAACACCTTCGCGTCCAGCAGCTTCAGCTCCGGCACTTCGAGGCCGTCGGGGAACAGCCGGCGGCCGCGGCCCTGCACGACGGGGTAGACGAACAGCCGGTACTGGTCGACCAGTCCGGCCTCGATCAACGCGTGGCAGAGCGTGATGCTTCCGGTGATCACGATGTCCCGGCCCTGCCTCTGCTTCAACGCGCGGATCTCCTCGACGGGATCGCCGGCCAGGATCGTTGTGTTCTGCCAGTCCGGCTCGGTCATGGTCGAGGAGACCACGTACTTCTGGACCTGGTTGAGGTAGTCGGTGATGCCGGTGGTGTCGTCGGACTGCGTGGGCCAGTAGCCGCGCAGATCCTCGAAGGTCTTGCGGCCGACGAGAAACCCGTCGGCCTCGCGGTCCTGGCGGTGCAGCTCCTCGAGCAGGTCCGATGTGTCCACGCCGCCCTGGCTCTGGGGGTCGAACCAATCGCCGAGCATCTCGATGGAGCCGTCGACGGTGACGTTCTGAGTGATCGCGAGCGTCCGCACGGGCCTCCGTTCAGGTCGTGTGTCACGGGATTGTGGTTCCCGGGCAGACCCGATCCAAGCGGCAGACTCACCGGTAGGACCGAGATCGGACCGAGGTGTGCTGTCCCGGTCGGCGATCCCCCTGCGAGCGACGGAGCCGCCCGAGGTCCGTGTTCGGAGCGCGGCAGGCTCGGCTTGACGGCCCAGGCGCCTGCCCGTCGGCGGCCGCCGCGTCCGCCTCGTCCTCGCCCGCCTGGATGCGGGCCAACCTGGCCTGCAGGACAGCCAGCGCGGCGTCGGTGAGCGCCATCCGGGCGACCCCGACGACGGCCACCGCGTCCAGCTCCGCCTGCGCCGCGGCCCGATGGCTGAGCCGCGGCGCACCGTTGACGAGGACCATGCGTCGACGACCGCATCCGCGCCGGCCGGATCAACCGCCAACGCCCGACGGTGTCCCGCATCTCGTCGGGCAACGCCTGGCCGCTCGCACCCCCCGGTGGATGAACTGGCGGTCCGTGCGGCCCGCCGCACGCCGGTGTCGAGATCGCCGACCGTCGACGGTCTATCCCGTGCGGTCCCTATCGGCAACAGGTGCGAGCGCGAGCAGCTCGTCCACCGACCACTGGTCGTCGACGTGGGCGCCGTACTTGGCGGCCAGAACCCGGCCGTCGGGCGCGACGAGGAAGTCGGCGGGCAGGCCCAACCGGCCGCCCTCCGGGGTGATCGGCGGAGCGGGGCGCTCGCGGCGCCGGATGGCCCGCAGCTCCCGCGCGACGGCGCGCACGATGGTCGGCCAGCCGCGCGGGTCGAGCAAGGCGCGCGCCCCGTACTCCACTCCGAACTCCCGGTAGAGGACGCGGTCGGGATCGGCGATCACGTCGAGTGGGAGATCCGACGTGTACGTGCGCAGCGCCTCGGCGCTCGAGTGGAAGAACACGACCTCGCGGACGCCGGCCGCCTCGATGTCCGGGAGCCGGTCGACGAACGAACGCAGGTGCAGGTTGCACACGGGGCACCCGGCGAACCGGCGGAACTGCAGGTGGACCAGGTGGTCGGAATGGGGAACCGGCACTCGCGCGCCGGCCACCGTGTCCAGCAGACGAGGCGCGACGACGGCGGGATGCTGCATCGGAGACTCCTTTAGTGTACGCAGTACGCTTACAACTCCAGTATGCGCGTACCCAGTACGCTGTCAACCCGTGCCCCGGCCCCGCTCCCTCACCGTCGACCAGCTGGTCGGCGCCGCACTGGCGGTCGTCGATCGCGAAGGGCTCGCGGCGCTCACGATGCGTTCGGTCGCGCGCGAACTCGGCGTGGCCACGATGGGCCTGTACCGCTACGTCGCCGACCGGCAGGCGCTCGAACTGCTGGTGGTCGACCACGTGTTCCGTTCGGTCGACCTGGCACTGCCGGACGCCGGCTGGCAGGAGCGCGTCCGCGTGCTGCTGGACCGCACGCGGGTCGCGGTGGCCCGGCATCCCGCAGTGGTTCCGCTCGTGCTGCGGCACCGGCAGGCCGCACCGGGCTCGTTGCGCCTGATCGAGGCCATGCTGTCGGTGCTCACCGAGGGCGGCCTCGACGGCACCGATCGGGTGCTCGCCCAGCGCACGCTGATCGGTCACCTGCTGGGGTTCCTGCAGAACGAGCACTTCGCCCCGTTGTCGGGGCCCGGCACGATCGTGATGTCGGAGTTGTCGCCCGACGAGTACCCCCTGCTCGCGCGGACGGCCGCCGACGCCCGGTCGGTGTCGCCCGACGAGGAGTTCCGACGCGGCCTCGACATCGTCCTGCGCGGGCTCTCGGCGACCTGAGCGGGCGGGACAGCGACCAGAGAGCTCAGCTCCGGGTGCTCAGGCCGGTGTCACGGTCAGATCGCGGAACTCGGCCGTGCCGCCGCCCCAGGTGCGCAGGTACAGCCCGCTGCCACACGGGAGCGTGGTCTGCCCCGCGGCCACGACGACGTCGTCGAACCGCACCTCGTAGCGATCAGCCACGACCGACATCGCGAACCGATGCCAACCCGAGTCCGTGGTGGCCCCGATGATCGGTCCGTCGTCACCGGGATAACGCATCACGCGATATCCCCCCGCACCGGGGTCGTACTGAACGCCCTGCGCCGTCGGCTGGCCTTCGCTGATGGCGGCCCGGACCGCGACGCCGTAGCCCCCTCCCGTCACCACGCGCGCGGCGCCCGCGAAGGTGTAGTCACACCCGGCTCCGGGGCTGGCGTATGCGCCGCCCCAGTAGGCGTTCGCGTAGCTCACCCGCAGGGCGTCCGGCGTGTCACCGGCTTCGATCGTGGACGAACCCAGCGCCGACCAGGCCTGCCGCGGCAGCAGGATCGCCGCGGACGGCGCAGAATCCGGGGTCCGGGCCGTGCCTGGTGCTGGCGTGTGCCAGATGAGCAGCGCGCCCCCGATCATCGCCACCACTGCGACGACGGCGGCAGCCACCAGCCACGCCCGCCTGCGCCGCTCGGAGCGTCGATCGCCGGCAAGGGCGCTAGCCAGCAGAGGCACCGGCGCCCGCGAGAGCGGAGCAGAGCCGGCCGGTGCGCGCAGGGTCGCCGGCCATGGCGGCGGGGCCCATGGCCCCGACGCAGGCTGCGGCCGGGGGCGTGGGGCGTCGTCGGACGGGGCGCCGGACAGGGCGGCCCGGGCCGCGACGGCCAACGCTCCCGCGCTCGGGTACCGGTCCGCCGGGTCCTTCGCCATGCCGCGGCCGACGACGTCGTCGAAGCCGTCGGGGAGCGCCGGGATCCGCTCGCTCGGTCGCGGCGGGGGCAGGTTGAGGTGGGCGTTGAGCAGGACGGGAAGCTCGTCACCGGGGTACGGGCGCTGCCCGGTCAGGCACTCGTACAGCACGCAGGCCAGCGAGTAGACATCGATCCGGTGGTCGACGTCCTGGCGCAGGAAGCGCTCGGGCGCCATGTAGTCGAGGGTGCCGACGGTCGCGCCCGCGCCGGTGAGCCGCGACCGCGTCGACGCCGTGGCGGAGCGCGCGATGCCGAAGTCGGCCAGATAACAGAAGTCGGGTCCGCCCGGCCGGGATGCCGCGAGCAGGACGTTGGACGGCTTGACGTCGCGGTGGATCAGGCCGTCCTCGTGCGCGGCGTCCAGGGCGGCCGCCACCTGCTCGATGATCGCCACGGCCCGCGCGGGCTGCAGCTCACCGCGGTCGAGCACGACGCGCAGATCCTCGCCGACCACGAGGCGCATGTCGAGGTAGAGCCGCCCGTCGATCTCGCCGTAGCGGTGGATTGGGATGACGTGCGGCTCGTGCAGCGTCGCGGCGATCTCGGACTCGCGCCGAAACCGCGCCCGGAACTCCTCGTCGGCCGACAACGACTCGGGCAGCAGCTTCAGCGCCACCGTCCGCTTCTGCTGCGTGTCGTAGGCGCGGTAAACCTCACCCATCCCGCCGCGCCCGAGCAGCTCCTCCAGCCGATACGGCCCGAACTCGACCGGCGCCACCGCGGCCTCCTCGCATTGCATCCCACGCCCGTGTCCCCCGACCGCGGCGCGGAGTCCACAACGTACCGACCCGAAACCGGCTTCGACCAGCGGCGAACGTGCTACCGGGGCCAGCGCGCACTGCCGCGTCATGATCCGCCCCTCGCGCCCCGCCACACCAGCCGTCCGGCGGCACCGGGAGCGCCCGCAACGCCGATAACGTCTGGCCCGGTCGGGGTGGAACCGGGGGGAGCCGCCGGTGAACGTCAAGATCGGAACCTTCAATGTGCTCAACCTCGCCCGGGCGGGCGAGCCCTACTACGACGACACGCCGCCGTACACGGCCACGGAGTTCGACGAGAAGGCCGACTGGATCGCGGAGCAGCTGCGGCGGATGGACGCCGACGTGGTCGGCTTCCAGGAGGTCTTCCACGTCGACGCGCTGCGTGAGGTGTGCACCCGCTCCGGCCGGTTCGGCCCCGACGACACGATCGTGGCGCCGGGCGCGGACGGCCTGAGCGGTCCGCGTGTCGGGTTCGCGTCCACGCTGCCGCTGGCCGCGGAACCCGAGCCGATCGAGCGCTTTCCCGACGGCGTCGACGTGCCGGCGGAGGGCATCGCGCTGCCGGGTGGCACGTTCAGCCGCCCCGTGTTGCGTGCCCGGGTCGTCCTCGACGAGGCGACGGGCACGACGTGCACCGTGTTCGTGGTGCACCTCAAGTCGAAACGACCGACCGTGGCGCCGGGCGCTGTCGACCACGATCCTCGGGAGGAGGCGCTGGGCAAGGCACGGTCACTCGTCCGGCGCGCCGCGGAGGCAGTGGCGCTGCGGCTCCTGCTGCTGTCCGAGATCGTCGACAACGACCAGCCGGCGATCGTGCTCGGCGACCTCAACGACGGCACCCGCGCCGTCACCACCGACGTGGTCATGGGCGACGCGCCCTCGCGCTTCTGGCCCCCGCCGCAGCAGCCCGAGCTGCGGCGGGCGTACTGGGACCGGCTGCTCTACTCCGCGCACGAGCTGGTCAGCCGACGGACCGGTCGCGACGTCAGCTACACCCACATCTTCAGCGGCCACTACGACAACCTCGACCACATCCTCGTCAGCCAGGAGTTCTACGAGCGCAACCCGGACCGGATCGGGGACGCCGTCGACCTGCGCTACTTCAACGACCATCTCGTCGACAGCCAGCTCAGCGACGACCGGCGCGACCGCATCGTGTCCGACCACGCGCAGCTGGTGGCCGAGATCCGGCTGCGGTCCTGACGGCCCCCGAGCGCTCGTGAGACCACATTCTCGATCACCCGGGACACGGGTCCTCGTACGGCAGACCGGGAACGAGCCGCGTCCAGTCATCGACGGTCATGCCACCGGTGATGCCGCATGCACGCTCCAGGGCATGGTCCCGAAGAGCGATGAGGCCGGTCAGATCCCAGAGGATCACCGTGTTGTCGTTGCTCGCAGTGGCCAGGGTGCGCCCGTCGGGGTCGAAGGCCACCGACCACACCGGGCCGGTATGGCCGGTCAACGGCGCGCCGAGGCGGCGCGGTTGAGCGAGGTCGGTGACGTCCCAGAGGATCGCGGTTCCGTCGGTGCCCACGGTGGCCAACGTCTTCCCGTCGGGGGCGAACGCGACCGACTGCACGGTGTCGGTCTGGCCGGTCAGCGGCGCGCCGAGGCGGCGCGGACGCGCAGGGTCGGTGACGTCCCAGAGGATCGCGTTCTTGTCGGTACCACCGGTGGCCAGGGTCAACCCGTCGGGGGCGAACGCGACCGACCACACCGAGCCGGTGTGGCCGGCCAGGGGTTCACCCAGGCGGCGCGGACGGGCGGGGTCGGTGACGTCCCAGAGGATGACGCTCCGATTCGGGCCGGTGGCGGCGAGGGTGCGGCCGTCGGGGGCGAAGGCCAGCTCCGTCGCCCCGACGGCGTGGCCGGGCAAGGGGTTGCCGAGTCGGCGGGGCAGGGCGGGATCGGTGACGTCCCAGAGGATCACCGTCGTGTCGCTGCTACCGGTGGCGAGGGTGTGCCCTCGCGGGGCGAACGCCACGGAGGACACCGCGTCGGTGTGGCCGGTCAGCGGTGCGCCGAGGCGGCGCGGTCGGGCGGGGTCCGTGACGTCCCAGAGGATCACGGTCCTGTCGTCGCCCGCGGTGGCCAGGGTGTCCCCGTCCGGTGCGAAGGCCACCGCGTGCACCGGACCGAAATGGTCGTCCAAGGGTGCGCCGAAGGGGTGCGGTCGGGCGGGGTCGGCGACGTCCCACAGCATCACCTCGCCGCCGTAGGCACCGGTGGCCACGGTGTGGCCGGCCGGGGCGAACGCGACCGAGTCCAGGGGGCCGTCGTCGCTCTCCAACCGCGGCGTGCCGGGCCGGGGCCGGCCGGGTTCGGTGAGGTCCCAGAGGATCACGGTCGAATCGTCGCTGCCCGTGGCGAGAGTGCGTCCGTCCGGCGCGAACACCATCGACGTCACCGGACCGAAATGGCCCTCCAGGGGTACGCCGACGCGGCGCGGCCGAGCGGGGTCCGTGACGTCCCAGAGGATCACGGACTTGTCGTCGCCCGCGGTGGCCAGGGTGCGCCCGTCCGGCGCGAACGCCACCGACAGCACGGGGCCGGTGTGGTCGGTCAGAGGTGTGCCCAGGCTGCGAGGTCGGGCGGGATCGGTGACGTCCCAGAGGATCACGGTCTTGTCGACACCGCCCGTGGCCAGGGTGCGCCCGTCCGGCGCGAACGCCACCGACCACACGGCGTAGGTGTGGCCCGTCAGCGGCGCACCACGCGGCCGGGGCTGGGCGGGGTCGGTGAGGTCCCAGAGGATCACCGTCCCGTCGCCGCTCGCGCTGGCCAGCGTGCGACCGTCCGGGGCGAACGCCACCGCGTCCACCGTGTCGGTGTGGCCGATCAGGGGTGGGCCGAGGCTCCGGGGCCGGGTGGGGTCGGCGACGTCCCAGAGCATCACGGTCCTGTCGCTGCTGGCGGTGGCCAGGGTGCGCCCGTCGGAGGCGAACGCCACCGTGTTCAGCAGGTCCGTGTGGCCGGTCGACAGGACGCCCAGACGGCGCGGTCCGGCTTCGTCGGTGACATCCCAGAAGGTCACCGTGCCGTCGAGGCCTGCGGCCGCCAGCGTCCGCCCGTCCGGGCTGAACGCGATGGCGGCGTCCGCGGACAACGACGGGGTGCTCATCGGCCGAGGTCCGGCGGGGTCGGTGACGTCCCACATGCTCACGGTGCCGTCGAGGCTGGACGTGACCAGCGTGCGCCCGTCGGGCGCGAACGCCATCGACCGCAGCGCGCCCACCACCAGGTTGGAGTGCACGACGAGCCGGGCGCGGTACCGGGTCGCGCGCAACAGCTGAACCAGCCGGGCCTGCGTCTCCGCGGTGGGGCGGAGGCGGTGTGCCGCCTCGCCGAGGAGCAGGGCGGTCCGGGGGTCGGTGGCGACGACGGCCTCGGCCTGGGTCAGGAGTTGGCCCGCCGTCGCGCCACGCGCCTGCAGCTCGGCCCGGTTCCGCTCGACGATCGCGACGGACGCGACGACCAGCATGACGACGAGCAGCGTGGACAGGACGACCGTCGCACGACTTCGACGGAACCGGTCGCGGACGATGGCGGCACCCAGAAAGCCACGGGCGAGGGGGCTGAGCTCCACACGATCGGTGAGTACGGCCCGGTCCCGGTGCCACCACGATCGTGGCGACCTGGCCGCCCCCTTCGCTTCTTCGGTCGGCTGTGGCGGCGACCCGCGCTGCCGCTCCAGCCGGGCACCGACGTCGGTCACCGCCGCCGCGAGCTGCCCCCGCTCCCACAACCGGGCCGGCCGGCGAGCATCCTCGGCCCACTCGCGGGCCGCCAGCTCGATCGCCCGGCGCGCCCGCAACGCCGTCGCCGACGCGGTGATCGCCTGCGCGAGCGGATCCCATGCGGTCAGGAACGCCTCGTGTGCGACCCCGACGACGACGGCGTCCGCCTCGGTGTCGGTGCCGAGCAGACGGCGGTCGATGAAGGGCTCGAGCTCGGCGATCACCGGCGGCGGCAGCTCGTCGTAGCGCACCCGCCACCGGGTCGGTCGGCCTTGCTCGTCGACCGTGACCAGCCGCAACAGCTCCTTGATCACCTTTTCGGGGCTGCGGCCGCCGGCCGCGACGGCCTCGTCCAGCGCGATGTCGGCCTGGCGGGCCAGCGCGCCCTGCACACCGCCGAGCTGCTCGTAGCGGCTCGTCAGCAACCGGCCGCCACGGGTGACGCCGTCGGCGAGCTGGGCCAGCGTGTAGGCGAGCAGCGGCAACGCGTCCCCGCTGTCGGTGTCGGCGACGATCCGCGCCACCAGCTCGTCGTCCACGTCGATGCCCGCCAGCCGAGCCGGGGCCTCGATCACCGCGTGGAGTGCGTCGCGACGTAGCGGACGCAGCGCATGCGTGTGGGTCGGCAGGGCCGCGAGGTCGTGGTCGTGCAGGAGCTCGTCCAGGAACTCCGGCCGCAGCGTGGCGACCGCTCGGACCGACCCCGCCGTCCCGGCACGCAGCAGCTCGGCGAACCGGGCCCGCTCGCGGGGCGGTGTCTGCGTGAGCAGCTCCTCGAACTGGTCGACCACCAGCAGCAGTCGGCGACCCCGGGACAGCGGGGCGGCCAGGAGGATCTCGTCGACCAGCTCGACGAGGTCGCCGCCCTCGACCCGGCCGCGAACCTGCGCGACGGACCAACCCAGGCCGAGCCGGCGGGCCGCCGACGTGAGCTCCCGGACCAGCCCGCCGACCGGATCGCGGCCCGGCAACATCGGCGCCACCGTCCCCCATCCCGGGTCGTCCGCCATCACGGGCACGAGGCCGGCCCGCACCAGCGACGACTTTCCACACCCCGACGGGCCGACGAGCAGCACCACGCCTGCTGCCGGTTGCGCGGGCGACCGCAGCAGCGCAGCCAACTCCTGAACGTCGTCGCTGCGGCCGAAGAAGACCCGGTGCCGGTCCGTCCCGAACGGGCGCAGGCCCGGGAACGGGGACCGGTCGTCCGGCCAGCTCGACCCGCCTCGCGCGTCGATCCGCCGCAGCGCCTCCGTCAGCTTCTCCGGGACCGCCCCGGTGCCGTCCAGCGTGAGGTGCTGCACCGACGTCAGCAACGGATGCGTCAGGCCCGGCTCGGCGGCGATCGGCAGCAGCCGGCTTCCGCGGCCCTGGGCATGCCCGATCTCCGCAGAGCACCACGGCGACCCGATGTAGGCGGCGGTCACGACGCAGACCACGGCATCAGCCCAGCGCAGCCGCTCGTGCAGCCGCTGCTCCCACTCGTCGCCGACCACGATACCGTCGCGCAGATCCCGATCCAGGAAAGCCTCGTGACCCTCCTCGACCAGCCCGGCGTGGATCCGACACGCCAGCTGCGTATCGGCGCTGGAGTGACTGACGAAGATCCTGGCCACGATGCCCCCAGCCGTGTCGCAACCGTCCAGGAAGTCCTACGGCACGGACACCACTCGCGCCAGCACGATTCGGCGCCCATGGGAATCAATCGGGCGCGCTGTCCGCCCGGGCCGTCGGGTGTGCAGAGCCGATGTGGTGGTGAATTCTCTCGTGGTGGATCCGTTTTTCGAGTGCGGCCCGCAGAGCGCTGACATCCGACGCGAACGTGTCATGGTCGACACGGATCGCCTGGCGATGGGCGAGCGGACGCAGCGCTGCGGGAAGTTCGTCATCCCGGGGCATGTCGGCCCCGTCGATCAGTACGGGAATGACGTCCTTGCCGCGGCGCAACGCGGTCGCGATCTCGACGACGACATAGTCGTGCGGGTCGTCCAGTCGCCGCACGCCGTGGGGACCTCGGGCCTGCGCCCACGTCGGCCCGATGACGGCGAGCAGGATGTCGCTCGCATCGACCTCGCCGCTGATCGCCCGCTCGAAGTCGTCGCCTGGGGCGATGGCATCCACATCGAGAAAGACGCGCATCGGTGGAGAGCCCTGCCGCAGCCGATCACCCAGGCGGCCGGCGAGGTGCCGAGCTTCCTCCCGCCGGTAGCTCACGAAGACGGTCCAGTCGGCCTCCTCGTCCGTCGGCTCGGGCGCCGTACGGCCTCGATCACCGCCCCGCCCCATCACACCGCCCCGCCTCATCACAGCGCCCCGCCTCATCACTACGACGAGCCCGGCGGCGATCGCTCCGCCGAGGAGGGCAATGGCACCCCACCACTGCTCCAGGCGCTGCACCACCGATGCGCGAACGTTCACTTTCGACACGAATGATGCGACTTCCAGCGAGCGGCCGGGGAAAGCTCACCGTCGACGAGGATCGCCGGCTGAAGTTCGAGCAGTAGATCCTGGCTGCGAATCTTGGTCGCCTTGACGGCCCACGTCCATTCGATCATGCCGATGGGTGTGAACTTCCGGACGACCCAATCCTCCTGATCAATTTCGAGTGCGTCGGCGTCGCCGATAGCTTTCAGGCGCGCGAACACGGCGCACTGCACGACCACCGGCTCGGAGACGCCGCCCGGCCCGATGACCTCCTCCGGAGGCGTCGGGACATCACGTACGTCGACCGCCGCCACGAACGTCGCCGTCTCCCCCAGTCCGATGTCGACGCTCGGCGGATAGTCGACACGGCCCTGTCTCCATTCCTTGACGCCTGCCTCGCACTTGGCGAGAAAGTCGTCGAGCGATGCGTTCGGCACCGGCGGCGGTTC
>JBFWRR010000007.1:0-114420 GCA_050248815.1 Pseudonocardia sp. | reverse complement strand
GAAGCACCGGCCCAGCGGAAGCACCGGCCCAGCGACGCCGACGCCCGAACCGTGCCGCCCGACACCTTGACCTGAAGTCGGGTTCAGCTCCTACCGTGGTCCCCGGACCGTCCGCCAGCGGACGGCGGCGACGGGGGTGGGAGATGACCGCGGTCTACCGGGTGGACACGTTCGTGGTGCCGGACGATGCGCGCGAGGAGTTCTGGGGCAACGTACGCCGCACACACGCCGTGCTCCGCGAGCAGGCGGGGTTCGTCGACGACGTCCTGCTCGAGACGCCGTCGGCGCAGGGCCGGTTCCACGCGGTGACGATCGTGGGCTGGGAGTCGGCCGAGCACCTGCCCGCGGCGCGCGCCGCGGTGGCGACGATGCACCGGGCGCGCGGGTTCGACGCGGCAGCGTTCTTCGCCCGCGCCGGGATCCGCGCGGACCTCACCACCCGCGCGGCCGAGCGGGCGATCGCCACGGCGTAGCGTCCGCCCCGGGCCCTTTGCGTCTGCGGTCAAGGGTGATGGCCCGGTACGAGACACTCATCGGAAGGATGCTCCGCGATCGTCCTGTGCATCTGCGGGCGAGGTGCCCCGCTCATGTAACCATCGGTAACGTACCGCGTACGGTGGACGGCGAGGAACGGAGGCGCGATGGCCGGCACGCGGGGCGTACGGCGCATGCTCCGGTGGGGCGTGCGGCACGGAATGATGCGGGCGCTCGCGCTGCCCCGCGCGAGGCAGGGTGAGTTCGGCGCCCGGATCGTGTTCGACCCGGTGCTCGCCACGGACCCCTTCGACCTGTACGAGGAGGTCCGCGCTCGCGGGCGCCTCGTCGACACCGGCCTCGCGTTCGCCACCGCCGACCACGCACTCTCGGTTGCGGTGCTGCGCAGCCCGGACTTCCGCACCGCCGCGAGCACCCCGCCGACCCTTCCGGCGCCGCTGCGATGGGCCGTGCGCGCGGGCGGGCGCGGCAGCCTCGGGCCCGTCGAGCCCCCGTCGATGCTGGCGATGAACCCGCCCGACCACACCCGGTACCGCAAGCTGGTCAACCGGGCGTTCTCCGCGCGGGCGATCGCCGCGCTGCGCACCCGCACGGAGGAGATCGCCGAGGAGCTGCTGGACGGGATGGCCGCGCACGGCCCGCGCACCGACCTCGTCGCGGACTACGCGAGCCTGCTGCCCGCGACCGTCATCGCGGAGATGCTCGGGGCACCGGTCCGGATGCGCGAGCAGTTCCTGCGCTGGGGGGCGAGCGGGGCGGTGTCGCTCGACGTCGGGATCCCGTACCGCGACTTCCGCGCCTCCGAGCTCGCGATCGACCAGTTCCACCGCTGGATGCTCGGCCACTTCGCGCGCGTCCGCGCCGGCGGCAGCAGCAGCGGCAGCGGCGACGGCAGCAGCGGCGGCAGCGCGGACGACATCATCACCACGCTCGTCGCCGCCCACGACGCCGGGCAGCTCACCGAGGACGAGCTGAGCAGCATCGCGATGCTCCTGCTGGCCGCGGGCTTCGAGACGACCGTCAACCTCATCGGCAACGGCGTGGTGCAGCTGGCCCGCCGTCCGGAGCAGCTCGCCACGCTGCGGTCCCACCCGGAGCTGTGGCCCGTGGCGGTGGACGAGGTGCTGCGCTACGACTCCCCCGTCCAGCGCACGGCCCGGATCGCGGTCCGCGACACCGAGGTGGGCGGCGTGCACGTGCCGGCGGACCGGGTCGTGATGCTCCTGCTGGGCGGTGCGAACCGCGATCCGGGCGTGTTCGCCGATCCGCAGCGCTTCGACGTCACCCGCACGGACGCGGCCGAGCACATCGCGTTCTCCAGCGGCGTGCACTACTGCCTGGGTGCGGGACTCGCCCGCATGGAGGGCGAGGTGGGCCTGCGGGCGCTGTTCCGCCGCTTCCCCGAACTCACCCTCGCCGGCGAGCCGACCCGGCGGCCCACCCGGGTGCTGCGGGGCTACGACGACGTCCCGGTGCGGCTGCAGCCCGCGTCCGTGTCGGCGTGAGGTCCTGATCGCCCGGCCGGTTCGCCGGCCGGACGACCGGGCGATCGACACGGCCCGCCGAGGCACCACCGGGCCCGCCGCGGGTCGTATGCTGCCGCCATCGACGGCCCCGCTGCAGTGTCCCTCATCTCCTGGTGGCCGGTGCGCGGCATCGTGCTGGCCGTCACCGTGCTCGTCGGGCTGCTCCTGCTGCGCTATGCCCGGCGCTACCTGAGCATCCTGCTCACGATGGTGGTCTTCGCCGCCTTCGTGACGGCCGACCTGCTCCTGGCGCAGAACGCCTACTACGGCACATACCCGACCGTTCGCGAGTGGCTCGCGGGCACCCCCGCGGACGAGGCGAAGGAGCCGCTGCCCGCCGTGCCGGACGAGGGGATGATCCTGCCGGTGCGGATCCCCGGCGAGCGGTCGGGGTTCGCGGCCCGCCCCGCGCTCGTGTACCTGCCGAGAGCCTGGTCCGCCGAGCCCCGGCCGGCACTTCCGGTGCTGATGCTGCTGCACGGAAGCCCGGGCACGCCGCAGGAGTGGATCGACGGCGCTGGCGTGGCCGGGGTGGCGCAGGCCTGGGCGCAGCGTTACGGCGGGGTCGCGCCGGTCCTCGTCATGCCGGACGTGACCGGTGAGGCCGGCCTCGGGGTGTGCGCCGACACACCCGCGGGCAACGTCGAGACCTACCTGGCCGGGGACGTCCCCGCGTTCCTCCAGGAGGAGTTCGGGACGGCCGGACCCGGCGCGAAGTGGGCGGTGGCGGGCCACGGCAGCGGTGGCACCTGTGCGGTGACGCTGGGGCTGCGCCACCCCGACCTCTTCCCCACCTTCGCCGCGTTCGGCGCCACGGCCGCGGTCACGGACCCGCAGCACGACCCGGCCATGCTTCTCGCCGGCCGCACCTACCCCGGCTCGGCGGCCTGGCTGGCCGACACCGCTCCCCCCGCGGGCATGACGGCCCAGCTCGTCGGTCTTGCGCGGAGTGCGGGGATCGCTGCCTGCCAGGTCACCAGCGCCGGTGCCCCGCCAGGACTCGCGACGTGGGGCGCGCAGCTGGCCGAGGCGCTGCCCTGGCTCGCCGCGCGGACGGGCCTGGTGCCCGAGACACCGGAGCTGACGGCGGTGTGCGATCCCCCCGCGGGGTGAGCACCCTCAGCGTCCGGCCCCGTGCCGCTCATCGCCGGGCGCGCTGTAGCCCCGCGCGAGGTAGGGAAAGCCGTCCAGCTCGGTGGTGGCGGGCTCCTGCCGGTAGTAGGAGCGGATCTCGCGGATGAGCCCGCCGCGGAAGGCGAACCACTCCGCGCCGCGGGTGGCCACCCGCGGCGCGCCGTCCGCAGGCGTCCAGCACATCGTCCACTCGATGACGGCCTCGTCCGGGCCCTCGAGGCAGTGGTCGACGAGCCAGCGTGCGTCCAGCATCCGCTGGACCTTGCGCCAGTAGCGCGCGAGGTGCTCGGCACCGCCGACCGGGGTGGAACCCGGGTTCGGCGCGAGGAAGTAGTGGACGACGTCCGGGTGCATCGTCGCGATCATGGCCTCGACGTCGCCGCTGCTGCAGCCGTCGTAGTAGCGGGTGATCGTGTCGAGGTGGGACGCCCGGGTCACCCCTGCGAGGCTAGAGAAGAAATGGCTGGCGCGGTGCGCGCCGTTCCGCCTACCGTGCCGGTCATGCGCCTGCGCTGACACCCGTCGCGATGCCGCCGGTCATCCGCCGTCGCGACCTCACCGCCGCCTTCGCCAGGGCGGCCCGCGGTGTGGCCCGCTACCTGCCCACCGCGGACGGGTGCCCACGTGCGCCGACGTCCCGTCTCTCGCGGGCACCCGTCTCCCTGTCCCGCGCCCGCTCGAGCGGGCACCAGCATCCGGCCGGCCCGGTCGCCGGCCGTCCCGTGAGGAGGCGCCCATGCCTGCCCAGCCGTCGCAGCCCCAGCCCGCCAACCGCGCGCAGCGCCGCGCCGCCCGCCGCGGCAAGTCCGCAGCAGGCGGGCGGCCCGACCTGCCCGGCACCCGAACCGCCCGGACGCAGGGCGCACAGGGCAAGCGGGTCAACCCGATCCGCCGCACCGGATCCTGACCTGCGAGGCTCGGGTCGTGACCCCCGAGCCGTGCACCGTCCGGTGGGCGTCCCCGGTCGCGCCGGAGGACGCCCCCGGGCTGGTCGCGCTGCTCGACGAGCACGAGCGCGACCGCCTCGCCCGCTTCCGCCGGGCCGCGGACCGGGCCCGCTACCTCGCCGCCCACGCGCTGGCCCGGGTCGTGCTGGGCGAGCTCGTCGACGTTGCACCCGAGGGCGTCGAGTTCGACCGCACCTGCCGCTGCGGCGAGCAGCACGGCAAGCCGGTCGTGCGGGCCGACCGATCGGCCCGGCCGCCCGGGTTCTCGCTCACCCACGCCGGTGACGTCGTCGGCGTCGCAGTGTGGCCGGACGGACCGGTCGGGCTGGACACCGAGCACGTCCGCCCGATGGCCGACCTGGCGGGGATGGCCCGCCACGTCGCATCCCCCGCCGAGGCCGCGCACACCGCGCACGCCACACCCGGAGCGTTCTTCGCCGCGTGGACGCGCAAGGAGGCGTTGCTGAAGGCCACCGGCAGCGGCCTGTCCGCGCCGATGGCGGCGATCACGCTGGCGGGTCCGCGCGTGGTCGCGTGGTCCGGCGAGCACGCGCCCGCGGGCCCGATGTGGCTGTGCGACCTGCGCCCCGCCCCGGGCTACACGGGCGCGCTCGCCGGGGCGGGTCCGCTCGCCCCACCGGTCGCCGAGCTGCGCGGGGACGACCTGATCCGGGCCGCTGCGCGCTGAACCGTCGGTGGGCCCGGCGATGATGGGCCCGTGACCGATCCGGCCGGCCCGCAGGACCGCTCCGGGCGCTGGGTGCT
Organism: Pseudonocardia sp.; assembly: GCA_050248815.1. Classification (GTDB taxonomy): domain Bacteria; phylum Actinomycetota; class Actinomycetes; order Mycobacteriales; family Pseudonocardiaceae; genus Pseudonocardia. The sequence continues at coordinate 109,553 of JBFWRR010000007.1, read as the reverse complement.
GCACCTGGACATGGACGCGTTCTTCGCCGCCGCCGAGCAGCTCACCCGCCCGACGCTGCGCGAGCGTCCCGTCCTGGTCGGTGGGCTCGGCCCGCGGGCGGTCGTCGCCGGGGCGAGCTACCAGGCCCGCGTGTTCGGGGCGCGCTCGGCCATGCCGATGGGCCAGGCGCGCAGGCTCTGCCCGCACGCGGTCGTCGTCCCGCCGCGGGGTGCGGTGTACCGGGCGCTCTCGGAGGACGTGATGGCAGTGCTCGCCGAGGCCGCACCGGTCGTCGAACCGGTGTCGCTGGACGAGGCGTTCCTCGAACCGCCCGCCCTCGCCGGTGCCTCCACCGCCGACGTCGTCGGGTTCGCCACGGCGCTGCGCGCCGCCGTCCGGGAGCGGACGGGGCTGGCCGGCTCGGTCGGGGCCGGGTCGGGCAAGCAGGTGGCGAAGATCGCCTCGGACCTCGCGAAGCCGGACGGGCTGCGCGTCGTCGGACCCGCCGAGGAGCGCGCCGTGCTCGCACCGCTGCCCGTCCGGTCGCTCTGGGGGATCGGCCCGGTGGCCGAGGCCGCGCTCGGCAAGGTCGGGGTCGCGACGATCGGCGAGCTCGCCGCGATGGACCTCCGCGAGGTCACCAGCCTGCTCGGGGGCGCGGTCGGCGGCGAGCTGCACCGCCTCGCCCGCGGCATCGACGCGCGGCCCGTCGCGCCGCGGGGTGCCGCGAAGCAGGTGAGCGCCGAGACGACCTTCGACACCGACCTCACCACGATGTCCGCCGTCCACGACGCCGTGGCGCGGATGACCGAGGCTGCGCACCGGCGGCTCGCCGAGGCCGGGCGCGCCGCACGCACCGTCACCGTCAAGATCCGGTCGGCGGACTTCACCACGGCCAGTCGATCCGAGACCTCCGCCGTCGCGACCACCGATCTCGCCACGCTCACCGCCGTCGCGCAGCGGCTGGCCCGCGGCGCCGTGCCCGACGGGGGCGTCCGGCTCATCGGTGTCTCCCTCGCCGGGCTCTCCGACGCCGCACCGCCCACCCTCTTCCCCGCGCTCGTCGATCCCGCCGGACCGCTCGCCGCGCCCGTGCCGGTGGAGGCGCCACCACAGGCGCAGGCCACGCGGCCCTGGCGGGCCGGCGACGACGTCCGCCACGCCGCGCACGGGCACGGCTGGGTGCAGGGCGCAGGACACGGGCGGGTCACCGTCCGATTCGAGACCCGCACCACGGGGCCGGGCCGGGCCGTCACCCTCGCGGCCGACGATCCCGATCTCCTGCGAGCCGATCCGCTGGACAGCCTGCGCTGAGCGATGTTTCCGGTCCGTGACGACCGGCTACTCCGTGACATCACTCGATCGAGTGATCCTGTCACGAAGAGGAGGGGCAGATGGACTCCATCGTCCTCGTCGTCATCGTGGTCGTACTCGTCGTCGTCCTCGCGGCTCTCGCGCTGCTGCTGGTCCGCCGCAGGCGCTCCGACACGCTGCGCAGGCATTTCGGCACCGAGTATGAGCGCACCGTCGCCGAGACCGGCGACCGCAAGGCCGCCGAGGCCGAGCTCGCCGACCGCGAACGTCGCCACCGCGACCTCGACATCCGCACGCTGCGCCGCGAGGAACGCGACGGCTACCGACACGAGTGGGAGACGGTGCAGGCCGGGTTCGTCGACGACCCCGCGGGGGCGCTGCGGCAGGCCGACACGCTCGTCGTCGAGATCATGCGAACCCGCGGTTACCCGGTCGACGACTTCGACCGCCGGGCCGACGACATCTCGGTCGCGCACCCCGAGGTCGTCCACCACTACCGCGAGGCCCGCGCGGTCCACGACGCGTCGCAGGACGGCTCCGGGGTCGACACCGAACGCCAACGCCACGCCCTCACCTCCTACCGCTCGCTCGTCGACGCACTGCTCGGCGGCGACCGGGGCAGTGATCACGACAGTGATCACGAAAGTGATCACGGCAGCGATCACGGTCGCGAGCAGGAACGTCCCGCACGCCACGCCGCCAGGAACGGGGCGGCCGGCCGCCCGACCGACAGCCGTACCAGCCAGACGGAGGAGCAGGCCCGATGAGCATCTTCAAGTCCCTGCGCGACGAGGCCACCGGTCGCACCGACGATCGCGAGGCCGAGCGGGCGCCCCGCGAGGGCGACATGACCCACGACACCCGCTCCGACGTCCCGCCCGCCGAGCAGGCGCCCCGCGAGGGCGACGCGATCCACGACACCCGCTCCGACGTGCCACCCGACGAGCAGCTTGCCGATGCGGGCACGCAGGCCCCGGGGCGGCCCGCGGATCCGGTGCCGGAGCGCGACGCGCCGCGGGCGGCGCACCCGGACACCGATGCCGCCCGGGCGGCCGACACCGGTGGCGCCCGGGAGACCTCGCTCGACGGCGACCTCGCCGCCGAGGGCGCGGACCGGCAGGCGCGCGGCGACCGGACCGCGGGGTCGGGCACCGGGACGAGAGACGCGGGGGCGGCTGCCGACACCGGGACGACCGCGACGACGGCCACGACCACGCCGCCGGCCGAACGCGCCGCCGGTGGGGACGGCCGGCCCGAGCGCCTCGTGCCGCGGGAGCGCGCCGAGGACTACGCATCGCGGTGGGACTCCGTGAAGAGCGGCTTCGTCGACGAGCCCCGCGAGGCCGTCGGCCAGGCCGACGCGCTGGTCGGCGAGCTGCTCGACGAGCTGCAGCACCTGTTCGCCGAGCAGCGTCGCCGCCTGGAACACGGTCTGGACGCCGACAGCACCAGCACGGAGGACCTGCGGCTCGCCCTGCGTCGCTACCGCAGCTTCTTCGACCGGCTCGTGACGTTCTGACCCGCATCACTGCACCGGCACGGCGCTCCGCACGGGGGGCCGTGCCGGTGGCCGCTTCTACAGCGCACTCCCCCGTCCGCCGCGGCGCGGGGCGACGATCAGCGTCGACAGGTACGGCCCCGCGGCGTCCGGGTCCAGCTCGCGGGCAGGCCGGATGTCCTCGGCGGGCAGGCCCAGCGCGGCGCCGTAGACGGCGTCGTCGAGCCTGCCCGTCGCGCGCAGCACGGCGAGCGCCTCGGGGAGCATCCGGCCGAACTTGTAGGCCACCACGGCGTCGAACCGCTCCAACGCGTCCCGGAACCGCTCCGGACCGGCCGTCATCGGGAACAGCGCCAGCGACTCCCGCCCCTCCACCAGCGGCGTCCCGGTGCGGGCGGCGAGATCCTGCATGGCCGTGACGCCGGGGACGAGCTGCACGTCAAGATCACCGATCAGCTCCCGCACCGTCGCGGCGAGGTAGGTGAACGTCGAGTAGACGCAGGGATCGCCGATCGTCGCGAAGACCGCCGTCGCGCCCGGGTGGGCGGCGAACCAGGTCGCCACGTGCGTCGCGGCGGCGTCCCACGCCCGCTCCCTGGCGGGCCCGTGCACGCGGTCGTGGAGCGCGAACTCGACCCGCTCGATCCGCCAGGCCTCCGCGTAGTGCAGGACGGTGGCCTCGGCGCGCCCCGTGACACCTGGCGAAGCCCCGGCGGAACCCGCATCGGCGCTGTCGCCCGCCGCCACCGGAACGAACACGACGTCCGCCTTGGCCAGCAGGTTCGCCGCCTTGACGGTGAGCAGCTCCGGATCACCGGGCCCGACCCCGACACCGACGAGAGTGCTCATGCGGAGCCCTCCTCCAGGTCGCCCTCGAGCTCGAGGTAGGTGTGCCGCAGGCGGTCCAGCACCGCCTCGTCCGGCCGGCCCCACATCCCGCGTTCGGCCGCTTCGAGGAGCCGCTCGGCGATGCCCCGCAGCGCCCAGGGGTTCGACCGCTGCATGAACGCGCGGTTGCGCTCGTCGAAGACGTACTCCTGCGCCAACGTGGCGTACATCCAGTCGTCCACGACGCCCGCCGTGGCGTCGTAGCCGAACAGGTAGTCCACGGTGGCGGCCAGCTCGAAGGCGCCCTTGTAGCCGTGGCGCTGCATCGCGGCGACCCACCTCGGGTTGACCACCCGCGCCCGGAACACCCGCTTCGTCTCCTCGGCGAGCGTGCGCGTGCGCACGGCGTCGGGCACCGCCGAGTCGCCGACGTACGCGGCGGGTGAGCGGCCCGTCAGCGTGCGGATCATCGCGACCATCCCACCGTGGTACTGGAAGTAGTCGTCGGAGTCGACGATGTCGTGCTCGCGGGTGTCCTGGTTCTTCGCGGCCACCGCGATGCGCCGGAACGACGTCTCCATGTCCGCGCGCGCCTCCCGCCCGTCCAGGCCGCGACCGTAGGCGTACCCGCCCCACACCGCGTAGACCTCGGCGAGATCGGCGTCGGAGCGCCAGTTGCGGGCGTCGATGAGCGGCAGCAGGCCCGCCCCGTACGCGCCGGGCTTGGAACCGAAGATGCGCGACGTGGCGCGGCGGTGGTCGCCGTGCTCCGCGACGTCCTGCTCGACGTGGCGGTGGACGAAGTTGTCCGGTTCGTCGAGCTTGGCCACCGCGGCGATCGCGTCGTCCAGCAGGGCGATGACGTGCGGGAACGCGTCTCGGAAGAACCCCGAGATCCGGACGGTGACATCCACGCGGGGCCGGCCGAGCTCCTCGCGGGAGACGATCTCGAAACCGGTGACCCGGCGCGACGCCTCGTCCCAGAGGGGCCGGGTGCCGAGCAGGGCGAGGATCTCGGCGATGTCGTCGCCCTGGGTGCGCATCGCGCTCGTGCCCCAGACGGTGAGGCCGACGCTCGCGGGGTACTCGCCGGTGTCGGCGACGTGGCGGGCGAGCAGGGAGTCCGCCAGAGCCTTCCCGACCTCCCACGCCGAGCGCGACGGGATCGCCTTGGGGTCCACGGAGTAGAAGTTGCGACCGGTCGGCAGGACGTTCACCAGGCCGCGGGTGGGCGAGCCCGACGGGCCCGCGGGGACGAACCCGCCGTCCAGGGCGTTCAGCACGTTCGCCACCTCGTCCGTGGTGCGCTCCAGCCGGGGGACGACCTCGCGGCAGGCGAAGTCGAGCACCGCCGTCACGTCCGGCACCGGCTCGCCCAGCACCTCGGCGGCGACGGCCGCGGGGTCGCGCCAGCCGCGGCTCTCCAGGCCCTCGACGAGGCGGCGTGCGACGGCCTCCAGCGCGTCCACCAGGTCCGAGCCCGTGACGGCGGGCCCGCCGGCGATCGCGACGAGCCGGGCGGACCGGTCGTCCTCCCGGTGGGCCACCGCCGCGCCCGGCGCCGCGAGCAGCGCCTGCTCGTCCAGCCCCGCCCACGCCGCGATGCCCGCCCGCAGCCCGGGCAGCGCCGCCCTCCCGCCCCACACCTGCGTGGCCCGCAGGATGGAGAGCACGAGATCCACCCGCGCCGACCCGGTCGGCGCACCACCGAGGACGTGCAGCCCGTCGCGGATCTGGACGTCCTTGATCTCGCAGAGGTAGCCGTCGACGTGCAGCAGGAAGTCGTCGAAGTCCTCCTCGCCGGGCACGACGTCCACGTGCAGGTCCTGGTGCAGCTGGGCGGCGGTGATCACCTCCCAGATCCGGGCGCGCAGGGCCGGGAGCTTCGCCGGGTCCAGGGCCTGCACGGTCGCGTACTCGTCGAGCAGCTGTTCGAGCTTCGCGAGCTCGCCGTAGGAGTCCGCGCGGGCCATCGGCGGCACGAGGTGGTCCACGACGACGGCGTGCCCGCGGCGCTTGGCCTGGGTGCCCTCGCCCGGGTCGTTGACGATGAACGGGTAGACCAGCGGCAGCTCGCCCAGCACCGCGTCCGGCGCGCACTCCTCGGACAGGCCGAGACCCTTGCCGGGCAGCCACTCCAGCGTGCCGTGCTTGCCGAGGTGGATCACGGCGTGCGCGCCGAAGGAGTGCTCCAGCCAGCGGTACGCGGCGAGGTAGTGGTGCGAGGGCGGCAGGTCCGGGTCGTGGTAGATCGCCACCGGGTTCTCCCCGAACCCGCGGGGCGGCTGGATCATCAGCAGCACGTTGCCGAACCGCAGCGACGCCAGCACGACGGCGGCGTCGTCACCGGTGCCGTCCACGTAGAGCGAGCCCGGCGGCCGGCCCCAGTGCTCGACGACCCCGTCGGTGAGCGAGGACGGCAGCGCGGCGAACCACTCGCGGTAGCCGGCGAGGGGCACCCGGGACGGCGCCGCAGCCAGCTGCTCGTCGGTGAGCCACTCGACGTCGTGGCCGCCCGCGGCGATCAGGGTGTGGATGAGCGTGTCGGAGTCCTCGGGGAACTCACCGACCGAGTAGCCGGCCGCACGCAGCGCCCGCAGCAGCACCACCGCGGTCGCCGGGGTGTCCAGCCCGACGGCGTTGCCCACCCGGGAGTGCCTGGTCGGGTACGACGACAGCACCACCGCGAGCCTGCGCTGCGCGACCGGCGTGCGCCGCAGCCGGGCGTGGCGCACCGCGAGGCCCGCGAGCCGCGCCGTCCGCTCGGGATCGGCGACGTAGACGGGCAGGTCGTCGCCGGGCGCGACCTCCTTGAACGAGAACGGCACCGTGATGATCCGGCCGTCGAACTCGGGGATCGCGACCTGCATGGCCGCGTCCATCGGGGACAGCGCCGCATCGGAGGCGGCCCAGGTCGCGCGTGGCGTGGTGAGGCAGAGCCCCTGCAGCACCGGGACGTCCAGGGCGGCCAGTGCCCCGGCGTCCCAGGAGTCCTCGTCGCCGCCAGCACTCGCACCCGCCGCGACCGTGCCGCCCGCCGCGAGGACCGTCGCGACGAGGGCGTCCGCGTGCCCGAGCAGCTCCACCAGCTCGTCGGGCGCGCCACGCAGCGTCGCGCAGAACACCGGCAGCGCGTTCGCCCCCCGCGCCTCGACGGCGTCGCACAGCGCGTCAACGAACGCCGTGTTCCCCGACAGTGCGTGCGCGCGGTAGAAGACGACCCCCACCGTCGGGCGCGCCGGGTCCTGGAGGCGCGGCCCGTGCACCCCGAAGTCGGGGGCGGGCACGGGCGGGTCGAAGCCGGTGCCGGTGAGCAGCAGCGTGTCGGTGAGGAAGCGGTGCAGCTCGCGCAGGTTGTCCAGCCCGCCGGCGGCGAGGTAGGCGAGCGCCTCGGAGGCCACCCCGGCCGGCACCGTCGAGAGCCCCATCAACTCGGCGTCCGGGCTCGCCTCGCCGCCCAGCAGCACCACCGGCAGCCCGGATGCCACCAGCGCGTCCACGCCTTCCGGCCAGGCCCGCCGCCCGCCGAGCAGCCGCAGCACGACGACGGCGACGCCGTCCAGCAGCGCGGGCAACGCCGCGACGTCCACGCGCGACGGGTTCGCGGTGCGCCACGGCTCGCCGCAGCGTCGCGCCGCGAGGAGCTCCGTGTCCGCGGTGGACAGCAGCAGGACGGGGGTGGTCACGGGGCCTCCTGGAGAGGGTCCGCGCCCTCCTCGTCGCCGGCAGGACGACGGCGGCCGAGTGTCTGGCTCCCGGCCCGCAGGCCGGTCACAGTGGCGGGACCGCGCCGGAGTCGCACCGGCTTCCTCGTACTGCCGTCGGTCCAGAACGACATCACACCGGCGGCGGGCGGGTCAACGTCACCGTCCGAACAGCCGTGCCCCCTTGAGGACCTTGTCGACGCCGCTGCGCTGCCCGTGCACCGCGAACCCGACGAGGTCCAGGTCGGCGCGCGGAACGGCCCGCACGGCCGCCCGGTTCGCCTCGTCGTCGCCGGTGGCGAACAGGTCCGCGGTGAAGACCGTCATGGGCAGCCCGCGTGCCACCGCCCGGGCGTGCGCGGCCGTCAGCACCTCCTTCGAGCCGGCGAGCACCAGCACCGGCTGGCGGAACATCGGCAGGTAGCAGGTGGCGTCCGCGTCCAGGTAGGGCTCGCCCAGGAGGTCCGGGTTCGCGGCGATGCCGCTGCTCAGGAAGGCGGTGACGTTCAGGGCTTGCCACCCGGCCAGGTCGTCGCGCAGCAGGATGGCGATCTTGGTGTCGAAACGCACGATCCGACGGTGCGCCCACCGGGCCCCGGACGTCTTGTACGTTCCTGACGTGGGCGAGACCGTCACGGCGTGGCGGCCCGCGGTGCCGGGCATCGCGGAGGTCCTCCACGCCCACTTCACCGACCACGCCTACCCGATGCACACCCACGACGCGTGGACGCTGCTGCTCGTCGACGACGGCGCGGTCCGCTACGACCTGGACCGCCACCCCAACGCCGCCTCCCCCGCGCAGGTGACGCTGCTGCCCCCGCACGTCGCGCACGACGGGCGTGCCGCCACCGCGCACGGGTTCCGCAAACGCGTGCTCTACCTCGACCCGGACGTCCTCGGCGCCGACCTGTCCGGTGCCGCGGTGGACCGCCCCGCGGTCGCGGACCCGCTGCTGCGCAGGCGGGTGCACCAGCTCCACGAGGTGCTGCGGGTCCCCGGCGAGGACCTGGAGGCCCAGTGCAGGCTGGCGCTGCTCGGCGAGCGGCTGCGCGCGCACCTGCGCAGGCTTCCCGCCGTCGAGCCCCGCCCGGATCGCGGGGTGGCACGGCGGCTGCGCGAGCTGCTCGACGCCCGGGTCGCCGACGGGGTGCGCCTGGACGAGGCCGCCCTGCTCCTGGGCACCTCGGCCACCCACCTCGTGCGCGCGTTCACCCGGGAGCACGGGGTGGCGCCGCACCGCTACCTGACCGGCCGTCGTGTGGATCTGGCCCGGCGCCTGCTGCTGGACGGGATGGCGCCCGGAGAGGTCGCCGTCGTCGCCGGGTTCTACGACCAGGCCCATCTCGGGCGGCACTTCCGCCGGCTCGTCGGAACCACCCCGGCCCGCTACGCACAGCGGTAGGCGTTCACCCCACGATCGGGGGTGACGTCGCTCGATACGGCGGTTCACCGTGCCGTTCCCCCACCTCCGCGCCCTTCTGTGATGGGATCCCGCACCGTCGATCACACCAGTGGGGGGACGGATGCGAGCAGGGACTTGGGTGCGCCGGGCGCTCACGGTCGGCGCCACCGGGCTCGTCGCGACGAGCGTGCTGGCCTCGCCCGCGGTGGCGGCCCCGGCAGGCTACGACGGGGTGTCGCACCGCGAGTTCTCCACCACGGCCGGGGGCCGGCCGGTCATGGGCGACGTCGTCGAGGTCGATCTCACGAAGCCGAAGGTTCGCGTCGAGCTGCTCGACTCGGGCGCCCTCGCCTCCCGGGCCACGGTCACGGACATGGCCGACGACGTGGGTGCGGTCGCCGCGATCAACGGCGACTTCTTCGACATCGGACGCTCCGGCGCCCCCGCGGGCCCCGCGGTCCAGGACGGCACGCCGCTCAAGGCCGCCGTTCCCCAGGGCAGGCGCGCCGCTCCCCCGGTGGCGGGCGCGGAGCCGGACTACGTCTTCTCCGTCGGCCAGGACGGGAAGGCACGCATCGACCGGCTGCGCCTTCAGGGCACGGTGACGAGCGCGAAGGGCGAGTGGCCGATCGTGGCGCTCAACCAGCACGCGGTGCCCGTCGGCGGAATCGGCGTGTTCACGAACGCATGGGGCGCCTACGACCGCGCGAAGACGATGTGCGGCAGCGACACGGACCGCACCGCCCCGTGTGCAGCGCAGCGGGTCGAGGTGCTGATCCGCGACGGCGTCGTGGTGAGCAGCGGCCCGGCCACCGGCGGGGCGATCAAGCCCGGCGACACCGTGCTCGTCGGGCGCGACGAGGGCGCGGCGAAGCTGCGTGGCCTCACGGCGGGTGACAAGGCCACCGTCGACTACCGGCTGGTCCCCGCCAGCGGGGTGGCGCCGCGGTTCGCGGTGGGCGGGATGCCGATCGTCGCGGACGGGCAGGCCATCCCGAACCCGATCGCGAACCGCGAGCGTGCCCCGCGCAGCGCAGCGGGCCTCTCCGCCGACGGGAAGAAGATCATGCTCGTGACGGTGGACGGGCGGCAGAGCGACAGCGGCGGCATGACGCTGCCGGAGTTCGCCCGCCAGCTCGCGGCCATGGGCGTGCACGCCGCGGTGAACCTCGACGGCGGCGGCTCGTCGACGCTGGTCTATCGGGCGCCGGGCGCGTCGCGGGCGTCGATCGTCAACGACCCGGCGGACAAGACGCTGCGGCTCGTGGCGAACAGCATCGGCGTCTCGATCGGCTGAACCTCGGGCGGGGCGGTGGCCGGGGAAGCTCACGGCGCTCGCCGGCTGTGCAGAACGCCATCCGGAAGCGATACGAACTGTGGGATGCCACAGATCGATCGTTAGGCTGTGAGGATGCCTGCCGCCCCGCCCGATCCCACCCTGCTCGACGCGCTCGCCCGGCGCGTGGTCGTCGCCGACGGTGCGATGGGCACGATGCTGCAGGCCGCCGACCTCGTCCTCGACGACTTCGACGGCCTCGACGGCTGCAACGAGGTCCTCAACGACACCCGGCCCGACGTCGTCGCCCGCATCCACCGCGCCTACTACGAGGCCGGGGCGGATGCCGTCGAGACCAACACGTTCGGGGCGAACCTGCCCAACCTCGCCGAGTACGACATCCCCGAACGCATCCGCGAGCTGGCCGAGAAGGGCGCGGCCATCGCGCGTCGCGTCGCGGACGAGATATCGACACCGCAGCGGCCGCGCTGGGTGCTCGGCTCGGTCGGACCCGGCACCAAGCTCCCCACCCTCGGCCACGAGACGTTCGCCCGGCTGCGCGACGCCTACACCGAGTGCGGCCGGGGTCTCGTCGCCGGTGGGTCGGACGCCGTGATCGTCGAGACCTGCCAGGACCTCCTGCAGGCCAAGGCCGCCGTCCACGGCATGCACCGCGCGATGGCCCTCGAGGGCAGGCACGTCCCGATCATCTGCCACGTGACGGTCGAGACCACCGGCACGATGCTCCTGGGCAGTGAGATCGGCGCCGCGCTCACCGCACTGGAGCCCCTGGGCATCGACCTGATCGGCCTGAACTGCGCCACCGGCCCGGACGAGATGAGCGAGCACCTGCGCACCCTGGCCCGCCAGGCGCGCATCCCGCTGTCGGTGATGCCGAACGCGGGCCTGCCCCAGCTCGGCCCGGACGGCGCCGTCTACCCGCTCTCGCCGGACGAGCTGGCCACGGCGCTGGTGTCGTTCGTGCGCGAGTACGGGCTGCGCCTGGTCGGCGGCTGCTGCGGCACCACGCCCGAGCACATCCGGGTGGTGACCGAGGCGCTGCGCGACGTCGCCCCGGTCCCCCGCCATCCGCGTCCCGAGCCGGGCGTGAGCTCCCTGTACTCGGCCGTGCCGTTCCGGCAGGACACCTCCGTGCTCATGGTCGGCGAGCGCACCAACGCCAACGGCTCCAAGAAGTTCCGCGAGGCGATGCTCGCCGAGGACTGGGAGCAGTCCGTCGGCATCGCGCGTGAGCAGACGCGCGAGGGCGCGCACCTGATCGACCTGTGCGTGGACTACGTCGGCCGCGACGGCGTCGCTGACATGGCGGAGCTGGCCGGGCGGCTGGCCACCGCGTCCACCCTGCCGGTGATGCTGGACTCCACAGAACCGGAGGTGCTGCGGGCGGGCCTGGAACGCCTCGGCGGGCGCAGCATCGTCAACTCCGTCAACTACGAGGACGGCGACGGCCCCGGCTCCCGCTTCCAGCGCACGATGGAGCTGGTGCGCGAGCACGGCTGCGCGGTCGTCGCGCTGTGCATCGACGAGGAGGGGCAGGCCCGCACCGCGGACTGGAAGGTCCGGGTGGCGGACCGGCTCATCGCCGACCTCACCGCGAACCACGGGATGCGCGTCGAGGACATCGTCGTCGACACCCTCACCTTCCCCATCACCACCGGCCAGGAGGAGGTGCGCCGGGACGCGCTGGAGACCGTCGCGGCCATCCGCGAGCTCAAGCGCCGCCACCCGGACGTGCAGACCACCCTCGGCGTCTCCAACGTCTCGTTCGGCCTGAACGCCGCCGCCCGCCAGGTGCTGAACTCGGTGTTCCTGCACGAGTGCGTGGACGCCGGGCTGGACACCGCGATCGTGTCCGCGGCGAAGATCCTGCCGATGGCGAAGATCCCCGACGAGCAACGGGCCGTCGCGCTCGACCTCGTCTACGACCGTCGCCGGGACGGCTACGACCCGCTGTCGCGGTTCATGGAGCTGTTCGAGGGCGTCACAGCCTCGTCGGCGAAGGCGGGGCGGGCCGAGGAGCTGGCCGCGCTGCCGCTGTTCGAGCGGCTGGAGCGGCGCATCGTGGACGGCGAGCGCCAGGGCCTGGAGGCCGACCTCGACACCGCCCTGGAGTCCCGGCCCGCCCTGGAGATCATCAACGACACGCTGCTGTCGGGGATGAAGACCGTCGGCGAGCTGTTCGGCTCGGGCCAGATGCAGCTGCCGTTCGTGCTGGCCAGCGCCGAGGTGATGAAGACGGCGGTGGCCCACCTCGAGCCGCACATGGAGAAGAGCGCCGCGGAGGGCAAGGGCACCATCGTGCTCGCCACCGTGAAGGGCGACGTGCACGACATCGGCAAGAACCTCGTAGACATCATCCTCACCAACAACGGCTACACGGTCGTCAACCTGGGCATCAAGCAGCCGATCTCGGCGATCCTGTCCGCCGCGGAGGAGCACCGCGCCGATGCCGTCGGCATGTCCGGACTGCTCGTCAAGTCCACGGTGATCATGAAGGAGAACCTGCAGGAGATGAACGCGCGCGGGGTCGCGCAGAAGATCCCCGTGCTGCTGGGCGGCGCCGCGCTCACCCGCTCCTACGTGGAGAACGACCTCTCCGAGGTCTACGAGGGCCGCGTCTCCTACGCGCGCGACGCCTTCGAGGGCCTGCGGCTGATGGACGCGACGATGGCGCGCGCCCGAGGACAGGCGCCCGAGCTCGACGCCGCCGAGGAGGCGAAGCGGGCCGAGCGCAAGGCCCGCCACGAGCGCTCGCAGCGGGTCGCGGCGCGGCGCAAGGCGGCCGAGGCCGAGGCGGCGGGCCCGATCCCGGCACGTTCCGAGGTCGCGCTGGACAACCCGATCCCCACCCCGCCGTTCTGGGGCACCCGGGTCGTGCGCGGCATCGCGGTCGCCGAGTACTCCGGGATGATCGACGAGCGCGCGCTGTTCCTGGGCCAGTGGGGGCTTCGCGGGGCGAAGGGCGGCTCCGGGCCGTCCTACGAGGAGTTGGTGGAGACCGAGGGGCGCCCGCGGCTGCGGTACTGGCTGGAGCGGCTCTCGACCGAGGGCGTGCTCGCGCACGCCGCCGTCGTCTACGGGTACTTCCCGGCCGTGTCCGACGGCGACGCGCTGGTGATCCTCTCCTCGCCGGACCCCTCGGCACCCGAGCGGTACCGGCTGGAGTTCCCGCGCCAGCGTCGCGACCGGCACCTGTGCCTGGCCGACTTCTGGCGGCCGCACTCCCTCGCCGTCGAGCGCGGCGAGGTGGACGTGCTGCCGCTGCACCTGGTCACGATGGGTGCGCCGATCGCGGAGTACGCCGCCGAGCTCTTCGGCAAGGACGCCTACCGCGACTACCTGGAGGTCCACGGCCTGGGCGTGCAGCTCACCGAGGCGCTCGCCGAGTACTGGCACCGCCGCATCCGCGAGGAGCTGACCTGGGGCCCGTCCGGCGGCTCCGTCGCGGCCGAGGACCCCGACGACGTCGAGGAGTTCTTCAAGCTCGGCTACCGCGGCGCGCGCTACTCGCTGGGCTACGGCGCCTGCCCGAACCTGGAGGACCGGACGAAGCTCGTCGACCTGCTCCAGCCGGGCCGCATCGGCGTCGAGCTCTCCGAGGAGCTGCAGCTGCACCCCGAGCAGTCGACGGACGCGCTGGTGGCGCACCACCCGGAGGCGAAGTACTTCAACGCGGGGTGAGAGCACCGCTCACCCTCGCGCGGGCGGTGAGCCGGTGGGCCGCCGCTACACTGCGCGCCGTGGCCAGGGCGCGGCTAGTTCGTCGGCGGGTCACCCGGGCAGTGCTCGCCGGCGCTCTGGTGGCCACGCTCGCCGCCTGCGCCGGGCACGGCGTCCGCTCGACCGGTTCCCCGCAAGGGCCCGGTGAGTCGTCGCCCCGCTCCGACCGTGGAACGGGGATCTTCACCGCCCCCCAGGCATGGACGAAGGACGTCTCGACGCTGCCGGCGTCGCCACGGTCGGCGGCCATCCTCGCCGCGCTCGTCCAGCTGGGCGGCTGGGGCAACGGCAACCGCCTGCAGACCGACTTCGCGATCCCGCTCCTGCGCGCCGACGCCACCACTCCGCGCCGGACGGTCACCGGGCCCGCGGACGACTACTGCTACGGCGGCCCGGACTGCGACCCCGTCCCGCTGCAGATGCCGCTCCCGCCCGACGGCAATGCGGAGGGCAGCACGGACTACACCTGCGACACCACGGTCGACGACTGCCACGTCCTCGTCGTCGCCCCGGACGAACGCAAGCTCTACGAGCTGTACAACGCGACGGGCGACGCCACCAGCCTCACCGCGCTCGGAGCCTTCGTCTGGGACCTCACCAGGACCTACCCGGACGGGATGCGCGGCGATCAGTGCACCTCGGCCGACGCGGCCGGCTTCCCGGTCGCCGCCCTGCTGCCCACCGCGGACGAGGTCGCGGCGGGCGAGATCCCGCACGCGCTGCGCTTCGTCCTGCCCAACGACCGCATCAAGGCCGGGGTCTTCGTCCATCCCGCGGGCCATGCGGGCGGCCCGACCAGCGAGAACCCGGACGCACCGCCGTACGGCGTGCGGTTGCGGCTCGCGGCGTCGTTCGACGAGAGCGCGTTCGGGGCCTCGGAGCGGGTGGTCCTGAAGGCGCTCAAGACCCACGGCATGCTCCTGGCCGACGGCGGCGAGATCGCCCTGACCTTCGCCGATGACCGCCACACGGACGCGAAGTGGGCCGACCTCGGCATCGACGCGCAGTCCTTCAGCGCCATCGGCCCGGAGAGCTTCGAGGTCGTCGATCTCGGACCCGAGATCGACCTGACCTACGAGTGTGCCCGTTGACCGACCGTCAGCTCTCGACCAACCCCAGCCTGTGCACGACCTCCGACGTCGCCGTGGAGCGGTTCAGCGTGTAGAAGTGCAGCGCCGGGATCCCCTCGGCGAGCAGCGCGGCGCACAGCTCCGTCGTGACGTCCAGACCCGCCGCGCGGAACGCCGCGGCGTCGTCCGCGTACGGGGCGAGGCGGTCCTCCAGCCCGGCCGGCAGCGGGGCCCCGGAGAGCTCGGGACCGCGGCGCAGCGTCCGAACCGAGAGCAGCGGCATGATCCCGGGGAGCACCGGCACCTCGCAGCCCGCGGCGGCGAGGCGGTCCCGCAGGCGCAGGTAGCCGTCCGGTTCGAAGATGAGCTGGGTGATCGCGAAATCGGCGCCCGCGGCGATCTTCGCGACGAGGTGGCGCAGGTCCGACTCGGCGTCCGCGGAACGCGGGTGGCCGTACGGGAACGCGGCCACCCCCACCTGGAACCCCGGATCGACCTCCTTCGCCAGGCGCACGAGCTCCTCGGCGTAGGTGAGACCCTCGGGATGGGCCGTCCACTCCCCCAGCGGGTCGCCCGGGGGGTCGCCGCGGATCGCGAGGACGTTCTCGATGCCGGCGTCACGGTAGGCGCGCAGCACGGCGCGCAGCTCGTGGACGCTGTGGGAGACGGCGGTGAGGTGCGCCATCGCGACGAGGTCGGTGTCGGCGACGACCCGTGAGGTCGTGCGGATCGTCCGGTCCCGGTTGCTGCCGCCCGCGCCGTAGGTGACGGACACGAACGCCGGGTCCAGTGGTTGGAGCCGGTCGATCGCCTTCCAGAGCTCGGTCTCGCCGTTGTCGTCCTTGGGCGGGAAGAACTCCACGGAGAAGGTCGGATGGTCGGAGGAGAGCCGATCGGTCACGCGCACCCGTCGAGGGTAGCGGTGACGATCATCGCGGGCGCGTGGGCCAGGACACAGAAGGTGTCCAGATCGTGGGAATTGAGTCAGGTCGACTCATGTTGAAGGGGGTACCTGACCGCTCGGTCTTCAGGAGGAGAAGAGTTGAACACGATCACCTTGTGGGGGCGCCGCGACCCCTTCGCCGACTTCGACACCATCGTCCGGCGGGCCTTCGGCCCGCTCGCGGTTCCGCAGAGGCGCGCGGGCTTCGTCCCGGCCGCCGAGGTGACCCGCGACGGTGAGGACGCCGTCGTCCGTCTCGAACTGCCCGGCCTGGACGTCGCCAAGGACGTCACGGTCGACGTCGAGGACGGCCGCCTGGTCGTCGCGGGCGAGCGCCGCGACGAGCGAAGCGACGAGGGCGGCCTGCGCGAGGTGCGCTACGGCAGCTTCCGCCGCTCGTTCACCCTGCCCGGCCACGTCGGCGCCGACGACGTCTCCGCGTCGTACGACGCGGGCGTGCTGACGGTGCGCGTCGCCGGTGCCCACGCGAGCGCCGACGCCCGGCGCATCGCGATCACCACGGCCGCCCCCGCGGCGGTCGAGGCCGGCGAGGAGCGGAAGGCCGACACCCCCCAGGCCTGACCCACTCGCCTCACGCGGGGCCGACCCGTCCGGGTCGGCCCCGCTCTCGTCCTGCCGACAGGGCCACCGCGGCGATCAGGTGCAGCGCCACCGCCGCGAGGGCGATGTCGAACCCGGCGCGCACCGGATCGTCGATCTCTGCCACGAACGGGACGAGCGAGAGCGCGTAGGCGGGCGCCAGCGGTTCCCCGAACACGGCCGCGAGCATGCCTGCCGCGGCGACGGCGAGGGTCCCGCCCGCCACGTCGTCCGGGACATAGCGCAGGCAGGCCGCGCCGATCATTGCCGCCCCCGCGAGCAGCACGCAGCGGCGCACCACGACGCGCAGTGCGGGACGGCGGGAGGCGATCGTGAAGTCCAACGTCGCCACGAACATCGGCGGAGCCGTGACCAGCAGCGGCAGCCGCAGTACGCCGAGCGCGAACACCGTCCAGGTCACGGCGGCCGCCCAGAACGCGGCGAGGCGGCGCCACGGCCATCGACCGGGCTCCCGGCCATCCGCCGGGCACACCACGGCCACCGTCGCGGCCAGCATCGCGACCGCGACGACGTACTCGATGCCGCGGATACCGAACACCACCGGGAGCACGGCCACCGCGACGGCCGGGCCGACCCGGCAGCACGCCACCTGCAGAAGCAGCAGCGCCGCCGTCACGACCCCGGCGACCGCGAGCCACCGTGGGACCGGCGCCCACGCACCGGCGACCCCGATCGCGGACGTCAGGGTGGGGACGGCGACGAGCTTCCACCGCGACGACGTCCAGTCCGGCCGGTGTATCACCCAGGCGCCGAACGCGAGCGCCAACGCGGGTGGGACGAGGAGGTCGCGGTGGCCGGTGAGCTCCATCGCGGCCAGCATCGGCGCTGCAAGCAGGCTGGGGATCAGCCAGCGGTACAGCGGCGGCCGGGCGGGCACGGGCGTCGACGGGTCGATGGTGCCCAGCCTGGCAGGGAACGCTGCCGCGCGCCGGTGGGCTTGTCCGGCGAGAACGGCAACTCGCGCCGGTGGGATGCGGAACTCGCGCGCACACGGGCCCACGGCGCGCCCGGTGGAACCCGCAACTCGCCCCGGTGGGATGCGGAACTCGCGGCCGCAGGATGCGGAACTCGCGGCGGGCCTGCGGCGCTACCCGCCGCCGGGGGCGAGGCCGGCCACCTCTCCGACCACCACCACGGCCGGCGGGTGGATCTCCTGATCCCGCACCACCTGGGCCACCGTGGCGAGGGTCGCCCGGGCGCCGCGCTGGATGCGCATCGTGGCGTCCTGCACGACCGCCACGGGCGTCTCGGGCGAGCGCCCGCCGTCGATCAGCGCCGCGGCGAACGCCCCGATCCGCTCCACGGCCATGAGCAGGACGATCGTGCCCCGCAGCCGCCCGAGGGCGGCCCAGTCCACGAGGCTGCGCGGGTCGCCGGGCGCGACATGACCGGAGACGACGACGATCTCGTGGGCCACGCCGCGGTGTGACACGGGCACGTCCGCGACGGCCGGGGCGGCGAAGGCGCTGGTCACCCCCGGTACGACGGTGACCGGCACGCCCGCCTCGGCACAGGCGAGAACCTCCTCGTAGCCGCGCCCGAACACGTAGGGGTCCCCGCCCTTGAGCCGCACGACGAACTTCCCCGCCTGCGCGTGCTCGACGAGCAGCTCGTTGATCCGGGCCTGGTTCATCGCCCGCCCGTAGGGGATCTTGGACGCGTCGATCACCTCGACGTGCGGCCCGAGCTGGTCGAGCAGGTCGCGGGGCCCGAGCCGGTCGGTGACGACCACATCCGCGCGGGCGAGCAGCCGCCGCCCGCGGACGGTGACGAGCTCCGGGTCGCCCGGGCCGCCGCCGACCAGCGCCACCCCGGGGGTGACGGGATCGGCGGTGTCGTCGACCAGCCCGGCGTGCAGGGCCTCCACCAGCGCCGTCCGGACGGCCGCGGACCGCCGCGGATGCCCGCCCGCGAGCACCCCGACCGTCAACCCGTCGTGGCGGCCCACCGCCGGCGTGACGGCGGACCCGGCGGCGGCGTCGTCCGCACGCACGCAGAACACCCGCCGGCGCGCCGCCTCCTCGCCGACGGCGGCGTTCACCGACGGCGAGTCCGTGCAGGCCACCGCGTACCAGGCGCCGTCGAGGTCCCCGTCGGCGTAGTCGCGGGCGCTCCAGCGCAGCTCCCCCGCCGCGGCCATGGCCTCGACGGCAGGGGTACAGCCGGGGGCGACGACCTCGACGTCCGCGCCTGCGGCGAGCAGCCCGGTGACGCGACGCTGCGCGACGGTCCCGCCGCCGACGACGACGACGCGCCTGCCCGCGAGCAGCAGGCCGGCGAGATAGGGATCAGCCATGTCCGTGTCCGTGATGTCCGTGATGCCGGTGCTGTCCGTGATGTCCGTGATGCCGGTGCTGTTCGTTCTGTCCGGGCCGTTCGTGGGGATGCCCGTGCCCGTGCCCCGCCGGGTCGTCCGGGTGGTGGTGCGGGGTCTGGGGCGCGTGCAGCTTCTCCTCGAAGCCGGGCAGCAGCACGCGGTGCGCGCAGGTGTCGCAGTTCATCCGGATGTCCCCCTCCAACGCCTCGGTGTAGCGCTCGAGGACGAGCCCGGCCAGCTCGTCGCAGTCGCCCAGGTACCCGGCGGCGCGCACCTCGACGTCCGAGGCGTCCCCGTAGCCCAGCGCCTGCTCGACGACCCGCCGCGGGAGCACGCCGTCGAACAGGAAGTACGGCGCGACGACGACGCGGCGCGCCCCGAGGGCCCGGCACCGTGCGAGCCCCCCTGCGACGTCCGGGCG
Organism: Pseudonocardia sp.; assembly: GCA_050248815.1. Classification (GTDB taxonomy): domain Bacteria; phylum Actinomycetota; class Actinomycetes; order Mycobacteriales; family Pseudonocardiaceae; genus Pseudonocardia. The sequence continues at coordinate 90,438 of JBFWRR010000007.1, read as the reverse complement.
GGCGAGCGACACGAACGCCGTCTCCACACCCGCGTAGTCGCGCCCCTCCTGCAGCAGCCGTGACACCTTGCAGACCTCGGCGTTCGCGTCGGGGTCCGTGGAGCCGCGCCCGACGAGCAGCACGCTGACGTCGGCGGGATCCCAGCCGCCCAGCACGGCGTCGATCCGCTCCTGCAACAGCCCGAGGAGGACCGGATGGGGGCCGAGCGGGCGGCCGAGTACGAAGTCCGTGCGGGGGTCGCGAACGCGCTCGCGGGCGAGCGCCGCGGGGATGTCACCCTTGGCGTGGCCCGCCGCGACGAGCACGAGCGGGACGGCCGCCATCGTGGTGTGGCCGCGGTCGGACAGGCCTCGCCACGCGTCGTGCACGGTCGGCAGCGCGAGCTCGATGAACCCGCCGTCGACGTCGATCCCGCGGTCCGCGACGAGGCGGCGCACCCGCTCGGTGAACGCCGTGAACTCCGCCACGCCGGCCGGGTCGACGGTGCCGTGGCCGACGAGCAGCAGCGGCAGGCGGCTCCCCGTCGGGAACGCCGTCGCGGGAGCTGCGGAACGCCGTTCCCGACGGTCACCGGCCACGGTCACGACGGCTCCCCCGGAGACTCGGCGGGATCGGGCGTGTACAGCAGCGCGTTGACCGCGGCCGCCGCCACCGCCGCTCCCCCACGTTCGGTGCGGCTCGACACCGCGCCCAGCCCGGACGCCCGTAGCGCCGCCTTCGCGGCGACCGCGCCGACGAACCCGACCGGCAGCCCGACCACGAGCGGCGCGGTCACGAGCCCCGCCGCGGCGGCCTCGACGAGCGCGGCGAGCGCGGTGGGCGCGTTCCCGATCGCCCACACCGCGCCGACGGGGTGGCGGCGCACGGCCTCCCGCATCCCGGCCGCCGACCGCGTGTCGCCGGGCGCGGCCGGGCCTGCGGCGAGGTCCAGAGCGACGATCGACGGGTGCGTGGTGATCCCCGCGGCGACCATCCGTACATCCGTGACCAACGGTGCCCCGGCGCGCAGGGCCGCCTGCCCCGCACGTAGCGCGGCCTCGTCGCAGACCAGCTCGCCCGCCCAGCTCACGTCCGCGGTGGTGTGCACGATGCGCTCGACGACGGCCCGGCAGAGCGGGGGAAGGTCGCAGACATCCAGGCGCGCCCGCAGGATCGCGTAGGACTCGACCTCGATCGGGTGCGCGCCCGCGCGCGGGGGGCCGCTCACGGTTCGAGACTAGCCTCCGCGTCTCGCGCGTCCGCCGGCCCGGCACCGTGACGCGGACGACACCTGGGCCGAACGGCCCCGACCGGCATGTCACGAGCGTGTCACCAGGACGAGTCGAATGCTCCTCCGAACAGCACAACAGCTTGCGCCATTCGGACCTGTTCACCCGTCCAGGCAATCCAAGGTTCACCCGATGGGATCGTGATCGTAACGGCTCGTTCCTAGCTTGATCCCGCCGGTACCAGGCTCCCTCCTCCCCCGCACAGCGACGTGCGATCCCCGCTGCGCGCCGCACCACCCCACGCGCACACGTCCGCGAAGGGACACTCGTTGACCAGATCGCACCTCCGCCGGATGGCCGTCACGGCCGTCGCCCTCGGGCTCGGCATCGCACTCACCGCCTGCGGGTCGCGCGTCGACTCCGGTGGGGCGGCCGCCGCGGGACCGTCGTGCGTCGACACGTCCGGGCCCGAGATCAAGATCGGTTTCCTGAACTCCCGGTCCGGCACCATGGCCATCAGCGAGAACACGGTCTACGACTCGCTGAAGATGGCCGCCGACCAGATCAACGCCGCAGGCGGCGTGATGGGCAAGCAGCTCGCGGTCGTCGCCGAGGACGGCGCCTCCGAGCCGACGATCTTCGCCGAGAAGGCCGAGAAGCTCATCCGCAGCGACTGCGTAGCCGCGGTGTTCGGCGGCTGGACGTCCTCGTCGCGCAAGGCGATGCTGCCGGTCTTCGAGGGCAACAACGCGTTGCTGTTCTACCCGGTGCAGTACGAGGGCCTCGAGGCGTCGAAGAACATCTTCTACACCGGCGCCACCACCAACCAGCAGATCGTCCCGGCGCTGGACTACCTGAAGGAGAAGGGCGCCAAGAGCCTGTTCCTCGTCGGGTCGGACTACGTGTTCCCGCAGACCGCCAACAAGATCATCAAGGCCTACGCGGCCGCCAACGGCATCGAGATCAAGGGCGAGGAGTACGCCCCGCTGGGCCACACCGCCTTCGCGACGATCGTCGCCAAGGTCCGCGACGCGGACGCCGACGCCGTGTTCAACACCCTCAACGGTGACTCGAACGTCGCCTTCTTCAAGGAGTACCGCAACCTCGGGCTCACGGCCGACGCGATGCCGGTGCTCTCGGTCTCGATCGCGGAGGAGGAGGTCGGCGGCATCGGCGTGGACAACATCGTCGGCCAGCCGGTGGCCTGGAACTACTACCAGACCATCGACAGCCCGGTGAACAAGAAGTTCGTCGAGGACTTCAAGACCACCTACGGTGCGAACCGCGTCACCTCCGACCCCATGGAGGCCGCCTACACCTCGCTCTTCCTCTGGAAGGGCATGGTCGAGAAGGCCGGCTCGTTCGACGTGCCCGCGGTGCAGGCCGCGGCGGGCGGCGTCAGCTTCGACGCCCCCGAGGGCACGGTGACGGTCAACGGCGAGAACCACCACATCGCCAAGACCGCGCTCATCGGCAAGATCGGCCCGGACGGGCTGATCTACACGGACTGGACCTCCGGCAAGCCGATCGAGCCCGACCCCTACCTCACGACCTACCCCTGGGCCTCCGGCCTGTCCGGCTGACCCGCGCCGTCGTCGGCCCGGCCGGGCACCCCGCCCGGCCGGGCCGGCGTCGACCCGCGCGCCCCGACCCCGTCCCGGAGGGAGTCTCGTGGAGATCCTGGTCACCCAGCTGTTCAACGGGCTGAGCGGCGGCTCGGTCCTCCTGCTCGCCGCGCTCGGCCTGGCCCTCACCTTCGGGCAGATGGGCGTGATCAACATGGCGCACGGCGAGTTCATCATGGCCGGCGCCTACACCGCCTACGTCATGCAGCTGGCCCTCGGCAACGCCGGGCTGTCACTGTTCGTGTCGCTGCCGATCGCGTTCGCCGTCGGCGGCGTGCTCGGCGTGGTCCTGGAGGCGACGCTGCTGCGCCGCATGTACCACCGCCCGCTCGACACCCTGCTCGTGACGTGGGGAGTCTCGCTGGTGCTCCAGCAGGTCACCCGCGACATCTTCGGCACCGCGGGCGTCGACGTCCCCGCTCCGGCGTGGCTGTCGGGTCCGCTGGAGATCGCAGGCTTCTCCTTCCCCAAGACCCGGGTGTTCATCCTGGTCCTCGCGGTCGCGGCGTTCCTGCTGCTAGCGGCCGGCCTGAAGTACACGTCGCTGGGCAGGCGCATCCGGGCCACCGTCCAGAACCGCCAGCTCGCCGAGAGCTCCGGCGTCTCCACCCGCGCGACGGACCGGCTCACGTTCTTCATCGGCTCGGGCCTCGCCGGTATCGCCGGTGTCGCCCTCACCCTGATGGGCTCGATCTCGCCCAACCTCGGCACCGCCTACATCGTCGACGCGTTCCTCGTCATCGTGCTCGGCGGCATCGGGCAGATCCGGGGCGCGGTGATCGCGGCGTTCCTGCTCGGGGTGGTGCAGTCCTGGATCGAGTACACGACCACGACGTCGATCGCGAAGGTGCTGGTGTTCGCCTTGATCGTCGCGTTCCTGCAGGTGCGGCCACAGGGCCTGTTCGTCGTCCGCTCGCGGAGCCTCGCATGAGCGCGCCGGGCGCCACCGGGCTGGGCTCGGCCTGGTCCGCGTTCCGGGCGAGCCGCTGGTTCGTCCCCGCGATGTTCGCCGTCGCCGCGCTGGTGCTCTTCGTGCTCGCCCCCGCGATGCTCTCGGGCTTCCGGCTGAACCTGCTCGCGAAGTACCTCTGCCTCGCCATGGTCGCCGTCGGGATCGGGCTGGCCTGGGGGCGCGGCGGCATGCTCGTCCTGGGCCAGGGCGTCTTCTTCGGCCTCGGCGCCTACATGATGGCGATGCACCTCAAGCTCGCCGACGCCGGACCGGGCAGGATCCCCGACTTCATGGCCCTGATCTCGTCGCGGTCGCTGCCGTGGTGGTGGGAGCCGTTCCGCTCACCGCTGTTCACGGTCGTCGCGATCCTCGTGGTCCCAGCGCTGGTGGCGGTGCTCCTCGGCCTCGCGACGTTCCGCAACCGCGTCAAGGGAGCCTACTTCGCGATCCTGTCGCAGGCCCTGGCCGCGGCGTTCGCGATCCTGCTGATCGGCAACCCGACCAGCACGGGCGGCTCCACCGGACTGAACGGCTTCAAGGGCTTCTTCGGGTTCAGCCTCTACGACCCGGTGAACAAGCAGATGCTGTTCTTCATCGCCGCCGCGACGCTGCTCGTGATGGTGGCGATCGCGCGCCAGCTGATGGTCAGCCGCTACGGCGAGCTGCTCGTCGCCTGCCGGGACGCCGAGGAGCGGGTGCGCTTCCTCGGCTACGACCCGGCGCTGATCAAGACGGTCGGGTACGTCGTCGGCGCGGTGATGGCCGGGGTGGCGGGGGCGCTGTTCGTCCCGATCGTCGGGATCATCTCGCCCAACGACGTGGGCATCGTCCCGTCCATCGGGATGCTCATCGGGGTGGCGATCGGGGGCCGGACGACCCTGCTCGGGCCGGTCCTCGGCGCGATCGCCGTCGCCTGGGCGGGGACGACGCTCTCCGAGGCCATCCCGTCGGGCTGGATCTACCTCCAGGGATTTCTGTTCATGCTGGTGATCGCGTTCCTCCCGGGCGGGCTCGCGTCGCTGCTGTCGCGATGGCGCCCGGCCAGCACATCGCGGGCGGCGGCGCCTGCCGGTGCCCCCCTGCCCGCCCCCACCGGAGGTGAGTGAACCGTGCAGGCCGAGTACCTCGAGCTCACCGACCTGACCGTCAGCTTCGACGGGTTCGTCGCGGTCGACCGCGTCAACCTGTCCGTGCTCGCCGGGGACCTGCGGTTCCTCATCGGACCCAACGGGGCGGGCAAGACCACCCTCATCGACGCCGTGTCCGGGCTCGTCCCCGCGACCGGCTCGGCCCGCTTCGACGGCAACGAGCTGGTCGGACGGACGGTGCACCGCATCGCGCGCCTCGGCGTCGGTCGGACGTTCCAGACGGCCACCGTGTTCGAGGAGCTCACGGTGCTGCAGAACCTCGACATCGCCGCCGGGGCGCGACGCTCGGCGCTGTCGCTGCTGCGCCGCCGCCGGTCCGTGCCGGCCGGCGTGGCCGAGACCATGGAGACCGTCGGGCTCACCGACCTCGCCGACGCCCCCGCCGGGATCCTCGCCCACGGCCAGAAGCAGTGGCTGGAGATCGGGATGCTGCTGGTCCAGGACGCGCGGCTGCTCATGCTGGACGAACCCGTCGCCGGGATGAGCGGCGAGGAGAAGGACGAGACGGGCCGGCTCCTGCAGCGCATCGCCGCCGAGGGCCGCACGATCCTCGTCGTCGAGCACGACATGGACTTCATGCGCGCCTTCGCCGCGTCCGTCACCGTCCTGCACGCGGGCAAGGTCCTCTCCGAGGGCAGCGTCGCGAAGGTGCAGGCCGATCCCCGGGTGCAGGAGGTCTACCTCGGGCCGGGGCACCACACGCAGGCCGAGGTCGCGGCCGTGCTGGGCGAGGGGGCCTGATGCTGGAGATGGTCGACGTCGAGGTCGCCTACGGGCGCACCTCGGTGGTGCACGGGGTGAGCATCGCCGTGCCCGACGACGGCGTCGCGGCCGTGATGGGCCACAACGGCGCCGGGAAGACGACGCTCCTGCGCGCCGCCGTGGGGCTGCTCCCGGCCCGCGCGGGGAGGATCCTGCTCGACGGCGAGGACGTGACGAAGCTCGCCCCGCACCAGCGCGTCCGCCGCGGGCTCGCATACGTCCCGCAGGGGCAGCAGTCGTTCGGGCAGATGACGACGATGGAGAACCTCCAGCTCGTCGCGGACGGCCGACCGCGCGGGCCCGCGCTCGTGGACGAGGCGCTGGATCTGTTCCCGGCGCTGAGAGAGCTGCTCGCCCGGCGCGCGGGGCTGCTGTCCGGCGGGCAGCGCCAGCAGCTCGCGATCGCCCGGGCGCTGGTCACCGAGCCGCGGATGCTGATCCTGGACGAGCCGACCGAGGGCATCCAACCCTCGGTGGTGACCGAGATCGAGAACACGATCCTGGCACTGACCCGGCGCGGCGGGCTGTCGGTGCTCATGGTGGAGCAGCACGTCGGGTTCGCCCTGAACGCCGCGCACCGCTACTACGTGCTCGCCTCCGGGCGGGTCACCGCGGAAGGTACGGGTGGCGTGGACGCGGTGAGCGGGGTGCGCGCCGCGATGGCGATCTGACATGCGCAGGACACATCGTCGAAACACCCCGACCCTAGAACGGTCCCCATGCATCTGAGCCCCCAGGAACGGGACAAGCTGCTCGTGCACGTCGCCGCGGACGTCGCCCGCGCGCGGCGGGCGCGCGGCTTGCGGATGAACTACCCGGAGGCGGTCGCGCTGATCACCGACCACGTGCTGGAGGGCGCCCGCGACGGCCGCTCGGTCAGCGAGCTCATGGAGTCCGGGCGCACCGTGCTGCGCCGCGACGAGGTGCTCGACGGGGTGGGCGACATGCTCGACTCCGTGCAGGTCGAGGCCACGTTCCCGGACGGCACCAAGCTCGTCACCGTCCACTCCCCGATCGTCTGATGGCGGGCGTGGGAACCGGCTGCGGCCCGGGTGCGGTGATCCCCGGCGACGGGCCGGTGGAGCTGAACCCGGGGCGCGACCGCGTGACGATGGTCGTCACCAACACCGCGGACCGTCCCGTGCAGGTCGGGTCGCACTTCCACTTCGCGGCGGCCAACCCCGGGCTGTCGTTCGACCGGGCGGCCGCCTGGGGCCGCCACCTCGACATCCCGGCCGGTACGTCGGTGCGCTTCGAGCCCGGCGTCGAGCGCGAGGTGACGCTGGTGGCGCTCGCCGGCGCCCGGCTCGTTCCGGGCCTGCGGGTGGAGTGGGCCGGTTCCCTGGACGCGCGGACGTCGGCGCCGGATGCTCTGGAGTACGGCTCATGACCTCGATCGACCGGGCACGCTACGTCGACCTGTTCGGCCCCTCCGTCGGCGACCGCATCCGGCTCGCGGACACGAACCTGCTCATCGAGGTCACCGAGGACCGCTCCCGCGGCGCGGGCTCCGGGGACGAGGTGCTCTTCGGCGGCGGCAAGGTGATCCGCGAGTCGATGGGCCAGTCCACGCGGACGTCCGCGCAGGGTGCCCCGGACCTGGTGATCACCGGTGCGGTGATCCTGGACCACTGGGGTGTGGTGAAGGCCGACGTCGGCATCCGGGACGGCCGCATCGTGGGGATCGGCAAGGCGGGCAACCCGGACACGATGGACGGCGTCGACGACGCGCTCGTCATCGGGCCGGGCACCGAGGTGATCGCGGGCAACGGGCGGATCCTCACCGCGGGCGGCATCGACTGCCACGTCCACTTCATCTGCCCCGAGCTCGTCGACACCGCGCTCGCGGCAGGGTTGACGACGCTCGCGGGCGGAGGCACGGGGCCCGCGGACGGCACCAAGGCCACGACGATCACGCCGGGGCCGCGCAACATCGCGCGGATGCTCGCCGCCATGGACCACCTGCCGATCAACCTGCTGCTCATGGGCAAGGGCAACACCGTGAGCGAGCAGGCGCTGTGGGAGCAGCTGCGCGCCGGGGCGGGCGGGTTCAAGCTGCACGAGGACTGGGGCACGACGCCCGCCGCCATCGACGCGTGCCTTCGGGTGGCCGACGCCTCCGGGGTGCAGGTGGCGATCCACACCGACACGCTCAACGAGGCGGGCTTCCTGGAGTCCACGCTCGCCGCGATCGCCGGGCGCTCGATCAACGCCTTCCACACCGAGGGCGCGGGCGGCGGGCACGCCCCGGACATCATCGAGGTGGTCGCGCACCCCAACGTGCTGCCGTCCTCGACGAACCCCACGCGCCCGCACACCGTCAACACCATCGACGAGCACCTCGACATGCTGATGGTCTGCCACCACCTCAACCCGTCCGTGGTGGAGGACCTGGCGTTCGCGGAGAGCCGCATCCGCCCGACCACGATCGCGGCCGAGGACGTCCTGCACGACATGGGCGCCATCTCGATGATCAGCTCGGACTCGCAGGCCATGGGCCGCATCGGCGAGGTGGTCATCCGGACCTGGCAGACCGCGCACGTCATGAAGGCCGCCCGCGGTGCGCTGCCCGGGGACGGGCGGGCGGACAACGCCCGCGCCCGGCGCTACGTCGCGAAGTACACGATCAACCCGGCGATCGCGCACGGCATGGCGTCGGAGATCGGTTCCGTCGAGGTCGGCAAGCTCGCCGACCTCGTGCTGTGGGAGCCGAAGTTCTTCGGCGTGCGCCCGCAGCTGGTGCTCAAGGGCGGGTTCATCGCGTGGGCGGCGATGGGCGACGCGAACGCGTCCATCCCGACGCCACAGCCCGTGCTGGCGCGGCCGATGTTCGGCGCGGCTCCCCGGGTGGCGGCGGAGACCTCGCTGAACTTCGTCGCGCCGGTCGCCGTCGACGAGCTGGGGTCGCTCGGGCTGGCGAAACCGTCGGTGGCGATCGCCGACACCCGCCGCGTCGGGAAGGCGGACATGATCGGCAACACGGCGATGCCGCGCGTGGCGGTGGACGCGGACTCGTTCGCCGTCCGGATCGACGGGGAGCTGGTCGAGCCCGCGCCGGTGACGGAGCTGCCGATGGCGCAGCGGTACTTCCTGTTCTGATGGGCCTGTTCTTGGGCGCTGTTCTGATGCCGGGCCCTCCGGTCCCGCCGCGGCCTTTGGTCGGTGCGATCGCGCGGGCTGCGTCGATCGCGCCGAGTCCGACGGCCGAGAGGAACATCAGCGGGGTTCTGCGGGCCGGGAGCCCCGCTGGTGTTCCTCTCGAGCGCACCGGACGCGTATGTGCGGAGTGGCGACGCGTCGGCGTCGCCTGCAGCCGGATCGGGACGGTGCGGTGAGCCTCGCCGCGCTCGTCCTGGCCGACGCCCGGTTCCCCGGGGGCGGCCACGCCCACTCCGGGGGCCTGGAGGAGGCGGTGGCCCGCAGCCTCGTCACGGACCTCGACGACCTCGGCGCGTTCCTGCAAGGACGCCTGCGGACCGCGGGGCTCGTGGGGGCGGCGTTCGCCGCCGCAGCGGCCCGGCTCGCGGACGGGGCGGGCCGGGCCGCGGGCGGGGCGGGCCGCCTGCCGGGCCGGGCCGGCCGCGCGGGCCGGACCAGCGGTGCGGAGGGGTACGGCTCGCAGGCAGGCGACACAGCCGCGGGCGGTGCGGCGGCCGGTGGCACGGCGGCGGAAGTACTCGGCGCGCTCGACGTCGCCTCGTGGGCTCGCCTCGACGCGGAGCTGGACGCCCGCACGCCGTCCCCTGCGCAGCGGGCCACGTCCCGGGCCCAGGGGAGGGCGACGCTGCGCGCGGCGCGGCAAGCCTGGCCCTCCCCCGTGTTGGACGCGCTGGTGGCCGTCCATCCCCGGCCGCACCATCCGTTGCTGCTCGGCGCGCTGGTCGGGCTCGACGGGGGCACGCCCGCCGACGCCGCCCGGTGTGCCGGCTACCTGGCTCTGACGGGTCCGGCGTCGGCCGCGGTGCGGCTGCTCGGCCTGGACCCGCTCGCGGTGAACGCGCTGGTCGTGGCCCTGGGACCGGACCTCGCGCACGTCGTGGGCACCGCGACCGCGGCGGGGGTGGTCGCGGCGCTGCCGGCGCCCGGTGCGCCGCTGCTCGACCTCATGGCCCAGTCCCACGTCCGACACCATCGGGAGAAGGTGCGTCTTTTTGCCAGCTGAGAACCAGGACCACGACGAGCACCGTCACGGGCACGACCGTGACCACGACCACGAGCACGGCCACGGGCACAGCCACCCCGCCCTCGGCGCGCCCGACGACGCGGGCCATGACCCCCATGACCCCCATGACCCCCACGCAACTCCGGCGCCCACCGGGCGGGCCGTGCGGATCGGCGTCGGCGGGCCCGTCGGCAGCGGCAAGACGGCGCTGGTGGCGGCCCTGGCCCGCAGCCTCGCGCCGCGGCTGCACCTCGCCGTCGTGACCAACGACATCTACACGACCGAGGACGCCGACTTCCTGCGCCGCGCGGGTGTCCTCGCCCCCGAGCGGATCGAGGCGGTGCAGACCGGCTGCTGCCCGCACACCGCCATCCGCGACGACATCACCGCGAACCTGGACGCCGTCGAGCTGCTCGAGGAACGTTTCGGCAACCTCGACCTCGTGCTCGTCGAGAGCGGTGGGGACAACCTGACGGCCGTGTTCAGCCGCGGTCTCGTGGACCGCCAGGTGTTCGTCGTGGACGTCGCGGGCGGGGACAAGGTGCCGCGCAAGGGCGGCCCCGGCGTCACGACCGCGGACCTGCTCGTGATCAACAAGGTGGACCTCGCGCCGCTGGTCGGGGCGGACATGGACGTCATGGTCGGCGACGCCCACCGCATGCGCCGGGGGCTGCCGGTGGTGGCGCAGTCGCTGGTCGAGACCCCTGAGGCCCCTGCCGTCGCGGAATGGGTGCTCGCGCAGGTCGCTGCGCTGCGCGGCCTGCGGGCCGGGGCAACCGCGTGATGGCGGGACCACCCGGCACGGGGCCGCGACGACCCGACCCGGCGATGCGACACCCCCGCCGCACGGCCCGACACCCCGACCCGCCGATGCGACACCCTCGCCGGACCGCCCGACACCCCGACCCGGCCACCGGACACCCCGACCTTGCGATGGGACACCCCGGCGCCGCGGCGCGCGGCGGGGCGGGCTGACGTGCGGGCGCGGGCCCGGGTCGTCGTCGAGCGCGGCCCCGACGGCCGCTGCGTAGTGCGCGAGCTGCGTTCGCAGGCACCGCTCTCGCTCGTACCGCAGCGGGGGGCGGTCGCGGCCGGAGCCGACGCCGTCACGGTCCACATGATCGGCTCGGCCTCCGCGCCGCTGGGTGGCGACGACGTGGCCCTGGAGGTCGTCGTCGAGACGGGGGCGGCGGTGGCCCTCACCGGAGTGGCGGCAACGGTCGCCCTGCCGGGGGCCGGGCGCAGCCACGTCGCGGTGCGCCTCGACGTCGGGGACGGCGCGTCGGCGCAGTACCTGCCCGAGCCGACCGTCGTCACCCGCCGGGCCGCGCACGACACGACGCTCGACGTCCGCCTCGGGGCGGACGCCCGGGTGCGGTGCCGGGAGGTGCTGGTGGCGGGCCGGTCCGGGGAGGCGGGCGGGAGCCTGCGCAGCCACCTCCGCGTGGCGGATGCGGCCGGGCCGCTGCTGGTGCAGGAGCTCGAGTTGGGCGACCCGGCGCTGCACGCGTCACCGGCGTACCTCGCCGGGCACCGGGTCGTGGCCACCGAGGTCCTGGTGTGGGGCGACGACCCGGGCGACGCCGAATCCGGCCCGCAGTGGTCGCTGATGCCGCTGGCCCGCCGCGGCGCGCTGGCCTGCGCCGTCGGCCCGGACGCCGTGGCGGCGCAGCACGACCTCGCCCGCGCACTCGCCGCGCACCCCGGATGGTCGGCCACGGTGACCGACGGGCTGATCGGGGCGATGCGATGCAGGCCATCGCCCGCTGGACCGCGCTGACCCGGCCGGGCGGAACGGGACGGCTCCGGCGAACCGGGGGCGGACGCGCTCGTGCGTGCGACTGCGGGTCGAACGGCCGGCCCCGGTGCGCCCGCACCCGGAGCGCCGGTCGATCGGCCCGGCGCGGTGAGCGGGCGGGACGGCGGTCGTCTCGGTTCTCGTGTCCCGGCTCGTGCTCGTGCCCGGGGGCGAACCACCTTCCGGACGTGGCCTGCGGCCAGAGCGGTGTGCCGAGCCTGCGCCGGCCGCGTCCGCAGGCGCCCGGGGGCCGACGCGAAGTCGGAGCAGCGGGCGGGCGCCCCGACCCGCGAGCGCCCAGGCAGCACCGTCGAGCCGTCGAGCCGTCGAGCCGTCGAACACATGTTCCACGGCCCGCACACACCCCGTGGCACCGGCACACACCGCCCGCCGTGTGCGCGAACGCACGCGCGTGTGTGCGAGCACGCGCACACATGCGCGAGCGCCCGGCAGCACCGTCGAGCCGTCGAGCCGTCGAGCCGTCGAGCCGTCGAGCCGTCGAGCCGTCGAACACATGTTCCACGGCCCGCACACACCCCGTGGCACCGGCACACACCGCCCGCCGTGTGCGCGAACGCACGCGCGTGTGTGCGAGCACGCGCACGTACGTGCGAGCAGGCCATGCGGGCTGCGGATCGCGCGAGTACGGGACTGCCCTACGTCGGCCCGCGTACAACCTGCGCACCACGGACACCGCGAGGACCGGAAGCACCGGCCCACCCGCGGGCATCGGGACACACCGCGACTGCGCAGCTGCGCGCAGGTGGCCAAGGGCCAGGAGGCCGGCAGCCGCGCCGTCCCGGCGCATTCGGCTGCGCAGACGATCAGACCGCCCGCGGGGCGGGATCAGCTCCAACGGTAGCCGCGCGGGGTCACCATCCGCCCCGCCACCATCCGCGTCGCGGACGAGCCGACGACGACGGTGGTGAGCATGTCGACCTCCGCCGGGTCGAACTCCGTGATCGGCGCCGTCCACACCCGCTGGCCCGGCCGTCCAGCCTGGCGCACGGCCCCGACCGGTGTGGTCTCGGGCCGGTGGGCGCGGATCGTGTCCAGGGCGGCGCCGAGCTGCCAGTGCCGGTCGCGGCTGCGCGGGTTGTAGAAGCAGGCGACGAGGTCGGCCTCGGCGGCGGCGACGACCCGGCGCAGGATCACCTCCCACGGGGTGTGCAGGTCCGACAGCGAGATCAGGACGTGGTCGTGGCCGAGGGGCGCGCCGAGCAGGGACGCCGCGGCGAGCGCGGCCGTCACCCCGGGGACGCCGACGACCTCGACGTCCGGTCCGGCCTGCTGCAGCGCGGGGCTGCCCATCGCGTAGATCCCTGCGTCACCCGAGCCGATCAGCGCCACGGCCTGGCCCTTCGCTGCGAGCGCGACGGCCTCCGCGGCGCGTTGCTCCTCGTCGCCGAGGCCGCTCGCGCGGACCTCGGTGCCGGGCCGCAGCAGGTGGCGGACCTGCTCGACGTACTGGTCGAGCCCGACGACCACCGCCGCCCGGCGCAGCTCGGCCTCGGCCCGGGGCACCCGCAGGTCCCCCGCCCCCGGGCCGAGGCCGACCACCGCGAGCCGTCCCCGCGGCCGGATGCGGGCCACCGCGACCGTCACGTTGTCGCCCTTGAGCTTCTCCACCACCAGCTCCACGGTCGCGCCGGGCGCGAGCTCGCGCGCGGCGTGCAGGGCGGCGGCCTCGGCGACGCTCGGGGTTCCCACCTCGGCCCGGACGATCTCGCTGGGGTTGGGCACCCCGACCTCGGCCAGGACCGCGGCCGGGTAGGTGTGCAGAGTCGCGGGAGCGATCGCGGCGAGGATCCCGGCCTCGCCGGCCTTGAGGTCGACGCTCGCGTAGGCGCGGACCGCGCGCAGGTCGAACCCGTGGTCGGCCTCGAGCCGGCGGAGCGCCGACGTGACGGCCCCGGCCGGGACGCCGCGGGCACTGCCGATGCCGACCACCAGGGTCGGCGCGACGAGCCGGGTGACGGGTGGGCCGGCGGGATCCGCGCGGGGCGGGCCGGGGAGCCGGTCGGTGACGGCGAGCACCTGGCGGGCGGGGGCCGGAGGCGGTGGCCCGCCCGGATCGGACCCGGACAGCGCCCCAGCCACGGTCCCCAGCGCAGGCAGCGGGAACCCCAGCGGGTTGCGCACCTCCAGCGCCCCGTCGAGCAGAGCGGTCCCGGCGGCGGCGAGGTCGCCGTCCACCGCCGCGCCGAGGATCTCCACGACCTCGTCCAGGCCGGTCGCGCCGACGGAGTCGGACGCCGTCGTGATCACCGGCTCGGCCCCGAGCACAGCGGCGACCCGGCGGGCCAGGGCGTTCGCCCCGCCCGCGTGACCGCCCGCGAGCGCGACCGCGAACCGGCGGGCCTCGTCCACGCAGACCACGCCGGGATCGGTGTGCTTGGACGCGAGCAACGGGGCGACCAGCCGCACGGTGGCCCCCGTCGCGAGGAAGAACACCGCCCCGTCCAGGACGGGCCAGCGGGCGGCGAGGTCGTCGAGCGCCACCATCTCGCTGCCGGGCACTGCGGTGGCCACCTCGGCGGCGGCCCGGCGCCCCGCGGCGGTGACGGCGAGCAGGGCGATCCTCACGCCGTCTCCCCGGTCCAGGTGCCCGGACCGGCGACGGGCCCGGCAGGCCACCCGGTCGCGCCGCGGTCCCCGCGCGACACACCACGACCGGCAGCCCGCGCCCCCGCGCCGCGTCCGGCGCGCGCGACCCGACGCGGACCCCCGGGCGGTTCAGCCACGGGACGCACGCAGGGCCCGCCGCGCCTCACGGTCCGGCTTGCGGAAGGTGTGGAAGTGCCCGGCGTGGTAGAGGTGCGACCGCGTCCCCGACGCCCCGAGCGCCGCCCCGACCAGGAAGAGCGTGTGCCGCCAGAGCTTGTGCTCCTTGCACCGGGCCGCGACCTCGTCGAGCCTGCACCGGAACCACAACTCGTCCGGCCAGCTCACCCGGTGGGCGACGACGACCGGGGCGTCGTCGGGGTAGCCACCCGCGCGCAGCTCGTCGACCAGCTGCCCCGTCCGCGCCGCCGACAGGAAGATCGCCATCGTCGTACCGTGGCGGGCGAACTCGCGCACCTTCTCCCGCTCCGGCATGGGGGTCTTGCCGCCCTCCAACCGGCACAGCACGACCGACTGCGCGACCTCGGGGATCGTCAGCTCGCGGCCGGCGACCGCGGCGGCGGCGCCGAACGCCGACACCCCGGGCACGATCTCCACCTCCAGCCCGAGGGTCTGCGCGGCGTCGTACTGCTCCTGGACCGCACCCCACAGCGACGGGTCACCGGAGTGGACCCGCGCCACCCGCAGGCCCTCCCGGGCGGCACGGGCGTAGAGCGCGAGGACGTCCTCGTGGGCGAGCTTCGAGGAGTCGACGAGCTCCGCATCCGGACGGGCGTGCTCGGTGACGCACTCCCGCATGACGAGCGACGCCGCCCACACGACGACGTCCGCCTCCGCGATGCGCCGCGCACCGCGCAGCGTGAGGAGGTCGGCCGCGCCCGGCCCGGCCCCCACGAACGACACTCTTCCCGCGACCACGCCGGACAGTCTGTGTGGCGCAGCGCCGTCCGTCCACGAGAGGACGGGCACACGGACGGGTCGACCCTGCGCCGAACGGCGCGTGTAGGGCCGATCAGTGCAGTGTCATCCACCACACGGGGCAACCGCCCGGTGATTCGCGCCGACCGTCAGGCGACACCTGCGACACATTCGGGCGGAAGACGCCTACCGGGCGTGCGTCGTGGGGTTCACTGCCAACACGGTCCGACCGGTCTTCGCCGGCGGGCCACCGGAGTAGAGAGGACGAGAGATGTCCTACGACGTCGTGAGCGCGTACACGCTGGTCGTCGGCGACGACGACGGGCCGCCCTCGGTCAGCGTGCACGCCACGGCCGACGAGGCCTGGCGCGCGCTCGACTACGAGGTACGCAGGCGCTGTCGGATGCGGGCCCGACCGCGACGGCGGGTCGACGCGGAGGCCACCACGCGGCTGGCCGACGCCTGGCGGTCCGCGGACCGCGAGAACCGCTTCTGGCAGATCCGACCCCACCAGCTCCCGATCATGGTGCCCGCCGTGGCGCCCCGCGCCCTCGCCGGTCAGCGGTAACCCACCGGCCGCCGGTCAGCGCCGACCGGCCAGCTCCCCCGCTCAGCGTGCCCGATCCGCCAGGGCCGCCACCGCGTCCACCACGACGCCCCACAGCTCACGCGGCAGGCTGTGCCCCATCCCGGGAAGCATCATCAGCCGCGATCCCGGTACCGCAGCGGCTGTCGCCCGCCCGCCCGCCGGGCGTACCAGCGGGTCCTGTGCGCCGTGCACGACCAGCGTCGGCACCCGCACTCCGCGCAGCCCCGCCACCCGGCTCGGCGAGGCGTTGATCGCGGCGAGCTGGCGGGCCACCCCGGCCGGGTCGTTGCTGCGCGCGAACGCGCGGCGCGCGTAGGCCTGCAGCCAGGCGACGTCCACCGGGTAGCCGGGCGACCCGATCACCTTCGTGACGGCCACGATCCGCTCGGCGGCCTCGTCCGCGGTGCGCGCGGGACGGATCAGCAGCGCCCGCGTCGCGGCCCGGGTCGGCCGCCCGATCCGCGGCGACGGCGTCGACATGATCGACGTCAGCGTGCGCACCCGCTGCGGATGGGCGATGGTCATGGCCTGGGCGATCATCCCGCCCATCGACACGCCCACCACGTGCGCGGACGTCCAGCCCAGCGCGTCCAGCACCGCGACGGCGTCGTCGGCCATGTCCTCGACCCGGTACGCGGCGACGCGGCGGGGGGTGAGCAGCAGGGGGACCAGGGCGGGGGCGCCGCGGTCGTGCAGATGGGTGGACAGGCCGACGTCGCGGTTGTCGAACCGGGCCGTGGCGAAGCCGCGGGCGGCGAAGCGGGCCACGAGCTCGTCGTGCCAGAAGTGCATCTGCATGCCCAGGCCCATGACGAGCAGCAGCGGCTCGCCCGTCCCCGGGCCGCGCTCGACGGCCAGCGAGAGCGGCCCGTGCATCGCCGTGAGCTGCTCGAAACCGGGATCGGCGCTCGCGCGGGTCATGCGGCCACCTGCCTGTCGATCGCGTCGCTGACCGCGGACCTGGACGTCTGCAGCGACCGCTCCAGCACCGCCGTGCGCCGGCGGGGATCCATGAGGTTCCCGCCCATGACGGCGAGATCGGCCGGGCCCGGCGTGAGCACCGTGACCCGCGCACCGGTGGCGCGCACGCGGCGGATCTCGGCGTCGGTCCAGTGCGTGATCAGCCGCCGCAACCAGCGCTCCCCCGCGGCCAGCGGGTCCAGCGGCAGGTCGTAGGAGTGGCTGGCGAGCGGCGCGAGGACGTACACCTCGTCCAGACGGGGGGCGTGCGGGCGCGCCAGCAGGTCCACCGACGCGGCCGAGGCGATGCCGCCGTCCACGTAGCGGTGCCCGGCGATGATCCGCGGCATGAACCAGCCCGGGATCGCACAGGATGCGAGCACCGCCTCCGCCACCGACGACGGTGGTCCGCCCGCGCGGCCGAAGACGGTGCGCCTGCCCGTGTCGTAGTCGACCGCGACCACCCACAGCGGCGCACCCGGCACCCAGCGGTCCTCGGTGACGCCGAGCCGGCCCTGCAGGGCGTCCACCAGCCGCACCAGCGACCCCATCCGGGCCCGCCCGACGGGCAGCAGCGCCGACGCCGCGACGACCGGGTTCACCGTGCGGGGCGCCCGCACCGCGCGGGCGAGCAGCCGTGGCGAGCCGATCCAGGGCAGCGGGATCGGCGGGAACCCGTCGCCGCTCTCCCGTTCGAGGGTGCGCATGTCCGGCAGGCGGTCCACCGGCAGGCCCGCCTGGTGGTCGATGAGCTCGTCGGTCGACACCCCGCAGCGCAGGGCAGCGCCCAGCACCGCGCCCGCGCTGGTGCCGAGGACGAGGTCGACCTCGCCCAACGGCCGGTCCACCCGTGCCTGCAGCGCCTTGAGCGCCCCCGCCATCCACGCCGATCCCAGCACCCCGCCGGCGCCGAGGACGAGCCCGATGCGGGGGCTCACGAGACCGTCTCCGTCAGCTCGGCCAGCGAGACCTCCAGCGCGGCGGCGAGGTCGTCCACGTCCGCCATCGCGTCGCGGTCCGCGTTCAACCCGTAGAAGACGCCGCCGTTGTAGGAGGTGATGCCGATCGACACCGCCTGCCCCTGCGCCAGCGGCACCACCGGATACATCGCCACCATCCGCGCCCCCATCGCGTAGAGCGGGAACTGCGGGCCGGGGACGTTCGTGACCACGACGTTGAACACCCGGGAGGACAGCGAGCTCGTCAGGCGGGCGGCGAGGCTGTGCAGCGTCGGCGGAGTGAGCCCGACCAGTCCCACCAGCGCCGTCGCCCCCACCGCCTGCCCGCTGCGCTTGTGCGCGAGCATCGTCGCCGACACCGTGGCGAGCCGCGACACCGGATCCGGGTCGCCGACCGGCAGGTCCACGAACACCGCCGAGATCTGGTTGCCCGCGGGCTTCCCGCCGCGGCGCGCACGCACGCTCACCGGCACCATCGCCCGCACCGTCGTCGAGCGCAGCACCGGCTCGCCGCGCCCCTCCAGCCAGCGCCGCAGCGCGCCGGCGACGACGGTGAGCACCACGTCGTTGACGGTGCCGCCGTGGGCCTTGCGGACCGCCTTGTAGTCGTCGAGCTCCGCCGCCGACGTGGCGAAGCGGCGGTGCGGCGAGATCGGCGCGTTCAGCGGGTGCGTCGGCGTCCCCCGTCCCGCGCTGCGCGCCGCCGCCGCCATCGCACCGACCGTGGAGGCCAGCCGGCCCGCGGTGGACCGAAGGTCCGTGGCCGCCCGGCCGACCGTGTCCAGCGCCGTCCACGGTCGGCGCAGGTGCGTGCCGAGCGCGTCCGCCACCAGCCCGAGCGACGACGGCTCGGGTCGCGGCGCCCAGTCGTCCGGCGGGGTCTCGCGCGGCTCGGGGGCCAGGTCGAGCAGGACCGCGCCGATGTCGATCGACCCGAGCCCGTCCACCATGGCGTGGTGGGTCTTCGAGATCACCGCGAACCGCGCCGACCCGTCCGGTCCGTGCAGGCCCTCGACGAGGTAGATCTCCCAGAGCGGGCGGTCGCGGTCCAGCTGCCGGCCCAGCACCCGGCCGGCGAGCTCCCGCAGCTGGCTCTCGGTGCCCGGGCCGGGCAGTGCGGCACGCCGGACGTGGTAGTCGAGGTCGAAATCTGGGTCGTCCACCCACACCGGGGGGCCGAGCCAGCCGGGCACCTCCCGCACCTTCTGCCGGTAGCGGGGCACCGCGGCGAGGCGCTCACCGATCAGCTGGGCGAAGGCGTCGGCATCGATCTCGCCGTCGAAGATCAACACGCCGCCGACGTGCATGGCGGAGGTCGGCCGCTCCATGTAGAGGAACGACGCGTCCAGCGGGGACAGCGGGTCCACGACGCCCTCCTGCAACTCGACGGTCTCGACGGTATGTCGTTCGCATGAAGCAACGGTTACTTGACGGTAGCAACGTGCGCGGCTCTCTGCACGAAACCACGGACCGCCGCCGGAGATCCGGCGGGGTGGGTGTGCAGGAACGACGCGTGGATCCCGCCGACCAGGAAACCCTCAGGTGACGAGCCCCGCCACGCCCAGGCGGGCGCGGCAGCGGCCCGCGGCGTGACGGCGGCGTGATGGAACTCATGGCCCGTCACCCGGCTGCCCGCCGCGAACAGCGCGGACGGTCCCACGGCGACGGCGTCGCGGTACCCGAGCGTGAGCCGGCCCGTCATCTGCGCGGAGGCGGGCAGAACGCCGCACAGCGGGAGCCCGTCGAGGTCGCGGCACAGGTACAACAGGCCCCCGCACTCCGCGTGGACGGGCGCCCCCGAGGCGGCCAGCGCCGCGATCGCGGCCCGCAGCGACGCGTTCGCCGACAGCGCGCAGGCGTGCTCCTCCGGGAAGCCGCCCGGCAGCACCAGCGCGGCGGTGCCGGGTGGGAGGTGCTCGTCACGCAGCGGGTCCACGACGGCGACGGTCGCGCCCGCGGCCGTCAG
Source organism: Pseudonocardia sp. (assembly GCA_050248815.1). GTDB lineage: Bacteria > Actinomycetota > Actinomycetes > Mycobacteriales > Pseudonocardiaceae > Pseudonocardia. The sequence continues at coordinate 70,765 of JBFWRR010000007.1, read as the reverse complement.
GAGCTCGACGTGCTCGGCGTAGCCGAAGGTGAAGGCCGGTCCCCCGGCGACGGCGACGAGGGGGGCTGCGGGGTGAGCGGGGGCCGCGGGGTGAGCCGGGTGTGGCTCGCGAACGGCCCGTATGGGAGCTAGGTCTTCCCATTCGTGCCGTTCGCGCGAAAGGGGCGGGCCGGGCGGAGCCGACGGGACGGGCTCGGCCGCAGCGGCCAGCGCCTCCACCGGCGACCACACCGGCCCGAGGGCCAGCGGCGCGGCGCAGGCGACCACCGCGTCGAGGTCGATGTGGCGGGCCGCCAGCTCCGCCATCGCGGCCACCGCCGCCGTCGCCGCGGCGCCGTGCTCGACGGCGGTGACCAGTCCGAGATGCCGCGACGGGACGGCGAGCGCGTCCCGTCGCGGGAGGGCGCCCAGCACCGGCAGGCCCACCTCGTCGGCGGCGGCCCGCAGCACCTCCTCGTGACGTGCGCTCCCGACCCGGTTGAGCACCACCCCCGCGATCCGGACGGCCGGATCGAACGACCGGAACCCGTGCAGCACCGCGGCGAGGCTGCGCGACTGCCCGCGGCAGTCCACGACCAGCACCACCGGCGCCCCGAGCAGGCCCGCGACCTGGGCCGTCGAGCCGTAGCCGTCGGGGATGCGCCCGTCGAACAGGCCCATGACCCCCTCGACCACCGCCACCTCGGCCCCGGTCGCTCCGTGGCGCGCCAGCGGCGCGACCAGCTCGGCGCCGACGAGCACCGGGTCGAGGTTGCGGCCGGGACGGCCCGCGGCGAGCGTGTGGTAGCCGGGGTCGATGTAGTCCGGCCCGACCTTGAACGGCGCGACCGTGGTGCCCCGGCGGTGCAGTGCGGCCATCAGCCCCGTCGCGACCGTCGTCTTCCCGCTGCCGGACGACGGCGCCGCGACCACCAGCGCCCGCACGCTCACGGCGACGCTGCCCATCCTGTCCTGGGCCGTGCAGACCGTGACGCCGCCGTGCGGACGTCCCGGCCCCTGCACGGCATCCCGGAGATGTGCACGCCGGGCCTACTGGTGGCCCAGGACCGGGTGCGCCACGTACGGCGCCTCCAGCGCGGCGATCTCGTCGTCGGAGAGCTCCACGCCGACGGCCGCGACGGCGTCCTCCACGTGCCCGGGTTTCGTCGCTCCGACGATCGGTGCCGTCACCGCCTCCTTGTGCAGCATCCACGCGAGCGCCACCTGTGCGAGCGGCAGCCCGCGGGCCTTCGCGACGTCCGCGACGGCCCGCACGACGGCGTCGTCGGAGTCGGTGTACATCCGGTCCGCGATGGCGTCGCTGCCCGAGCGCGTGGTCGTGCGCTCCTCCGGCAGCCGGGCGACGCGTCCGCGGGCCAGCGGGCTCCACGGGATGACCCCGACCCCGGAGTCCAGGCAGAGCGGGTGCATCTCCCGCTCCTCCTCGCGGTAGATCAGGTTGTAGTGGTCCTGCATGGAGACGAACCGGGTCCAGCCGCCGAGGTCCGCGACGTGCTGGGCCTTCGCGAACTGCCAGGCGTACATGCTCGACGCGCCGATGTAGCGCGCCTTCCCCGCCCGGACGACGTCGTGCAGCGCCTCCATCGTCTCCTCGATCGGGGTCTCGGGATCCCAGCGGTGGATCTGGTAGAGGTCGACGAAGTCGGTGCCGAGGCGGCTCAGGGACGCGTCGATCCCGGCCAGGACGTGCTTGCGCGACAGTCCCCGGTCGTTGCGACCACGGCCCATCGGGTTGAACACCTTGGTGGCGAGGACGTAGTCGTCGCGGCTGCCGAAGAACTCACGCAGCAGCAGGCCCGTGACCTCCTCGCTCGCGCCGTCGGAGTACATGTCGGCGGTGTCGAAGAACGTGACGCCCGCATCGACGGCGCTGCGCACCAGCGGGCGGGCGGCGTCGACGTCGAGCACCCATTCCCGCCACGCGGGCGAGCCGTAGCTCATCATCCCCAGGCAGATGCGAGAGACGTGCAGGCCGGTCGAGCCGAGTCTGATCTGGTCCACGTGCGCGGACACTAGCCCGCGAACGGACGCTGCGCGGGCAGGTGCAGGGCGATGCTGCCGCCCGTGTGACCGGGGGTGTGGACCACGCGGGTGGGCCCCACCGCGTCGCCGTCGGCGAGCCCGCCGTCGACGGGGCACGGCGGCGCGCCCGGCAGGCCACCGACCTGGGCGAACCGTTCCCTCCTCGGCCGTCGGCAGCACCGGCTCGGGCGGCGGGAATCCCCGCGGACGACCGGGGCGTCGTCGGCGATGTTCGCGGACGGCTCACCACTCGATGCCGCGCTGCCCCTTCTGCCCGGCGTCCATCGGGTGCTTGATCTTGGTGGTCTGCATGACGAGGTCCGCCGCCTCGATCAGCTCCGGCGCCGCGTCGCGACCGGTGACGATCACGTGCTGGCGCCCCTCCCGGCGGGCCAGGACGTCCACCACCTCGTGCACGTCCACCCAGCCCCACTTGATCGGGTAGGTGAACTCGTCGAGCACGTAGACGTCGTGGGCCTGAGCCTCGATCCGGCGGCGGATCTCCGCCCAGCCCTCCGCGGCCTGGGCGGCATGGTCGTCCGCGCTGCCCTTCTTGCGTGCCCAGGACCAGCCCTCGCCCATCTTGTGCCACTCGACGGGCCCACCCTCGCCGGTCTGGGCGTGCACCCGACCGAGCGCACGGAACGCGGCCTCCTCGCCCACCCGCCACTTCGCCGACTTCACGAACTGGAACACCCCGATCGACCAGCCCTGCGCCCATCCCCGCAGGGCCAGCCCGAACGCGGCCGTCGACTTGCCCTTCATCTCCCCGGTGTGCACGACGACCAGCGGGCGGTTGCGGCGCTGGCGGGTGGTGAGCCCGTCGTCGGGCACGGTGGTGACCTGTCCCTGTGGCATGGGTCCACCGTATGGCCCAGGATGCGGGCCATGTCGATCGTGATCCCGCTCGACGACCCCTCCGCCGACCTGCCCCGCGTCGGCGGCAAGGGTGCCTCCCTCGCCCGGCTCGCCGCCGCGGGCCTGCCCGTACCAGGCGGTTTCTGCGTCACCACGGACGCCTACCGGCTCGCCGCCGCCCCGCTGCACGCCGAGATCACCGCGGCGCTCGCGGACCTCGCCGCAACCCCCGAGAACGACGAGGACCCGGGGCGGCGCCACGCCGCACGGCAGGCGGCCGCGGCCCGGATCCAGCCGCTGTTCGCCGACGTCCCCGACGAGGTCGCCGGAGCCGTCGCCGACGCGTACCGCACGCTGGACCCGGCTCCCGGCGAGGACCCCGCGGGCGGCGTGCCCGTGGCGGTGCGCTCGTCGGCCACCGCCGAGGACCTCCCCGACCTGTCCTTCGCCGGACAGCAGGAGACCTTCCTCGACGTCCGCGGCGCCACGGACGTGCTCGACGCGGTGCGCCGCTGCTGGGCGTCGCTGTGGTCGGCCCGGGCCATCGCCTACCGCGTCCGCGCCGGGATCACCGGAGACGACGTGGCGACCGCCGTCGTGGTGCAGCGGATGGTCGACGCCGACGCCTCCGGCGTCGCCTTCACCGCGGACCCGGTGGAGGGGCTCCGCGACCGCGTGGTGATCAACGCCGCGTGGGGGCTGGGCGAGGCCGTCGTGGGCGGGCAGGTCACCCCGGACGTCCTCACCGTCACCGGCGGTGCCGTCGCGACCCGGGTGGCCGACAAGACCGTCATGACCGTACGCCGCGAGGGCGGCGGACCCGTGACGGTGGCCGTGCCCGAGGAACGACGCCGGCTCCCGGTGCTCTCCGACGCCGAGGCTCGCGAGCTGGCCGCGCTCGGCGCGCGGATCGAGGAGCTCTACGGCACCCCGATGGACGTCGAGTGGGCGCGCGCCGGCGGGGTGTTGCACGTCCTGCAGGCCCGGCCCGTCACCACCCTGGGCGAGGCCTGGAACGACAGCCTCACCGGCGACTTCCTCTGGACGTCCGCGAACGTCGGCGAGGCTGTCCCGGACGTGATGACGCCGATCACCTGGTCGGTGGTGCGGATCTTCCTCGACGAGTCGATGCCGATGCCGCCGATCGCGGGCCACCCGCTCGCGGGCAACATCGGCGGGCGGCTCTACCTCAACATCAGCGCGCTGCTCGCGATGTCGGACGCCGTGTTCCTCGGTGCGAAGGCGCGCAAGGCCCTCGTGCAGGTCTTCGGGGGGATCCCCGACGGGATGCGCGTGCCGCGGCTGCGCGCCTCCCGCTGGACGGTGCTGCGCTCGGTGACCGGCCCCACCGTGGCGGCCCAGCGCCGCTACGCCGCGCTGCGCAGGGGGTTCCCGCGCAACGCCGAGCAGATCCCGGCCCGGTGCGCGCAGCTGCGCAAGCGCATCGCGGCCTGTGGGGCGGGGTCGGGCGCTGCGGCGGGGTCAGGCGCTGCGGAGCTGGCCGCACTGTGGCGCGCCGAGCTGGAGTCGCTGCTGCGCTCGGCGTCCGCGCTGCTCGGAGCGGTCGCGCGCGGGGGCAACGGCGGCCTCGCCCTGTCCGGGCAGCTGGCCCGCGACGTCGGGGAGCGCGACGCGGCGCTGCTCATGTCGGGGGCCGGGCCGGGCGGCGGCGCGATGGACAGCCTCGGCCCGGTGCTCGGGCTGGCCCGCCTCGCGCGCGGCGAGATCGACCGCGCCACCTACGTCGCGCGGTGGGGCCACCGCGGCCAGCACGAGCTGGAGCTCTCGGCGCCACGGCCCGCCGAGAACCCGCAGTGGCTGGACCGCGAGCTCGCCGCGCTCGCGGAGATCGGCACGGACGGGCTCGCGCTCGTCGAACGTCAGGAGGCCGCGCGGGCGCAGGCCTGGAAGCGCATCGACCGCGCGGGACCGAGGCGGGCGCGCAGCCTGCGGCGCAGGCTGGACACCTGGGCCCGCGTGGCCAGGGACCGGGAGTTGGCCCGCTCCGAGGCGGTGCGGGTGTTCTGGCTGTTGCGGGACTGGGTGCTGCGCGCGGGCGAGGTCACCGGGCACGGGGACGACCTGTTCTTCCTGCGCCTCGACGAGCTGCTCGCGCTGCTGGACGCCGGTGGATCGGGTGAGCGCGGTGGGGACGCCGCGGCCGGCGGACCGGGTGGGTCGGGCAGGTCGGGCGGGCCGGGCGGGGCCGGCAGATCCGGAGCGGACGCCGCTCCCGGTCTGGCCGCCGTGCCGGCGCGACGGGCCGCGTACGCCCACTATGCGGCGCTGCCGCCCTACCCCGTGTGGATCTGCGGCAGGTTCGACCCGGACGCCTGGGCGGCCGATCCGCATCGACGCACCGACCGGGTGGACGACCGCAGCGGGGCGGGCGGAGGGCGCGGTGACCCGTCCGACGGCACAGCGGACGGCCCGGTCGCGGGTTTCCCCGGTGCGGCGGGCGTGGTCGAGGGCCCGGTCCGGGTGCTCACCTCCGCCGAGGACGCCGACACCCTGCGGCCCGGGGAGGTGCTCGTCACCTCGGCGACGAACGTCGGCTGGACGCCGTTGTTCCCCCCGCGCCGCGGCCGTCGTCACCGACGTGGGGGCGCCGCTCTCGCACGCCGCGATCGTGGCGCGCGAGCTCGGGGTGCCCGCGGTCGTGGGGTGCGGGAACGCGACGACCCGGCTGCACACCGGCGACCGGGTCCGCGTCGACGGCGGCCGGGGCACGGTGGAGATCCTCGACCGGACGACCCCCGGCATGATCATCACCCCCGGTACACGGCGTTCGTAGACGAGCGCCCCGCACCTGCCGCGGTGATCATGAAGCAGGGCCGGGCCGCCGACCGAGGCCGCGCGGGCGGGGTTCGGCAGGGTCAGGCGGCCCGGGCGGCGCGCACCACGCCCGCGACGCGGTCCGCGGACAGCTCGTCGACGGTGACCAGCGCGCCACCCGCGGCTGCGGCCACGGTCCGGGCGAGCCCGAGGCGGACGGGCCCGCTCTCGCAGTCCACCACCACCGACGCCACCCCGTCGGCCGCCAGCAGCCCGGCCGCGCGACGGGCGTCGGCCACGGGGTCGGAGCCGGGGCGGGCGGCGACCGTCGCGCGCCCGTCGGTGAGCAGGACGACCAGCGGGCGGCGTTTCGGGTCACGCAGCCGCTCCACCGCGAGCACCCGCCGGGCGCGCAGCAGCCCGTCCGCGAGCGGGGTGCGCCCGCCCGTGCGCAGCCGGGCGAGGCGGGCCTGCGCCGCCGGGACGCTCGATGTGGGCGGCAGCGCCACCTCGGCCGCGCCGCCCCGGAAGGTCACCAGCCCGACCTTGTCGCGCCGCTGGTAGGCGTCGCGCAGCAACGACATCACCGCCCCCGCGACCGCCGCCATCCGCGTTCGCGCCGCCATCGACCCGGACGCGTCCACGACGAACAGGACGAGGTTGCCCTCGTGGCCCTCGCGGTGGGATCCGCGCAGGTCGTGCGGGCGGACGTCGACGGCCTTCCCCGTGGACGGGTGGCCCCTTCGCACGCTCCCCGCGTTCGAGGGGGCCGCTCGTCCGGGATCGGCGGTGTCCCGCGGGGTCGCACGGCGGGCCTGCTGGTGCGGCGCCGCGGCGGCGAGGGTGGCGAGCAGGTGCAGGTCCGCGGCCCGCTTCGGGGCCGATCCGGTCGGCCGGACGACGCGGCCCGCGTCCGTGCGGGCCCGGGAGCGGCGGCCGGGGGCGCCCTCGCCGAGGCCGGGAACCTCGATCAGCCGGGCACGGAACGGCGCACCCGGCGCCGGCAGGGCGCGGGTGGGTGCGTCGTCGCGGGCGGAGGCGTCGCGCGGCTCTCCGGTGGGCCCGCACCGGGCGTGCGCGGAGGCGTCGCGGGAACCGCGGCCCGGATCGGGTGCGGCGTCGCGGGCCCGGTCGGCACCCTCCCCCGCGCGGTCCGCGCGGTCCGCGCGGTCCGCGCCGTCGGTGTCGTCGGTCCGGTCGGCCGACCCACCGTCGCACCCGGATCCGTCCGGCTCCCCGGGTCCGGGGCCGCCCCCCGGGCCGTCGGGTCCGTCGGGGCCGTCGGGTCCGGTCGCCTGCGCCGCCTCCCGCAGCGCGTCCTCGAGGTCCTGCTCGTCGATCCCGGGCTCGTCGAACGGGTCGCGGCGGCGCCGGTGCGGCAGCGCGAGCCGGGCCGCCACCCGCACGTCCTCCTCGGTGACGACGTCCGCGCCCCGCCAGGCCGCGTGGGCCAGCGCCGCCCGGGCCATGACGAGGTCCGCCCGCATCCCGTCCACGTCGAACGCGGCACACACCGAGGCGATCCGCCGCAGCTCGGCCTCGGGCAGCACGACGCGGGGCAGCCGCTCGCGCGCCGCCGCGATCCGCTGCGCGACCTCCGACTCGGCACCCGCCCAGCGCGCGGCGAAGCCGGCGGGGTCCGTCTCGAAGGCGAGCCTGCGGCGCACCACCTCGACCCGAATGTCGACCTCGCGCGAGGCCCGCACGTCCACCGTGAGCCCGAAGCGGTCCAAGAGCTGCGGACGCAGCTCGCCCTCCTCCGGGTTCATCGTCCCGACCAGCAGGAACGACGCCGCGTGCGACACGGACACCCCGTCGCGCTCGACATGGGCGCGGCCCATCGCGGCGGCGTCGAGGAGCAGGTCCACGAGATGGTCGGGCAGCAGGTTGACCTCGTCCACGTAGAGCACACCGCGGTGCGCATCCGCCAGCAGTCCCGGCTGGTACGCCCGCACGCCTTCGGCCAGCGCCCGCTCCAGGTCCAGCGCACCGACCAGCCGGTCCTCGCTGGCTCCGACCGGCAGCTCGACGAGCGGGGCGGGAACGCGCACGACCCCCGCGGCGCCGCGCTCCGCGGCGGCGGGGCCGGCGGAGGCCTGCCCGCGCGAGCGGGCCCGCTCGGCCGCCGCGGCGCGGGCGGCGGCCAGCGCGTTCGCGACGGACCCCGGACCGGCCGTGCCGGGCGGACGAGGAGCGGAGCCCGAGCCCGAGCCGGAGCCGGCCCCGGGCCCGGAGTCACTGCCGAAGCCGGACTCGTCGTCGCGATCCGCCCGCTCGGCCCGGGCCAGCGCGAGCGCGACGTCCGCCCTCGCGATCGCGCGCGCCATCGCCGACCCGGGCTCGACCGGCGTTGCCTCGGCGCCGCGCGCCGGTGTCCGCGCCGTCGGTGCCGGGTGCGGCCCGTCCGGGCACCCCGGGTCCGGCGCGTCCGGGTCGCAGCGGAACCGGCACCCCGCCACGACCTCGACGGGCGGCAGCAGCGCCGCGAGCGCCCGCACCGCCGTCGACTTCGCGGTGCCCTTCTCCCCGCGCACCAGCACGCCACCGATGCCGGGATGGACGGCGTTGAGCAGCAACGCGAGCCGGAGGTCGTCCTGCCCCACGAGGGCGGAGAACGGGTAGGTCGTCAGGGGCGCTGTCACGCACCAACCCTTTCACGTTTGAGCAGACGTTCAGATGTTATCGGGGTCGACAACCGGTACCTCCCTGCGCAGCTCGTCCAGCCAGATCGCCGCCGAGAGGTCCGAGGGCGCCCGCCAGTCTCCCCGCGGCGACAGCGACCCACCCGCCGACACCTTCGGCCCGTTCGGCAGCGCCGAGCGCTTGAACTGGCTGAACCCGTAGAACCGCTGCACGAACACCTCCATCCAGTGGCGGATGTCGCCCAGCGGGTAGGCGGGCCGCTTCGACTCCGGGTAGCCCGCGGGCCAGTCCCCCGAGCAGGCATCGTGCCACGCGTGCCAGGCGAGGAACGCGATCTTCGACGGCCGGAAGCCGTGACGCAGCACGTGGAAGAGGGTGAAGTCCTGCAGGTTGTACGGCCCGATCGTGGCCTCGGTGCTCTGCACCTGCCCGCCCGCGTCGGCCGGTACGAGCTCGGGGGTGATCTCGGTGTCCAGGATGTCGGTGAGCACCTCCCCCACCTCCGCGCTGAACTGCCCGGACGACACCACCCACCGGATGAGGTGCTGGATCAGCGTCTTGGGCACCCCGCCGTTGACGTTGTAGTGCGACATCTGGTCGCCGACACCGTAGGTGCACCAGCCAAGCGCCAGCTCGGACAGGTCGCCCGTCCCGAGCACGATGCCGCCGCGCTGGTTCGCCGCGCGGAACAGGTAGTCGGTGCGCAGCCCGGCCTGGACGTTCTCGAACGTGACGTCGTAGACGGGCTCGCCCGCGGAGAACGGGTGCCCCAGCTCGGTGAGCATGAGCCGGGCCGTCTCGGTGATGTCGATCTCCTGCGCGGTGACGCCGAGCGCGGCCATCAGCCGGTGCGCGTTGGCCTTCGTCCGCTCGCCGGTGGCGAAGCCGGGCAGGGTGAATCCCAGGATGTCGCTGCGCGGGCGGCCCTCGCGGTCCATCGCCCGTGCGGCGACGATCAGGGCGTGGGTGGAGTCGAGCCCGCCGGAGACCCCGATGACGACCTTCGGCTGCCCGATCGCGCGCAACCGCTGCTCCAGGCCCGCGACCTGGATCGAGTACGACTCGTAGCAGTCCTGCTCAAGGCGCGCCTCGTCGGCGGGGACGAACGGGAAGCGTTCGACGACCCGGCGCAGCCCGATGTCGCCGCCGGGCGGGTCCAGGCGGAACCCGATCCGGCGGGTCTGCGGCGCGTGGTGGCGGCGGTTGTCGTCGAAGGTGCCCATGCGGGCGCGCTCGGCGCGCAGGAGGTCGAGGTCGACGTCGGCGACGCAGTGCCGCGGCCCCCGCGGGAAACGCTCGGTCTCGGCGAGCAGCAGCCCGTTCTCCCAGATCATCGTCTGGCCGTCCCAGGCGAGGTCGGTGGACGACTCGCCCTCCCCGGCCGCCGCGTAGACGTAGGCGGCGAGGCAGCGCGCGGACGCGGAGCGGGCCATGAGCTTGCGGTCCTCGGCGCGGCCGACGGTGATGGGACTCCCGGAGAGGTTCGCGAGCACCGTCGCGCCGGCCAACGCGGCCTGCGCGCTCGGCGGGACCGGCACCCACATGTCCTCGCAGATCTCGACGTGCAGCAGGAACCCCGCCACGTCCGTGGCCGCGAACAGCAGGTCCGGCCCGAACGGGACGTCCGCGCCGCCGACGCGGATCGTGCCCGACGCGTCGTCGCCGGGGGCGAGCTGGCGGCGCTCGTAGAACTCCCGGTACGTCGGCAGGTACGACTTGGGCGCCACCCCCAGCACCCGGCCACGGTGGATCACGGCGGCGCAGTTGTAGACGCGGTTGCCGTGGCGCAGCGGCGCGCCGACCACCAGCACCGGCAGCAGGTCGGCCGAGGCGGCGACCACCTCGGTGAGGGCGCGCTCCACCTCGTCGAGCAGGACGTCCTGCAGCAGGATGTCCTCGATCGAATACCCGGACAGCGTGAGCTCGGGGAACACGACCAGGCCGACCCCCTCGGCAGCGCATCCGCGGGCGGTGGCGAGGACGGCAGCGGCGTTCTCGGCGGGGCGGGCGATCGACGTGACGAGGGTGGCGGCGGCGACGCGCAGGAAGCCGTGCCGGTACGGCGAGCAGAAGTCCAACGGGGCTCCTCGGCGGATCGGGTGCTCACGCAGTCTGCCGGTTCGCGTTCCCGAGATCGCGTTCAGCGGCCTCCGGAGGGGTCGGCCGGCCCGCCGGGTGCGATCTCGGGCGCGGCAACTGGCTGCGCCGGCCCCAGGTCGGTGCGCACGGTCGGCAGGCCCGCCGGGGCGCCTGCGTCGATCAGCTCGCGCAGTGCGGTGAGGTCGAGGTGGGTCTCGACGAGGTCCCCGAGCAGGTCCAGCTGGGCGACGCGCTCGGCGGCGAAGTCCGTGTCGGTGGCCGGGACGAACCCGGCGCGCCCGGCACGCCCGGCGACCCGCTCGAGCAGGACGCGGCGGAACCCGTCGTTCTCCAGCAGGCCGTGCCAGTGGGTGCCCAGCACGGCGCCCGCATCGGCGCCCTCCGTGCCGTCCGTGCCGTCCACCAGCCCCCGGTGCCCGCTGCGCACCACGCGACCGTGATGGATCTCGTAGCCGCGCACCGGCTCTCCGAGGGCCGTCCCCACCGGGTTGCCGAGGTGCTTCTGCTCGTCGAAGACGATCTCCAGGTCCAGCAGGCCGAGCCCGTCGGCCGAACCCCCCTCGACGCCGCGGGGATCCTCGATCCGGGTGCCCAGCATCTGGAAGCCGCCGCAGATCCCCAGCACCGGACGGCCCGCGCGGGCGTGCGCGGCCACGGCGTCCGCGAGCCCGGTGCGCCGCAGCCACGCGAGGTCCGGCACCGTCGCCTTCGAGCCCGGCAGCACCACGAGATCGACGTCCGCGAGCCGCGAGGGCTCCGTCACGTACCGGACGGCGACGCCGGGCTCGCACGCCAGCGCCTCGACGTCGGTCGCGTTGGAGATCCGCGGCAACCGGACGACGCCGACCCGCAGCCACTGCGACCCGCGCGGCGGCGCCGGGCGGCCGAGCACGCCGTCCGCGACCGCGGAGAGCGAGTCCTCGGCGTCCAGCCACAACCGTTCCGACCAGGGGATCACCCCGTAGGTGGGGCGGCCGGTGAGCGCCGACAGCTGTGCCAGGCCGGGCGCGAGCAGGGCCGGGTCGCCCCGGAACTTGTTGACGACGAAACCGGCGATACGCGCCTGGTCGGCCGGGTCCAGCACCGCGACCGTCCCGAGCAGGTGGGCGAGGACCCCGCCGCGGTCGATGTCACCGACCACGACGACGGGCAGGTCCGCGGCGGCGGCCAGCCCCATGTTCGCGATGTCGGTCGGGCGCAGGTTGATCTCGGCGGGCGACCCCGCACCCTCGCAGACGACGACGTCGAAGCGCTCCCGCAGCCCGGCCAGGGTGGCCGCGACGGTGTCGAGCAGCTCGGGCTTGCGGTCGCGGTAGGAGCGCGCACTCACCGTCCCGGTCGCCCGGCCGTGCACGACCACCTGCGCGGACCGGTCGCTGCCCGGTTTGAGCAGCACCGGGTTGAACGCGACGCTCGGGGCGAGCCCGCACGCCGCCGCCTGCATCGCCTGCGCCCGTCCGATCTCACCCCCGTCCCCGGTGACGACGGAGTTGTTGCTCATGTTCTGCGCCTTGAACGGCGCCACCGACACCCCGCTGCGGTGCAGCCACCGGCAGATCCCGGCGACCAGCGCGCTCTTCCCCGCATCCGAGGTGGTACCCGCCACCAGCAATGCCCCGCCCACGAGGGCATACGGTAGTGACGTGCGGTTCCTGCTCCGACCCGGCTGGCTGGCGTTCGTCGCCGCCGTCCTCGGGTTCGTCGTGGCCTGCTACACGCTGCTCGCGCCGTGGCAGTTCGGGCGGGAGGCGCAGCGGGAATCCGAGGAGGCGGCGATCGCGGCCGCGTCGGCGACGCCCCCGGTGCCCCTGGCCACGCTCGTCGGCCCGGACGGCGTGCAGCAGCCCGACGAGTGGCGCCAGGTCACGCTCACCGGCTCCTACCTGCCCGGCGGCGAGGCGCTCGTGCGGTTGCGGGTCGTCGACGGCAAGCCCGCGATGGAGGTGCTGACCCCGTTCCGGACGGCGGACGGCACGGTGATTGTCGTGGACCGCGGCACCGTCACCTCCGAGGACGGGTCGGTCGTCCCGGACCACGCCGCCGCACCGACCGGCGAGGTGACCCTGCTGGGCCGGCTGCGCCCGGACCAGCAGGACCCGAACGCGCGTCCCCCGTTCCGGGCGGACGGGCGGCTCCAGGTCTACGCACCCGACGCCGCCGTCCTCGCCGAGGCGACGGGCCTGCCGCTCGTCGCCGGGTTCGTCCAGCTCGCGGCGGAGCAGCCGGGCGTGCTGACCCCGCTGCCGGTCGAGGCGCCGTCGGGTGGGGCGCCGTTCACGAACTTCTCCTACGCGCTGCAGTGGCTCTCCTTCGGCGCGATCGCGCTGTTCGCGCTCGCCTGGTTCATCCGGCTGGAGATGCTGCAGCGCCGCGGCCGGCCCACCCGCGCCGAGGAGCGCACCGCCCTGCGCCGGGCCCTCGCGGGCGACGACGACGGCTCCTGACCTCGGCGGACGCCGTCGAGAACGGCGGCGTGCCGTCGATCAGCGCACCGGCGTCCTCGAGGCGAGACCGGCGGTCGGGGCAGCGACCAGGACGGCGACCAGTACAGCGGCGGCGCCCACCAGCCTCGACAGCCGCGCCGCCCGCCGCAGGTCCGCCGGCGCGGGCGGCGGACCCGAGCCGAGCACCGGGCGCTGCTCCAGCCCGTGCGCGTACACGGTGAGCCCCCCGAGCCTCACGCCGAGTGCCCCGGCGGCCGCCGCCTCGACGGGACCCGCGTTCGGGCTGGGATGCGCGGCGGCGTCGCGCCGCCACGCTCGCAGCACCGCCCGCGGCGAGCCGCCGACCAGCGGCGCCACCGCGGCCGTGAGCACGGCCGTCACCCGCGCAGGGACCCAGTTGACGATGTCGTCGAGCCGGGCGGCGGCCCAACCGAAGCGCAGCAGGCGCGGCGAGCGATAGCCGATCATCGCGTCCAGCGTGTTCACCGCGCGGTATCCGAGCAGACCCGGCACGCCCGCGACCGCGCCCCAGAGCAGCGGCGCGACCACGGCGTCCGAGGTGTTCTCCGCCAGCGACTCCGTGCCGGCCCGGGCGATGCCCGCCGCGTCGAGCGACGCGGGATCGCGCCCGCACAGGCTCGGGATCCGGCGGCGGGCCGCGGCGAGATCCCCGCGGCACAGCTCCCCGGCCAGGGCGTCGCCCTCCCGGGCGAGCGATCCACCACCGAGGACGACGAACGTCGCCGCCGCCGTCGTCAGCGTCCGGGCCGGGAGCCGCTCGGCCAGGACGCCGAGCAGGACCGTGCCACCGACCAGGGCAGCGGTGTAGGCCGCGCCCGCCGCCCGCGAGTCCGCGTACCAGCGCTGCTCCAGCGCCGCAGCGACCCGCCCGAAGCCGGCGACCGGGTGACCCCGCCGGGGATCGCCGAGCAGCGCGTCCGCGACCGCGCCGACCAGCAGACCGAGCACACGTCCCCGCACGGCGGGCGAGGTTACGGGGCAGGATCGCAGGCATGCGCACCGACCTGGACCCCGGCGAGCTCGGCGCCCGACGGTTCTACAAGCTCCTCACGGCGAGCGTGGTGCCGCGGCCGATCGCGTGGGTCTCGACCCGATCGGCCGACGGGGTGGACAACCTCGCGCCGCACTCGTTCTTCACCGTGGCGTGCGTGACCCCGCCGATGCTCCAGTTCACCTCCGTCGGCGTGAAGGACTCGCTCGCCAATGTGCGCCAGACGGGCGAGTTCGTCGTCTGCCTCGCGCCGGAGTGGTTGTTCGAGCAGGTCAACGCCACGGGAACGAACTTCCCGGCGGGTGTGAGCGAGTTCGGTGCGGTGGGGCTCACTGCTGAGCCGAGCGCGCTCGTGGCGCCGTCGCGGGTGGCGCAGTCGCCGGTGGCGTTCGAGTGCCGCCTGGAGCGGGACCTGACCCTGGGCGACTGCACGGTGGTCATCGGGCGGGTGGTGCACGCGAGTATCGCCACGGACGTCCTGGACGGCGACCCGGCCGAAGGGGGCCTGCCGATGGTCGACAAGCTGCGCCCGCTGGCCCGGCTGGGGCGCAACGAGTGGTCGACGATCGGGGAGGTCCTCGACATCACCCGCATCCCGTACGGCGAGTGGCCGGGCCACTTCCGCCGCTGAGCCCCGCTGAGCCCCACCGAGCCCTACCGAGCCCCGCCGAGCCCCGCCGAGCCCCGCCGTGCCCGCGGTCCCGGCGAGCGCGGACCGACCCGCGACCCGTGGCGGGCGGACCTGTCGCCGGGCGGTTCGTCGGCGGGCGCGGTTGCCGCGGTCGCGGCGGAGCGCCTCGCGACCGACACGGGCCTGTCCTGGTGCGACGTCGCGGTGACACCGCGGGACCCGGCACCCGCCTGGACGGCACCGGCCGCGCTGCGCTCGGACCCGCGTGCGTCACCCCCGCCACCGCGCTCGCCCTGCGCGCCGACGACGACCGGCGGCTCGCGGCGCTCTTCGCGGACGCCGACCTCCTCCTGACCCCCACGACACCGGGCCCGCCGGACGGGCACGACGGCCTCGGGGAGCAACTGAGCGTCGCGCTGACCTGGGCGTCCAACCTCTCCGGTCACCCGGCGGTGACCGTGCCGGCCGGGCGCACGCGCTACGGCGCCCCGGTGGGCCTGCAGGTCGTGGCCCGCCACGGAGCGGAGCGCCTGCTGCTCGACCCGGCACGCGCCCGCGCGCCGGTGAGCCCGGCCCCGTCCCGACGTGACCGGTCAGACCTCCTCGGCCATCCGCTGTGCGTCGCTCGCGATGCGGTGCAGGGTGCACGGCCAGCGCGGCGCGGACCCGCTCACGCTGTGCCTGCAGGTGGTGCAGTGCCCGAAGCGGTCCGGCACGTGCGCGACGAGCAGCGTGCGCCAGACCTCCGGCATGCCGGCCATGACCTCCGCCAGGGGGGCCACGGACCTCGTCGAGGTGCTCACCGGCTCAGCACACCATCGCCCCCTCGGTCATGTCGCGGCCGATGGAACGCGATCCGGCGACCGGCGGGATCCGGTCGATCGGCGGTGAGCAGCGGGTTGCGTCACGAAAGTGTGTACTCGCCGGGCGGCTGGTTCGACGCGTCGGCGTGCAGTTCTCCCTCCCGACCACGCAGCTCGACACGGCGGATCTTGCCGGAGATCGTCTTCGGCAGGTCGAAGAACTCCAGGCGCCGGACGCGCTTGAAGGGGGCCAGGTTGTCGCGGGCGAACTCGAGGATCGAGCGCGCGGTCTCCTCGTTCGGTTCGTGACCCGCCGCGAGCACCACGTAGGCCTTCGGGACGGCCAGGCGCAGCGGGTCCGGCGACGGCACGACCGCCGCCTCCGCGACGGCGGGGTGCTCGATGAGCACGCTCTCCAGCTCGAACGGCGAGATCCGGTAGTCCGAGGCCTTGAACACGTCGTCGGCGCGCCCGACGTAGGTGATGTAGCCGTCCGCGTCCCGGGAGCCGACGTCACCGGTGTGGTAATAGCCGCCCGCCATCGCCTCGGCGTTGCGCTCCGGGTCGCCCGCGTAGCCGACCATGAGCCCGAGCGGCCGTCGGGACAGGTCGATGCAGATCTCGCCCTCGTCCACGTCGGTGGCGCCGGTGGCGGGGTCGACGAGCACGATCGGGTACCCGGGGATCGGACGGCCCATCGAGCCGGGCTTGACGGTCTGGCCGGGCGAGTTGCCGATCTGCAGCGTGGTCTCGGTCTGGCCGAAGCCGTCCCGGATCCGCACGCCCCACGCCTTCTCGATCTGCTCGATGACCTCGGGGTTGAGGGGCTCGCCCGCCCCGACGACCTTCGACGGGGGCTTCGCGAGGGAGGAGAGGTCCGCCTGGATCAGCATCCGCCACACCGTGGGCGGGGCGCAGAAGCTGTCCACCCCGCAGCGGTCCAGCACGCTCAGCACGCTCGCGGCGTCGAACTTCGCGTAGTTCATGACGAGCACGCACGCCTCGGCGATCCACGGCGCGAAGACGTTGCTCCACGCGTGCTTGGCCCAGCCGGGCGAGGAGATGTTGAGGTGGACGTCGCCCGGCTCCAGCCCGATCCAGTAGACCGTCGACAGATGCCCCACCGGGTAGGAGGCGTGGGTGTGCTCGACGAGCTTGGGCTTGGCGGTCGTGCCGGAGGTGAAGTAGAGCAGCAGCGTGTCCTCGCCGCGGGTGACACCGTCCGGGGTGAACTCAGCCGGGGCCTCGTACGCGTCCTCGTAGCGCAGCCAGCCCTGCGGCGCCACCCCGTCCGGGGACCGCACGGCGATCCGCGTGTAGTCGCCCTCCACCCCGTCGAACTTCCCGGTGTCGGCCGCACCGACGACGACGTGGCGGGCCGCCCCCCGGTCGATGCGGTCGCGCAGGTCGCCCGCCACCAGCAGCGTCGTGGCCGGGATGACGACGGCGCCGATCTTCATCGCGGCGAGCAGCGTCTCCCACAGCTCCAGCTGGTTGCCCAGCATGAGGACGAGGCGGTCGCCACGGGCCACGCCCTGGTCCCGCAGCCAGTTCGCGACCCGGTTCGAGCGCTCGGCGAGCTCGGCGAAGGTCCAGTGCGCCTCGGAGCCGTCCTGCTCGACGATCCACAGCGCGCGGCGGGCCCCGCGCTCGGGATCCGCGGCGACGGCGTCGAAGTGGTCGAGCGCCCAGTTGAACTCGCCGATCTCGGGCCAGCGGAACTCCCGGTAGGCAGTCCCGTAGTCCTCGCGGTGGGTGAACAGGAACTCACGGGCCGCGTAGAAGGACCGGGCCGAAGGATTCATGGACATCGCCTCACGAGGATCGACTGTCGTTCACGACCGACCCTAGTGACGAACGCGAACCCGCCCTACCTCCCGACGGGGGGGTTCGCGAAGCCCGCCGCTACCGTGCCCGCCATGGAGCGCGGGCTGCCCGTCGTCCCCGTCCTGCTCGGGGCGGCCCTGCCGCTGGTGCTCACGCTCGGCGGCTGCGCAGCGGCCGGGCGAGCGGACGCCCCTCCCGCTCCCCCGGTTGCGCCCTCGACGGGAGCGCCCTCGACGGGAGCGCTCCCGACGGCGGCGGCCCCCGACCCGCCGCTGCCCTGGCCCGTGGGTGGCCCCGGGGTCGCCGTCGTGCAGGAACGGGTGGACGCCGGGGCCCAGCCGTGGCTGCTCGACCCGGAATCGGTGGCCACGGCCTTCGGCGCCGCCGCCTATGGCTGGCCGGACGCCTCCGCGGAGCTGCTCGGCGGCCACTCCGGCGGGGGCCCGGAGCTGTCGGTGACCCTGCATGGACCCGGCGGGACCGTCGCGCACCTGGTGCTGGTGCAGCCCGGACGCACCGGTCCCCGCGGCATCTGGGTCGTCTCGCGGGCCGCGATCGCACCTGGCTCATGAGCCGTCCGTCCCGTGCGCGCCCCTGTTCGGGTGAACCCGGATGCGGGGTGGTGCGTTCGGGTCGCGGCCCGCGATGCCCAGGTGAGGTCGGCGCACGTGGCGCCCGGCCACCTCCGCGGCACTGGGAGCGACCATGACGACCAGCTCGGTCCAGCAGGACATGTTCACCGTGCTGCACGGGCAGCCCGCGCCGATCGTGACGCGCTGGAGCTACGACGCGTCGGACCCGTTCGCGATCACCGTCGCGGTCCGGACCAGGAAGGACCGCTGGGTCGAGTGGCTGGTCGGGCGCGAGCTGGTGATCGCCTCCCTCGCCGGCCCGGTCGGCGAGGGCGACATCCGGATGCGACCGTGCGAGGTGCACGGCTACGACGTCGTGGAGATCGAGATCTGCTCCTCGGAGGGACGCGCGGTCCTGGAGGTGGACCGCGACATGCTGCGTCATTTCGTGGACGCCTCCCTCGAGGTCGTGGCGTTCGGTGACGAGTCACGCCACATCAACCTGGACGTGGAGATCGACAAGATCGTCGGCAGCTGCACGGAGTGAGCGGAACGACACGGTCCGGATCGGGCGGTGCCGGGGCCGCGCGCCCGCCCGGCACCCTGCCGCGGTCCCGGCGGAAGTGCCGTAGCCGTATCGGACCGTTCGGACGCGACCCCGGGCAGCCGGCCAGGCTCGGTCGGACCAACTTGGTGCCGGAGCCGAAACCGGCGGTTGCCTCGCTCGTCGGTCAGGTACGAAGCTGGTCCGCTCCCGCCTGGAGAGAACGAGAAACATGCTGCCGGATGCCTTCGCCGCCTGTGCCGAACAGCTCGCCGCGACACCGGAGCTGGTCGAGCGCCTGCTGCGCGAGCACACCCCCGATCACGTCGGCCTGTGCCGCGCCCACGACGCCCACCCGGAGCGTCACCCCTGCTCGATCCGCACCCTCGCCGAGCTCGCCGCGGAGCGGCTGAACCGCGCCGCCACCTGACCCGCGCCCGGTAGGAGTGGCTTCGTCAGACCGCGCCCGACTACCTTCTCCGGGAAACCACCAGGAGGGGGATGACTGCCGTCGAGCCGACCGGTGCGGCCGGTCCCTCTCCGGAGCCCGGAGCCGCCGCGCGCACGGTGCTCGCCCCCGGCGAGGGCCGGTTCCCGGCGCTGCACGCAGCGATCGAGCACTGCCGCTCCTCCCTGTTGCCCTCGGCCGTGCTGTGGGGACCCGACCTGGCGGCGGTCGCCAACGACCCGATCGTCGCGCTGATGGGCGGCCCGCCCGCGGCGGACGGCGAGCCGGACCCGGCGGGATGGGCCGTCGTGAGGGACCTGGCGCGGGAGGCCCTCGCCACGGGCGCACCGGTCCGCCGTGCACAGCAGCCGGTGCCGGTCGTGCGCCACGGGTACGTCGAGGAGGTCTTCGTGACCCTCGCATGCACCCCGATCCCCGCAGGCGGGGCCGGGCCGTGGACCGGGGTGTCGGTCGTCGGCCTGGACGTGACGGACCACGTCCTCGGCAGGCGCAGGCTCGCCACCCTGCGCCGCCTCGGCGAGGTCGCCGCGGCCGGGGTACGCACGCCGCAGCAGGCGTGCGAGGCCGCCGTCGAGGTGCTCGCCGGTCAACGGGCCGACACCCCGTTCACGACGGTGCACCTGGTCGACCACGATGCGGGCGCCGGACCGGTGCTGCGGCTGGTGGCGAGCCACGGCCTCGATACCGGGGACACCGGGGACACCGGGGCGATCCCGCTCGCGCCCCCCGACAGCTCCCTCGCCCGGGTCGTCCGGACGGGGTCGACGGAGGTGCTCCCCGCCGACGCGCGGGCCCACCCCGGGCACCGCGCCCCCGGCTCGGAGGTCGCGGACACGGCCGTGCTCCTCCCGCTGCTGGTCGCGGGCTCCGCCCGGCCGGTCGGCGTGATCACGATCGGGGTGCGCCGCGGCCAGCTCGACGAGGACTGCCGCGCGTTCCTCGACCTGGTCGCGCGCCAGGTCGGCGCCGCCGTCGCGGACGCGCTGACCGCCGCGGCGCAGCAGCGGGCCGAGTCGGAACACGCCGCCGCCCAGCGGCTGCGGGAACGGGCCGCCGCCGAGCGGGCGGCCCGCGACGCGGCCGAGGCCCTGGCGGCCCGGCTGCGCTCGCTCGTGGACGGGCTCGCGGCCGTCGTGTGGGAGATCGACGCCCGCTCCGAGGAGGTCGTGTTCGTCTCCGAGCCGGTGGAGGAACTCACCGGGCACCCGGCGCAGGGCTGGCTCGGTCCGAAGGACTTCTGGCGCTCGCTCATCCACCCCGAGGATCGCGAGCGCGTGGCCGCCCGCCACGCGGACGGGATCGCCGGGGGCGTCGACTTCGAGGTGTCCGCGTACCGCCTGCGCGCCGCGGACGGGCACACCGTCTGGTGCCAGGACCTCGTGCACGTCGCGCTCGGCCAGGACGGCGCGGTGGAACGGCTCCAGGGTGTGATGGTCGACGTCACCGCCCAGGAGCGCGCCCGGCAGGTGACGGCGCTGCTCGCCGAGATCGGCCGGGCCGACGAGGGCGGCCCGCTGGCCGCAAGGCTCACCACCCTGCTGCGGCGGTCGGTGCCCGCGATGGCCGATCTCGGCGCGGTGTCCGCCCTCGGCCCGGACGGGATGCTCCGGCCGCTCGCCGTGGTGAGCCCCGCGCGCCCGGCCGCCGAGCGGCAGCTCCTGACCACCGCGGGCTACCCCCTGTCCCCCGCGCTGCGCGACCGCTACGACGCCGGTGAACCGTTCGTCGTCGCCACCCCGACCGATGCGGAGCTCCGCGCGATCGCGGCCGGCGAGTCGGACTACGAGATGCGTCGTGACCTGAGCTTCCGCTCGGCGCTGATCGTGCCGCTCGTGGTCGGCGGGCGGATGCGCGGGACGCTGTCGATGGTCGCGACCGGCGCCCCGCGCGAGTACGACGCGGAGGACCGGGCGCTGGCCGCCGAGCTGGGCCGCCGGGCGGCGCTGCTGCTCGAGGCCGAGCGGCTGAGCACCCGTGAGCGAAGGCTCGTCGAGATCACGACGGCGCTCGCCGCGGCGGGCACCGTGGCGGAGGCGGCGCGGGTGATGGCGGTCGGGGTCCGCGACGCCTTCGGTGCGACGGCCGTCGCGGCCTACCTGCGGGATCCGGCGCTGGGCCTGCGCGTCGTGCACTCGAGTGGCTACCCGGACCTCCTGCTGCGCCACTACGGCGTCGTCCGCGCGGAGGACGACCAGCCCGTCGGGGTGTGCGCGCGCACCGCGGAGCCGGTGTGGCTGCGTTCGGACGAGGACTGGCGGGAGCGCTTCCCGCACCTGACCGAGCACCACGCGGTCACGGGCAACGAGGCCCTGATGGCGCTGCCGATGCTCGTGGGCGGCCGGGTGGTGGGCGCACTCGCGGCGAGTTTCGCGACCCGCCGCACCTTCGACCCGGACGAGCAGCAGTTCGCCCGCACCGTGTGCGCCCACGCCGCCCAGGCGTTCGAGCGCGCCGCGCTCGCCGACACCCGCCGCGAGATCGCCGAGACGCTGCAGCACAGCCTGTTGCCCGCGCAGCTGCCGACGATCGAGCGCCTCGGGCTCGCCGCCCGCTACGAGCCGGGTGCGCACGGATCCCAGGCGGGCGGGGACTGGTACGAGGTGCTGCCGCTGGACGGGCAGAAGGTCGCGATCGTGGTGGGCGACGTCGTCGGGCAGGGTGCGGCAGCCGCGGCCGTGATGGGGCAATTGCGCAGCGCGCTGGCGGCCGCCCTGCTCGACGGGTGCGGACCCGCCGCGGCGCTCACCCGCCTGGACCGCTTCGCCCGCCGTGTCACGGGGGCGCGGGCGAGCACCGTGGCCTGCCTCGTCCTGGACGTGGCGAGCGGGGACCTGCGCTGGGCGCGCGCCGGGCACCCGCCTCCGCTCGTGCTGACCGACGGGGACGCGGAGTACCTCGACGGGCCGCCGGGGCGGGTGCTGGGCGCGGGCGGTGGGTTCACCGAGGCCGCCACCACGCTCCCGGCGGGCGCGGTCCTGCTGCTCTACACCGACGGTCTCGTCGAGCGCCGCGGTGAGGTCATCGACGACGGGCTGCGCCGGCTGCGCAGGGCCGCCCTCGCGGCGATGGGCGCGGCGCCGGACCGGCTCATCGACGAGGTGCTCGCACGCGTCCTGCACCCGGCGGGCCCACCCGACGACGTCGCCGTCATCGCGGCGCGGCTCGGTCCGGAGCCATTGCACCTGCGCATCCCGGCGCGCGCCGAGGAGCTGCGCGGGCTGCGCCGGTCGGTGGCCGGGTGGCTGGCCACGGCCGGGATCGCCGGGGAGCCCGCCGACGACCTGCAGCTCGCGCTGGGCGAGGCCGTCGCCAACTCCGTCGAGCACGCCTACCCGGACGGCACGACCGGGGCCGTCGAGGTCGGGCTGCAGCTCGGGCCGGGCGGCGCCGTCGACGTGCTGGTCCGCGACTTCGGGACGTGGCGCCCGCCGCCGGTCGACCGCGGCTACCGCGGCCGCGGGCTGGACCTGATCCGGCTGCTCAGCTCGGAGGCGGCGGTCGAACCGGGGCCGGGCGGCACCGTCGTCCGCTTCCGGATGACGCCGCGGATGGTGCCCGCCGCCGCGGAGCGGATGCCGAGCGCGCCGCCCGTGTCGCCCACGCGGCTGCGCGTGCTCACGGGGGACGGCGCCCGGCGGGTGGTGATCACCGGGGAGCTGGACCTCGCGGGGGTGGCCACGGTACGCGAGGACCTGACGTCCGCACTCGCGGGCGACGTGCCGGTCGTCCTGGACGTCACGGGGCTCACCTACCTGGGGAGTGCGGGGGTCGGCCTGCTGGTCGAGGCGCTGGACCGCGAGGGCATCACGCTGCGCGCCCCCGTCGACGGACCGGTGCGGGCGGTGCTCGACCTGGTGCGGATCGCGCCGGGCCGGCACCGCCCCTGAACCGCCCGCGGTTCGGGTGGCCGGCCGGAGCGACCGACCGCGCAGACACAGATTCACCGGTACGGGCCCATGACACGACACCGGCGATGCCAGAGGATCACCGCTGGCCGGCGCCTGGACCGGCGCGGATCGAAGGAGAGCGTCGGTGGCCGCACTGTCACGCACTGTCAGGACGATCGCCACGGTCGCCGTCGCGGCCGGGGTGGCGCTGGGCGCCACCGCGTGCTCGGTCAGCGTCTCGAAGAGCGACCTCGAGACGAACGTCGCGTCCACACTCGCCCAGCAGATCCCGGGGCTCGGCCCGGTGACCTGCCCGGGCGACCTGGCCGGTCAGGTCGGCGCGACCGTCACGTGCGAGACCACCACGTCGGACGGGCAGCCGATCGGCGCGGTCGTCACCGTCACCTCGGTGGAGGGTTCGACGGTCAACTACAACGTCGCGACCGAGGCCCGCCCGGTGTCGCAGGACCTCCTCGAGAAGAAGGTCCAGGAGCTCGTCGAACCGCAGCTGGGGGTGCCGGTGGACAGCCTCACCTGCGACGGCGCCCTCCAACCGACGATGGGTGCCACGCAGACCTGTGCCGTCGCGGCGGCGGGCAACAACATCCCGCTGAAGGTGACGGTCACCCAGGTCGACGGCGGGTTGATCAACTTCTCGGTCGAGGAGGCCTGACGGGGTTGCGCCCCGGGCCGCGCCCGGATCAGTCGTCCGTGCGCTCCTCCGGTTCCTCCGGTGCGATGAGGCTCTCCGCGAGCCGAACCGCCCGGGCCTGGACGTCCGGGTCGACCCGGGCCTGCCGCGGGTCCTCCGGCCAGGTCTGCACGACCGCGGTGGCCCACTGCGCCCAGCGGTCGACCATCACGTAGAACTCGGTGAGGAACATCCCGCCCAGCTGGTTCACCGCGGCCCGCTGCGGGAAGGCACCCTCACCGGTCAGGTACGCCCGGGCCGTGGCGAGGTTGGCCTGGTTCTCCCGGCGGACCCACGCCCGGGTGGCAGCCAGGTGGGCCAGGACGTCGTCCCTGGTGCCGCTGTCCGCGAAGGTGATCTTGAGGAGCTGTTCGAACTCCAGCACCGGGCCCGAGCCCGGCTCACCGAGCCACGTGGCCAGCGCCTGCCGGCCGGCCGGGGTGATCGTGTAGCGGGTGCGGCGGCGCCTGCCGACCGGATCCTCCTCGGCGAGTGCGAAGCCGTGGCCCACGAGCTTCTTGGGCTCCTCGTAGAGCTTGCTCTGCGCGCGTGGCCAGATCCGGCGGGTGCTGCGGCTGATCTGCTGGATCAGCTCGTGGGTCGTCCACGGCCTGATCGCGAGCAGGCCGAGGATCGCGTAGGACGTCGTGGTCATCGCCGGAACCCTTGACATGGCTCTCCCTTTGGGAGTACACCGGAACACTCCCAAAGGGAGAATATCCGAAGGGGCCAGCCATGAGCACCACCGACACCGTGCCGGTCGATCCCTCCAACGCCGAGGCCCTGCGCGCCTGGGACGGGCCCGACGGGGACTATTGGGCCACGAACGCCGCGGTCTTCGAGGCGAGCCTGGGCCGCTACGACGCACACCTGTTCGCCGCATGCGCGATCGCGCCCACCGATCGGGTGCTCGACATCGGCTGCGGTACCGGCTCGACCACCCGGGCGGCGGCCCGCACGGCACGCCGCGGGTCGGTACTGGGCGTCGACCTGTCCTCGCGGATGCTCGACATCGCCCGCCGCCGGGCCGCCGAGGAAGGGCTGGAGCACGCCGGCTTCCTCCAGGCCGACGCGCAGATCCACCCTTTCCCCGACGGGGCGTTCGACCTCGCCCTCGGCCGCACCGCGACGATGTTCTTCGGCGACCCGGTCGCCGCCTTCACCAACATCCGCCGCGCGCTGCGCCCGGGTGGACGGCTCGTGCAGCTCGTATGGCAGCCGGTGGACCGCAATCCCTGGGTGCTGGAGCTGACCGCGGCCCTGGCCGCCGGACGTGCACTGCCGCCGCCGCCCCCCGCCGCGCCCGGGCCGTTCGCACTGGCCGACCCGGACCGGGCGCGCCGCCTGCTCGCGGCGGCGGGACTCACCCGCGTCGACACCGCGGCCGTGGCCGAACCGATCTGTTTCGGACCCGACGCCGAGCAGGCCTACACCTTCCTCGCCGGCATGGGCTTCGCCCGTTCCCTGCTCGCCGACCTCGACGGCGCGACACGCCTGCGTGCTCTCGCCGCGCTGCGGGCGTCCGTGGAGGCCCACCGGACCCGCGACGGGGTGCTCTACCCGTCCGCGGCGTGGATCATCACCGCCCACCGCGACTGACCCGGCGAGGACCACCCGGCCGTCCGCACGGAACACGCAGATCGCCCGCCACGAGGGTCGGGCCGACCGCTCACGCCAGGCGCGTCATGTCCACCTGGACCTCCAGTTCCGTGCCCCGCCCGCCGGTGTACACCCCGCGGAGCGGAGCCACGTCGGCGTAGTCGCGACCCGACGCGACCTGGACGTGCTGCTGGCCCACCTCGACGTCGTTGGTGGGGTCGTAGGCCCACCAGCCGCCCGTCCAGGCCTCCACCCACGCGTGGCTCTGGCCCTGGACGGTCTGGCGCACCTGGGTGTCGCCGCGCGGCAGCAGGTAGCCCGACACGTAACGGCAGGGGACACCCGCCGAGCGCAGCAGCAGCAGCGTGAGATGCACGAAGTCCTGGCAGACGCCCTCGCCCGCCTGCCAGGCCTCGACGGCCGAGGTGTGCACCCCGGTCGAGCCGGGCCGGTAGGTGAGGTGCTCGCGCACCCACCGGCACGCGGCGAGGACGGCGTCGGCCGGGTCGGCATGGCGGCGCAGGCCGCGGGCGACCTTCTCGAGCGCGGGCTCGCGCGGCACGTACGTGGTGAACTCGAGCATCTCGGTCTGGCGGTCCCGCACCGCCTCGCCGTCCAGCTCGGCCCACGACGCGGCGCGCACCACGGCCGCCGGGTCCGAGGTCTCCACCACCGACGTCGCGACGACGGCGAGCTCGCGGTGCGGGGCGTGCAGATCGAACGCCGTGACGCTGGTGCCCCAGTAGTCGCTGTAGCGGTAGAGGCGGCTCGACGGCGTCGTCTCGATGCGGCTGACGACGACGTTCTGCCGGCCGTCGCTGCGCGGGGTGAGCCGCAGCTCGTTGTAGGACTCGCGCACCGGCGCGTCGTAGCGGTAGCCGGTGGAGTGCACGATGCGGATCCGCCAGCTCACCGGCTCACCTCCGGGGTCCACGCGACGTAGGGCGAGGTGTGGAAGTACTGCTGGGACACGGCCTCCCCGACCTCCTGGATGCACGACTGCAGCCGCTGCAGCTGGTCGGGCAGGTCGTCGAGCAGCTGGTCCGGAGGCAGGAACTCCAGCTCGCTGCGGGCCCGGCCGAGCAGCCGCAGCGCCTCCGCCTGCAGGCCGACGCGGGCCGCGGGGCGGTGCTGCAGGTCGCTCAGGCACGTCTCGGCCTGGCGCAACGCATGGAAGACCGAGCGCGGGAAGAGCTTGTCCATCAGCAGGAACTGGACGACGCGCGGGGCGTCCAGCGCCCCGCGGTAGGTGCGCAGGTAGGTGTCCTGCGCCCCCGCGCAGCGCAGCACCGTGAGCCACGCCGGCGACGACAGGCGGTCCGAGGCCCGGAACAGCAGGAGCCGCACGATCATGTCGACCCGCTCGACGGAGCGTCCGAGCAGGTAGAAACGCCAGGTGTCGTCGCGGCTCATCGTGGAGGCCGCGAGGCCGTTGAGCATCGCCGCGCGGTCCTCGACGTAGCTGAAGAACGCGTGCGGGCCCACCCAGCGGGCGTAGCGCTGCCGCTCCGGCAGCGCGTTCCAGGTGGCGTTGAGGCACTCCCACATCTCCGCCGACACCACCTCGCGCGCGCCACGCGCGTTCTCCCGCGCCGACGACACCGACGCGACGATCGACGCCGGCTGCTCCTCGGAGTAGCCGACCAGCTCGGTGAGCGACCACGCATCAAGCGGGTCCTCCGTGCCCGGGACGACGCCCAGCACGCCCAGCAGGCGTCGCGCCGCGGTGTCGGCGTGGACGGTGGCGTCCTCCAGCAGCTCGTGAACCGACACGTCCAGGATCCGGGCGGTGTCGTCGGCCCGCTCGACGTAGCGGCCGATCCAGTACAGCGACTCCGCGTTGCGGGCGAGCATCTACGCCACTCCCCCCGCCTGTTGCTGCTGTTGCTGCTGCTGGCCGTAGGTGAGCTCGGGGCCGTGCGCCGGGGTGGGACCCGACGCGGGGACGGAGGCCGCGAGCCCCGGCCCGGCGAGCTCGCGCTCCGCGGTGTCGCGGCCCGCGGCCAGCACCCAGGTGTCCTTGCTTCCCCCGCCCTGGCTGGAGTTGACCACCAGGCTCCCGAGCGGCAGCGCCACCCGCGTGAGCCCGCCCGGCAGCACGTAGACGCCCTCACCGTCGTTGACCGCGAACGGGCGCAGGTCGACATGGCGCGGCGCCAGCCGGTCCCCGACCTTCGTCGGCACCGTGGACAGCTGCACCACCGGCTGGGCGATCCAGCCCCGCGGGTCGGAGCGGATCGCCTTGCGGGCCGCCGCGAGCTGGCGGGCCGAGGCGTTCGGGCCGAACACGATGCCGTAGCCGCCGGAGCCCTCCACCGGCTTGAGCACCAGCTCGTCGAGATGGTCCAGGGTGAAGGCGCGCTCGTGGTCGAGCCAGCAGCGGTAGGTGGAAACGTTGGGCAGCAGCGGCCGCTCGGCCAGGTAGTAGCGCACCATCTCGGGCACGTAGGTGTAGACGAGCTTGTCGTCACCCACCCCGTTGCCCACGGCGTTGGCGATCACGACATTGCCCGCCCGGGCCGCGTTCAGCACCCCTGCCACGCCGAGCACCGAGTCCGGGCGGAACTGGAGCGGATCGAGGAAGTCGTCGTCGATGCGCCGGTAGATGACGTCGACCTGCTGCTCGCCCTCGGTGGTGCGCATGTAGACGACGTTGTCGCGGCAGAACAGGTCGCGGCCCTCCACCAGTTCCGCGCCCATCTGGCGGGCCAGCAGCGAGTGCTCGAAGTAGGCCGAGTTGTGGACCCCCGGCGTGAGCACCACCACCGTCGGGTCGGCCGCGTTCGCCGCCGCCGCCGCGCGCAGCGCCCGCAGCAGGTGCGTGCCGTAGTCGCCGACCGCCCGCACCTTCTGCCGGGCGAACAGGTCCGGGAACACCCGCGCCATCGTCCGGCGGTTCTCCATCACGTACGACACGCCCGACGGGTTGCGCAGGTTGTCCTCCAGCACCCGGAACGTGCCCTGCTCGTCGCGGACCAGGTCGATGCCCGCGACGTGGATGCGCACCCCGTTCGGCGGGGTCAGCGCGTGCGCCTCGCGGTGGAAGTGCTGGCAGCTCGTCACGAGCCGGCGCGGGATCACGCCGTCGCGGACGATGTCGGCATCGCCGTAGATGTCGGCGAGGAACGCCTCCAGCGCCTTCACCCGCTGCACGATCCCCCGCTGCAGCCGCGTCCACTCCGAGGCGCTGATCACCCGCGGCACCAGGTCCAGCGGGAACGGGCGCTCCTGGCCCGACAGGGAGAACGTGATGCCCTGGTCGGTGTAGGCCCGCCCGAGCGCCTCCGCGCGGGCGGCCAGATCCGCGGGCGAGGACGGCGCGAGCACCTCGTGCAGCGCCCGGTAGGCCACGCGAACCGTCCCGTCCGCGGTGAACATCTCGTCGAACGCGTCCGGATGCGGCCGGTCCGGCGCGCTGTACCCCGCGAAGAGGTCCGCCGTCGCGTCGGCTCGCGGGTCCCCCGGCTCGTCCGGCTCCGGGGTGCGTCGGGTCGTCGTCGCCCTGCTCACGCGCGCGCACCCGCCGTCATCACAGACCTCCTCGCCGCCGACACCCGGCCCCGTCACCCGTCCTCGCCCGGGACCGCCGATCCCGGGCGACATCCTGACCCAGAGCGACATCGCTCGGCCAGATCGAACCGCGATGCAACACGGCGTTCACAGGAGGCGGTTGCCGCACCGCACGCCCTCCCCGACCATCTGGGCCCATGACCTCCCCCCTGAGCCGCACCCGGGCCGCCGACGCCGTCCTCGCCGCCAGGCGCCGGTCCGGGCTGCGCTGGGCCGATCTCGGTGCCGCGATCGGCATGTCCACCGAGTGGACGACCACCGCCCTGCTCGGGCAGCACACGCTCACCCCCGCGCAGGCCGCCACCCTCGGCGAGGCCCTCGGACTGGACGACGGGGTCGTCGAGGCGCTGCTGCTGCCGCCGGTGCGCGGCGCGACGGCCGTCGACACCTCCGAACCGGTCGTCTACCGCCTGCAGGAGATG
This sequence comes from Pseudonocardia sp., assembly GCA_050248815.1. Lineage (GTDB taxonomy): Bacteria > Actinomycetota > Actinomycetes > Mycobacteriales > Pseudonocardiaceae > Pseudonocardia. The sequence goes on along the minus strand of JBFWRR010000007.1, from coordinate 41,896 downwards.
GTGCAGGTCTACGGGCGGGCCATCGCCGAGCTCGTCCGCGAGGAGTTCGGCGACGGCATCATCAGCGCCATCGACTTCGAGATGGACCTCTCCCGCGTTCCCGACCCCAAGGGCGACCGCGTCCGCATCGTGCTGAACGGCAAGTTCCTGCCCTACCGGACGTGGTGAGGGGGGCCGCTGCGGGCCTCTGTAGGATGGTCCGTCGAGCGCCCGGCGTGACCACACCGCCGCCGGAGCCGTACCCGGACCTACAGCAGGAAGAACTCGAGGCAGTCGCGTGGCCAACATCAAGTCCCAGATCAAGCGGGTCAAGACCAACGAGAAGCGCCGCCAGCGCAACAAGTCGGTGCGCTCCGCGGTCCGTACCGCCGTGCGGAAGTTCCGCGAGGCCGCCGAGGCCGGCGACACCGAGAAGGCCGTCGTGCTCCAGCGCGACGCCGCGAAGGCCCTCGACAAGGCCGCGAGCAAGGGCGTCATCCACGCCAACCAGGCCGCGAACCGCAAGTCGGCGATGGCCAAGCGCGTCAACACGCTCTCCGTCTGATCCCTTCGCGCTGACGCCGCCCACCCCCGGGTGACGCGGCGTTTCGGTGTGGCCGGGCAGGGTCGCTGGCCGGGGCTCGCTCAGGCGAGCCGGACGGGACTCCGCGCACAATCGGGCCGGGTGGCCGAGGAGCGTGCAACCACGCAGGCCGCCGCCGGACCCGCCGCACACCGGAGCCGGGCGCCCGCCGAGCGTGCACCCACGCAGGCCGGCCCCGGACCCACCGCACACCCGGCACGCGAACGGCCCGCCGAGCGTGCACCCACGCAGGCCGCAGCCGGACTCCGTGCCCACTCGGCGCGGGAGCGGGGCCCCGTCAGCGGCTCCCGCGCGCCTCGCAGATCCGCAGCACCGCCCGTTCCAGCGCGTAGTCGGCGTCCGCGGCCGCACCCTTGACGTCGGCGTTCACCTCCGCGGCCACCCGGAACGCCGCCGCGAGCGCGTCCGGGTGCCAGGACCGCACCTGCGCCTGGGCCCTGCGGACCTTTCCCGGCGCCATGCCGAGCTGCCCGGCGAGCCGGTTCGGGTCCCCCCGGCCCGCGGCGCCCACCCGCGCGAGGGTGCGCAGGCCCGACGCCAGAGCGTCCGCCAGTACCACCGCCGGCACCCCGAGCGCCTGCGCCCATCGCAGCGCCTCGAGCGCACCCGCGCGGTCTCCCGCCAGCGCCAGATCGGCGATGTCCCAGCCGTGGACCTCGGCCCGGCCGCGGTGGTACCGGTGCACCGCGGCGGCGTCGACCTTCCCACCGGTGTCCGCGACGAGCTGCGCCGCGGCGGCGGCCAGCTCCCGCAGGTCCGACCCCACGGCGTCGACCAGGGCCTCGTCCGAACCGGAGGCGAGGCGGCCTCCGAGCCGTCTGACCTCGGCCTTCACGAAGGCCACCCGCTCGTTCGGCCACCGGACCTGCGGGCACGACGTGACCTCCGCGCCGGCTATACGCAGCCCGTCCGCGAGGGCCTTGTTGCGTGCTCCGCCCGCGTGGACGACGACGAGGACGATCCCCTCGGCCAGGTCCCTCGCGTGCCCGAGCACCGCCGCCGTCAGATCCTTGCCTGCCTCGTGCGCGGCGAGCAGCACGACCACGCGGGCCTCGGCGAACAGCGACGGGCTCAGGCTCTCCGCGAGGCCGACCGGCGTCAGCTCCGCGGTCCGGAACCGCCGCAGCTCCGCCGCCGGATCGGCCGTCCGCACCTGCCCGACGACGGCGTCCACCGCCCGTTCGAGCAGGAACTCCTCCTCGCCCACCACGAGATGCAGCCGTGCCGGGGACGCCATGTCGCCATGCTCGCGCACCGCCCCGACAGTCGCCGACCCGGGACCCGGGCAGTGAGCGAGGTCGCATGTGCGGGGGGAGCCGCTGGGCAGAAGCCGACGTCGTGTCGTACCGTGTTGGTCATTCCCGCCTCGTCCGCGGCCGCGGCCACGCAGGTTCGGCCACGGGGGCTCGCGGGGTGCACAACCGCATATGGCTCATCCAGAGGGGCAGAGGGACCGGCCCGACGAAGCCCCGGCAACCGGCGTCGCACGTGTCCGCGTGCGCGAACCAGGTGCCAATTCCGACCCGTGACCCACGGGGAAGATGAGGAGATCTTCCGTGACGCTCACCGATACCCCCCTGCCCGCCGCCGCGACGCCGGCCGCCCTCGACCTCGGTCCGGCCCGCGCCCTGTCCTGTCGCGAGTGCGGCCACGAGATCCCGCTCGCCGCCGAGTTCGCCTGCCCGCAGTGCTTCGGGCCCCTCGAGGTCGCCTACGACTTCGGCACCGTCACGCGTGAGTCCATCGAGACCGGCCCGAAGTCGATCTGGCGCTACCAGCAGCTGCTCCCCGTCCCCGCGGACGTGCAGCGCCACCCCAACACCGAACCGGGCCTCACCCGCCTGATCAAGGCCGACCGGCTCGGTGCCGCCCTCGGCCTGCGCAACCTGTGGGTGAAGGACGACACCGGCAACCCCACCCACTCCTTCAAGGACCGGGTCGTCGCCGTCGCGCTCGCCGCCGCCCGCGAGCTCGGCTTCACCGTCCTGTGCTGTCCCTCCACCGGCAACCTCGCCAACGCCGTCGCCGCGGCCGCCGCCCGCGCGGGCTGGGACTCCGTGGTCCTCATCCCGTCGTCGCTGGAGCGCGCGAAGGTCCTCACCACCGCGGTCTACGGGGGCACGCTGCTCGCCGTCGACGGCAACTACGACGACGTCAACCGCCTCGCCACCGAACTCGCCGCCGAGCACGAGGAATGGGCGTTCGTGAACGTCAACGTCCGGCCCTACTACGCGGAGGGCTCGAAGACACTGGGCTACGAGGTGGCCGAACAGCTCGGCTGGCGCCTCCCGGAGCAGGTGGTGGTGCCGGTGGCCTCCGGCTCCCAGCTCACGAAGGTCGACAAGGGCTTCCAGGAGCTGGGCGCGCTCGGCCTCGTCGACGCCACCCCGTACACGGTGTTCGGCGCACAGGCCACCGGCTGCTCGCCGGTGGCGAAGGCCTTCGAGGACGGCCACGACGTCGTCCAGCCCGTGCGGCCCGACACCATCGCCCGCTCTCTGGCCATCGGCAACCCCGCCGACGGGCCGTACGTGCTGGACGCCGTGCGCCGCACCGGGGGTGCGGTGGCGCACGTCAGCGACGAGCAGGTCGTCGAGGGCATCCGCCTGCTCGCGCAGACCGAGGGCGTGTTCGCCGAGACCGCGGGCGGGGTCACCGTCGCGTGCACCCGCAGGCTCGTCGCGTCGGGCCATCTCGATCCGGACGCCGAGACCGTGCTGCTCATCACCGGTGACGGCCTCAAGACCCTCGACGCCGTGTCCGATCAGGTCGGCCCGACGGCGACGGTGCCATCGACGAGCAAAGCGGTGCGCGAGGCCCTCGCCGGGCGCGGCTGACCCGTTCGGCGGGCAGCGGCGCGCCGGTCGGCGGCGGGCCCCACGACAGCGGCGCCCCGCGACAGCGGGGCTCGGCCCACGGCGGTGCACCGCTCGGCGGCGGGCTCATGGCGGCACGCCCCGACCTCACCGGCCACCCCTACCCCTCGCAGACGACGGACACGCCTCACAGCGGCTGCAGCCTCTGCGACGCAGACGCAACCCCTGCGAGGCACGCCCATGACCCGTGATACACCGGACCCCCGCGAACCCGGCCGCGAGGCCTGTACCCGGGAACGTGTGCCGCACCCGGTCGAGCCCGGGACGCCCGCCGCCGCGGCGCGGGAAGCGGGTCGCCGCGGGCCACGACGAGCAAGCCACCGGGGCCACCAGCGCCGCCAGACCCACCGGGCCCACCAGACCCACCAGCACCCCCGGGGCCCACAGCGAGCGCGACGTCGCCTGCCTGGTCGGTGCGCCGCACCAACGCACCGCCGCGGGCGAGGGCGTCGAGCAGTCGCGTGTCGGGGTGGTGGTAGCGGTTGCCGGCACCCACGCTGACCAGCACGGCGCGCGGGGCAACTGCCGCGAGGAACTCCGCGCTGGTGTAGCGGCTTCCGTGATGGGGCATCTTGAGCACGTCCGCACGCAGCGCAGGCAGTGTCGCCGGTGCGGCGAGCAGGTCCGCCTGGGCGGCGAGCTCAACGTCGCCGGTGAGCAGCACGCTGCCCGCGGGCGTCTGCGCCCGCAGCACGAGCGAGGTGTCGTTGACGGCCGTTCCGTCGTCGGGATCGACGAGGTCGGGCACGTGGCGGGGCCCAAGGACGTCGACGGTCAGCGCGGGCCACCCCAGCCGCCGCCCCGCGGTGAGCTCGACCAGCGGCGCGCCGGCCGCCGCGGCGTACCGCGCGACCTCCCGCAGCGCCCATCGCGGCTCGTGGGCCGACCCGACGGCGACGCCGGCCACCGCCCGACCGCGCAGCGCCCCGGCCAGTCCGCCGACGTGGTCGGCGTGCAGATGGCTCAGCACCACCAGCGCGAGCCCCTCCACGCCGAGCCGGTCCAGGCAGGCATCAACGGGCCCCGGGTCCGGGCCGGTGTCCACCAGGACCACCCACCCGGGGCGTCCGGTCGCCAGCACGAGGGCGTCGCCCTGCCCGACGTCGCAGGCCACCACGGCCCATCCGGGCGGTGGCCAGCCCGGCTGGACGACCCGGGTGGGCACGAGCACCAGCGCGAGCCCCACGGCGACGGCGAGCAGCAGGGCCCGCCGCCGCGGTGCCCGCCCGAAGTAGAGGAGCAGCAGCACCACGGCGGCGAGCGCCAGCCCCCCGCCGATCCCGGCCGGCCAGGGCAGCGTCGCGCCGGGCACCGCGGCGGCGCGGTCCGCGACCGCCACCAGCCAGGTGACCGACGGCCCCGCCAGCCACGCGCACACCCGGGCCGGCGCGTCCCCGAGCGGCGAGAGCACCGCAGCGAGCACCCCGAGCACGGTGGCGGGCGCGACCGCTGGCGCGGCGAGCAGGTTCGCCACGACGGTGACCAGCCCGATCTCCCCGCTCAACCCGGCGATCACCGGTGCCGTCGCGAGATGGGCCGCGACCGGGACCACGATCGCCTCCGCGATCCCGGCGGGTACCCCCCGCGCGCGTATCGCCGCGACCCAGCGCGGGGCGACGAGCACGAGCGCCCCGGTCGCGAGGACGGACAGGGCGAATCCAGGGTCGACGGCGAGCGCCGGATCGATCAGCAGCAGCGCGACGACCGCCGCGGCGAGCGCGGGAACCGCGGACCGGCGCCGTCCGAGCGCCAGCGCGAGCAGCACGACCGCGCCCATCGCGGCGGCCCGGACCACGCTCGGCGACGGGCGCGCCAGCAGCACGAACCCGGCCACCGCGAGCGCTCCGGCGACGGCCGCCCAGCGAGGATCGGTGCGCAACAGGCGCAATAGCCCCAGGACGGCCCCCGCGAGGATCGCGATGTTGGCTCCGGACACGGCCGTGAGGTGCGTCAGCCCGGCCGTGCGGAAGTCGCGTTCCACCTCCGGGACCGAGCGCGACGTGTCCCCCACCGCGAGGCCGGGCAACAGGCCCGCCTCGGCCTCCGGCAGCACGCCAGCGGCCCGGCGCAGCCCGTCCCGCAGTGTCCCGGCCCCGGTCTGCCACCAGGGCGGCGCCGTGACGTCCCTCGGTTCGCCCCGTACGCGCAGCACCGCGACGGTGAGGTCGGCGCGGCCCGCAGGCGCGAGCAGCCCCTCCGCTGTGACCTCCTGGCCCGGCAGCAGGCCCGCCCAGCCCTCGGCAGGGGCGATCAGCAGCAGCCGGCCGCCCGCGCGCCACTGCCCGTCCCCCGCGACCGCCGCCCGGAGCGAGGCGCGCACCAGCACTCGCGACGCCGACGCGGGCTGCGCACCGTAGCCACCCTCACGCACCGGTTGCGGATCGTCGGTGAGCACCACGCGCAGCGTCGCCGCGGCGCCCCGCTCGGCAGCGGGCCCGAGCGGGTGGACGGCGACGAGGAGTCCGTGCGCCGCGACGACCAGGCCGGCAGCAGCCGCGCACGCCGCAGCGGCGAGCACGCCGGCACCGGTGCGGGCGGTGAGCGCCCGGGCGAGCAGCCCCGGTCGGCCGGGACGGGCGCGGGCCGTCCCCGCGATGCCGTGGGATCCGCGCCCGCGTCCCCGGTCGGCGGCGCGGTGTGCCCGGGCCGCGGCGGCGAGCACTCCGGGTTCGATCCCGCCGCTACAGACCCGCGGGTCCGCCCCGCCACCGCGGCGATCGGACCCGCGGGTGCCGGGACGGTGCGCCCCGGCCGCGACCGCGGCGACCACCGCCGCCGCGATCGACAGGGCGCCCGCCACGATCCACCCGGCGGCAAGACCCACGAGCACCGTTGCCCAGGCCGCGAGGGCACCGGGAACGAGCCGGAGGTCGGGCGGCGCGACCTCGGGGACGTCGCCGTCGGGCACGGGACGATCCCGGGCGCCGCCACCACCGTCACGCCCCGGCCCGGCGTTCGCGCCACCACCGCCACGCCCCGCTGGGCTTCCCATCGCGCCCCGCACACCGGGCGCTGCGGCCGCCCGAAGGGCCGGCGGAAAGGATCGCTTCACGAGACCGTCACCAGCGCTCGCAGCTGCGCGAACCGCCGCTCCCCGATGCCGTCCACCTCACGTAGCTGCTCGACCCGCCGGAACGGGCCGTTGCGTGTGCGCCACTCGACGATCCGCTCCGCCGTGACCGGCCCGACCCCCGGCAGCGTGTCGAGCTGGGCGGCCGTGGCGAGGTTGAGATCGATCGGTCCCGGCCCGGAGCCCGCTCCTTCCGGCACCGCCGATCCCGGGACACCCCCGGCGGGAGCGGCGGCCCCGACCACGACCTGCTCGCCGTCGGCGAGGCGCCGGGCGAGATTGACACCGGTCAGGTCGACCCCCGCCAGCACCCCGCCCGCAGCGGTGACCGCGTCCGCGACCCGCGACCCGTCCGGCAGCGTGACCAGGCCGGGTGTGGCGACCTTGCCGGTCACGCTGACCACGATCGACCCCGCCGGACCGGACTGCCCGATGGGCGCTCCGGCCGTGACGGCAGGCAGCGCGTCGACCGGCTCCGCCCGGGGCCGTTCCAGCCACACGCCCGCCGCCGCGACGAGCGCCGCAGCGGCAGCCACGAGCGCGAGCGCCGTCGCCCCGGGCCTGCCGGGATCCACGCGGGCCGCGATCGCACCCGCGGGGACGAACCGCCGCACCCACCGGCCCAACCTGCCGACCAGGGACGCGCCCGCAGGCCCGACGGTCGAGACGACGGGCAGGGGAACCGTCGGCGGATCGCGCCGCGCCGGCCCGTCCGCCGCCGGCGCATCCGGCGGACCCGCGGGTCGATCCGCACCGGGACCGTCGCGCGGCCCGTCCGCCGCCGGCGCATCCGGCGGACCCGCGGGCCGATCCGCACCGGGACCGTCGAGCTGTCGGGAACCCTCCGGCGGCCGCCCGTCGGACCTCCCCGGTGGGCGCCGAGCACCCGTCGGCCGAACCCTCTCTGCCGACACCGACGCCCCCGGCGCCCGGGATCCGGGCCCCGTCGCACGCCCGTCGTCCCCGCCCCACGGCGGCACGCGCCACCGGACCAGGGCGGCGAGCCGCAAGCTGGCTTCACGCACGTCCCGGACGCTAGGTGCGGGAGACCACTCCGGACGGACGGATCGTCGATCTGTGGACAGCTAGCCACGACGTGGACAGATCGCGGGACCGCTCCGCCGGAACTGCGTTCAGGCTGGTCGGTCGCCGCCAGGATGCACGCTCCACGGTGCGTGCCGCCAGGAGCTCCCCCGCGGCCGGTTCAGCCCTCCGGCACCACGACCACTCCGAGCAGCCCCGCCCCCGCGTGCGCCCCGATCACGGCCCCGACCTCGGAGACGACGAGTCGCCTCATCCGCGGCAGGCGTTCGCGCAGCTCCGCGGCCAGGGACTCGGCCCGCTCCGGGGCGCCGAGGTGGTGCACGGCGACGTCGACCGGCCCCGATCCCGCGGCCGCGAGGGCGAGATCGCGGAGGCGCTGGGCGGCCCGCGCGGTGGTGCGCACCTTCTCCAGCGGCACGATCCGGCCGTCCTCGACGTGCAGCAGCGGCTTCACCGACAGCGCCGTCCCGACGAGGGCGGCGGTGGTCCCGATACGCCCGCCGCGGCGGAGCCGGTCGAGCGTGTCGACGCTGAAGAACATCCGGCAGCGGCGGGCCACGTCGGCAGCCGCATCCTCGACGGCCGCACCGTCGGCCCCCGCGGCGGCGGCGTCCGCCGCGGCGAGGACGGCGTAGCCGAGTCCCATGGCGGCGGAGCGGGAGTCGACGACGCGCACGCGCTCGGGACCCACCTCGTCGGCCGCGATGCGCGCCGCCTCCCACGTGCCCGACAGCTCGCGCGAGATGTGCACCGAGACGACGCCGCGCGCACCGGCGTCGAGCGCCTCCCGGTAGCAGCCGGCGAACTCGGCCGGGTTGGGCCGCGAGGTCTGGACGTCGAGCTGCCGGTCCGCGAGCGCGGTGATCAGCTCGGCCGTGGTGACGTCGACGCCCTCGCGGCCGACGCGCTCCCCCAGCCGCACCTCCAGCGGTACGACGCGGATGCCGCGCTCCGCGACGGCGTCGGCGGGCAGGTAGGCGGTGGAGTCGGTCACGACCGCAATGCGGGAGTCGGTGCGGGGAGCGCTCGGCACGACGCGCCACCCTAGTCCGGGCTCGACCAGTCCGGTTCGCGCGTTCCCCGATCCTCCAGGACCTCACCGGTGACGCGTAGCCAGCGGGTGATCCCGATGCCTTGCAGGAAGGCCACGTCGTGGCTCGCGACGACCAGGGCGCCCCGGTGGGCGGCCAGCGCCTCGCGCAGCCGGCGGGCGCTCGCGAGGTCGAGGTTGTTGGTGGGCTCGTCGAGCAGGAGGAGCTGCGGAGCGGGAGTGGCGAGCAGCAGTGCCGCGAGGGTCGCGCGGAAGCGCTCGCCGCCGGAGAGCGTGGCCACCGGCTGGTCGGCCCGCTCACCCCGGAACAGGAAGCGGGCCAGCCGGGTGCGGATCTCGGTGACGTCCGCGTCGGGGGCGAACCGGGCGACGTTGGCCGCCACGCTCTGCCCGCCGTCCAGCAGATCCAGCCGCTGGGGCAGGTAGCGCACCGGCACGGCCGGGTGCACCTGTCCGGAACGGGGCTCGAGCCGGCCCGCCACCGTCTCCAGGAGGGTCGTCTTGCCGCTGCCGTTGGCCCCGACCAGCGCGATACGTTCGGGCCCGCGCACGTCGAGGACGGGGACGCGCAGGCCGTTGCGCAGCACCGCGTCGCGGACGGTGAGTACGCCGCGCCCGGCAGGCAGCGCCGTCGCAGGCAGGTCGACGCGGATCTCGTCGTCGTCGCGTACGGCGTCCTCGGCGGCGGTGAGGCGTTCGCGGGCCTCGTCGAGCTTCTCGGTGTGCATGATGCGGTGCTTGCCCGCCGACACCTCGGCAGCCCGCCTGCGCGCCCCCATGATGATCTTCGGCTCGCGCTTGTCCGCCCACATCTTGCGGCCGTAACGACGGCGCCGGTCCAGCACGACACGCGCATCCGCCAGCTCCCGCGCCTGGCGCCGGACGTCGGACTCCGCGGTGCGCACCCCCCGCTGCGCAGCCTCCTGCTCGGCGGCGAGCGCCGCCTCGTAATCGTCCAGATCGCCGCCGAACAGCCGGACGGCCCCGCCGCGCAGCTCCGCGACCTGGTCGACCAGCCCGAGCAGCGCCCGGTCGTGGCTCACCACGAGCAGCACCCCCGGCCAGGCGAGGACGGCCTCGCGCAGGCGGTGGCGGGCGGCGAGGTCGAGGTTGTTGGTCGGCTCGTCGAGCAGGAGCACCCCGGGCCTGCGGACGACCTGCGCGGCCAGCCCCAGCAGGACCGCCTCCCCGCCGGACACCTCGCCGACCCGCCGGTCCAGCCCGACGTGCGCGAGCCCGAGCCGGTCCAGGGCGGCGCGGGCACGCTCCTCGGCGTCCCAGTCGGCGCCGACGGTGTCGAAGTCGGCGGGATCGGTGCTGCCGGCCTCGATCGCCCGCAGGGCGCGGCGGACCGCGGCGACGCCCAGGACCTCGTCGACGCGCAGCCGAGCGTCCAGCGTGAGGTCCTGGCGGAGGTGGCCGAGACCGCCGTCGACCCGGACGGTGCCCCGCGTGGGCCGCAGCTCGCCGGCGACGAGCCGCAGCAGGGTGGACTTGCCCGAGCCGTTCGTGCCGACGAGGCCGGTGCGGCCGGGACCGAGGGCGAGGTCGAGACCGTCGAAGAGGTTCCGTCCGTCGGGCCAGGTGAAGGCGAGATCGGACACGACGAGGGAGGACATGCGGGTACTCCGAGAAAGGCGCGAGCAGGCGCAGGGGCACGTGGACGGCCTCAGATCCGCATGACGACCACCGTACGCGGGCCCGCCAGCGGTTTACCGCAGCAGTGGTTCCAGTACCTCGGCCAGCGCCCCGCCGACGGCGGCGTGACCCGCCCAGCCCCAGTGCATGCCGTCCGGGTTGCCGTGCCCGCCGCGGACGTGCGCCCCGACGACGGCGTGCAGGTCCAGCAGCGCGACGCCGTGCACGCCCGCCCACGCCCGCACGGCCCGCTCGGCGGGCGCCCGGCCCGGATGGACCCCGCCGTACTCCGCGGCCCGGTGCGGCGGCGGCAGGACCGCGACGACCGGCAGGCCGGGACGCAGGGCCTGCACGGCCACCCGGCAACGTTCGAGGTAGGCGACGGTCAGCCGGGGCGGCAGCGCCACCGGCCCGCCGCCGGGCAGCCGCGCGAAGGCCCGCGAGAGGCCGGGCTGGGCACCCCGGTAGGCGGCGCGGACGGTGCGCCGCAGCGTCGGCGGGCGCAGCACCGGCATCAGCTCGCGCAGCGCCGTGGGCAGCGGCGAGGGCAGGGTGTCCATCCCGCCGACGCCGAGGACCAGCGCGTCCGTCCGGGGCATCAGCGCCCAGACGCGCGGGTCGCCGGCAAGGGCGCGCCAGGCGTGCCGGGCCGTCCAGCCGATCCCGGCGACCAGCTCGGAGCGCCCGCCGAGCGCGGCGGCGGCGACGTTGGGCCACAGCCGCGGCTCGTCGGCGGGTTCGGCCCGCTCGGGGCCGTGGAAGGCCAGGGAGTCCGCGAGGACGAGCAGGACCGGGCCGGGCACGTCAGGGGCCGACGTTGTACCCGGTGAGACGCCAGCGGGGATGGTCGTCGCGGCGGGCGAGCATCGCCCACCGGCAGTTGCCGATGCCGCCGATGGCGGGCCAGGCGACGATCGGCAGCGCGAGCAGGCCGCTGACCAGGCCCGCGATCATGCCGCCGTGCGCGACGACGACGGCCGTGGCCGACGGGGGGCCGTCGAACTCGGCGTCCAGCTCGTCCACGACGGGCATGGCCCGGCGCACCACGTCGATGCGGGACTCGCCACCGGGCGGGGTCCACGCCGGGTCCGCGCGCCAGAGGCCGAGCGCGCCCGGCCAGCCCTGCTCGACCTCGACGACGGACAGGCCCTGCCACTCGCCGAGGTGGGTCTCGCGCAGCCGCGGGTCGACCTTCACCGGCAGCCCGGTGGCCGCGGCGATGGCGTCCGCCGACTCCACGGCGCGCTGCAGGTCCGAGCTGACCAGCCGCGCCGGGTCCATCGCCGCCAGCACCGGAGCGACGCGGGCGGCCTGCTCGCGGCCCGCGTCGGTGAGCACGGACTCCAGGTGGCCCTGCATCCTCCCGGTCGCGTTGAAGTCGGTCTGCCCGTGGCGGAGCAGCACCAGGCGGCGCAGCGTCACGGGCCGGTCACCACTGCTCGTCCTCGGCACCGGCGGCGCCGCCGGGTGTCACGACGGCCTCGGGGAACTCGATCACCGGACAGTCCTTCCAGAGCCGGTCCAGGCCGTAGAACCCGCGGGCCTCGACGTGCTGGACGTGCACGACGACGTCGACGTAGTCCAGGAGCACCCAGCCGCCCTCCTTGGTGCCCTCCCGCCGGGTGGGCTTGACGCCGCGCTCGCGCAGCTTCTCCTCGATCGCGTCGACGATGGCCTGGCCCTGGCGCTCGTTGGCCGCCGACGCGATGACGAAGCAGTCCGTGATGACGAGCTGGTCGGAGACATCGAGCACGACGATGTCGCGCGCCTTCTTGTCCGCGGCCGCAGCCACGGCGACCCGGGCCAGCTCGAGCGCGTGGTCGGTTGCGGTCACCCTTCCTCGCCTTCCCGGCCGCCGCGGTGGACGTGCCGTCACGCTCAGTCTCGCAGCCCGCGCGCCCGCAGCTGCGGGCGGCCGCCGGAGCAGCACGAACGGCACGAGCAGGAGCCGGGTCCCGCCGAACTGGCGCGCACGCCCGGGGGCGGGGCAGGGCGGGGCGGGGGACCCACCGTGGCGCGTGCGGCCCGGAAGCATTTACCCTCGGTCAGCGGCCGTGACGGCGCGCTGTCAGAATGCGCCCACCGCACCAGCTCGGCGCCCCGGACGCGACGGCGCCCGGATCCCCGGAGGGCGCACGGGATGACGATCGCCGCGCACCGGGCGCCCCGCACGCCCGCGTCCGCGTCGCTGCAGCGCCACCTGCGCCGCACCCTCGCGCGGCTGCGCGCACCCCGTCCACCGGCGGTCCCGGGGTTCCGGCCGGAGCTGCACGGCCTGCGCGCGGTCGCGGTGGTACTGGTCGTCGTGTACCACGTGTGGTTCGGCCGGATCTCCGGCGGCGTCGACGTGTTCTTCGTGATCACCGGGTTCCTGCTGGTCGGGCGCCTGGCCCGGGCCGCCGCCGCGGGGCCGCTGCCGCTGGGGCGGATGTGGGCGCGCAACGCCGCCCGGCTGCTGCCCGCGACGGCCGCCGTGCTGCTCGGCACGCTCGCCGTCGCCGCGTTCGTGCTGCCCAGCGGCCGCCTGCCGCAGACGCTGCGCGAGGTCGTGGCGTCCCTGCTGTTCGTCGAGAACTGGCAGCTCGCCGCGGACGCCGTGGACTACGAGGCCCGCAACAACACCAGCAGCGTCGTCCAGCACTTCTGGTCGCTGTCCGTCCAGGGTCAGGTGCTGCTGCTGTTCCCGCTGCTCGTCGCCGCCGTCGCCGCGGCGGGGCGCGGGCCGCGGCTGCGCGTGCGCCTCGCGGTCACGCTGTCCGCGCTCACGGCGGCCTCGCTCGCGTTCTCCGTCGCCCTCACGGCCGGCGACCAGCCGCTGGCCTACTTCCACACGCTCACCCGGCTGTGGGAGTTCGGCCTCGGCGGGCTGCTCGCACTCGGGATCTCGCGGATCGCCCTGCCCGCCCGGACCCGTGCCGTCCTGGGCTGGACGGGGCTGGTGGGGCTCGTCGCCTGTGGCGCGGTCCTGCAGGTCGGCGCGGTGTTCCCCGGGATCGCGGCGCTGTGGCCGACGAGCTGTGCGTTGCTCGTGCTCGTCGCGGGCACCACGGGCCTGGCCTGGGGTGCGGACCGCTGGCTCGGCACCGGTCCCGTCCGCTATCTCGGCGACCTCAGCTACTGCCTCTACCTCTGGCACTGGCCGCTGCTCATGTTCGTCCTCGTGACCACAGGTGAGCGGCGGGCCGGCCTGGTCTCGGGGCTCGGCGTCGTCGCGGTGTCGCTGGCCCTCGCCGCCGCGACCCACCACCTCGTCGAGCGGCCGTCGGGAACCCGGCTCGCCACCGCGGGCCTCGTCACCGTGCTCGCCACCTGCACCACCTGGTATGCCGTGCTCGCCGCGCCCGCGACCGTGACCGCCCTCCACGAGGAGCACCACCCCGGAGCCCTCGCGATCTCCGGTGCGCTGCGGGCGGCGCCCGCCGAGGTCGCACCGCCGTTCACCGCCGTCTACGACGACTGGATCCACACCGAGCACTGGGACTGCGTACCGATCCCCGGCGCGGAGTACGACACCGACACCGCGTGCACGCAGCCCGTCGAGGCGACCCCGCAGCGGCGGATCGTCGTCGTGGGCGACTCCCACGCCCAGCAGTTCCTCGGCGCGCTCCTGCCGCTCGCGGGCCACCACGGCTGGCAGGTGACGTCGATGCTCAAGGGCGCGTGCCCGCTGAACGCCGACGCCGCCGACGTGAGCTGCCGCCGCTGGAACGACGTGGTCCTGGCCGAGATCGACCGCCTTCGCCCGGACGCCGTGGTCACCATCGGGACCCGCGACGTCCGCCCCGGGCTCACCGAGGAGCTTCCCTCCGGCTATCTCGCGCAGTGGGAACGCCTTGGCTCGATGGGCATGCCCGTCGTCGCCGTCCGCGACAACCCCCGCTTCCCCCAGTCCCCACCGGACTGCCTGCAGCTGCACGGACGTGAGAACCCCGCGTGCGGGGTGCCCCGCGACGCCGTCTACGCCCCCGAGCCGCCGTGGATGCGGGTCCCGCTGCCGGCCAACGTCGGGTTCCTCGACACCGCAGACCTGCTCTGCGACGCAGAGCTGTGCCCCGCCGAGGCCGGCAACGTCCTGGTGTACATGGACGACAACCACCTCTCCGGCACGTACGCGGCCACGATGGCGCCCCTGCTCGACCAGCCGCTGCGCGACCTCCTGGGCTGGTGACCTACCGGTAGAGCCTCGCCTTCGAGATGTACTGCACCACGCCGTCCGGCACGAGGTACCAGACCGGGCGTCCCTCCGCGACCCGACGGCGGCAGTCCGTGGACGAGATCGCCATCGCGGGCACCTCGACGAGGCTCACCACCCCGTGCGGCAGGTGGTCGTCACCGAGCTCGTACCCCGGCCGCGTCACCCCGACGAAGTGCGCGTACCGGAACACCTCGTCCACGTCGCGCCAGGACAGGATCTGCGCCAGCGCGTCCGCCCCGGTGATGAAGAACAGCTGCGCGTCCGGCTCGGCCGCGTGCAGCTCGGACAGCGTGTCCACGGTGTAGGTGGGGCCGGGCCGGTCGATGTCGATGCGGCTCACGGTGAACCGGGGGTTGGACGCCGTCGCCACCACCGTCATCAGGTAGCGGTCCTCGGCGCGGCTCACCTCCCGCTCCGACTTCTGCCACGGCTGCCCCGTCGGGACGAAGACGACCTCGTCCAGGTCGAACAGGTCCGCCACCTCGCTGGCGGCGACGAGATGGCCGTGATGGATCGGGTCGAACGTCCCGCCCATCACCCCGATCCTGCGCGTCACCGGCGCAGCGTAGATCAGGGGGTGGATCAGGGGCCCTCACCGGTCGTAGGCGTGGCGGAACTGCACGCTGATCCGCGGCGGCGCAGCACGCACCTTCGGAACGGCGTGCTGCCACGTGCGCTGGCACGAGCCACCGAGGACGAGCAGGTCGCCGGGGCCGGGCCGGTAGCCGACGGCCGGGCCGCCGCCCTTCGGGCGCAGGCGGAACGGGCGCACCCCGCCAAGCGACACCAGCGCGACGACGGCCTCGGGCAGATCCCGGGCGACGCGGTCGCCGTGCCAGGCGACGCTGTCCGCGCCGTCACGGTAGAGATTCGCCCCGACCTGCGTGAAGGCGACGCCGTAGCGCTCCCCCAGCAGCCGGGCCATGTCGAGAAGCTCGGCCGGAGCGGCGGGCTCCTCGCCGGAGTGCCAGCGGTGCGTGAGCCGCGGCTCGGTGACCGTCCGGTCGTACATGTGCACGTCCCGGCCCCGCCACGGCACCTCCCCCAGGAGCCGCTCGAACAGCGCGTCCGCACCGCGGCACCAGCCGGGCACGTGGTCGACCCACGCCCCGTCGCCGAGCTCACGGCGGGTGAGCCCGCGGAACGTGGCGTCGACCTCGATCGCGCCGTCGTCGAACAGCGACGGCTGCCAGGCGAGGTTCACCCGTCCGATGCTAGGACGGCGGGCCGCTGAGGGCGGGTACCTCGGCCGACAGCAGGCGCTGCGGAAGCGCGATGTCCGGGGACGTGTGCCGCGACGCGGCAGCCTGCCGGGGGGACTCGCCGGCGGGCGCTGCGGTCGACACGGCTGCGGTCGACACGGCTGCGGTCGACACGGCTGCGGTCGACACGGCTGGCGGGTCGGACGCCGGGCCGGCGGGTGCTGCGGTCGACGCCGCTGCCGGGCCGCCCACGGGTGGCACGGCCTGCCCTGCGGTCCTCCCGGCGGGCGCGGCTGCGCCGGTCACAGGCGCGGGAACGGCGGCGGGTGCGGTGACCGGCCGCGCAGCGGGCAGGGTGGTCGGTGCGTGCGGCGGGAGACCGGTGGGCGGGACGGGCGCGGCGGAGGGGGTCGCCGTCCCGGCGGGAACCGGCCACGCGAGCGGCGGCTGGGCGGGATGCGGTGCGGGTACCGGGAGCGGCTGCGACACGGCACCCGACGACGACACGGCACCCGACGACGACACGGCGGCGCCCACGGGCCACCCCGGCCGCCCGGCGACGGCACCCACCGGCCACGCCCCGGTGATCCCGGCGACCGGGACGCCCGGCACCCGCCCGAGGGCCCCGTCCGGTGCGACGGCGAAGCCCGCCCGCTCCGCCTCCTGCCACCGGCGACCGCGGTACAGCATGACGGCGGCGAGCAGCCACACCGGCACGAACACCAACTCCAGCCCGGCGCCGATACCGAACGACGTGAGGAACTCGACGAACGTGTTGACCGACGGGATCGCCGCCTCGGAGTCCGGCGACGCGCCACCGCCGAGGACGACGATGAACCCGTTGAAGCAGGCGTGCGCCACGATGACGACGAGCAGGCCGGTGAGCGGGGCGAACCGCAGCCATGCACGCCGGCCCGGCTGGCGGGTGAGCCCCAGGAAGAGCCCGAAGATGCCGGTCCACAGGGCGTGCGTACCGAGCGCGAACAGGGCGAAGCGTCCGCCGAACTGCGAGGCCCACGGCGCGACGCCGCTGGCCGCGGCGTCGACGACGATGTAGGTGGCCGTCTCGACCCAGTTGAAGCCCAGCCCGACCAGCGCACCGATCACGAACCCGTCGCGCGAGCCGCGGACGTGCCGGGCGCACACCACGAAGGCGAGCACCACGCCGAGCGCCTTGAGCGGCTCCTCGACGGGCCCCGCGAGCGGCGGCCCGGCCAGGGCGAGGACGGAGTTAGAGATCGGGGCGAGGATCAGTGTGTCGACACCGGTGTTCACCCAACCCGCCGTCTCCCCCGCCACGACGGCGCCCCAGCCGAAGGCGGCTGCGTACAGCCACAGCGGAGCCGGGTTGCGACGGCCGAGGAACCGCAGCGCCGCGACCGCGGGCAGCGATGCGACGAGCCCGACGAGCAGGGCGATCCCGTACTCGTCCAGCAGCCCGCTCACGCCCAGCCCGAACACGTTCAACACGAACGACGCACCGCTGAGCGACACCAGCAGCACGGCGGCCAGCAACCCGACGGTCCGGCCGACC
Organism: Pseudonocardia sp.; assembly: GCA_050248815.1. Classification (GTDB taxonomy): domain Bacteria; phylum Actinomycetota; class Actinomycetes; order Mycobacteriales; family Pseudonocardiaceae; genus Pseudonocardia. The sequence goes on along the minus strand of JBFWRR010000007.1, from coordinate 24,703 downwards.
CGGCGTGGGGCCGCTGGAGCGGATACCGGCGGGGGCGGGAGCAGGACGGGCTGGGCCGGGCCCGGGGGTGCCGGCGGGAGATGCCGGGGTGGGGACGCGATGACACTGGTCATGGGGGGCTCCTGGGCCGGGTGTCGCACCGTGTCGCCCCACTGTGACGTCGGCGATGAACCTCCGACAGCGAGCAGGCACCCGCACGAGCGGGGGCCGTCCCCCGGGCTGTGGTGGGGTTCTCCCCACGTCCGTCCGCGCTGTCAGACCGGCAGGAGCGACTCCACGACGGTGGCGAGCTGACCCGCCGTACGGCACTCGTGCATGGGGACGACGTCCGCGTAGCGCAGGGCGGCCGAGTCGCCCGAGCCCCAGAGCCGGCGCGGCTCGGGGTTGAGCCAGTGGGCGTGCCGAGCCTGCCCGGCGAGCCGCTTGAGGACGGCGAGGTTCGGGTCGCGGAAGTTGGTGCGCCCGTCCCCGAGCACGAGCAGCGAGGTCCTCGGCCCCACCGCGTCGCCCCAGAACTCGGCGAAGCCGCCGAACGAGCTGCCGTAGTCGCTGTGGCCGTCGAAGGTGACGAGATCGGCCTCGCGCAGCACCCGCGACATCACCCCGGAGAGCTCCGCCCCGGGCGCGAACAGATGCGTGACCTCGTCGGCCCGCTCCACGAACGCGAACACCCGGACCCTCGAGAACTGCTCACGCAGCGCCTGGACCAGCAGCAACGTGAAGTGGCTGAACCCGGCCACCGAGCCGGAGACGTCGCAGAGCACCACCAGCTCCGGTCGGCCGGGCCGGCGCGTGCGGTACGCCGGGCGCATCGGCACCCCGCCGGTGGACATCGAACGGCGCAGCGTGCGGCGCATGTCCAGCGTGCCCCGCCGGGCGTGACGGCGGCGCACGGCCAGCCGCGACGCGAGCCGCCGCGCCAGCGGCTGCACGGTGCGGCGCAGCTGGGCGAGCTGCTCGGCGTGCGCCGACAGGAACTCGACCTGCTCCACCTGCTTCGCCACGGCCGTGCGGGCGACCTGGTCACGACCGCGCAGCTCAGCGGTACGGCGCCGCACCTCGTCGAGGACCATCGAGCGGAAGGCGGCGATCCGCTCGCGGATCTCGCGGCGCAGCACCTCCACCTCGAACGGCGTGGCGTCCGGCCCGCGCAGATCGTCGAGGATCCGGGCGAGCAGCGTCTCCGGGGACAGCAGCCGCAGCGCCTGGTAGGCCGACCAGCTCGGCCGGCTCCCCGCCGTCCCCGCGCCGCGCGCACCCGGCCCACCGGCGCCCGCGCGCCCCAACGCGTCCACGACGGCGCGGGCCAGCTCCGCAAGGGCCTGGGTGTCGCCGTCGCGCAGGAGGCCCGCGAGAACGTCACGCAGCGCCTCCACGTCGACGGGGCCCCCGTCCGCGTCGTCGATGCGCGGCACCTCCACCTCGCCGACACCCGCCCCGAGGGCCGCCGGGAAGTACAGGTCGAACAGCGTGTCGAAGGCCTGGCGCTGCCCGGACCGGCGCAGCAGCGCCGCGGCGAGCCCCTCGCGCAGGTGCTCGCGGTGCAGCAGGTCCAGCACCGCGAGTACCTGCGCGGCGTCGACGGTCTCCCCCGGGCCCACCGCCACGCCGTGGCGGCGCAGCGCGGCGACGAACTCGACCAGGTGGCCGGGCAGGCCGTGGGCCGAGCCGATCGCGGGCGGGGCTCCTGTCACCCGGCCATCATGCGCCATCGGCCCGACGGCCCGCACCGGTCGCGGCGGGCGCGCTCCGCCCCGTCAGCGGCTCGCGAGGTAGCAGTCCCGCAGGACCCCGCTCTCCAGCTCCACCTCCTCGATCCGGCTCTTCACCACGTCGCCGATGCTCACCAGGCCGGCGAGGTGGCCGTCCTCGACGACCGGCATGTGCCGGAACCGCCCGACCGTCATCCGGCGCATCAGGTCGTTGACGGTGTCCTCGGGCGCGCAGACCTCGACGCGGCGCGTCATGAGATCCGCCACGGTCAGCGCGACGACGGCGCCGCCGTGCACGTGCATCCCCCGGACGAGGTCGCGCTCGGAGAGCATGCCGACGACCTCACCCACCACGTCCGTGACGACCAGCGCGCCGATCGACGACCCGGCGAGCGCGTCGGCGGCCGTGGCGATCGTCGCGGCCGGGTGGATGGTGTGGACGTGGCTGCCCTTCTTCTGCAGCAGCGTGCTGACCTTCATCGACAGGTCCTCCGGGGTGATCGGATCGGGTTCGAGGCATCGGGTATCGATCGTCTCCGCACACGGAGCGTGTGGAGAATCCCCTCCCCGGGGGGTATTGCGGGGGTGATGCAGGCAGCGGTCGGCTCGGGCGGGTCAGTTCAGACGCAGCTCCGCCGCGGCCTTCGTGACGTCGGACTGGTGCTTGAGCACGACGCCCAGCGTCGCGGCGACGGCCTCGTCGTCGAGGGTGTCCAGGCCCAGCGCGAGCAGGGTGCGTCCCCAGTCGATCGTCTCCGCGACGGACGGCGACTTGCGCAGCTCCAGCCCGCGCAGCACCCGCACCGTCCGCACCAGCGCCTCCACCAGCGCCTCCGGCAGCTCGGGGACGCGGCTCGCGACGATGCGGCGTTCCAGGTCGGCGTCGGGGAAGTCCAGGTGCAGGAACAGGCAGCGCCGCTTGAGCGCCTCGGAGAGCTCCCGCGTCGAGTTGGAGGTGAGCAGCACGAACGGGCGGCGGCTCGCGGTGACGGTGCCCATCTCGGGCACCGTCACCTGGAAGTCCGAGAGGACCTCCAGGAGCAGGCCCTCGACCTCGACGTCCGCCTTGTCCGTCTCGTCGATCAGCAGCACGGTGGGCTCGCTGCGGCGGATCGCGGTGAGCAGGGGGCGGGGCAGCAGGAACTCCTCGGAGAACACGTCGTCGCGTGTCTCGTCCCAGGACTCCCGCCCCTGGCCCGCGGTGATGCGCAGCAGCTGCTTGGCGTGGTTCCACTCGTAGAGCGCGCGGGCCTCGTCGATGCCCTCGTAGCACTGCAGGCGCACCAGGCCCGACCCGGTCGCCGCGGCGACCGCCTTCGCCAGCTCCGTCTTCCCGACCCCGGCCGGGCCCTCGACGAGCAGCGGCTTGCCGAGGCGGTCCGCCAGGTAGACGGTGGTGGCGACGGCCGTGGAGGCCAGGTAGCCGACCCCGGCGAGTTTCTCGGCCACGTCCGCGACGGAGCCGAAGAGCGGGGCCGGAAAGGGCGTCACACCGGCCATCCTGCCCTGCGACCGGGCGTCCGGCGCAACCCGAGCGCCTGCTCGGGGGCGGACGCCGGCTCCGTCAGGCCGCCCGGCGGCGGCCCGACCACTCGTCGACGTCGAGCAGGAACGCCCACTCCAGGTGTTCCACACAGGCGGTCAGTGGAGCCCGTTCGGCCCCGGGGGCCCCGGTGGCCTCGGCTCGGACGACGACCGCCGCGGCCCGGGAACAGCGCTGGCACCGGGGGGCCGACGGTGGGAATAGCGGGGTGTCCATGAGGCTCTGTTCCCCGTCCGGACCCGCTCCATGCCACCCCTCGGCGACGAAATCGTCGGTGCCGGGGTCCACGATGGGTGGGTGACGTCGACGGGAACGACCATCGGGGCGGGCGCCGGGCTGCGCGCGCGAGCCGAGGAGGTGCTGTCCGCGCTGGCCGGCGAAGGGGCACGGCTGCGCGAGGACCAGTGGACGGCGATCGAGGCACTCGTCGAGCACCGGCGCCGCGCGCTGGTCGTGCAGCGCACCGGATGGGGCAAGTCGGCGGTCTACTTCGTCGCCACCGCGCTGCTGCGCGAGTCCGGCGCGGGACCCACGGTCATCGTGTCCCCGCTGCTCGCCCTCATGCGCAACCAGATCGACGCCGCGGCACGCGCGGGCATTCACGCGGCCACCGTGAACTCGGCCAACACCGGCGACTGGGAGCAGACCTACGCCGCCGTCCAGGCGGGCGAGGTGGACGTGCTGCTGGTGAGCCCGGAGCGGCTCAACAACCCGGACTTCCGGGATCGCGTCCTGCCCCGGCTCACCGCGAGCGCAGGGCTGCTCGTCGTGGACGAGGCGCACTGCATCTCGGACTGGGGCCACGACTTCCGGCCGGACTACCGGCGCCTGCGTGGGCTGATCGCGGACCTGCCCGACGGGATCCCCGTGCTCGCCACCACCGCGACGGCGAACGACCGGGTGGTGCACGACGTCACCGAGCAGCTCGGGTGCGACGGCGCGGGGCCCCTGGTGCTGCGGGGGTCGTTGGACCGGGCGAGCCTGCGGCTGTCGGTGGTCCGGCTGCCCACGCCCGCCCAGCGCATGGGCTGGCTCGCCTCCCGCCTCGCCGATCTGCCCGGCGCGGGAATCGTGTACACGCTCACGATCTCCGCGGCCGAGGAGGTCGCCGAGTTCCTGCGCGAACGCGGCTTCCCCGTCGCGGCCTACACCGGGCGCACCGAGCCCGAGGAGCGCCTCGCGCTGGAGGCCGACCTGCTCGCGGACCGCGTCAAGGCGCTCGTCGCCACGAGCGCGCTCGGCATGGGTTTCGACAAGCCCGACCTGGGGTTCGTCGTGCACCTCGGCGCGCCGGCGTCGCCGATCAGCTACTACCAGCAGATCGGTCGCGCGGGCCGCGCGCTGGAGCGGGCCGAGGTCGTGCTGCTGCCGGGGGCGGAGGATCGCGACATCTGGCGCTATTTCGCCTCGCTCGCCTTCCCGCCCGAGCCGCTGGTCCGCTCGGTCCTCGCGGCGCTGCCCGCGGACGGCGCGATGTCCACCGCCACGCTGGAGACACGTGTCGACCTCTCGCGCACCCGGCTGGAGATGCTGCTCAAGGTGCTGGACAGCGACGGCGCCGTCCACCGCGTCAAGGGCGGGTGGGTGCGCACCGGCGAGGAGTGGCGCTACGACACCGAGCGACACCGCCGGGTCGCGGCGGCCCGCCGGGCCGAGCAGCAGGCGATGCTGGACTACCTCGACACCACCGAGTGCCGGCTCACGTTCCTGCGCAGGCTGCTCGACGACCCGGGGCCGCACGATCCGTGCGGGCGCTGCGACGTGTGCGCGGGCACGGTGTGGTCGCCCTCGGCGGACGCCGGGGCCGTCGAGGCGGCCGAGGAGCGGCTCGAACGGCCCGGGGTGGCCGTTGCGCCCCGCAAGCAGTGGCCGTCGGGGATGAAGGAGCTGGGCGTCCCGGTCGCCGGACGGATCGCAGCCGGCGAGGTCGCAGCGCAGGGGCGGGTCATCGGTCGGCTGTCGGACATCGGCTGGGGCACCCGCCTGCGCGAGCTCGTCGACGGCCCCGACGCGCCCGTCCCCGGCCCGGTCCTGGACGCCTGCGTGCGGGTGCTCGCCGGGTGGGACTGGGAGCAGCGCCCGGTCGGGATCGTCGGACTCGGCTCGCGCACGAGACCCCACCAGCTGCGCCACCTCGCGTCGCGGCTCGCGGAGATCGGGCGGCTGCCGTTGCTCGGCACGCTGGCCCCCGCCGGGGAGCGGCCCGCTGCGGCGGAGAACTCCGCGCAGCGGCTCGCGGCGGTGTGGGAGGGTCTCGACGCCGCGTCGCTGCCGGACCTCTCGGGTATCGACGGCCCTGTCCTGCTCGTGGACGACGTCATCGACAGCGGCTGGACGATGACGGTCGCGGCCCGGCTGGTCCGGGCGGCCGGGGCACCGGCCGTGCTGCCGTTCGCGCTGGCGCAGGCGGGCTGATCGGCGCGTCGGTCAGGAGGCCGTCGCAGACCATCCCGCCACGATCCGGCACTGCTCCGTGAGCACCTCGACCTGGCCGGGCAGCGTCGCCGGACCGTCACCGCCCGGGTGGACGGCGAGCATCAGGCGGGCCACGTCGGGCCGCCCCACCGCCGTCCAGGCGCCGAGGGCGGCGAGCAGGCGGCTCGCGAGCTCCGGGCCGCCGGGGCCGTACGCCAGCACCGCCGCGGGACGCGCGGGCCGTGCCGAGACGACCGCGAGACCGTCCGGGCGGAGCAGCGCGGGTGAGCCCAGGCCGGGGGCGAGCGGAGCGAACCCCGCGCCGCGCAGCCCACCGCCGCCGCGCCCCGGGACGGTGCGCAGCAGTCGGCACGCCCCGGCCTCGGTGAGGGCCAGGAACAGGCCGAAGCCGTCCCAGAGGTCGTTCGCGGTGAGGCGAACGCCGCCCGAGGCGCCCATCGGGGTGGCGAGCGCCGCGGCGACGGCGGCCGGATCGACGGGCGACGTCGCCGGATCGGCCGGCCGCACCGTCCACGGGGTCCCCGGCACGGCGACGTCCGGGTCGCAGGCGGCCCCGGCACCTCGAAGCCGCACGAAGGCGCAGCCCCGCGCGGAGCTGCTGCGGAGCACACCGTCGGGCCCGAGATCGAGGGCGACGCACACCTGGCTGCCGCGCAGAGTGAGCGGGAGCAGCAGGCGCCCGCCCGGGGCGAGCTGGTGCACCCACTCCGTCCGGACGTCCGGGCAACCGACGGTGAGCACGATCCGGTCGTACGGGGCGCCGGGCGGGTACCCGGCGGCCCCGTCCGCGCAGTGGACCTCCGCGCCCACCGTCAAGCCTTCGGCGGCGGCGCTGCGCAGGTTCTCCGCGGCGCCTGCGACGAGCGCCGGGTCGATGTCGATCGAGGTCACCGATCCGTCCGGGCCGGCGAGGTGGGCGAGCAGCGCGGCGTTGTAGCCGGTGCCCGCGCCGATCTCGAGCACCCGCTGACCGGGCCGGACGTCGAGCTGCTCCAGCATGATCGCCATCATCGACGGCTGCGAGGCCGAGCTGGTGGCCACACCGCCGACGTGCTGCACGGTGACGGCCTCGTCGGCGTAGGCCGCCTCGACCGGGACGCCGGGGAGGAACAGGTGGCGCGGCACCGACCGCAGCGCCCGCTCGACCGCGGCCGTCCGTATCCGGCCGGCGGCGCGGAGATCGTCCACCAGCCGGTTGCGCACCTCGGTGGCCGTCATGGCGTCCGAGTGTTCTCCGGCCCGTCACCAGGCGCAATCGGGCCCCTGCCGGGGCAGGCGACGGGCAGGACCCGGTGGATGGCGGCGCACACCGGCCTGGTGGGATGCGCAACTCGCGCCGGCAGGATGCGCAACTCGCCACAGCAGGATGCGCAACTCGCGCCAGCAGGATGCGCAACTCGCCACAGCAGGATGCGCAACTCGCCGGGTCAGATGAGCACGAGGTCGTCCGCGTGCACCACCTCGCGGCGCTGCTCCGGCGGCAGCTCCCGCGTCCGGCGGCCGATGAGGCCGGGCAGTTCCGCGGCGTCGAACCCGACGACCCCGCGCGCGACGACCACGCCGTAGGGCCCGACCAGGTCGACGACGTCACCCGCGACGAAGTCGCCCTCGATGCCGTGGATGCCGGCGGCCAGGAGCGACCGGCGCCGGTCCACGACGGCGGCGACGGCCCCGGCGTCCAGGTCGAGGCGTCCGCGGACGTCCGCGGCGTGCCGCAACCAGAACCGGCGCGCCGACATCCGCCGCCCCGACGCCCGGAACGCGGTGCCGCACTTGGGGCCCTCCACCGCCGTGTCGAGTGCGGCGGCGGCGTCCTCGGCCGCCGCCAGGAGCACCGGGATCCCCGACGCGGACGCCATCGCCGCTGCCGTGATCTTCGTGGCCATCCCGCCGGTGCCGAGGTTCCCCGCGCCGGGCCGGGCGACCGTCACCGCGTCCAGGTCGACGGGCTCGGCCACGTCCGTGATCAGCCGCGCGCCGGGCTTGCGGGGGTGACCGTCGTAGAGGCCGTCCACGTCCGAGAGCAGGATCAGGCCGTCCGCCCCGACGATGTGCGCGACGAGGGCGGCGAGCCGGTCGTTGTCGCCGACGCGGATCTCGTCCGTGGCGACGGTGTCGTTCTCGTTGACCACGGGCACGGCGCCGAGCTGCAGCAACCGCTCCAGGGTGCGCTGGGCGTTGCGGTAGTGGGATCGGCGGATCATGTCGTCCGCGGTGAGCAGCACCTGCCCGACGAGCTGGCCGTACCGCTTGAACGAGGTCTCGTAGGCGTGCGCGAGCAGCAGCTGTCCGACGCTCGCCGCCGCCTGCTGCGTGGCCAGATCGCGTGGGCGGCGGGCGAGCTTCAGCGGTGCGAGCCCCGCCGCGATGGCACCCGAGGACACGAGCACCACCTGGCTGCCCGCCGCGAGGCGCGCAGCGAGGGCGTCCACCAGCGCGTCCAGCCGTGCCGGGTCGAGCCCGCCCGACAGCGACGTGAGCGACGACGACCCCACCTTGACGACGACGCGCCGGGCGGCCGCGATCCGGCGCCGTGGCCCGGTCACGCCCGCCCCCCGTGCGACGAACGGCACCTTCGTACGCACGGTGCGTACGAGGGTGCCGCTCGTGGCGGGAGGGTGCGGGTCACTCGGCGTCCCCGGGGTCGTCGAGCAGGTCCGCGAACAGCTCCGCGTCCGTGCGGTGCCTGCGCCGCTCGGCCCGGGCGGCCTTGCGCTCGGCGGCGGAGACCCGCGCGTCCGGCTCCAGGCGCCGGTCCGTACCCCGTCCGGACATCAGCACCGCGACCCCGGCCGGGGTGGAGGGCTCCCAGTCGAAGGTGACGTCCCCGATCGTGACGGGGCAGCCGGGCTGCGCACCCGCCTGCGCCAGCGCCTCCTCGACGCCGAGGCGGGCGAGGCGGTCCGCGAGATAGCCGACGGCCTCGTCGTTGTCGAATGCCGTCTGCCGGATCCAGCGCTCGGGACGGCGGCCGCGCACGACGAACCCGCCGGGCAGCTCCGGATCGGCCTCCACGGTGAACCCTGCGTCGTCGACGGGCGTGGGCCGCAGCACGACGCGGGTGGGCTCGGCGACGGGCAGCGCGGCACGATGGGCGCGCACCTCGGCCCCCATCGCGAACGACAGCTCCCGCAGGCCCTCGCGGGTGGCGGTGGAGATCGCGTACACGGGCCAGCCGAACCGCTGCGCCAGCTCCGGCTCGACCAGCTCGGCGAGCTCGCGCGCGTCCGGCACGTCGACCTTGTTCAACGCGACCAGCCGCGGCCGGTCCGCCAGGGCCCCGCCGAGCGCGGGCGTGTAGCGGGCGAGCTCGGACTCGAGCGCCTCGACATCCGAGACGGGGTCGCGGCCGGGCTCGTAGGTGGCGCAGTCCACGACGTGGACGAGGACGGAGCAGCGCTCGACGTGGCGCAGGAAGTCCAGGCCCAACCCACGTCCCTCGGACGCGCCCGGGATCAGCCCGGGGACGTCCGCGACGGTGAAGACCTCCTCCCCCGCGCTCACCACCCCGAGCTGGGGAACGAGCGTGGTGAAGGGGTAGTCCGCGATCTTCGGGCGGGCCGCGGACAGGGCCGCGACCAGCGAGGACTTGCCGGCCGAGGGGAATCCGACGAGCCCGACGTCGGCGATCGACCGCAGCTCCAGCACCAGGTCGGCGCTCTCCCCCGGCTCGCCGAGCAGCGCGAATCCGGGCGCCTTGCGCGCCGCCGACGCGAGCGCCGCGTTGCCCAGGCCGCCGCGCCCGCCCGCGGCGGCCACGAACCGGGTGCCGGCGCCGACGAGGTCCGCGAGCACCTCGCCGTCCGCGGTCATCACGACGGTGCCGTCCGGGACGCGCAGCTCCATGTCGTCCGCGTTGGCCCCGGCCCGGAACCCGCCCTGGCCCTGCGTGCCGTTGCGCGCGGCGGCGTGCGGGCGGTGGTGGAAGTCCAGCAGCGTGTGGACGTCCGGGTCGACCACCAGCACGACCGAGCCGCCGCGCCCGCCGTTGCCCCCGTCCGGGCCACCGAGCGGCTTGAACTTCTCGCGGTGCACCGAGGCACAGCCGTTGCCGCCCGCGCCCGCGGTGGCGTGCAGCACCACCCGGTCCACGAACCTCGACATCGCCCCGTCCTCCACACACGCCGACGGCGGGCCACCCGGTGGGCGGCCCGCCGTCGGTCACGAATCAGCTGTGGGGCCTGGCGGCCCCCGCCGATGCCGCTCGCTCGCAGCGTCCGCTGCGAGCACTGCAGGCCTCTCAGGCCTGCGGCACCACGTTGACGACCTTGCGGCCCTTCGTGAAGCCGAACTGCACCGCGCCCTCGACCAGCGCGAACAGCGTGTCGTCCCCGCCGCGGCCGACGCCCGTCCCCGGGTGGAACTTGGTGCCCCGCTGGCGGACGATGATCTCACCAGCGTTCACGACCTGGCCGCCGAACCGCTTCACGCCGAGGCGCTGGGCGTTCGAGTCGCGGCCGTTGCGCGAGCTGGACGCGCCCTTCTTGTGTGCCATCTCGACCTACTTCGCGATCTTCGTGACCTGGAGCTTCGTCAGCGGCTGGCGGTGGCCCTGCCGCTTGTGGTAGCCGGTCTTGTTCTTGAACTTGTGGATGCGGATCTTCGGACCCTTGGTGTGCTCGACCACCTTCGCGGTGATCGACGCCGCAGCGAGGGCATCGGCATCGGTGGTCAGCTCGTCGCCGTCCACGAGGAGGACGGCCGGGAGGCTGACCTCCGCGCCGGGCTCGCCGACGATCTTCTCGACGGTGAGCACGTCGTCGACGGCTACCTTGTACTGCTTGCCGCCGGTCTTGACGATCGCGTACATCGTGGACGCACGACTCCTGAAATCGGGGGGCCTACTGGATCGGGCGGGCGGTGCCGACCCGGCCGGAACCGCGAGGTGTTCCGGCACTCGACGTCCCAGGGTACGGAAAGGTCCTCGCGGGTGTCACACCGGGTCTCCCCCGGATTCCACCGGCACCGGTTCGCCGGCCTCCGCCGCGGGCGGACCGGCCGGTCGGGATGCCACGCGCCGGGCGCGGCGCGGGCGCGCCGTGGCCGTGGGCTCGGGCTGCGGGACCACGCCGGCGAGCCCGGCCACGACGCCTGCGGTGGACGAGCCGGTCGAGGCCCCGGTCGCCGGGCCGGTCGAGGCCGCCCCGCCGTCGGTGGCCGCTCCGTCCGTCGCCGCGACCGTCACCACCGCGACCGTGGCCTCCCCACCGGGCACACTCGGTGCGCCGGCGTTGCGGCGGACGGCGCGGCGCCGGGCACGGGGGGCCGGCGCGGCCGCGTCGGCTGCGCCCACACCACCCACACCACCCCCACCGTCGGCCACGCCGTTCGGCAGGCGGTCGCCCGCCGGGTCCGGCGTGGGCCCCGCAGTGCGCCCGGCTGACACCGTGGTGACCTCCGGGGAGGCCGTCTGCTCCGGTGCCGCAGGCGCGAACGACGAGGACCCGGTCACCGCGACGGCGGCGGCTGCCGCGGTCCGCTCGGGCGTCCCAGCCTGGTCGGCCGTTCCCACCTGCTCGGCCACCACGCCGGGCCCGACCCGATCGGACGCCTCGGCCCGCTCTGTCACCACCCCCGGCCCGGCCGGCGCGGCTGTCGAGGCGGCCGCCGTCGCGGCGGGCGCGTCGACCGGCGCCGCGACCGCGCTCACCGCCGCGGCCAGCGCCTCCTGGACCACGACCGCCTTCTCCACCGCCTCCTGAGCCACTGCCTCCTGAACCACCGCCTCCTGAACCACTGCCTCGGCGGGAGCCACCGGCTCGACGGCTTCCGCCGATGCCGGCTCCGCCGGCTCCGCGGCCTGCCCTGTCCCGGGCCCGGCGGCACCGGCCGCGGGCTCCGGAAGGACCGGGCCCCGCTCCGCGTCCGCCGAGCGGCCGTTGCGCCCGCCGTCCCCGGCCTGTGGCCCGTCGCCGCGGCGGCGTCCTCCGCGGGAACGGCGGCCGTCCCGGTCCGGACCGCGGCCGGTCTCGACCCGCTCGGCCACCGGCTCGGCGTTGACGACGACCCCGCGGCCGCGGCAGTGCTCGCAGGTGGTGGAGAAGTGCTCCAGGAGCCCTCCGCCGACCCGCTTGCGCGTCATCTGCACCAGACCCAGGGAGGTGACCTCGGCCACCTGGTGGCGGGTGCGGTCGCGGGCCAGGCATTCGGTGAGCCTGCGAAGGACGAGGTCGCGGTTGGCCTCCAGCACCATGTCGATGAAGTCGATCACGATGATGCCGCCGATGTCGCGCAGCCGCAGCTGGCGCACGACCTCCTCGGCCGCCTCGAGGTTGTTGCGGGTGACGGTCTCCTCGAGGTTGCCGCCGGACCCGGTGAACTTGCCGGTGTTCACGTCGATGACCGTCATCGCCTCGGTGCGGTCGATCACCAGCGTGCCGCCCGAGGGCAGCCACACCTTCCGGTCCAGGGCCTTCAGCAGCTGCTCGTCGATGCGGTACTCCGCGAACACGTCGGCGGGCCCGACGTGGCGGTGCAGCCGGTCCACCAGCTCGGGGGCGACGTGGCCGACGTACCCGGACACCGTGTCCCAGGCGTCGTCCCCGGCGACGACGAGCGTGGAGAAGTCCTCGTTGAACTGGTCGCGCACGACCTTGATCAGCAGGTCCGGCTCCTCGTAGAGCAGCGACGGCGCCTTCGGCCTGCTCGGGCCCGTGGCCTCCGCCTTGCCCTTGACGACCTCCCACTGCGCCTGCAGGCGGCGGACGTCGCGCTCCAGCGCCTCCTGGCTCACGCCCTCCGAGGCCGTCCGGATGATCACCCCGGCCTCGCTGGGGACGATCTCCTTGAGCATGTCCTTGAGGCGGCGGCGCTCGACGTCGGGCAGCTTGCGGCTGATCCCCGCCGCGCCGCCGGAGGGCACGTAGACCAGGAACCGGCCGGCGAGGCTGATCTGGGTGGTCAGCCGCGCGCCCTTGTGCCCGAGCGGGTCCTTCGTGACCTGCACGAGCACGGAGTCGCCGCTGGAGAGGGCCTGCTCGATGCGCCGCGCCTTGCCGCCGAGCCCGGCGGCGTCCCAGTCGACCTCACCGGCGTAGAGCACGGCGTTTCGGCCGCGCCCGATGTCGACGAACGCCGCCTCCATCGAGGGCAGCACGTTCTGCACGCGGCCAAGGTAGATGTTGCCGACGATCGACTTGCCCGTGCCGTTGCCGGAGCCGTCCACGCCGCCCGTGACGAAGTGCTCGACGAGGACGTCGTCCTCCAGCACCGCGATCTCGACGCGGTCGCCGCGCTCGCGCACGACCATCGCCCGGTCCACGGACTCGCGGCGGGCCAGGAACTCGGCCTCGGACAGGATCGGGACGCGGCGTCGGCCCGCGTCGCGACCGTCCCGGCGGCGCTGGCGCTTCGCCTCGAGGCGGGTGGATCCGCGCACGCTCTGCACCCCGTCGTCGGAGTCCCGGTCGGCGTCGGAGTCCCGGCCACGCGACGAGCGGAGCCTCGTGACGGTGTTCGGCGGATCGGCCGCGCCCGAATCGTCCGCGTCGTCGCCGTTGCCCCGACGGCGGCGGCGGCGCCTGCGGCGCCGGGAACCGCCGGACTCGTCCGACTCCCCCGCCTCCTCGTCGTCGGTCTCGTCCTCGTCGGTTCCGGCGTCCGTGTCGGCCGTGTCGGCCGTGTCGGCACTGTCGGCGTCCTGCGCCGGGCCGTCGCCGCGCTCGGCGTCCCCGGAGTCGTCCGGCTCGTCGGTGGCGTCGTCGGCTCCCCGGCCGCGACCGCGGCCCCGGCGGCCGCGACGGCGCCTGCGCCGTCCACCCTCACCGTCGTCGTCCGGGCCGGCATCGGCGGTATCGGCGGTATCTGCGTCACCGTCGAGGGCCGTGTCGAGGGCCGTGTCGAGAGTCGTGTCGAGGGTCTCGGCGGAGCCGTCGGCCTCGGCGGGTGCGGCGGCGGCATCCGCGGTGCTCGCGGCTGCCGTGGAGTCCGTCGTGTCAGTGACCTCGGCGGCCGAGGAGGCCGTGGAGGCCGTGGAGCGGGAACGGCGCCGGGTGCGGGTGGCGGGAGCCGGCGGCTGGAACAGCGGCGTCGCGGGGGCGAAGACGGGCGTGGTGGCCGCCGCGGCGGCCGGTTCGGCGGCGCCGAAGAGCGGGACGGCGGGAACGGCCTGCGCCGGAGCCGGCGGGCCCACCGCCGGGGCGGGTGCCGTCGGCTCGGGGCCGGTCGCCGGCGTGCTCGCGGCGGGCACGGGAGGGCTCCCGGCGGGCGCCGTCGGCTCGGGAACGCTCGCCGGGGTACTCGCCGCCGACACGGGGTCACTCGCGGCGGGCGCGGCATCCGCGGCCGCCCCGCGATCGTCCTCCCGGAGGCCCGCAGCGGGTCCGCCCGTCACCTCGCCCGGATCACCGGGCGCATCGCCCTCCGCCGGGGGCAGCAGCGCCGTGACGACCTGCTCCGCGTCCTTTCGCAGGACGCTGGACTGCGCGCTGCGCGCCTCGACCCCCAGCTCGGCCAGGGTCGCGAGGACCTCCTTGCTGGTGCGCCCGAGCAGCCGCGCGAGCGCGTGCACCCGCAGCTTCTCCGGCAGATCGTCCAGCGCGGGTACGGGGACAGGCCCGCCGGTGCGACCGGCGGGCGAATCGATATCCGACATTCAGCTCCTTCACCCCCGGGCGCCTCACCAGGAGGCGGCCGCGCAGGGGCACGTGCGTTCTTCCCGCGGGTGTGCGGGAAGCAATCCTCAAGATCGTGCTCGTCGCGGGCAGCCGGCCCGTTACCGGGTTCGTCCGCGCCACGCATTGCTCGACGCCGGTCCGTCGCCGGCGGGGGGCCGGCAGCAGGCGCCGAATCGGACGGCGGCGTCCCGGGTGGTGACCCGGACGTCAGCCGAGGGGATCGGCGAGGATGCCCCGGTCGTCGAGCAGCCCCTGGGCCGTCCGGGTCGCTCGCGCGGGCACCGGAGGCCGAAGACCTGCGACAACGTCGAGTGCACCCAACACGTCGTCGGGTCGGACGGCAGGTGTCGACTGCCGTACGACCGCGGTCAGTATCGCACAGCACCGCGGTGCCGGGGACGCGTCCGCAGATGTGACACTCGACAGGGAGGTGCCCGCAGGTCCGAGGCTCGAACTGCCGCTCTCGACCTCCAGCCGGGCCAGTGCAGCCCGCACGTCGACCTCCCGGCGGCCCGACGGGGTGATCCGCTCGACCACCACGCGCTCGGCCGCGAGCAGGGCATCGACCGCCAGGCCGAGCGTGACCGGATCCACATCGGGCAGCTCGATCCGCCATACGGCGGTGTCGATGCGGTCCGCGAGCGCGCCTCCTGACGCCCGGACGGCCGCGAGCACGTCCAGGCCGTCGGGCAGCGCCGCGTCCAGCGCCCGGGCGAGCTCGTCGGGATCCACATCGCGGGTCAGACCGATCTCGACGTACTCGGCCTCGCTGGCCGCCCCGGTCGGCGCGGCGCCGACCCACGACAGCCGCGGGTGCGGGCTGAAGCCGTGGGAGTGCGAGACGGGCACGCCGGCGCGGCGGACGGCCCGCTCGAAGCTGCGGGCGACGTCGCGGTGCGACAGGAACCGCAGCCGCCCGCGTTTCGCGAAGCGCAGGCGGACCCGCGCCACCGTCGGGGGGGCCGGGTTGGCGGCCTGACCAGGTCGCACGCGAGCCATGCCAGGAGCCTACGACCCGCGCGCCCGGCACCCGCCCGCGCCCACATGATCACCGCCTCGGCACGGGAGGCGACCGCATCCGGTGCCTTTGCACCCGAACGGTGATCACCGGTCAATCCGACGGTGCCGGGTCCGGGAGCGTCGACGGGTCCAGCACCAGCAGACCCTCCCCGGCGGGCTCGAAACCCGCCGCGCGGTAGAACGCGGCGCTGCCCGCCGTCGGGGCGAGCACGAGCCGCCGGTACCGGCGTCGCCGCGCGTGCTCGATCGCGGCGGCGAGCAGCGCATCGGGCAGCCCGCGCCCGGCGAAGGCGTGCAGCACGAACGTGTTCCCGACGTGGCCGATCCGCCCGCCCCGGGCGCCGGGCCGGGGCATGTGGACGATCTCCACGACGTTGATCGACCCGACCGCCGTGTACCCGCTGCGCGCCGTGCCGACCTCGGCGACCCAGAACGTCCGCCGCGGCAGCTCGGCGCGCCACCACTGGGCGAACGCCTCCTCGAACGCGGGGTCGCCCGCCTCGCCCGTGCGCTCCTCCAGCCAGGCCCGGCGCAGTGCGGCCAGGGCTGTGACGTCGCGCTCGTCGGCGACCCGGATGGCGGGCTCGCTGATCAGCGGTTCACGACCGTGAGCGGCAGGAGCGTGGTCCCGCTGGGGCCGACCTGGATGTCGGTGCCGGTGGACGGGCAGACCCCGCAGTCGAAGCAGGGCGTCCAGCGGCAGTCGTCCTGCTCGCGCCCGTCGAGGGCGTCCTGCCAGTCCTCCCAGAGCCAGTCCCGGTCCAGCCCGGAGTCGAGGTGGTCCCAGGGCAGGATCTCGTCACGGTCGCGCTCGCGGGTGGTGAACCACTCCAGCGAGACGCCCCGCGGCTCCAGCTCGGCCTTGCAGGCGGCCACCCAGCGTTCGTAGGAGAAGCACTCGCTCCAGCCGTCGAAACGGCCGCCGTCGCGCCACACCGCCTCGATCACCGCGCCGACGCGGCGGTCGCCCCGTGCGAGCAGCCCTTCGATCAGCGAGGGCTGCCCGTCGTGGTAGCGCATGCCGACGTTGCGCCCGAGCCGCCGGTCGGAGTTGATCTCTTCGCGCAGCTTGCGCAGCCGCGCGTCGACGACGTCCGGGTGCGCCTGCGCCGCCCACTGGAACGGGGTGTGCGGCTTGGGAACGAACCCGCCGATGGAGATCGTGCAGCGCACGTCGTTGCGCCCGGAGGCGGCGCGACCCGCCCGGATGACGTCGTGGGCCATCTGCGCGATCTGCAGGACGTCGGCGTCCTCCTCGGTGGGCAGCCCGCACATGAAGTAGAGCTTCACCTGCCGCCAGCCCTGCGAGAACGCGGCCGAGACGGTGCGGATGAGGTCCTCCTCCGACACCATCTTGTTGATCACGCGCCGGATCCGCTCCGAACCACCCTCGGGGGCGAAGGTGAGCCCGGAGCGGCGGCCGTTGCGGCTGATCTCGTTCGCGAGGTCGATGTTGAACGCGTCCACTCGCGTCGACGGCAGCGAGAGCGTGGTGTGGGTGCCGTCGTAGCGGTCCGCGAGGCCCTTGGTCACCTCGGCGATCTCGGAGTGGTCCGCACTCGACAGCGACAGCAGGCCGACCTCGTCGAACCCGCTCGCGTGCACCGCGGAGTCCACCATCTCCCCGATGCCGCGCAGCGACCGCTCCCGGACCGGACGGGTGATCATCCCGGCCTGGCAGAAGCGGCAGCCGCGGGTGCAGCCGCGGAAGATCTCCACCGACGCCCGCTCGTGCACCGTCTCGGCGAGCGGGACGATCGGCGTCTTCGGGTAGGGCCACTCGTCGAGGTCGACGGTGGTGCGCTTCTGCACGGTGGCGGGGACGCGCGGGTCGAGCGGCCGCACCGCCGCGATCGCGCCGTCCGGGCCGTAGGCGACGTCGTAGAGCGACGGGACGTAGCAGCCCGGCGTCGCGGCCAGGCGCAGCAACAGCTCGCGGCGCCCGCCGGGGCGGCCCGCCGCCTTCCAGTCCCGGACGACCTCGGTGATGTCGCCGACGGCCTCCTCGCCGTCACCGAGCGCCGCGACGTCCACGAAGTCCGCGACCGGCTCCGGGTTGAACGCAGCGTGCCCGCCGCCGACGACGACCGGGTGGTCGATCCCCCGGTCCACCGCGTGCAGCGGGATCCCGGCGAGGTCGAGCGTGGTGAGCAGGTTCGTGTAGCCGAGCTCGGTGGCGAAGCTCACACCCAGCACGTCGAACGCGCCGACCGGCCGGTGGGCGTCGACCGTGAACGCCGGAACGCCGCGCGAGCGCATGAGCTCCTCGAGGTCGGGCTGGACCGCGTAGCAGCGTTCGGCAAGCGCGTCCGGGCGCTCGTTGAGCAGCTCGTAGAGGATCATGACGCCCTGGTTGGGCAGCCCGACCTCGTATGCGTCGGGGTAGAGCAGCGCCCAGCGCACCGGCGTCGCGTCCCACGCGGCGTCGCCCGCCGGGCGCGCGTTCAGCTCGCCTCCGACGTACTGCACGGGCTTGCGGACGGCCGGCAGCAGCGTCTCGAGGACGGGGAAGACGGACGGTGGGGCAGTCACATCACCCAGGGTAGTGGCGCGCTCCCGGCCGGTCAGGCGGTGGCCGTCCGCACGGCGAGTGTCCCGGTCACGAGCAGGTACGGGATCACCAGGACGGCGGCCACCACACCGAGCAGGGCGAACGACGAGGCCGCGACGGTGAGCCCCGCCGCGATGCCCGCGACGCCACCTGCGACGTTCATCGTGACGTCGGACAGGCCCTGCGCCCGGGGCCGCACGTCGACCGGCAGGGATTCGGTGAGCAGCGTCGACCCGGCGATCAGGCCGGCGGACCAGCCCAGCCCGAGCAGCGTGAGCGCCACCGCGAGCACGACGGTGTCGTGCGGGTCGGCGAGCGCGCCGAGGACCGCGGAGGCCGCGAGCAGGGCCGCGCCGAGGGCGAGGGTGCGGACCCGGCCCGTGCGGTCGGCGAGCCAGCCGAACAGCGGGCTGAACGCGTACATCCCGGCGACGTGCAGGCTGATGACCAGCCCGATCACCTCCAGGCTGGCGCCGCCGTGGTCCATGTGCACCGGCGTCATCGACATCAGCGCGATCATCACCAGATGCCCGAGCGCCACCCCGGTGAGGCCGAGCAGGGCGATCGGGTGCGCCCGCAGCGCGGCCCGCACGTCGCGGCCGGTCACGTCGGGGGCCCGGACGGGCCCCGCCGGGGCCGCCGCGGCCCTGGCGAGCAGCAGCGGATCGGGACGCAGCCCGATCCAGGCCGTCGCGGCGGCCGCGCCGACCGCCACGGCGCAGAGCAGGAACGGGCCTGCGTCCGGCGGGAGGCCGAGCGCGGTGCCGATGACCTGGGAGGGCCCGGCGAGGTTCGGGCCCGCGACGGCGCCGATCGTCGTCGCCCAGACCACCAACGCCAGTGCGCGCGCCCGCCGCCGCGGCTCTGCCAGGTCGGTGGCGGCGTAGCGGGCCGCGAGCCCCGCGGCGGTCGCAGAGCCGAGCAGGAGCAGGCCCACCAGCAGAAGCACGACGCTGCCCACCACCACGGCCAGCGCGGCCGCGGCCGAGCCGAGCGCCGCCGCGCCGAAGCCCAGCGTGATCGCCGGCCGCCTGCCCGACCGGGTCGCCACCCGGGCCAGCACCAGTGCCGCGAGCGCCGCGCCCAGCACCAGGGCGGTCAGCGCGAGCCCGCCCACACCGTCCGAGCCGGAGATCCGGGCCCCGACCAGCGTGCCCACGACGATCGACGTCGCCACACCGACGCCACCGAGGACCTGGGCCACGGCCAGGACGGCGATCGTCCGGCGCTGGACGGCGGCGGTGTCGTGCTGCTGCGCGGTACCGGTCACCACCCGATCGTGCCTGGGCGGCCCCGGACGGGGAAGCAGATGTGTTCGGGTCGCCGGGGCGGCCCCGCGGACGGGCGGAGGCGACGGGGCCGCGGCCCCAGCCCAGCCGGACGCCGCGCAGGGCTGCGCGACGCCTCGCAGACGCTGCGGTCCCTGCGAAGCGCGCCCACCCCCTGCGAGAAGCGCACCCACCCCCTGCGAAGGGGCGCACCCACCCCCTGCGACGGCCATGCCTCACGGACCACGGCGCACCGGACCACGGCGCACCGGACCACGGCGCTCCGGCCGCGGCGCACCGGGCCACAGCGCCGACCGGACGCCGACCGGACGCCGACCGGACGCCGCGCAGACCAGCACCACACCCCGCAGACGCCGCGGCCCCTGCGAAGCACGCCCACCCCCTGCGAGGGGCGCACCACGGACCGCGGTTCGCCCGGCCGGCCGAAAACTGTCGGTGGGTCCGCGCATGATGGGCACGTGGGATCGACGCAGGCCGGGCCGGGCAGCCGGGAGGACGACGTACTGGCGGGCTTCTCCCCCGCCACCCGGGCCTGGTTCACCGGCGCCTTCGCCGCGCCCACGGCTGCGCAGGAGGGGGCGTGGGCCGCGGCGCAGGCGGGGCGGCACGCGCTCGTCGTCGCGCCCACCGGGTCGGGCAAGACGCTCGCGGCGTTCCTCTGGGCGCTGGACCGGCTGGCTTCGGCACCGTCCGGGGAGGCCGGGCCGTCCACCTGGGCCGCCCCGGCGCCGGATCCGCGGCACCGATGCCGGGTGCTGTACGTGTCACCGCTCAAGGCCCTGGCGGTGGACGTGCAGCGCAACCTGCGGGCGCCGCTTGCCGGGATCCGCCAGGCCGCGCGCCGCCTCGGCACACCGATGCCGGAGATCACCGTCGGGATGCGCACCGGCGACACTCCGGCCGACGAGCGCCGTTCCTTCGCCCGCACGCCGCCGGATGTGCTGGTCACCACACCGGAGTCGCTGTTCCTGCTGCTCACCTCCGCGGCGCGGGAATCCCTGCGCGGGGTGCGCACCGTGATCGTCGACGAGGTGCACGCCGTGGCCGGCACCAAACGCGGTGCACACCTGGCGCTGTCGCTGGAACGGCTGGACGAGCTGCTCGTGGACGGTCCGGCCCAGCGGATCGGCCTGTCGGCCACGGTCCGGCCGGTCGACGAGGTGGCGACGTTCCTGGCCGGCGCCCGGCCGGTGACGGTCGTCGCTCCGCGCACGCCGAAGACGATCGAGGTGGCCGTCGAGGTGCCGGTGCCCGACCTCGCGGCGCTGGACGAGCGGCCCGCCCCGGGCAGCGCGGACGAGGAGGTGATCGGCTCGGCCGCGGGCGCCGCCCAGCGGCCGTCGATCTGGCCCGCGGTGGAGCGGCGGCTGCTCGGTCTCGTGCGGGAGCACCGGTCGACGATCGTGTTCACGAACTCGCGCCGGTTGGCCGAACGGCTCACCGCGCGGCTCAACGAACTGGCCGCCGAGGAGGCGGAGCTCGCCGAGCTCGACCTGGACGAGCTCGGCGGGATCAGCGCCGGGCCGAGCCGGTTCCCCGCCGAGGCCGTGGGGCAGTCGGGAGTCGCCGCGGGCACGGCTTCCCTCCCGGCGGGCGAGGGGCGCCCAGCGGCGGCGTTCCACACCGTCGCGAAGGCGCACCACGGCTCGATGGCGCGCGAGCAGCGCACCCTCGTCGAGGAGGAGCTGAAGGCGGGCCTGCTGCCCTGCGTCGTCGCGACCTCCAGCCTCGAGCTGGGCATCGACATGGGCGCGGTCGACCTCGTGGTCCAGGTGGAGGCCCCGCCCAGCGTGGCGTCCGGGCTGCAGCGGATCGGCCGGGCGGGCCACCAGGTCGGTGCGGTGTCGCGGGGTGTCGTGTTCCCCAAGTACCGGGGCGACCTCGTCTCCTGCGCGGTCGTCGCTGAGCGGATGGCGGACGGGGCGATCGAGTCGCTGCGCTACCCGCGCAACCCGCTGGACGTGCTGGCCCAGCACGTCGTGGCGATGGTGGCGCTCGAACCGTGGACGGTGGCCGAGTTGGCCACGGTGGTCCGCCGGGCGGCCCCGTTCGCGGCGCTGCCGGAGTCGGCGCTGCAGGCCACGCTGGACATGCTCGCGGGCCGCTACCCGTCGGAGGAGTTCGGGGAGCTGCGCGCCCGCATCACCTGGGACCGGGTGACGGACGAGCTGCGCGGGCGCCCGGGGGCGCAGCGGCTGGCCGTCACCTCCGGCGGGACGATCCCCGATCGGGGGCTCTTCACCGTCACCACCCCGGGCGGGGCGGACGGGCGCGGATCGCGGGTCGGCGAGCTGGACGAGGAGATGGTCTACGAATCGCGGGTGGGCGACACGTTCCTGCTCGGCACGTCGAGCTGGCACGTCGAGGACATCACCCACGACCGCGTCATCGTCACCCCGGCCCCGGGGCAGCCCGCGCGGATGCCGTTCTGGAAGGGCGAGCAGGTCGGGCGCCCGCTGGAGCTCGGTCGCGCCGTCGGCGCGTTCGTCCGGGAGATGGCCGCACTCGCGGACGAGCCTGCCCGCGCCCGCGCCGCTGCGGCGGGGCTCGACGAGTGGGCCACCGACAACCTGCTCGCCTACCTGCACGAGCAGCGCGAGGCCACGCGGCACGTCCCGAGCGACCGCACGATCCTCGTCGAGCGGTTCCGCGACGAGTTGGGCGACTGGCGGCTGGTCGTGCACTCGCCGTTCGGCTCGAAGGTCAATCAGCCGTGGGCATTGGCGATCGCGGCCCGGCTGCGGGAGCGGCGCGGGGTCGAGGTGTCCGCCCTCGGTGCGGACGACGGGATCGTGCTGCGCCTGCCCGACGCGATGGACGACTCCGGGGCGGAGATCCTGCCCACCGCCGAGGACGTGCTGATCGACGCCGGCGAGATCGAGCAGATCGTCGTCGCGGAGCTGGGCGGCTCGTCGCTGTACGCGTCGCGGTTCCGGGAGTGCGCCGCCCGGGCGCTGCTGCTCCCCCGTCGCGACCCTCGTCGCCGCACCCCGCTGTGGCAGCAGCGGCAACGGGCCTCGCAGCTCTTGGCCGTGGCCGGGCGCTACGAGCAGTTCCCGGTGACGCTGGAGGCCATGCGCGAGTGCGTGCAGGACGTCTACGACCTGCCCGGGCTGCGCGATCTGATGACGGAGGTGGCCGCCCGGAAGGTGAAGGTCGTCGAGGTCGCCACGCCGTCGCCGTCGCCGTTCGCGCGCAGCCTGCTGTTCGGCTATGTCGGGATGTTCCTCTACGAGTCCGACGCCCCGCTGGCCGAGCGGCGCGCGGCCGCGCTGGCGCTGGACTCCACGCTGCTCGCCGAGCTGCTGGGCTCCGAGGCGATCCGGGAGCTGCTCGATCCGGAGGTGCTCGCGGAGGTCGAGGCGTCGTTGCAGCGGCTCGCACCGGACCGGCACGCACGCGACGCCGAGGCGGCGGCGGACCTGCTGCGGTTCCTCGGCGACCTCACCACCGCCGAGGCCGCCGAGCGTGGAGTGCGCCCGGAGTGGCTGGCCGAGCTGGAGGCCGCCCGGCGGGCGATCCGGGTGCGGATCGCGGGTGAGCAGCGGTGGCTCGCGATCGAGGACGCGGGCCGGGTGCAGGACGCGCTGGGCGCACCGCTGCCCGTCGGCGTGCCGGAGACGTTCACCGAGCCCGTCCCGGACCCGCTGGGTGATCTCGTGCTGCGCTACGCCCGCACGCACGGGCCGTTCACCGCAGGGGACTGCGCGGCCCGGTTCGGGCTCGGGGTCGCGGTCGTCACGGGAGTGCTGGACCGGCTCGTGGGGGCGGGCCGGCTGGTGCGCGGGGAGCTGCGGCCCGGCGCCGCGTCCTCGCCCGCCCGCCCCGAGTACTGCGACGCCGAGGTCCTGCGCCGGCTGCGGCGGGGGTCGCTGGCCCGCCTGCGCGCCGAGGTCGAGCCGGTCGAGCCCCGGGCGCTCGGGCGGTTCCTGCCTGCCTGGCAGGGGGTGCAGCCGGTCGGCGGCGGGCGCCGCAGCCCGGGACGCCCGGGCGCCGGTGTGGCCGGGTCGGCGGGCGGCGGGTCGGCGGTGGCCGGGGGGCGGGGCGCAGGCCGCGGTCGGGTTCGACCCGCACCCGGCGCCGAGGACGTGCTCGCGGTCGTCGAGCAGCTCGCGGGCGCACCGTTGCCGGCGAGCGCGCTGGAGTCGATCATCCTGCCCGGACGGTTGCCGGGTTACGTGCCGGCGCTGCTGGACGAGCTCACCGTGGCCGGGGAGGTGACCTGGACGGGGTGCGGCGCGCTCGCGGGCGTCGACGGGTGGGTGTCGCTCGCACCGACGGACGTGGCAGACCTGCTGCTGCCGGACCCGGACGTCGAGCCCGTCGGCACACCGCTGCACCGAGCGCTGCTCGCCGCGCTGGGAATCTCGCTGCCACCGGACGGCGGTGGGCCGGGCAGCGTGGCGGGGCCCGGCGCCTCGTACGGCGGCGGCGCGCTCTTCTTCCGCCAGCTCGCCGACACCGCGGTGCGGACGTTGCTCGACGCCGGCGAGCCGGCAGCGGCGGACGATGCGGTCGTCGCCGCGCTCTGGGAGCTGCTGTGGGCCGGATGGGTCACCAACGACACGCTCGCCCCGCTGCGTGCCCGCCTCGGCACAGCCGGGGGCCGCGGCGGGGCGCACCGCGTGCGGCGCACCGCTGGACGCGGCCGCTACGCCCGGCTGCGTGCGGGGCGGCCGCCGATGCCCAGTCGCTCCGGACCGCCGTCGGCCGGTGGGCGCTGGGCGCTCGCGACGGCGCGCGAGGCGGACCCGACCCGCCGGGCCCACGCCCGCGCCGAGGCGTTCCTCGAACGCCACGGCGTGCTGACCCGCGGAGCCATGGCCACCGAGCGGGTTCCGGGCGGGTTCGCCGCGGTCTACCGGGTGCTGCGGGCGATGGAGGATTCGGGCCGAGCGCGCCGCGGGTATGTCGTCGAGGGACTCGGTGCGGCGCAGTTCGCGGTTCCGGGGGCGATCGACCGGCTCCGCGCGCTGTCCCGGGCCGAGCCTGCGGAGGAGATCGGCCCGGCGGTGGTCCTGGCGGCGCCCGATCCGGCGCAGCCCTACGGGGCCGCGCTGCCGTGGCCCGCGACGGTCGGCGAGACCTCGCACCGGCCGGCGCGCAAGGCGGGGGCGCTGGTGGTGCTCGTCGACGGCGCGCCCGTCCTGTACGTGGAGCGCGGGGGGCGCTCGTTGCTGTCGTTCTCGAGCGATGCGGTCGAACTGCGTGCGGCGGCGGAGGCGCTCGCGGGCGCCGTCCACGAGGGCTGGCTCGGCACTCTCGCCGTCGAGCGGGCGGACGGCGTGGGTTCGCTCGGATCCGAACTGGCGGTCGTGCTCACCGAGGCCGGGTTCCGGGTCACGCCGAAGGGATTGCGGCTGCGGGCGTAGTCGGCCCGACCGAGGGACGGAGGCCTGTGGCCGCAGCCGCTGCCCTCTCTGTCAACCTTGGGTGAGTCACCGATCTTGACCTGATCACTGTCCCCGAGGGCGGGGAAGGAAGACTGCCCCGCGATGACCATGACCGTGACGTCGACGGCGTCGACCCCGCAGACT
>JBFWRR010000006.1:106697-123762 GCA_050248815.1 Pseudonocardia sp. | reverse complement strand
TGACGAACACAGCCCTGACGAACCCAGCCCTGACGAACACCGACCGCCACACCGCGTCCGTGCAGCGCCTCTACGCCGCCTACCGCGACCGCGACCTCGACGCCGTGCTCGCCGAGCTGGCCGACGACGTCGACTGGGCCGCAGAGGCCGCGGGGACCGCCGTGCCCTGGTACGGCCCCTTCCGCGGCAAGGAGCAGGTGCCGGGGTTCTTCGCGGCGATCGGCAAGAACGTCGACGTCACCGAGTTCGAGCTGGTCGGGATCGCCGCCAACGAGACCGACGTCTACGCGACCATCCACTGGACCTACACGGTGCCCGCGACCGGGCGCAGCGCCTCGATGTACATGCAGCACTGGTGGCGCTTCGCCGACGGGAAGATCGTGTTCTTCCGGGGCTCGGAGGACAGCGGGCAGTCGATCGCGGCGTTCGCGTAGCGGGTTACCGTCGGGCCATGGAGCAGACCGTCGGCGTGACACCGCCCCGCGTGATGACGATCGCCGGCACCGATTCCGGCGGCGGTGCCGGGGCGGCGGCCGATCTGCGGACGTTCGCGGCGTGCGGCGTCCACGGCTGCGTCGCGGTCACGGCGGTGACGGTGCAGAACACCGTCGGCGTGACGGGGGTGCACACGATCCCGCCGGACACGGTGGCCGCGCAGATCGTCTCCGTGGCGTCGGACATCGGGCTGGACGCCGTGAAGACCGGGATGCTCGCCACCACCGACATCATCGAGGCGATCGTGGCCGCCTGCGATCAGGTCGGCGTCGGTGGGGACGGCGTCCCCCTCGTGGTCGACCCGGTCGCGGCGTCCATGCACGGCGACCCGCTGCTCGCCGACTCCGCCCTGGACGCCTACCGCGACCTGCTCTTCCCGCGGGCCCTGGTGGTCACGCCGAACCTGGACGAGGTGCGCCTGCTCGCCGGGTTCGACGTGCGCGACCGGGACGGCCAGTACGAGGCGGCGCGCGTGCTGCACGCCATGGGCCCCCGGTACGTCCTGGTCAAGGGCGGGCACCTGAAGGCCGACGCCGACGGCTGCCTGGACCTGCTCTACGACGGGCAGGAGTTCATCGAGCTCCCGGGCCCGCGTTTCGACACCGAGAACACCCACGGCGGCGGTGACTCGATGGCCGCGTCGCTCGCCGCGTTCCTCGCCCGCGGGGCCGCGGTGCCCGAGGCCGTCGGGTTCGCGAAGCGGTACATGGTGGCGGCCGTCCGGCAGTCCTTCCCGCTCGGCGGTGGGCACGGGCCCGTCTCGTCGCTGTGGACGGTGCGGCCGTGGTGGGCGGAGGACTCCCCGATCGAGTGACACGCCGATCCGGGCCCGCCGGGTTACGGTCGAGGTGATCCAACGGGAGCTCACGGGAGTGGGCTGAGAGGGCGGCTACCCGCCGCCGACCGTCGAACCCGCCGGGTAATGCCGGCGCCGGGAGGGGCAGTAGATGACCGTGCTCGACGACAGTGCCGCGCGTCCGGAGATCACCACCGGGCCGATCCGCGGCTCGCGCAAGGCCTACCTGGACGGCCCGGACGGCCTGCGGGTGCCGGTGCGCCGCATCGGGTTGAGCACCGGGGAGCACCTCGACGTCTACGACACCTCGGGGCCCTACACCGACAGCTCGGCCGCCGTGGACGTGCGGGCCGGGCTGCCGGCGCTGCGCGCGCCGTGGATCGCGGCCCGTGAGCCGGTCGGCGGGGCCGTCACCCAGCTCGCCCACGCCCGGGCCGGGAACGTGACGCCGGAGATGCGGTTCGTCGCGATCCGGGAAGGCGTCGACGTCGAGCTGGTGCGCTCCGAGGTGGCCCGCGGGCGGGCCGTCATCCCGGCCAACCGCTGCCACCCCGAGTCCGAGCCGATGATCATCGGGAAGCGCTTCCTCGTGAAGGTGAACGCCAACATCGGCAACTCGGCGGTGACCTCCTCGATCGAGGAGGAGGTCGACAAGATGGTGTGGGCCACGCGGTGGGGTGCCGACACCGTGATGGACCTGTCCACCGGCCGCGACATCCACGAGACGCGCGAGTGGATCCTGCGCAACTCGCCGGTGCCGGTCGGGACCGTGCCGATCTACCAGGCGCTGGAGAAGGCGGGCGGCGACCCGGTGAAACTCTCCTGGGAGCTCTACCGCGACACCGTCGTCGAGCAGTGCGAGCAGGGCGTGGACTACATGACGGTGCACGCGGGGGTGCTGCTGCGTCACGTCCCGCTGACCGCGAAGCGGGTCACCGGCATCGTCTCCCGGGGTGGTTCGATCATGGCGGCGTGGTGCCTGGCGCACCACCGCGAGAGCTTCCTCTACACGCACTTCGAGGAGCTCTGCGAGATCCTGCGCGCCTACGACGTCACGTTCTCGCTCGGCGACGGGCTGCGGCCCGGGTCGATCGCCGACGCCAACGACGAGGCTCAGCTCGCCGAGCTGCGCACCCTTGGCGAGCTGACGCACGTCGCGCGCGCCCGTGACGTCCAGGTGATGATCGAGGGGCCCGGCCACGTCCCGATGCACAAGATCGCGGAGAACGTGCGCCTCGAGGAGGAGTGGTGCGGGGAGGCGCCGTTCTACACCCTCGGCCCGCTCGCCACCGACATCGCGCCGGCCTACGACCACATCACCTCGGCGATCGGCGCGTCGATCATCGCCCGGCACGGCACGGCGATGCTCTGCTACGTCACGCCCAAGGAGCACCTCGGCCTGCCTGACCGCGACGACGTCAAGGTCGGCGTCATCGCCTACAAGATCGCGGCCCACAGCGCGGATCTGGCCAAGGAGCACCCGCACGCGCAGGCCCGCGACGACGCGCTGTCCGCCGCGCGCTTCGAGTTCCGGTGGGAGGACCAGTTCCACCTTTCCCTCGACCCGGACACCGCACGCGCCTACCACGACCAGACCCTGCCCGCGGCACCTGCGAAGACGGCGCACTTCTGCTCCATGTGCGGCCCGAAGTTCTGCTCGATGCGGATCACCGCCGACGTGCGGGCCTACGCCGAGGAGCACGGGCTCACCTCTGTCGAGGCGATCGAAGCGGGGATGGCCGCGAAGTCGGCGCAGTTCGCGGCCGAGGGTGGCCGGGTGTACCTGCCGGTGGAACCGCGCTGACCGACCGGCGGCCGCCGTCAGCGCCCCGCGCTGCCCGGGCGGCCGCGGGGCTAGGCTCGCGGCGTCCGGCGCGGCCCATGAAGGCAGGAGAGTGCGGTGCTCGACAAGAAGCAGCAGGCGGACGTGGCGCGCGCCGCGGATGCGGTCGCGGCAGCCCTGCGAGACGCCGTCCAGGTCACCGTCGACGAGCACACCCCTGACGCCGCCCGCCACGCCGTGTTCGCGATCGTCGAGACCGGCACGCGCACGCCCACGCCGGACGGCGGCAACCCGGCCGCGATGATGGCCACGTACCTGCTCCTGCACCAGCTCACGCTGGTGCGCGAGGCGCTCGCAGACCGGCCCGACCGGGTCGCCGAGATCCTCGCGTGGATCGAGGAGAACCTCGGGAAGCGTCCGCGGCTGCGGGCCCGCTACACCAGTGAGGCGCTCGTGAACGAGGAGGGGATCGAGGAGATCGCGGCCTATGCGGAGGGCCTCGGACCCGACTTCATGCCGTCGATGCTCTGGTTGCTCGCCGGGGCCGTAGCACTGCACGGCGACGGCGACGCCGAATGGATCACGAGGCTGCAGGAGGCCCGCATCGCCCGGGACGCCACCGAGCTGCAGGGCGCCGAAGCCCCGTAGCCGCTCGTATCTGCTCGCGGTGGTCGCGGGGCTGCTCGGCCGGAGCCCCGCGGGATCCGGCGGATGCGCAGCGGGCGGTCCGGGCCGGCCCGACGCGCGGGCGGCGGGTCGCGAGCGGGTGGCCCGACCGGCGGGCGGGGTTGCGGGCAGCGCGGTTGGCCGGCGCCCGGCGGGCGGGGTCGCGGGGCGCGGGGCGCGGGGCAGCGCAGTTGGCCCGACCGGCGGGCGGGGTTGCGGGCAGCGCGGTTGGCCGGCGCCCGGCGGGCGGGGTCGCGGGGCGGTCGCCTGCCGCCCTCGCAGGTTCGCATACACGTCGCAGCATCCGCATACGCCCCGCAGGGGCTGCGGCGCCTGCGAGGCGTGCCGGAGCGCTGCGAGGTTGTCCGGGGGACCCTGCGAGGTGGGGCCGGGGACGCCTGCGAGATGGTCCGAACCGGGCGAACTCACGCGGCGGTAGCCGACGAATCCGCAGCTCAGGACCGTACGGATACCGGGTGTACGTATTGTATGGTGCCGGATCGCCGCCTACCGTGATCGACGAACGTGCGGGTCGAGCGAGCGGGGTGCGATGGGAAGCCAGGTGATCGACGTCCTCCTCGCGGCCGTCTGCCTCGGGATCGGCGTGCTCCACCTCGGAACGTCGGCCGGCAGGCGGGGTGAGGCTCTCGCGCACGGCGTGATGGGCCTCGGGATGGCCGCGATGTTCGTGCCCTCGCTCGATCCGATGCCCCGGTGGGCGTGGATCGCGGTGTTCCTCGCACTCGGGGTGTGGGCGGGGGCCGCCGCGCTGCGGGCGTCCGGCCGCGACGCGCGCCAGGTGCACGTCCATCACCTGGTCGGCGCCGCGGCCATGCTGTTCATGGCGCTCACCCCCACGCACCACCACGGCGGCTCGGGTGGGCCCGACGGGTCGCTGCTGCTTGCGGTCGTGGCGCTGGGGTTCACGGCCTGGTTCCTCGCGGACGTCGCGCGCATGCTCACGAACACGGCCCCGCCCGGGCCCGACGGGGCAGCGGGCCCGGTCGCCACACAGGCGCGCCTGCAACGTCCCGCGCGCATCGCGATGAGCGCGGCGATGGCCGTGATGCTCGTGGCGGGATGACCGCCTACGCCCAGCGCCGGACGAACTCCACCGCCGCCGCGTTGACCTCCTTCGGGTTCGCGGCGCTGAGGAAGTGCTGACCGCCGTCGACGACCTGCAGGCGCGCGTCGACCGAGCCGGTGAAACGGGTGATCTCGTCCTGCGCGTTGGGCACCGAGTACACCGAGTCGGCCGTGCCGTGCATCCACAGCACGGGGCAGCGCACGGCGGCGAGCCGGGCGTGCAGGCCGTCGCGGTCGCGCAGGTTGATCGTCGCGACATGGGCGCGGTGACGGCCCGCGTCGCCGGTGTAGTTGCGCCGGTAGGTGTGGATCCAGAACTCACGCTCGTCGGAGGTCACGGTGTCGCCGAGGCCCGCCTCGAGGACCGCGTCGACGAACTCGTCCGGGATCACCCAGTCCTCGCCCACCGGCTCGGCGAGCCCGTCGACCGAGGGCGTGCAGAACGCGACGCCGTCCCAGCAGCCGAGCTCGCGGCTGCGCGGGCTCTCGTCGTCCATCGAGGTCCCGAGGGGGATGATCCCCTTGACGGCGTCGGGCGCGAGCATCGCCATCCGGGCGGCGATCCACCCGCCCTGCGAGGTGCCCAGCACGAACGCCTCACCGATGCCGAGCGCGTCGAGCACCTGCAGGTTGGCGATGGCGCTGTCCCAATAGGTGAACTGCGCGTACCCGGCCCGGGTCTCGCCGTGGCCGTACGGCTCGATGGCGAGCAGGTTTGCGGTCTCGGTGAGCGTCGGATCGGCGAACTGCGGGCGGTAAAGCTGCACCGACGTGGTGAACGAGTTGACCAGGACCAGGGTGGGCAGGGTCGGGTCGTAGGGCTTGTCGAGCTTGTAGCCGATCGTCGAGCCGCCCAGGTGCGAGACGGTCAGGGTGTCGGTCGGGGTGTCCAAGGGGTCCTCCCGGGGTGCGCCGTTGCGCCGACCATGAGATCGGCGAGTTGCTGCGGGAGTCCAGGACCGGCGGCCTATCGATCGATAGGCCGTGCCTACCGGTCGCGCGGGGCTACGGTGGCCTCATGGGCGCTCCCTTCGAGCTGCGAACCCTCCGGTACTTCGTCGCGGTGGCCGAGGAGCTGCACTTCGGGCGCGCGGCTGCGCGCCTGCACATCGCGCAGCCCTCGCTCAGCGTCCAGATCCGCAAGCTGGAGCGCGGCCTGGGCGTCGCGCTGCTGGTGCGGACGAGCCGCTCGGTCGGCCTGACCCCGGCCGGGGAGGTCCTGCTCGCCGAGGCCCGCATCCTGCTCGCCGACGCCGAGCGCGTCTACGCCGTCACACGCGGCGCGGGCCGGCAGGACCGCCGCGCGATCGTGGTGGGCTTCCAGGCCAACGCGGCAGCCGAGCTGACCCCGCGCATCCTCGGCCGCTACGCCGAGCGGTTCCCGGGGCGGCGGGTGGAGATGCGCTCCTGCGATCTCACCGACCCGTTCGCCGGGCTTAGCGACGGCTCCGTCGACGCCGCGTTCGTCCGGCTGGCGTTCCCGGTCCCGGACCGGCTGCGTGCCGAGGTGCTGTTCCGGGAGCCGCGGGTGCTCGGGGTCAGAGCGGACTCCCCGCTGGCCGGGTCGGGACCGGTGTCGATCGAGCGTCTCCTGGACGAGCCCTTCGTGGCCCGCCGGGGCCCCGGCCCGTGGCGGGACTACTGGTTGGCGGCCGACGCCCGCGACGGGCACGAGGTGCGGATCGGCGCGCAGATCACGCGGCTGGAGGAGTGTCTCGAGGCCGTCCTGTCGGGGCGGGGCATCGGGTTCACGCAGATGTCGACCCTGCGCTACTACTCCCGCCCGGGGCTCACGGCCGTCCCGGTCGTCGACATCTCGCCCTCGGACCTCGCCGTCGCCTGGCGGGCCGACGACCAGTCGGAGCCGGTCCGGGACTTCGTCGAGACGGCCCGCGTCGTCGCCGCGGACTTCCGGGTGCCCGGCGCGATCGACCGCGGCGAGCCCCTCCCGGCCGTCCTGCGGTCGGGTGGCGCGGAAGGCTGATCCTCGCGGGTCGCTCAGGCCGGGGTCGGCTCGCCCGCCTCGGCCTGGGTCGGCTCCGCGGGGCGGCCCGACGCGTCCGGGTCGTCCGGCCCCGACGGTGCGCACACCTCGAGCTCCATGCCGTCCGGGTCCCGGAAGAACAGCGACCATTCCCCGCCGAGCTTCTGGATCTCCCCGATCTCCGCACCCGCCGCCACCATCCGCTCGCGCAGCCCGGCGAGGGTGGTGTGGGAGTCCACCGCGATGCCGAAGTGGTCGATCGGACCACGGCCGCCCAGCGTGCGCCGGGCGCCGATGATGGAGTCGTCAGGGACCTCGAAGACGTTGAGCGCGCCGCCCGCACCCAGGTCGATGATCGCCATCCGGGGGTGGTCGCCCTCGGCGGCCATCTCGAAGCTCACCGTCGCCTCGAAGGCGTCGGCGTAGAACCGGATCAGCCGGTCCAGGTCCGGGGTGAGGGTGGCGATGTGGTTGATCCCGCCGGTGATGGGCACGGAGCGATACTCGCACCGATCACACGTCGACGACCAGCCAGCCGCCGTGGTATTCCGCCGCCGCGTACGGGCGCCCGGTGGCGGCACCG
Organism: Pseudonocardia sp.; assembly: GCA_050248815.1. Lineage (GTDB taxonomy): Bacteria > Actinomycetota > Actinomycetes > Mycobacteriales > Pseudonocardiaceae > Pseudonocardia. The sequence goes on along the minus strand of JBFWRR010000006.1, from coordinate 116,369 downwards.
AGCGCGTCCAGGGCGGTGAGGTCGAACGTGCGTACGTGGCCCCAGGTGGGGTTCGGTTCGTCCTCGAACGGCACCGCGACGACGGCGCGGCGGCGGGCGACCCGCAGCATCTCGGCCAGTACGACCGGGGCGAGCGCGGGCGGCAGGTGTTCCAGGAGGTGCACCGCGAACACGGTGTCGGCGGCGTCGCAGGCCAGGGGGACGGCGCATGCGTCCCCGGCTACCGCCGTGACCGACCCGACCCCGGCGAGTTGCGCATCCCGCCGCCGCGAGTTGCGCATCTCAACAGGGTGTGTGGCGGGTTCGGCCAGGAGCCGGGGCGCGACCGAGCCGAGCAGCCGCGCCGTCCCCGGCACGAGGTCGACCGCCGTGACCCGGGCCCCGGCCCGGGCCAGCCGCAGCGACAGGAACCCGAAGCAGCACCCCAGCTCCACGACGTGCGGGCCCACCGCGAGCTCGACGGCCCGCGCGTGGACCGGTGCCATGCCCGCGTTCGTGCCCGCACCGTCCCCGCCGCGGTCGAGCGCGGCGAGCGTGTTGCGGTAGAACGCCGTCCACGCGACGGCCGGGTCCGGATCGACGGCGAGCACCGCCTCGACGAACACCGCCTCGAACTCCGACGGCCCGATCAGTCCCGGTGCGACGAGGTCCTCGGCGATCCAGTCGGCGAGGTCGTTGCTGATCGTGTCCGCGTCGATCGCGTGCCGGACGCGGCCGCCGTCGAGCGACAGGCGCGGCGGCGCGACCGTCACCGTCCGGCCTGACGAAAGCCGCAACTCGCGGCGGCGGGATGCGCAACTCGCGGGGGCGGGGCGGGCGGGATGTACAACTCGCGGCGGCGGGATGCGCAACTCGCGGCGGCGAGATGCGGAACTCGCGGGGGGACGGGGGGTATGGCGGCGGGGACGGGGCGGGTCACCGGCCGACCTGCTCCGTCGCCATCTCGTGCGCCGCGCTCTCCAGCCCCGTCAGGTCCCGGACGACGCGCACCCGGGTGCAGTACTCGGCGTACAGCGGCAGGTCGCACCCGCCGAGCCCCCACGAGTACCGCGGCTCCGGGGTGAGCCAGATCGTCTCCCGCGCCCGGCGGGTGATCTCGTCGAACGCCTCCAGGTTCGGGTCGTTGCCGTTGCCGCGCCCGTCCCCGAGGACGATCACCGTGGTCCGCCGGTTCACCGCCGACCCGAACTCCTCGTGGAAGGTGCCGAACGCCGCGCCGTAGTCCGAGTTCGCGTCCACGTCCAGGACGTCCCCGCCGAACACCAGCCCGAGGGCCTGCTCGACGGGGTGGTCCTCGAAAAGGTCGGTGATCTCGACGAGATCGGCGACGAATGCGAACGTCCGGACCTGTCCGAAGAGGTTCTGCAGCCCGTGCACCAGGTGCAGTGTGAACCGCGCGGTGGCCCGCACCGACAGCGAGACGTCGGCCAGCACCACCAGCCGCGGCTTGTCCTCGGCCCGCTGCACGGTGACGGGGGCGAACGGGATGCCGTCGAAGCGCATGTTGCGCCGCATCGTGCGCCCGGAGTCGATCCGCCCGCGCGAGGCCACCTTGCGCTTGTGCGTGAGCCCCCCGTGCAGCGAGCGGGCGAGGCGGCGCAGCGACTCCTCCAGCTCCATCCGCTCGTGCTCACCGACCCGGTCCACCTCGGCGATCTTGCGTTCCTCGACGCCCTCGACGATCCGGTTCTCCAGCGCGAGCAGCGCCTCCAGATGCTTCTTGATCGCCTCCGGGAGCCCGGCGAGGACGCCGGTGAGCCGACGGCGCAGCGCGGCCGCGTCCGACTCGTCGCCGTCCTGGTCCAGCTCCTCCTCGACGTCGTTGAGCCAGCCGAGCAGCGCCTCCTGCTCGGCGACCGACAGGTCCGCGTCGACCTTGGTGCCCTGCTGCTGGGAGATCTGCCCCGGCGCCCCCGCGTTGTGCAGCCGGTCCGTCTCGATCTGGACGCGGTTGCCCTCGGAGAGCTGGTTGGCAGTGTTGTCTTTCGAGAGGATGATCTCCTCGGTCATCGCCGCGAGGTCGAGCTTGTTCGCCTCCTGGTGCAGGTTGTACTGCTGCGCCAGGTCCTCGGGGTTGAAGAACTCCCGGATGTCGACGGGCTTGCCGTGCGTGTGGCCCTGCTGGGGGTTGTCGCCGGGCTCCTCGGAGAGGGTGAAGTCCTGCAGCTCGCCGTCGTCGGAGAGATCGGCGTGGCCGTGCCCATGACCATGACCGTCGTGCCCGGGCCCGCCGACCTTCACCAGCGCGAAGAACTGGTCGAAGATCTCGTCGAAGATCTCCTCGTCGCGCCGGTCCTTGATCAGCGCGACGCGCAGGGCCGCCTTGAGGTGCGCCTTGTCGGTGAGCATCCCCGGCTGGCGCGCGCACGCCATCGCGTCCAGCGCCTCGGGGATCGAGATCCGCACCTGCCGCAGCCGCAGCAGCCGGACGAACCGGTGCAGCGCGTTCTCCATGTCGACCGGCCCGCTAGAGCGCCCGCTTGCGGCCCAGGCCCGCGCCGAAGCTGCGCGAGCCCCGCTCGGCCGGCACCTTGGGCGTCGTCGGGGCCTTCACACCCAGCGGGTTCGAGCCGTAGGTGTGCCCGAAGCGGCCGGCCTGGTCCTTGGCGGCCCGCACCGCGCGCCCGTCCACCTCGTCCGGCTCGTCCTCCTCGATGACGGGGCCGCGCGGCGGGGCGTCGTGGGAGTGGTCCGAGTCGTGGCCGTGCCCGTGGCCGTGGCCATGCCCGTGCTCGGGGATCTTCGCGTTCGGGTCGACCAGCCCCGGCAGCGCGCCGATCGCCTTGCGCACGTCCTTGTCGTACTTCACGACGACGGACGCGGTGTCGGCCAGGACCGTGGCGTTGAGCTCCTCCACCCCGAGGACCGCGAGCGTGCGGGCCCAGTCGATCGTCTCCGAGATCGACGGCGACTTGCGCAGCTCCAGCTCGCGCAGCCCCCGCACGATGTCGACGAGCTGGGCGGCGAGCGCCTCCGGTAGGCCCGTGTTCTTCGACCGGACGATCTCCAGCTCCCGGTCCGCCGACGGGTAGTCCAGGAACAGGTGCAGGCAGCGGCGCTTGAGGGCCGCCGAGAGGTCGCGGGTGTTGTTCGAGGTGAGGATGACGTACGGGGGCTGCTTCGTGGTGAAGGTGCCGACCTCGGGCACCGACACCTGGAACTCGGCGAGGGTCTCCAGCAGGACGGCCTCCAGAGCCTCGTCCGCGCGGTCCACCTCGTCGATCAGCAGGACGACGGGCTCCTCGGACCGGATCGCCTCCAGCAGCGGCCGCGGCGCGAGGAACCGCTCGGAGAAGAAGACCGACTCCTGGCGCCCGATGCGCTCGACGGCCTCGTGCAGGTCCGGGGCGTCCGCGACGACCTGGCCGATCTTCTCCCGCAGGATCTGCGTGTAGAGCAGCTGCTTGCCGTAGTCCCACTCGTAGAGGGCCTTGGTCTCGTCCTGGCCCTCGTAGCACTGAAGGCGCAGCAGCCTGCGGCCGCTCACGGCGGCGAGGGCCTTCGCCAGCTCCGTCTTGCCGACGCCCGCGGGTCCCTCGATCAGCAGCGGCTTGTCCAGCCGGGTGACGAGGAAGACGGTGGTGGCCAGGCGGGTGTCGGCGATGTAGCCCTGCTCGCCCAACGCTCTGACGACCTCGTCGACCGAGTCGAACCTGACCACATCGTCGACGGTCTCGAAGTGCTGCGACATCGTGCTCCGATCAGAAAGCTCGCCACCGGGGCGAGGGGCGCCGGTCGGAAACCGGCGCCCCTCGACTGTACGTACTCCGAACTCAGGTGAGCAGGTCGTCCAGGTCGCCGGTCATGCAGTGCTCGACCACCGGGCGGACCGTCTCGAACGTGCACTCCTTCGCGTTGCCCGGGGTGCAGGCGTCGCCGAGGACGTGGTTGGTGATGCGGTCGACGTCCGCGTCGTCGCCGGTGATGACCTTCGCGTTCTCGTAGAACTTGGTCGGGCCCTGGCCCAGCCGGTTCTTGGAGTACGAGTCCTGGGTGACGTCGACGAACCGCTCCGGGATGCCCACGTCGCGCAGCAGCCGGATGGACGCGGCGAGCGCGGCCTCGGCGGCCTGGACGTCGGTCATGCCGTGGGTGTCGATGCCCATGGCGCGGGCGATGTCGGCGAACCGCTTGTAGGCCACCGGCATGTTGAACGCCCACACGCGCGGCAGCGCGACCGCGTTGTTCAGGCCGTGGTGGGTGTCGTAGAACGCCGACACCGCGTGCGAGATCGAGTGGATGATCCCCAGGCCGCCGGAGTTGAACGCCTGCGCGGCGATGTACTGCGCGTACATCATGCCCTCGCGGCCCGCCAGGCTCTGCGGGTTCCACACGGCCTCGCGCAGGTTCTCCGCGGTCAGCTTGATGGCGTGCAGTGCGTTGCCGAGCGAGGTCTGGAAGTTGATCCGCGAGACGTACGGCTCCGAGGCGTGCGCGAGCACGTCGAAACCGCACTGGGCGGTGTAGTCGATCGGGCAGGAGTAGTAGAGGACCGGGTCGTCGATCGCGAGGCTCGTGACGCACGCGTCGTCGAAGGCGACGTACTTGTGCGGGTTGTTCGGGTCCGTCGTGGTGTCGGTGATGACGTAGGCCCAGGAGGTCTCCGAACCCGTGCCTGCCGTGGTGGACACGGCGATGTGCGGCGGGTTCTTCGGGTTCTCCGACTTGTTGAAGCCCTCGAACTCGTTGACGTTGCGGCCGTCGTGCGCGACCGAGACGCGGGCGCCCTTGCAGGCGTCGTGCGACGAGCCGCCGCCGATGGAGACGAAGCTGTCGCAGTTGTTCTGCTGGTAGAGGGCCACAGCGTCCATGACGTTGTAGTCCTTGGGGTTCGACTCGACCTTGTCGTAGACCACGACGTCGAGACCGTGGTACTTGAGCGAGCCGACGATCTTCTCCACGACGTTCGAACCGCGCAGACCCGAGGTCATCACCAGGGTCTTCTTGAAGCCCAGCTTGAGTGCCTCCGGTCCGATGATCTCGTGGGAGCCGGGCCCCAGCAGCCCCCGCGGGAACGGGTGGAACTCCTTGATCGGGAACAGCGGGAGCATCTCTTCGACCTGCATGGCAGCCCTTTCTGGTGCAGGTGGGTGGGGTCGGGGCCGACGCTAGGGCCGCTGTGGCGCCGGGCACAGCAATACCGTCGCGGGCGCGGGGTCCTCCCCCCTCCGGTCGGGCAGGTGGGGCGGGGGGAGGGGGGTGGGGGGAGGGAAGGTGGGTGGGATTCGGGCCGCCCCGGACGAGCGGTCCCACGCCGGGTGCGGGCGCGACGGTGCGTCGTTCGCCGCCGTCCTGTCCGTACGGTCAGGAGCGTGCCTATCCTTTCGTATGGGTCACGACGGGTTGGGACGGTGACCGGCGGGGCACCGCCGGGGTGGCTCGACGCCGCGGGGGGCGCCGATCCGCTGCAGCGGCACGAGTCCTCGCGCCTGCGGGCGGCGGCGGCGCACGCCCGGCGCGTCTACCCGGGGGCGGTGGGTGAGGTGCTCGCGCGCGAGCTCGTGGCGTACGCGGACTTCGGCTACCGCGGCGCCGACGATGCGCTGATCCCCCGCCTCGCCCGGCAGGTGCTCGCGATGCCGAGCCCGCCGGTCGCCCGCCGCGACGCGGCCCTGACCGCCGGGCCGGACGCGGCCTGACGTGCCGGTCGGCCGCGGCGGGACGCGGCCTGGGCCGGACGCGGCCTGACGTGCCGGTCGGCCCGACGGGACGTCGGCGTGCGGCCGGACCGGCCTCCTCGCAGCATTTCAGGGCGCCTCGCACAGGCTGCAGCGTCTGCGGAGCGTGGCACGGGTCTGCGAGGGCGGTTGGCGTGCGGGGGTGGGGCCGGGCCGGTCGGGCCGCTCGGGCGGCGGGGGCGGTTCACGCGCGAGGCCGCCGGGCAGGACGGGGCCCGGCCGTCTCACGCGAGGCGGTGTGCCGCCCACGACCTGCCGACCACGGCGAACCCGCGGCGGGCGTACCAGTGCCGCGGCCAGTCCTCGGCGAGCGCGTCGAGTGCCACGACGTCGCAGCCCGCCCGGTGGGCGTGGTCCAGCGCGGCCATGACCAGCGCGTTCCCGTGGCCGCGGCCACGGGATGCCGCGAGGGTGTCGAGCGGGCCGAACGACGCCGTCGCCCCGTCGATCTTCAGCACGGTGGCCGCGACGGGCTCGCCGCCCTCACGCACCGCGAGGAACCGGACGTCGGTGACCGCGGCCTCGGCGGCGTGGCTGCCGAGCATCTCGCGGATCTCCGCGTCCTCGATGTCCGGGTGGCGGGCCCGGCGGGTGGCGGCCCAGAGCGGGAGCAGGCCAGCGGGGTCGACCTGCTCGACGCCCCGGCCCCCGCCCGGGGTGGGCCGGGCCGCCATCGTCACCTCGGCGTCGACGCCCCAGCCGCGCTCGGCCAGCCCGCGGGCCGTCGGCGCGAGGTGCTCCCCGTACAGGTGCACCACCCGGTGCGGGAGACCCCAGCCACCGAGGACCCGGTCGGCGTCCGCGTCCACCTCGGCGGCCGTCGCAGTCCCGGTGAGGTGCAGGAAGTTCGCGCTCCAGCGCCGTTCGAACCCTGCGGTGCGCACGGCGGTGCCGCCGGTGACCGGTGACTCCTCGGTCGCCGCCCGCCGCCGGATCGCCGGGTCCACCCAGGCGGCCCGGTCCGCGACCGTCACCGGGAGGTGGCCCGGCGGGTCGAACCCGCCGTCGGCACGCGGCCGGTACGGCACCGCCGCCAGCACCGCGGAGACCGGGACCCGGGCGTACGCGTGCGGGAACTGCCAGCCCTGCGGGTGGGGTGGGTCGCCGTCCTCGAAGCGGACGTCGTCGAGGCGTCCGGCGTCGAGCACGAGCAGCACGACGTCGTCGCGACCTGCGTAGAGGTAGTCGCCCGGATGGGCGACCTGTGCCGGTGTCGAGAGGTGTACGAACCCACCTGCGGGCGGGTCGATGCCGCCCGCTGCGAGGATCGCGCGCCAGCCGGCGGTGGTCTCGAGGTGCAGGAGTGGCTCCACACGGGACAGTCTCGCCGTCGGGCGCCGTCCGGCCCCACGATTTTCGGCGCCCGCCGCGTCCCGGCCGGTCGCGACCCGCGGCGTGGCGCCACGGTTGCCGGGTCCGCGACTCTGGTCCGCCCGGACCTGCTGGCGCCGCCCCGCGGGCCTGCCCGAACGTAGGGGAGGGGCGGCGCCGGGAGGACGGGCAAGGGTTGTCGGTCGTCGGCTCGCGACCTACGGTCGAGCCGTCCCGCCCCCGAGCCCTGGAGGAACTGGATGGCGCCCACGAACGAGACCGTGACCGAACCTGTCGGCGAGCCCGTGGAGCTCGTCGAGGAGAGCCTCGTCGAGGAGGTCTCCATCGACGGCATGTGCGGCGTCTACTAGACCGCCGACGATGAGCATCGACGCCGGGCCCACCGGCGCGGCCGGGGGCCCGGCGTTCGATCCCGACCGGCCGTTCCGCTGCAGCCCCAGCGTGGCGCTGCGGCCCGAGCCCTTCGGCGCGCTGGTCTACCACTTCGGCACGAGGCGGCTGTCGTTCCTCAAGACACCGCAGCTGGTGGAGGTCGTCTCCGGGCTGGAACGCCACCCGTCCGTCCACGCGGCCATCGACGCCGCGGGCGTCGCGCCCGCCCACCGGCCCGCCTACCTGAAGGCCCTCGCCGGCCTCGCCGAGAACGGAACCATCGAGGAGCGCGTGTGAAGCTGGTCGAGCACTTCCAGTACGGCCTCAACTCCCCGATCTGCCTCACGTGGGAGCTCACCTACGCCTGCAACCTCGCGTGCGTGCACTGCCTGTCGTCGTCGGGGCGCCGAGACCCGCGCGAGCTCACCACCGACGAGTGCAAGGCGGTCGTGGACGAGCTGCAGCGGATGCAGGTCTTCTACGTCAATGTCGGCGGCGGGGAGCCGACCGTCCGCCCGGACTTCTGGGAGCTGCTCGACTACGCGATCTCCCACGACGTGGGGGTGAAGTTCTCGACGAACGGGGTCAAGCTGGACAAGGCGCGGGCCCGGCAGCTCGCCGCGACGGACTACGTCGACGTCCAGATCTCCCTGGACGGCGCCACCCCGGAGGTCAACGACCACGTCCGCGGCCCCGGCTCGTACGCCACCGCGATGCGGGCGCTGGAGAACCTGGCCGAGGCAGGCTTCGGCCAGCCGAAGCTGTCGGTGGTCATGACGCGCCAGAACGTCGACCAGCTCGACGAGTTCCGCAACATCGCGGACAAGTTCGGCGCCCAGCTGCGGATCACCCGGCTGCGGCCGTCCGGACGCGGCGCCGACGTGTGGGACGAGCTGCATCCCACGCCCGGCCAGCAGCGGCAGATGTACGAGTGGCTGCTGCGCAACGGCGACAAGGTCCTCACCGGCGACTCGTTCTTCCATCTCTCCGCCTACGGCGAGTCGCTGCCCGGGCTCAACCTGTGCGGGGCGGGGCGCGTGGTGTGCCTGATCGACCCGGTCGGGGACGTCTACGCCTGCCCGTTCGCGATCCACGAGAACTTCCTCGCCGGTAACGTCCGCGCGCCGGGCGGGTTCGAGGGCGTCTGGCGGAACTCGGAGCTGTTCGCCGACCTGCGCCGGCCGCAGACCGGCGGTGCGTGCTCGTCCTGCATGCACTACGACGCCTGCCAGGGCGGGTGCATGGCGGCGAAGTTCTTCACCGGGCTGCCGCTGGACGGGCCGGACCCCGAGTGCGTGCGCGGGTTCGGCGAGCAGGCGCTCGCGGCCCGGTCCGGTGAGACGGTGATCCCGAAGTCGGACGTCGACCACTCGCGGTCGGCGCCACGCAACTCGCGCACGCCGGTGTGGCTGTCGCTGTCCGTGCCGGAGAAGCGGCCGGACCGGGCGTGCGACGAGAACCCGCTGGCCGGGATGGCGGCGCCGGGCGCGTCGGACCTGCCGGTGCCGGCTGCGGGGAGCTGACGGGCACTCCGCGTGGTGGCACACACCCTCGCACCTCCGCACACGCCGTCGGCCGTGCGTGTGAACGCCACGGGGTGTGTGTGAGCGGCGATCTCGGCGGCGCGGTCTGGCCCGAGGTCGGTGGAGCGACGCTGCTCGTACCGGTGGGGTCCACCGAGCAGCACGGCCCCCATCTGCCCCTGGACACCGACACCCGGATCGCCGTCGCCGTCGCGTGCCGGGCGGCCACGGCGGCGGACGCCGTCGTGGCCCCGCCAGTGGGGTTCACCGCGTCCGGCGAGCACGAGGGCTTTCCCGGGACGATCTCGATCGGGCACGACGCGCTCGCGGCGGTGCTCGTCGAGATCGGGCGGTCGGCGTGCCGGTGGGCGCCGCGGCTGGTGTTCGTCAACGGGCACGGCGGCAACGTCGCGACGCTGCCCGCGGCCGTCCGGCGGTTGCGGGACGAGGGCCGCGACGTCGCCTGGTTCGCGTGCGGCGTTCCTGGAGGGGACGCGCACGCCGGGCGGACCGAGACGTCGATCATGCTGACGCTCGATCCGGGCTCGGTGCGGCTGGACCGGGCCGAGGCCGGGGCGACGGCGCCGCTTGCGAAGCTGTTCGACGCGCTGCGGGCCGGCGGGGTGCGCGCGGTGAGCCCGAACGGGGTGCTGGGCGATCCCGCGGGAGCGACGGCCGCGGAGGGCGAGGCGATGCTCGTCGCGATGACCTCGTCGTTGGTCGAGGGGCTGCGACGCTGGACGCCGGACCCCCACGGGCGCCTGTGA
>JBFWRR010000006.1:73099-106597 GCA_050248815.1 Pseudonocardia sp. | reverse complement strand
CGCGAGTTGCGGGTTTCACCAGGGCGATTGGGCCTCTGGTATCGGCGAGTTGCCCATCCTGCAGGCGCGAGTTGCACATCTCGCCGGGCGACGTACCGGTGGATCACGCCACGGTGCCGCCGGGTCCCGATGGGGCCCGCGCCCGCGCGCTCGGGGCATGATCGTCAGGAGTGTCGCAGGACGCTCACATCTGGGGCTGTCGCCACATTCTTGGTGATCATGACCGGGTGATGCAGTAGCCCCTCGGGGCCGTCGATGGTGACGATCCTGGCGGCCGCCGTCGATGGTGATCAGCTCACCGTGCCGATCAGCCGCGTCGCGTCGCAGTGACGGGGGAATGTGGTGCTTCCGGGCGACGGTCGGACCGTGCGCCATCGGGGAGCCGGTTTCGGTCACCAGGCCAGCGGCCCTGAGGAGGAGCGGGGTCCAGCCGGGGTCGGTGGTGGGGGCGGCGAGGATCTCGGCCGGCTCGACGTGCGCATCTGCCGGATCGAGAACCAGCGGGCCGTCACTCGTCCGTCGCGGCGCCCGCAGCGGGGCGGTCCTGCGGTGAGTTGCGCGCCTCGTCCTCGGCGCTCCTCCCGGCCCGCGGGGTCGCCGCAGAGACGCAGCGAAAGGGAGGCGTCAGCCCGACCGGGCGATCAGCAGCGGTACGAGCTGCTCCTCGGCCGACAGCGACCCGTGCTGCCCGGGCAGCTTCGACAACAGCGGTTCCGCCCGCGACCGGATCACCGCTGCGGTGCCGCGCGCCGCGACGACGACGTCGCCGATCCGGTCCGCGACCAGCGGTCCCACCGGCCCGAACCAGCCGTCCTCGACCGCCTGCTCCCGCGACGCCACCCATGCCGCGTCCCCCAGCACCGCCTGCCAGGTCGCCAGGACGTCCGCGCCCGCCCCCGGTAGCGCGTAGGCATGGCGGGCCCGGGGATCGCCGCCGAGCAGATCGACACCGTCCTGCAGGTCCGGATCGTCGTCCGCGTCGAAGATCCTGGAGACGCGCACCATGCCGTGGTCGCCGGTCACGACCAGCGCCGCGTCGGACGGCAGGTGCTCGGCGATCAACCCGGCCAGCCGGTCGACCTGCGCCAGCTGCAGCCGCCACGGCAGCGACCCCGGCCCGCGGGCGTGCCCGAGGGCGTCGAGGTCGGCGTGGTAGCCGTAGCAGAGTCGCCGTCCGGGCCCGGCGAGCGCGCCGATGATCTCGGCGGCGAGATCGCCCATCGCGTGCACGCCGCGGTAACGCCCGCCGCGCAGCGCGGCCCTGGTGAGCCCCGAGCCGCGAAAGATCCGCGCCGACACGACGGTCACGTCGACGCCCGCCGCCTCGGCCCGCTCGAAGGCCGTCGGCTCCGGTTGGACACGCTCGGGTGGCAGCAGTTCCCGCAGGTCCGGAGCGTTCGGCAGGCCGTGGACCGTCCACTTCAGCGTGTCGAGCAACGTCGCGTCGGTGCGCATCGCGATGCCGACGATGCCGTGGGCCCCCGGCGGCGTGCCCGTACCCAGCGACGCCAGGCTGATCGACGTGCTCGACGGGAAGCCCACCGTGACGGGTCCGGCGTCGGGCAGGCTGGCGAGGAACGGCGCGTCGGCGGCGTGCGCGCGAAGCAACTCGGAGCCGAGCCCGTCCACAAGGAGCAGCGCCGCTGCCCGGACGGGCTCGAGGACCAGGGCGTTCTCCGGCCGTTCCGGCGCAACCCCGAGGGCGCCGAGTAGGGCCGGCAGCACCTCCGCGAGCGAGCGGACACCGTACGCGGGACGGATCGGGCTCGTCATGCCCGCAGTCTGGCCGATCCTGCGCGGTCGCCGCCTACCCTGACCGGGCCATGACCACGCTCGCCTCGCCGCCACCGGAACTCGGCCTCCCGCCGGGTTTCCGCGTCGCCCTGGACCGGCGCGTCCGTATCCGGGACGGCGGAGCGGTCCTCATCGGGGGTGCGCCGCCGCGGCTCGTGCGGCTCGCACCTGCGGCGCAGCGGCTGCTGCTGGCGCGGGAGTTCGCTGTCGCCGACGCGACGACGGCGGCGCTCGCCCGGCGACTGCTCGACGCAGGGATCGTGCATCCGGTGCCGGCGGGATCCGCATCGCGGCCTGATGAAATGCGCAACTCGCGGCCGCAGGATGCGCAACTCGCGGTCACGGTCGTGGTGCCCGTCAAGGATCGGACGGACGGGCTGCGGCGGCTGCTCGCGGCGCTGCCGTCCACGGAGAGCGGCGACCCGGAACGCGCGCGGGGCGAGGGTGGCGTCACCGAACGCGCGTCGGGCGAGGGCGAGGGCGGCGTCACCGAACGCGCGTCGGGCGGGGGCGAGGGCGGCGTCACCGAACGCGCGTCGGGCGGGGCCGGCGGCGACCGGGCGGAGCTGCGGCGGCTCCCGGGCGTCGAGGTGATCGTCGTGGACGACGGGTCCGCCGATCCTGCGGCGGTGCGCGCCGTCGCGGACGGCGCCGGGGCCCGGGTCCTGCGCCATGACGCCCCACGGGGCCCCGCCGCCGCCCGCAACGCCGGGGCGGCGCTCGCCCGCACGCCGCTCGTCGCGTTCCTCGACTCCGACGTCGTCCCCGCCCCGGGCTGGCTGGCGACCCTCCGCGCGCACTTCGTCGATCCCGCCGTTGCCCTCGCGGCGCCGCGCATCGTCGCGTTGCCGCCGGTCCGCGGACTGCTGGGCCGGTACGAGGCGGTGCGGTCGTCGCTGGACCTCGGGCCGGACCCGGCGCTGATCGTGCCGCGCACCCGGGTGGCCTACGTCCCGAGCGCGGCGCTGGTCGTGCGGCGCGAGGTGCTGGGGGCGGGGTTCGACGAACGGTTGCACGTCGCCGAGGACGTCGACCTCGTGCTGCGACTGCACGCCGCGGGCTGGCGGCTGCGCTACGACCCCGCGGCGCGGGTGGCCCACGACCACCGCACGTCACCGCGGGCCTGGTGGCTGCGCAAGGCCTTCTACGGGACGGGGGCGGCCCCGCTCGCGCGCCGGCACGCGGGATCGGTTCCGCCGATGGTGCTGACGCCGTGGGCGGCCGCGGTCGCCGCGCTGCTGCTCACGGGCCGGTTGCGGTGGCTCGCCGTCGCGACGGGGATCGGCGCGGTGGCGGCGGAACGGCTGGCCCGCTCCCTGGGGGCGCCGCCTCTGTGGCGCGCCGGACGTGCGCGGCGGGCGGTTGCTGCGGTGGGCCCCGCCCGGGCCCGGCCGGCTTCGGGCGTCGCGTCCGGCCCGGTCGCCCTGTCGGTCCCGGCTTCGGCGGTTGCGTCCGGTCCGGCCGCCCCGTCGGCCCCGGCCGCCTCGACGAAACTCGCCACTCGGCCTGGTGAGATGCGCAACTCGCGGGTGGGCGCGCAGCGCCCGGCCCCCCTCGCGCGGCCCCGCGCCACGGCGGTGCTGCTCGTCGGGCTGGGCGCCGCGGGCGCCGTCGGGCAGACGGTGGACGCCGTGAACCGCCACTACTGGCCCCTCGCCGCGCTCGCATGCCTCGCGTCGCGCCGTGCCCGGCGCACGGTGGCCGTGATCGCGCTGGCCGAGGGGATCGTCGACTGGTGGCGCGCCGACCCCGTGGACCGTCCGCCGCTGCCCGCGCACGTCCTCGCCCGCCGTCTCGACGACCTCGCCTACGGCGCCGGGCTCTGGTGGGGTGCCCTGCGGCACCGCACGGTGGCTCCGCTCGTGCCGGGGCGTCCGGGTCCGGCCCGAGCAGCACGCAGCGGCCGGTGATCGCCGGTGCCGCACCACGGCCTCGGGTGGGCACCCGATGATCACGGGTCCCGAGCGCCGCCGTGCGGGGTCGAACGTGGGCCGAACCGGCCGTCAGGATTAGTCCGAAGGGGTGGTCATCCCGCCAAGGCGGCGCCGCTGATGCGGTCAAACTACGCATACTTTCCCCGTATAAGCGGAGTTCGATGCGATCCGTCCGTCGTGCAGCCGGGCCCCGCCCCCGTCCTGGTCGTTCGAGGCCCTCGGAGCGTGGTTGCAGGGGTGCATGATCGGCGGTGTGATGTGCCCGCCGCCACACCCGCGGTGTTCCGGCGTGCGCACGCCCCGGAGCCCGAAGCGGCCGGGCGGTCTTGTCGATGTCGAGGAGTGAGCTCATGGCACAGGTCCGGGTCACCGTCGACGGCGTGAACTATGCCGACGACGTCGAGCCCCGCATGCTGTTGGTGTATTACCTGAGAGAGCGCCTGGGTAAGACCGGGACCGTCGTCGGTTGCGACACGAGCAACTGCGGCGCATGCACCGTGCATCTCAACGGGCAGAGCGTGAAGTCGTGCTCCGTCCTGGCCGTGCAGGCCGACGGCGCCGAGGTCACCACGATCGAGGGCATCGCCCGGGACGGCCGGCTGCACCCGGTACAGCAGGCGTTCCACGAGAACCACGCCCTCCAGTGCGGCTACTGCACGCCGGGGATGATCATGCAGGCGATCGACCTGCTGGGCGACAACCCGGACCCGGACGAGCACGAGGTCCGCGAGGGCATCGAGGGCAACCTCTGCCGCTGCACCGGCTACCACAACATCGTCAAGGCGGTGCAGGCAGCGGCCCGGGCCATGAAGCCCGGTGCCCCCGCCGACACGCCGGCCGCGGCTTCGGTCGCCGGGGGAGGCAACTGAGATGACCGCGACCGCCGAACCCACCACCGAGCTCGGCCGTTCGCGCGTCCGCAAGGAGGACGCGCGCCTGATCACCGGCCGCACGCGCTGGACCGACAACCTCACCCCGCCCGGGACGCTGCACCTGGCCGTCGTGCGATCCCCGGTCGCCCACGCCAAGATCACCGGGATCGACGCGGACGCCGCCCGGCAGGCACCCGGCGTGATCGCCGTCTACACCCCGGCCGATCTCGGCGCCGAGGCCGTGGGCCTGCCCTGCGCCTGGCCGGTCACGCCGGACATGAAGGCCCCCCAGCGCCCGCCGCTGGCCGTCGGGACCGTGCACTTCGCGGGCGAGGGCGTGGCCGTCGTCATCGCCCGCTCGGCCGCCGAGGCCCGTGACGCCTCCGACCTGGTCGAGATCGACTACGACCCGCTCGAGCCGGTGCTCGACATGCAGGAGGCGATCAAGGAGGGCGCCACCCTCGTCCACCCGGACCTCGGCACCAACGTCAACGCGTTCTGGGCGTTCGACTCCGGCGAGGCCGGCACGGGCGGCAGCGCCGCCGAGGCGATCGCCGCGGCCGAGGCCGACCCCGACTCGATCGTGGTCCGCCGCCGGTTCATCCAGCAGCGCCTCATCCCGGCGTTCATGGAGCCCCGCTCGATCGTCGTCGACCCGACCGGCGAGCAGTTGGTCATCACCACCTCGACCCAGGTGCCGCACATCCTGCGCACGATGACCGCGGTCGTCCTGGGCCTGCCCGAGAGCAAGATCCGCGTCGTCGCCCCGGACGTGGGCGGCGGCTTCGGCGGCAAGATCCACGTCTCGCCCGAGGAGATGCTCTGCGTGCTGGCCGCGCAGAAGCTCGGTAAGCCGATCAAGCACACCGAGACCCGCTCGGAGTCGCTGCTCGCCGCCCACCACGGCCGTGACCAGATCCAGGACATCACGCTCTCCGCGAAGAAGGACGGCACGGTCACCGGTCTGCACGTCGCGCTGATCGCGGACATGGGTGCCTACCTCGGCCTGGTCACCCCGGGCGTGCCGATCCTCGGCGCGTTCATGTTCAACGCCATCTACAAGTTCCCCGCCTACCACTTCGAGTGCACGAACGTCTTCACCACGAAGACGCTGACCGACGCCTACCGCGGCGCCGGTCGCCCGGAGGCGACGTTCGCCATCGAGCGGATCATGGACGAGCTGGCCGTCGAGCTCGGCCGCGACCCGATGGAGGTCCGCGAGCAGAACTGGATCAAGCACGAGGAGTTCCCGTTCGTCTCGGTCTGCGGGCTGACCTACGACTCGGGCAACTACGAGGCCGCGACCGCCCGGGCCAAGGAGCTGTTCGACTACGACGGGCTGCGCCGCGAGCAGGAGGAGCGCCGCCGCAACGGCGACCCGGTCCAGCTGGGGATCGGCATCTCGACGTTCACCGAGATGTGCGGCCTCGCGCCCTCGCGGGTGCTGGGCTCGCTCGCCTACGGCGCGGGCGGCTGGGAGACGGCGAGCGTGCGCATGCTGGCCACCGGCAAGGTCGAGGTCGTCACCGGGTCCTCGGCGCACGGGCAGGGTCACGAGACGGCCTGGAGCCAGATCGCGGCCGACGCCCTCGGCGTCCCGTTCGAGGACGTCGAGGTGCTGCACGGCGACACCCAGGTCTCGCCGAAGGGCCTGGACACCTACGGGTCGCGCTCGCTGGCCGTCGGCGGCATCGCGCTGGTCAAGGCCGCCGAGAAGGTCGTCGAGAAGGCCCGGAAGATCGCCGCGCACCTGCTCGAGGCGTCCGAGGACGACATCGAGTTCGCCGCGGGCCGGTTCTCCGTCAAGGGCACCGACAAGGGCGTGACGATCCAGGAGGTCGCGTTCGCGACGTTCCTCGCGCACAACTACCCCGAGGGCGTCGAGCCGTCCCTGGACGCCGACTACACCTACGACCCGGAGAACTTCTCCTTCCCGCACGGCACGCACCTCGCGGCGATGGAGGTGGACACCGACACCGGCCGGGTCACGCTGCGCAAGTACGTCTGCGTGGACGACGTCGGCACGCCGGTGAACCCGCTGATCATCGAGGGCCAGGTGCACGGCGGCCTCGCCCAGGGCATCGCGCAGGCGCTGTTCGAGGAGGCCAACTACGACGAGCAGGGCACGCTGGTCAACGGCACGTTCGTCGACTACACGCTGCCCTCCGCGGCGGACCTGCCCAGCTTCGTCACCGACCGCACCGAGTCGCCCGCGACGTCCAACCCGCTGGGTGTGAAGGGTGTCGGTGAGGCCGGCACGATCGCATCCACCCCGGCGATCATCAACGGGGTTCTCGACGCGGTGCGCCACCTCGGCGTGACCGAGGTCGAGATGCCGGCCACGCCGCAGCGCGTGTGGCGGGCGATCCAGGACGCCCAGGGCCGCTCGACCCAGGAGACCCCGGTCGACACCCACTCGCCGGGTGCCGGCCTCGGTTCGATCGACCCGAACAACCCGCAGGGAGAGGTCCAGTGATTCCGGCCAAGTTCGACTACGTGAAGCCGTCGTCGGTCGAGGATGCCGTGGCGGCGCTGGTCCAGGGCGGCGACGACGCCAAGATCCTCGCCGGTGGGCAGAGCCTCATCCCGGTGCTGCGGTTGCGTCTCGCGGCGCCGTCGGTGCTCATCGACCTCGGCGGCATCGCCGAGCTGAGGGGCATCCGTGAGGACGGCGACCGGATCGCGATCGGCGCGATGACGTCCTACTACGACATCGTCCGCGACGACCTCGTGAAGGAGCACGTCACGCTGCTCGCACAGTCGACGGAGACGGTTGCCGACAACCAGGTGCGCCACCGCGGCACCCTCGGCGGGTCGCTGGCCCACGCCGATCCCGCGGGGGATCTGGGTGCGGTGGCGCTCGCGCTCGACGCGGAGATGGTGATCGCGGGGGAGTCCGGCAGTCGCACCGTGCCGGCCGCGGAGTTCTTCGTGGACTACTTCACGACCGCGATCGGGGAGGGCGAGATCCTCACGTCGATCCGGTTCCCGCGCTACACCGGCTGGGGTAGCCACTACGAGAAGTTCAACCGCACCGCGCAGGCGTGGTCGATGGTCGCCATCGCGGCCGCCATCCGGACCGAGGGCGGATCCATCGCGGAGGCCCGCGTCGGGCTCACCAACATGGGCACCACACCCCTGCGCGCCACCGGGGTCGAGCAGGCCCTCGTGGGGCAGCCCGCCACGGCCGAGGCCATCCGGGCCGCGGCCGAACGGGTCACCGAGGGCACCGCCGCGCCGAGTGACGCCGACGCCGCCGCCGACTACCGTGAGCATCTCGCCAAGGTGCTCACCGGTCGGGCCGTGCTGGCAGCCGCGGGCTGAACGTCGTAGTCGTTTGCACATCGTGAGCGCCTGCCTCGGGTACCCGGGGCAGGCGCTCACGCTTTTGGACCTGAGGAGACGAGACTCATGCAGCTGGAGAACACGTTCACGATCGCGGCGCCGATCGACAAGGCCTGGGAGGCCCTGAACACGCCGACGACGGTCGCGCCGTGCTTCCCCGGTGCCGCCCTGGAGAGCTACGAGGGGGACTCCTTCACCGGCACGGTGAAGGTGAAGCTCGGCCCGATCTCGCTGACCTACAAGGGCAAGGGCACGTACAAGTCCCGTGACGACGAGGCCAAGGTCGTGGTCATCGAGGCGAACGGGCGCGACTCCCGCGGCAACGGCACCGCGAGCGCCACGGTCACCGGCTCGATGAAGGCGGACGGGCCGGACAAGACGTCGGTCACGATGGTCACCGACATGACGATCACCGGCCGGCCTGCGCAGTTCGGCCGCGGCGTGATGTCGGACGTCGCCGACAAGATCATCGGTCAGTTCGCGTCGTGCGTCGCGGACAAGCTGGCCCCGCAGCCGGCCGCGCCTGCCGAGAGCGCCGCCGCGCCTGCCGAGAGTGCCGCCGCGGCCCAGGCCGGCGGCAGCACCAACGGCTCGGGCGCGGCCACCGCCACCAAGACAGCCACTGGGCCGGCCCTGACCTCCACCCCTGCCGGGTCGGCCACCGCAGCGGCTCCGGCGCAGGGTTCGATGCGCAGCGAGATCGACGCGATCGACCTGCTCGACACCGCCGGTGCCCCGGTGCTCAAGCGGCTGGCGCCGGTGATCGGCGGTGGCCTGCTGCTGATCCTGATCGTGGTGCTGCTGCGCAGGCGCCGCCGTTCGTGACCTCCTGACCCACGACGCGGACGGGGGTCGCACCCGAGAGGGCGCTGGGAGCGCGGGTCAGTCGTCATCGGCGTCGTCGCGGTCGACACGCAGGACCGCGCCGTCCTCGGCAGCGACGTCGACGTCGTGCTCGACGCCGTCACGGACCACCTCGACCTCCCAGATCGCCGCGCCGTGCTCGACCTCGCGCTCGATGCTCTCGACCTGCCCGCCGCCCACGTGCGCCACGGCGGCGTCGGCGGCGGCCTGCGGGGTGATGCCCTCGCCCGCCGGGACCGGCCGGCCGGTGGGCGGCGCCGCGTCGGCCGCGGCGACGGGGACAGTCGCCGGGGGGACGGTGGCGGGCTCGGCGGTCGCGGTGCCCGCGACGGTGATGCCCAGGACGGTGATTCCTGCTGCGGCGACGAGGGCGGTGGCGAGAACGGTGCGGGTGAGGTTCACGGTGGCCTCCGGGGATCGCGGTGTCGTGCTGTCGGGATCGACTCTCGCGATCGGCGGGTGAGCGCCGCGCTGCGTGCGTCCTAACGGCGCCCTATGCGGCAGGCGTCACCCGGCGGCGCGGGCCATCCGCAGGGTGACGCGCAGGCCGCGCCCGGCCCTGTCCTGCCCGGTGCCCCCGGTCGTGGCGTGCCCGGTGCCGCCGCTGGCGAGCAGCAGCCGCCCGCCCGCGGCCTCGGCGGCGCGCCGCGCGATGTCGAGGCCGAGCCCGGTCGAGCCCGCGCGGCTGGCCCCGCGGTCGGCGGCGGCCGGGTCGGGCAGCCCGGGGCCCTCGTCGGCCACGACCAGCTCGACGGTGGGGCCGCCGCGCAGCGTCACCGAGAACGGGGTGCCGTCGGGAGTGTGGGCGAAGACGTTGCCGAGCAGGGCGTCGACGGCGGCGTCGAGATCCGCGCGGGGCAGTGCGACGGGCAGCGGCCCGTCGGCGACGGCGACGGTGAGCGCCCGGTCGGTGTCCTCGGCGAGCACGGCCCAGAACGCCACCCGCTCCCGCACCGCCGCCGCGGCGTCGCAGCTGCGGGCGGGTTCCGGGCCGCGGCGCCGGGCGTGCTCGATGGCCCGGGTGACGGCGGCCTGCACCGCCTCGACCCCGGCGGACAGCCGCTCGGCGTCGGCGGGGTCGCGCAGCGCCTCGGCGTCCAGGCGCAGGGCGGTCAGCGGGGTGCGGACGCGGTGGGCGAGATCGGCGACGGTCTCGCGTTCCTCGCGCAGCAGTTCCGTGATCCGCCCCGCCAGGCCGTTCAGCGCCACTGCGACGACGCCCAGCTCGCCGGGGCCGGCGGGGTCGGCACGCGCCTCGAGGTCCCCCGCGGCCAGCCGGTGCGACACCGACGCGAGGTCCTCCCCGGCCCGCACGAGCGTGCGGGCGAGCCGGTCGGCGACCACGAGGCTGATCGCGAGCAGCCCGATCGCGAGGCCCGTCAAGAGCAGCCAGGCGCGCCCGACCCCCGCGGTGAGGGCGGCGTCCGGCACGAACGTGCGGATCACCCCGGTGGCGCCCGCGGCGTCCCGGACGGCGAACACGATCTCCCGCCCGCCGTCGACGTCACCGGACGCGCTGGTACCCAGCGCCGCCAGCTCGACGAGCGGGGTGCGCGGCGAGGGCGTGCCGAGGACCGTGCCGTCGGGCATGTGCACGGTGAGTGTCGAGGGCGAGGTGGCTGCCACCTGCGCGACCGCGAGCGCGAGCTCGGCGCGGTCGGCCGTCACGACCAGGGCCGAGAGCGTCTGCGCCTCGGCGGTCGCGGCGAGCACGGCCCGGTCCGCGGCGACGCTGTGCAGCAGCAGGGCGAGCGGCACCAGGAACGCGACGAGGACCAGCGACGTCGTCGCCCCGACCAGGACGAGCAGGCGGCGGCGCATCTACGCGGGTGCCGAGATCCGCACGCCGACGCCGCGCACGGCGTGCAGGTAGTGCGGGCTCTGCGCGCTCTCGCCGAGCTTGCGGCGCAGCCAGGACAGGTGCACGTCGACGGTCTTGTCCGCGCCCCCGTAGGGCAGCCGCCACACCTCGGTGAGCAGCTCGCGCTTGCTCACGACCTGGTCGGCGCGGGCGGCGAGGTAGTGGAGCAGGTCGAACTCGCGCGGGGTCAGGTCGAGCGCGGCACCGTCCAGCTCGGCACGCCGCGAGCGGGGATCGACCCGCAACCCGCCGACGACGACCTCGCCGTCCGCCGCGCCGTCGTAGCTGCGCCGCAGCACGGCCCGGATGCGGGCGTCGAGCTGGGCCGCGCCGAACGGCTTCACGAGGTAGTCGTCGGCACCGGCGTCGAGGACGGCGACGATGTCGCGCTCGTCGTCGCGGGCGGTCGCCACGATCACCGGCACCCGGCTCGCGCCGCGCAGCATCCGCAGCATGGTGGCGCCGTCCAGGTCGGGCAGGCCGAGGTCGAGCACGACCAGGTCGGGGCGGGTGCGCACGGCCTGCTCCAGCCCGGCGAGCGCGGCCGCGGCCGAGTCGACGGCGTGCCCGCGCTCGGTGAGTCCGCGGATGAGCGCACCGCGGATCGCGGGATCGTCCTCGACGAGGAGCACGTGGGCCACCCGCGCCACCCTAGATCGTGTGGCCACCTCGCCGCCGCCGCGCGGCGGCGCGCTTCGGCCTGCCTTAGGCCGCCGTTAACGTGCCGCCCGGCAGGCTGGACGCGTGAGCAGGCAGCGTGGGATCGCCGTCGCCGCGGCCTGGGTGCTCGCGGCCGTGGTCGCGACGTCGCTCGGGCTGCTCGCCGTCGGCGCGATCGGGGACGGCCTCTCGGGGCCGGTCGCCCGGCCGCTCACCCTGGCCGAGGTGGACGCCCGCCTCGCCACCGCCCGCGCGCCTGCGGTGCCCGCCGCCCCCGGTCCGGCCCCGGCGGGGACGGGCCCTCCCCAGGTGGTGGCGACTGCGGGCGGCACCGTCGCCGCGCGTTGCGCGGACGGCCGCCCGCAGGTCGTGGCCGCGACGCCCGGGCAGGGCTTCCGTGTCGACGACCCGGGGGAGGAGAACGACGAGGTGACGTTCGAGTCCGAGGCGCTCGACGTCGTGGTCCGGCTGTCCTGCCGGGACGGCGCGCCGGTGGCGCAGGTGGTCGAGGACCGGGAGGACTGATCGCGCCGGTGCTCACCCATCCCCAGCCCCACCCAGCCCTCCCCGCCGCAACGAACGGCGCGTTCGTCCAACTCAATTGGACGAACGCGCCGTTCGTTGCCGGGGTGGGTGGGGCTTGAGGGTGGGTGGGGCTGTGAGGGTGGGTGGGGCTGTGTGGGTGGCTGGCGCGGCGGGGGTGAGGATGCAGGCATGCGCGCCGGAGCACACAACGCCCTGACCGACGTCGACGGCCTGCGCGTGGGTCATGCCGAGATCGGCGGGGAGCGGGCACTCTCGGGCACCACCGTCGTGCTCGCCCCACCGGGCGGTGCCACGGCGGGCGTCGAGGTGCGCGGCGCCGCGCCCGGCACCCGCGAGACCGACCTGTTGCACCCGGGCGCGGTCGTCCCGCGGGTGAACGCGATCGTGCTCTCCGGTGGGAGCGCGTACGGGCTGGCCGCCGCCGACGGGGTGATGGCCTGGCTGGAGGCGGCGGGGGAGGGGTTCGCGGTGCCGGGCGGCGTGGTGCCGATCGTGCCCGCGGCGGTGGTGTTCGACCTCGGCCGCGGCGGGGACGTCGCGGCGCGTCCCACGGCGGCGACCGGTGCAACGGCCTGCGAGGCCGCCGACCCGGGTCCGGTCCGCCAGGGCGTGTGCGGGGCGGGCACCGGGGCGAAGGTCGGCGGGCTCAAGGGCGGTGTCGGCACTGCCAGCGTCGTCCTCGCCGGCGGCCCGACGGTTGCGGCCCTCGTGGTCCTCAACGCCGCGGGCTCGGCCGTCGATCACGCCACCGGCGAGCCCTACGGCGCCCGGTACGGCCTCGACGACGAGTTCGGTCCGCTGCGCCCGGGCGCGGCCGGGCTGGCCGCGCTGCGGGCCGCCCGCTCCGTCCCCACGGAACCCGGCACCGCCACCACGCTCGCCGTCCTCGCGACCGACGTCACGCTCGACAAGTCCGGCTGCGCCCGGCTCGCCGCGATGGGCCACGACGGGCTGGCCCGCGCGCTCGACCCCGTGCACACCGTGATGGACGGCGACACGGTCTTCGCGCTGTCCACCGCCGCCGGACCGGCCCCGGACCTGCTCGGACTGGCGGCGCTGCAGGCGGCCGCGGCGCACGTGGTGGCCCGGGCGGTCGTGCACGCCCTGCTCGCGGCGACGACCGTGCGCACACCCGCGGGCACCTACCGCAGCTACCGCGACCTCGCCGGTGGGCTGTCAGGGTGACGGATCTCCCCGCCGCACCACCCGGTGTGTGAATCTCGGGCCCGTCGACGGGGAGGCGCCCATGCCCGGCTACCAGCCGATCGAGGACTACGGCCTGATCGGGGACCTGCACACGGTCGCCCTGGTCGGCAAGGACGGCTCGATCGACCTGATGTCGTTCCCGCGGTTCGACTCCCCGACGATCTTCGCGGCGCTGCTCGACGCCGAGCACGGAGGTCACTTCCGCATCGCGCCGGAGCTGGCCGGATCGGCGGAGAAGCAGTTATACCTCCCGGACACCAACGTCCTGATCACCCGCTGGCTCTCCGACGACGGGGTGGCCGAGGTGTCGGACTACATGCCGGTCGGGATCTACCCGCACGACCATCCGCGGGTGCTCGTGCGGCGGGTCAAGTGCGTGCGCGGCCGGGTCCGCTTCGACCTGCGCTTCGCCCCCCGGTTCGACTACGGCCGCGCCGAGCACAGCGCCCACGCCCGCGACGGCCAGATCTTCTACACCGCCCGCGACGCGTCGGGCACGTGCCTGCGGTTGCACCACGACGTTCCGCTGGAGATCCGCGACGGAGACGCCGTCGGGCAGTTCACGCTCGGCGCGGGCGAGACGGCGGGGTTCGTGCTGGAGGAGGCCACCGGCGGGATGGACTCGGTGGTCAGGCCGGACTCGGTCTCCGTGTGGTTCAAGGAGACCGTCAACTTCTGGCGCAACTGGATCGGCCGCTCCCGCTACTCCGGGCGCTGGCGCGAGATCGTCAACCGATCGGCGCTCGTGCTCAAGCTGCTGGTCAGCCAGACCCACGGGTCACTGGTCGCCGCGCCCACGTTCGGGCTGCCCGAGGAGATCGGCGGCGAGCGCAACTGGGACTACCGCTACACCTGGATCCGCGACGCCTCGTTCACGCTCTACGGGCTCATCCGGCTCGGGTACACCGAGGAGGCCGGGGCGTTCATGCGCTGGATCTGCGACCGCTGCATGGATCTCAACCCGGACGGCTCCATGCAGATCATGTACGGCCACGACGGGCGCAAGATGCTCACCGAGGAGACGCTGCCGCACCTGGAGGGCTACCGCCGCTCGTCGCCGGTGCGCATCGGCAACGGCGCCTACGACCAGCTCCAGCTCGACATCTACGGCGAGCTGATGGACTCGGTGTACCTCTACAACAAGTACGGCGAGCTGATCTCCTCGGAGCTGTGGGAGAACCTGGTCCGTCTCGTGGACTACGTGTGCGCGAACTGGCAGCTCGCCGACGAGGGGATCTGGGAGGTCCGCGGCGGGCGCCAGCAGTTCCTCTACTCGCGGCTCATGTGCTGGGTGGCGGTCGACCGGGGCATCCGGCTGGGCGACCGCCGCTCCTTCCCGTACCCGCGCGGGCGCTGGCACGACGTGCGCGACGCGATCTACCGGGAGATCTTCACCGAGTTCTGGGATCCGAACCGCCAGACGTTCGTGCAGTACAAGGGCTCGAAGACGGTGGACGCGTCGTGCCTGCTCATGCCGCTGGTGCGGTTCATCAGCCCGACCGACCCGAAGTGGCGCTCCACGCTCGCCGCGATCGACGAGGACCTGGTCGCGGACTCGCTGGTCTACCGCTACCGCCAGGAGGGCGGGGCCGCCGACGGCCTGACGGGCGAGGAGGGCACCTTCACGATGTGCTCGTTCTGGTACTGCGAGGTGGTCGCTCGCTCCGGTGACGTGCAGAAGGCGCGTTACCTGTTCGAGAAGATGCTCGGCTACGCCAACCACGTCGGCCTCTACGCCGAGGAGCTCGGCCCGCACGGCGAGCACCTCGGGAACTACCCCCAGGCGTTCACCCACCTCGGACTGATCAGTGCGGCCTACGCGATCGACCGGTCGCTCTCGCACGCCGGCTGGACGGGCTGAGCGGCGTGGGCCTCGACGAGGTGATGGGGACCGCCCAGCGGCTCACCGTGTCGGTGGAGGCGCTGACTGCGCTGACGGCGGCGCTGCGCGTGCGGGCCGAGGGGCTCGAGCCTGCGCCGGAGGTGGCCGCCGCACTCGACCGGGTGGTGGCGGCGCTCGGGATCGGCTCCCCTGACGACCTCGGCGATCTCGCCCCGGCCCAGATGGGCGCCGTGGTCGGCTTCTCCCGGGCCTTCTTCCGACAGGCGCACGAGCTGATGGAGCAACCGGACCGCGTGCCCGGCTGGGAACCGGACGACCCGGTGCTGCTCACCAGCCAGGGACGAGCGTCGATGGTGATCGCGGGGCTCCTGGACCGGGTCGCCCCGGGCCTCGGCGATCTCGCCGCGCGCCTGCGGGCACCCGACGCGGCCGTGCTGGACGTCGGCACCGGGGTGGGGATGCTCGCGGTGGAGCTGTGCCGGACCTTCCCGGGCCTGCACGTGGTCGGCATCGACGTCTGGCCGCGGGTGCTGGACCTCGCGAAGGCGAACGTCGCCGAGGCGGGTCTCGGCGATCGGATCACGCTGCGGGCCCAGGCCGTCCAGGACCTCGCCGACCGCGACGCCTACGAGGCGGTCTGGCTGCCGGGGCCGTTCCTGCCGCGCCCGGTCGTGCCTGCCGCGCTGGCGGCGACGATGCGTGCGCTGCGGCCGGGCGGGTGGGTGATGTTCGGGCTCTACGCCGCGCCGCCGGACGACCTGGCGCGCGCCGTGACGGACCTGCGGATCGTCCGCTGCGGGGGGCATCCCTGGGCGCCGGACGAGGCGGCCACACTGCTGGGCTCGGCCGGGTTCGCCGACGTCACGGTCGTCGAGCGGACGTGGAACGCGCCGGTCGGCTTCGTCGTCGGACGCCGCACGACGTCCTGACCCGAGCCGGCGCGCCCGGTCACGCCGGGGTCGGGACTCGCGCCGATCTGCATGAGCACCCCGGCGAGGTCCTCGCCCGACCACATCTCGCGGACCCGCCCGTCCTGCACGCGCGCGAGATCGACCCCGAGCAGCCGCACAGTGCGCCCGGTCAGCGCCACCCCGAAGAAACGGGCCGGTGTGCGTGCCGTCGAGCTCGTCCAGCGCGCCGGAGCTGATGATCTCGAACAGGCGGGCGGGCAGGGTCGTGGTGTCCATCGGGGCTCCTCGCAGACGGTGGCCGGTGTGCCCCGTCACGATCGCGCCGCGGGCGGGTGCGGCGCCTGAGGAGTTCTCCCTACCCGTCCAGCGCGTCCACGAGCCCGTGCCGCATGGCGAACAGGATGGCGGCCGCGCGGCTGCGGACCCCGGCCTCGCCGTAGATCGCCTGGATGTGGTTGTCGGCCGTCTTCGGGGTGATCCGCAACGCCCTGGCGACCTCCCGGGTGGTGCAGCCGCGGGCGATCAGCCGCAGCACCTCGGCGCGCAACGCGTCGGCGGCCGCCACGGCGTCCAGCGCGGGCCGGTGCGCGCGGGGCTCGCGCATCGCGTGATGGACGTCGGCGGCGGCGAGCACGCAGGCGGCCGGGCCGGGAGGTGCGATCGTGCGCCGGCTCAGCCCCCCGCGAACGGCGGCAGCACGTCCAGCGCGCTCGCCGCGCCGAGTGGGGTGGCGCGGTCGCGGACGGCGACCTCGTCCAGCAGGAAGCTGCACCGGTCGAGCACCCGTGCGAACCCGTCACCGTGGGCCGCGCGCACCGCGACCAGCACGTCCGCGACGGTGGCGCCGTCGTCGACGACCACCTTCTCCGCGTCCACACCCGCCGCGGCGCGGGCGGCGGCGAAGTAGCGCACCTCCACCGTCATGGCGACCGTCATCTCTAGCCTCCGATCGCGCTCATCGGGCGGTCCGGCTGCAGGAAGCCGGGATCGTCGATGCCGTGGCCGGCCAGCTTGCCCCACATGGCGTCCCGCCACGTGCCGGCGATCTCGGTGTCCGGGGCGCCGCCGCGCAGCAGCGCCCTCAGGTCGGTCTCGGTGCGGGCGAACAGGCACGAGCGAACCTGCCCGTCCGCGGTGAGCCGGGTGCGGTCGCACGCACCGCAGAACGGCCGGGTGACCGAGGCGATGACGCCGACCACGGCGGGTCCGCCGTCCACCAGCCACCGCTCGGCGGGCGCGCCGCCGCGCTCGGTGGGATCGGGCGTGAGCGTGAAGCGCTCCCGCAGGAGCGCCAGGATCTCGCCCGCGGTGACCATCTCCGTGCGCTCCCAGCCGTGCTGGGCGTCGAGCGGCATCTGCTCGATGAACCGCAGCTCGTAGCCGTTGGCGACGGCGAAGCCGAGCAGGTCGCACGCCTCGTCGTCGTTCACCCCGCGCAGCAGCACACTGTTGATCTTGACGGGGCTCAGGCCCGCCGCGCGGGCCGCGGAGAGGCCGTCCAGGACGTCCGAGAGCCGGTCACGCCGCGTGATCGTCGCGAACCGCTCCGGGCGGAGGGTGTCCATCGAGACGTTGAGCCGGTTCACCCCGGCCGCGGCCAGTGCCTCGGCCCGGCGGGCGAGCCCGACGGCGTTCGTGGTGAGCGAGATGTCCGGGCGCGGCGCCAGCGCGGCCGCGGCGGCGATGAGGCCCTCCAGGCCCTTGCGCAGCAGCGGTTCGCCGCCGGTGAAGCGCAGTTCCTCCACGCCGAGGTCGCGCACCGCGATCCCGATCAACCGCACCAGCTCGTGATCGGTCAGCTGCTCGTCGCGGGGCATCCAGTCCAGCCCCTCGGCGGGCATGCAGTAGGAACACCGCAGGTTGCACCGGTCCGTCAACGAGATGCGCAGATCGGTCGCCACCCGGCCGAAGGAGTCGATCAGTCGCAGGTCCGCGGGGCGCTCGGGGTCGCGGACGGCCGACCCGCGCACGGCGGGGAGCCCGAGGTCGGTTGCCGTCATGTCGGCCAGCGTAACCGCAGGTAGGACACTTGTGACTAGTGGCGGAAGGGGATTGTGAATGATCACCGCAGAAGCGGGAGAAGATCCCGATCAGACCCGCGCCTGCGTATCCGGCAGCCTCACCGATCGGTCAGGGGTGGCGCGCGAGCTCCTGGCGGGCCACCGACCGCAGGTGCACCTCGTCGGGTCCGTCGGCCAGTCGCAGGCAGCGGGCCCAGGTGTAGAAGTAGGCGAGCGGGAAGTCGTCGCTCATCCCGCCGCCGCCGTGGATCTGGATGGCGCGGTCGAAGATGTCGCACGCCATCCGCGGGCACACGACCTTGATCGCCGCGATCTCGGTGGCCGCGCCCTTGGCGCTGCCGGCCCGGTCGATGAGCCACGCCGTCTTGAGCACCAGCAGGCGGGCCTGCTCGACCTCGATGCGCGACTGCGCGATCTGCTCGCGCACCACCCCCTGGTCGGCCAGCGGGCGGCCGAACGCCGTGCGTGCCTTCGCACGCTGCACCATCAGCTCGATCGCCCGCTCGGCCATCCCGATCAGGCGCATGCAGTGGTGGATGCGGCCCGGGCCCAGTCGCGCCTGGGCGATCATGAACCCGTCACCCTCGGTCGCGAGCAGGTTCGACACCGGCACCCGGACGTCGCGGAACTCGACCTCGCAGTGTCCGTGCTGGTCCTGGTAACCGAAGATCGGCAGGTTGCGCTTGACGGTGACGCCGGGGGCGTCGGCCGGCACGAGGATCATCGACTGCTGGCGGTGCGCCGCGGCGTCCGGGTCGGTCTTGCCCATGAAGATGTAGACCGCGCAGCGGGCGTCCGCCGCCCCGGACGTCCACCACTTCGTGCCGTTGACGACGTACTCGTCACCCTCGCGGCGGATGCTCGACTGGATGTTCGTGGCGTCCGAGGACGCGACGGCGGGCTCCGTCATCGCGAACGCCGAGCGGATCGTGCCCTCCAGCAGCGGCTCCAGCCACTGCTCCTTCTGCTCGGGCGTGCCGAACAGGTGCAGCGTCTCCATGTTGCCGGTGTCCGGCGCCTGGCAGTTGATCGCCTCGGGCGCGATCACCGGCGACCAGCCGGAGACCTCGGCGACGGCGGCGTACTCGAGGTTGGACAGTCCGGAGATGCTCGGCAGGAACAGGTTCCACAGGCCACGTGTGCGGGCCTCGGCCTTGAGCTCCTCGACGATCGGCGGGTGGTCCCACTCCGCGGGAGTTCCGCGGCGCTCGGCCCGCCACGCGTCGTAGACGGGCTCGGCGGGGATGACCTTCTCGTCCAGGAAGGCACGCATGCGCTTGGTGTAGTCGGCAGCCACGGCGCTGAGTTCGAACTCCACGCACCGCACCCAACCACAATTCGACCCCGGTCTGGTGAACGGCGTATCTACGGACATAGCATGCGTAACGTGCCGCAGTTTCGGATCTCTGGGCACCATCGTCGTCGAGACCCCGGAGGCTCCTCGTGAAACGTGCTCTCGTCCTCGTCGTCGCGGGCCTGCTCGCCGCGGCAGGCTGCGGTTCGTCGCAGCAGGCCGCGCCCGCCGCTCCCGCACCGGAGCAGACCGCCACCCTCAACGTGTCGGCGGCGGCGTCGCTCACGTCGACCTTCACCGAGATCGGGAAGCAGTTCGAGGCGGACAACCCCGGCGTGAAGGTGGCCCTCAACTTCGGCGCCTCCTCCGATCTCGCCCAGCAGATCGTCCAGGGCAGCCCCGCCGACGTCTTCGCCGCCGCGAACACGTCAACGATGAAGACCGTCACCGACGCGGGCCTGGCCACGAACCCGCAGGTGTTCGTCACCAACGTCCTGGAGATCGCCACCCAGCCGGGCAACCCGAAGGCCATCACCGGCTTCGCCGGTCTCGCAGCGCCGGGCCTGACCGTCGTCGTGTGCGCGCCGCAGGTGCCCTGCGGTGCGGCGACCGAGAAGGTCGAGCAGTCCACCGGCGTGACGCTGACCCCGGTCAGCGAGGAACCCGACGTCAAGTCCGTGCTCGCCAAGGTGACCACCGGCAACGCCGATGCGGGCCTCGTCTACGCCACGGACGTGATCGACGCCGGCAGCGCCGTCCAGGGCGTGCCCTTCCCCGAGGCACAGAACGCGGTGAACCAGTACCCGATCGTCGCGCTCACCAAGGCACCTCAGGCCGAGCTGGCCGGGAAGTTCGTCGAGTACGTGCTGAGCGAGAACGGTCAGAAGGTGTTCGAGGCAGCCGGCTTCGGGACGCCGTGACACTCGCCCCGGAGCGGCCGGAGACGCGGCGGCGGCCCGACCACCACGACGCGGAGGTGGGGCTGCCGCCGGTCCTGTGGGCGCCGGCGATCATCGCGTTCGCGCTGATCGCGATGCCCGTCGTCGGCCTGCTGCTCCGGGCGGACTGGCTGCGGCTGCCCGAGCTGCTCACCTCGGAGGCGGCGCTCGATGCGCTGCGGCTCTCGCTGCTCACCGCGAGCACCTCCACGCTGCTGTGCATCGTGTTCGGCGGGCCGCTCGCCGTCGTCCTCGCCAGGGCCCGGCTGCCCGGGATGCGCCTGCTGCGCTCGGTGGTGCTGCTGCCGCTCGTGCTGCCGCCGGTCGTCGGCGGCCTCGCGCTGCTCTACCTGCTCGGGCGCACCGGGCTCGTGGGACGGCAGCTCGACCTGTGGTTCGGCATCACCATCCCGTACAGCACGGGCGCGGTGGTGCTCGCGCAGACCTTCGTCGCGATGCCGTTCCTCGTCGTCAGTCTGGAGGGGGCGCTGCGCACGGCGGGGCAGCGCTACGAGTCCGTCGCCGCCACGCTGGGTGCCTCGCCCGCGCTCGCGTTCCGGCGCGTCACGGTGCCGCTCGTGCTGCCCGGGGTCGCCTCCGGTGCGGTGCTGGCGTTCGCCCGCTGCCTGGGCGAGTTCGGGGCGACGATCGCGTTCGCGGGCTCGCTGCAGGGCACCACCCGCACCCTGCCGCTGCTCGTCTACCTCGAACGCGAGACCGACACCGACGCCGCCGTCGCGCTGTCGATCCTGTTGGTCGTGGTGGCGGTCGTGGTGATCGCGGTCGCACGGCCGCGCCCGCTGCAGGGCATGCGATGATCCGCCCCGCAGCCGGGCCCGCCGATCCCGCCGGTGTCGACGCCCGCCTCGTCGTGCGGCGCCCGGGCTTCACCCTGGACGTCACCCTCGCCGCGGAGCCGGGCGAGGTCCTCGCCGTCCTCGGACCCAACGGCTCGGGCAAGTCCACGGTCCTCGGCGCCCTGGCGGGCCTGATCCGGCCCGACGAGGGGTGGGTCCGGGTGGGTGAGCGCCTCCTCACCGACGCCGCCACCGGGCTGCACGTGCCGCCCCACCAGCGCGGGGTCGGCCTGCTCGCCCAGCAGGCGCTCCTGTTCCCGCACCTCACGGCACTCGCGAACGTCGCGTTCGGGCCGCGAGCGCAGGGGATGCCGAAGCGCGAGGCGGAGCAGCGGGCCCGGCGGCTCCTCGCCGACGTCGACGTCGCGGCGCTCGCGGAGCGCCGCCCGGCCCGGATGTCCGGCGGCCAGCAGCAGCGGGTGGCGCTGGCGCGCGCGCTGGCCCCCGAGCCCGGGCTGCTGCTGCTCGACGAGCCGCTCGCCGCGCTCGACGTCGACGTCACCCCGGCGATGCGGGCCCTGCTGCGCCGCGTGATCCGCGACGGCAAGCAGACGGCGCTGCTCGTCACCCACTCGGCCCTGGACGCGCTCGTGCTCGCGGACCGCGTCGTCGTGCTCACGGAGGGTCGGGTGGTGGAGGAGGGACCGGTGCGCGAGGTGCTGGCGCGGCCGCGCCACGCGTTCACCGCCCGGATCGCGGGGCTGGACCTCGTGCCGGGACTCGCGTGTCCAGGCGGCCTGCGCGCGGCGGACGGCACCGTCGTCGCGGGGCGCGCCGAGGTCGCTCTGCCCGACGGCGAGCACGCCGTCGCGGTGTTCCCGCCCTCGGCGGTCTCGGTCTTCCGCGAGCGGCCCGACGGCAGCCCGCGCAACGTCGTCGAGGTGGTGCTCGCCGCGCTCGAACCACGCGGCGACACCGTCCGGCTGCGGGCGGCGGCGCCGCCGGGCGGGCCGTCCTGGGTGGATGGTCTCGCGGCGGACGTCACCCCGGCGGCGGTGGCGGATCTCGCCGTCGAGCCGGGGGCGCGGGTGTGGTTCGCGGTGAAGGCGACCGAGGTGGCGGTGCATCCCGCATCGCGGTGAGTCAGCCCGTACCGTGCGCGGCGACCGACACCGGCTCCCACTCCCGCCACTGCGCGAGCCGCGACTCGTAGTCCGCGGTCGCGACGGCGAGCGGGCCGTCGCCGAAGAACACCCGCAGCGGGGGCTCGTCGGCCTCCACGATCTTCAGCATCGCGTCGGACGTGGCGGCCGGATCACCCGGCGTGCCGATCCGCGCGGCGCGGGCCTTCTGCACCTGCTCGCGGAAGGCGTCGTAGGCCGGGTTCGGCGTGGCGTGGCGGGCCGACGAGCCCGCCCAGTCCGTCGAGTACCCGGTGGGTTCGATGAGGGTGACGTGTACGCCGAACTGCGCGACCTCCTGCGCCAGGGACTGCGACAACCCCTCCAGCGCCCACTTCGACGCGTGGTACATGCCGATGTTCGGGAAGGCGCTGATCCCGCCGATCGAGGACACCTGCAGGATGTGGCCCGATCCCTGCGCCCGCAGGTACGGCAGCGCGGCCTGGGTGACCCAGAGGGCGCCGAAGAGGTTCGTCTCGATCTGGTCGCGCGCGTCGGCCTCGGACAGCTCCTCGACCATCCCGAACTGCCCGTACCCCGCGTTGTTGACGACGACGTCCAGCCGGCCGAACTGGTCGTGGGCCGCGGTGACGGCGGCGAAGACGGCGGCCCGGTCGGTGACGTCCAGGTGCAGGGGCAGGAAGCGGTCGCCGTAGCGGGCCTCCAGGTCGTCGAGCGTGGCGGTGTCGCGGGCGGTGGCGGCGACGTTCTCGCCACGTTCCAGCGCCGCGACCGCCCACTCGCGGCCGAAGCCGCGCGAGGCGCCGGTGATGAACCAGGTTCTCGTGCTCATGTCCCTACCGACGACGCGCGCCGCCCGGCCATTCCCCCGGATCACGGTCGGCGGTCCGGTTCGTGGGGCAGCACCTGTGTCCGCCCGGGGGCCCCGCTCCGGTGGTACCAGCCGCCGCGGATCGCGGCGACGGCGTCGGGGCCCTCCGCGTACCGGGGGATGTCGAGGTGCTGCTCCCACGGCTTGACGTCGAGCACCGGTGTCCCGTCGCACAGGTCGACCCCGGCGAAGTGCAGGTGGTGGCCCTCGATCCGGAGCAGCCGCACCACGCTCAGTCCGATGGGGTTGGGGCGGGCGGGATGGCGGGTGGCGAACACACCGACCCGCTCGCCGGTGTGGCCGAGCAGGAACGGCACGACCCGTAGGTCCTCGGCGGGCGGCGGGGCCCCGCCCAGCCAGGTGAGCAGCCAGGCGTGGTCGAACTCCGCCAGGCCGTCCAGACCGGCCGCGTAGTCCGGCAGCATCTCGACGGCCGCCTCCTCTGCGGGGTTGCGCAGCGACTGGATCGGGGTCGTCGCCGGGTCCGTCCGCGCGGACCGGACGTGGCCGATGACCGGGATGCCGGCCGGGGGGTGGAAGGCGGCGTGCACGGTCGGATCCTTCCTCGGGGCCGGGTGCCCGACGCGCAGCGCGATGGCCCGTGGGCGGGCGAGCCGGGTACGGCACAGGTTATGATCCACCTCGCTAGTCTCAGTGAGACTAGTGATGCCAGTGATACCAGTGAGGTCGGGATGACAGTCTCCCTTCGCGACCGCCGGGTGCAGCCCCTCGTCGCGGTGCTCGCCGACGGCACGCCCGCCTACGCCCCGCTCGGGGCGGTCGTGCGCGACGGCCAGCGCGTACTCTGCCATCTCTGCGGCGGCTGGTTCCGCTCGGTCGGCGCCCACCTGCGCGCACACGGGTGGGCCCGCGCCGACTACCGGGAGGCGTTCGGCCTCGAGCGCACCGAGTCCCTGGAGGGCACGGCCACCCGGGAGCGCCGGGCGGCGGCGCTGCGCCGACGCCTCGCCACCGACGCGACCGTCCGCGCGGGCAGCGCCGCGGGCCGTGCCCTGATGCGTTCGGGTGCACTCGCCCGCGCCGCGTCGGCCGCCACCGCGGGCCGCCCACAGCCCGAGCAGCGCAGGCGTAAGACCCTCCGCACGCTCGCCGCGATCTCGCCGGCGGCCCGGGCGGCAGGCACGCGCCGCGCCGCGCGCGAACGGCTGTGCCGGATCGCGACGGAGGTGGCGCGCGGGCGCGGCTTCCCCGACCTGGGCTCGCTCGTCCGTGCCCGCGTCGGCGCCGGGGCGAGCCTCGCCGCGATCAGCCGCGAGTGCGGGCTGCACAAGGACTGGCTCTGTCGCCATCTCGCCACGGTCGACCCGGCGGCGGCACGCGACGTCGCGGGCCCCGCGCTCGCCCGCCTGGACCTGCCGTGGCGGGCGGTGCTGCGCCGGCACGGTCACGGCGGCGTACGTGCCTACCTGGTGGCGCGCCACGTCGACGAGCGACGGACGGTGGCGGCGATCGCCGCGGAGTGCGGGCTGAGCCGCGGGGCGGTGCTGACCGCGCTGCGCCGCCACGGCGTGCCGGTCACGGCGCACACCGCGGCGCGGAGCCGCCGGGAGGACGCCGCCGCGCAGATCGCCGCCCGGTTCGGCTTCCCCGATCTCGCCTCCTACCTCGCCGACCGGAGAGGAACGGGGCGGTCGTGGCGGTCGATCGCCGCCGAGTGCGGGCGGCCGGCCACCTGGGTGCGGCGACAGGCCGGGCCGGGGTCGCCCCGCCCGGCTCCGTCAGGCAGGGCTCCGCGTGGGGGTGCGCAGCAGGTCGTCGACGAATCCCAGCGCGGCGGCCGCCGTCGCGTGCCGCCACGCGAGCAGGACGGCGTCGAACCCGTCGCGTCGCTCCCGCTCGGCCCGGGTCGCCTCGACGAGGGGCACGAGCACCGTGCGCTGCCGGCGTAGCAGCGGCTCGGGGTCCGTCCCGCGGCGGTGCAGCAGCGCGAGCTTCATGAGCAGGTGCGACCGGATCTGCCGGACGTGCCCGACGGGCTCGGTCAGCCACGCGTCGACCGCGGCGCGGCCCTGCGCGGTGATCCGGTACGGCGTGCGCCGCGGGCCCGGACCGGCCTCCTCCGCTCCGGCCTGCACGAGCCCTGCCTCCGCGAGGCGGCCCAGCGCGCGGTAGACGACGGGGCGGGGGATCTGCCACACCCGGCCCAGATCGCCGTCCGGAGCGGTGAGCGCGGCGATCGCGAACCCGTGCCTGGGCTCCTCGTGCAGGACGGCGAGCACCGTCCACTCGGGCAGTGCCCACGTCGCCGTCCGATCGGTCACGGGCCGAGGATAGGAAAGCCGCCCTCACCGCGCCCAGAGCGGTGAGGGGTCCGCTGCGGCGTTGCCTGCAGCCGCCGGGCGCACGTGTCAGTCCGGGACGGCCGTGACATCCGGCACGACGATCGCGAACAGGTCGCCCAGCGCGGCGAGGCTGGCGGCCTGCAGCGCGGCGGAGTCCACCGGGCCGTCCGGGCCGGGCAGTGAGCGGGTGGCCGTGGCGGCGGCGACGACGGTGGGCGCGTATCCGAGGTTGAAGGCGCTGCGGGCCGTCGAGTTGACGCACATGTGGGTCATGAACCCGGCCAGCACCAGGTTCGACGCGCCTGCGGCCTTCAGCCGCTCGTCGAGGTCGGTTCCCACGAACGAGCTCGGGTAGTTCTTGACGATCACGGGCTCACCCTCGCGGGGTGCCACCCGGTCCACGATCGCCCCGATCTCGGCGCGGACGTCGTAGGGCGAGCCCTCGCCGGCGTCGTGCTGGATGTGGATGACGGGAACGCCTGCGGAGCGGGCCCGGTCCAGCAGCTCGGCGGCCTGGTCCAGGGCGGCCTCGACGCCGTCGAGGGCCATGACCCCGCGGGTGTAGGTGTTCTGGCAGTCGATCATGACCAGCGTCGAGTCGGCGAGCCGGGGGGCGTCGGCGGGCAGGCCGGACAGCGAGCGCAGGGTCGGCAGGTCGGACATCGGTGTCCCTTCAGGAGAGGTTGCGACGCACGGCGCGGGCCAGCCCGTCGACGCTAACGGCGTCGGCCGGGCGCTCGGTACCGCCGAACACGGCGAACGGCAGGCCCCGCGCGCTGGTGCCAGGGCCGGCCCGCTCGGGGGTGAGGTGGTGGCGCCTGCCCGGGCGGGTGGGGCCCGACCAGGTCTCGACCGCGCGTACCGCCCTCCCGGGGGCGTGCGGGGGCGGGCGTCCCGCCCCCGCACGGACCGGTCAGCTCAGGTCGGTGATGACGGTCTTGGTCTCCGTGTAGTTGTGGAAGACCTCCTCGCCCATCTCCCGGCCCCAGCCGGACTCCTTGTACCCGCCGAAGGGCAGCGTGGCGTCGAAGACGTTCCAGGTGTTCACCCAGACCGTGCCGGCGCGCAGGCGCTTGGCGGTGCGGTAGGCCTTGGCGACGTCGCGGGTGAACACGCCCGCGCCCAGGCCGTAGTTGGAGTTGTTCGCGACCGGGAGGACCTCGTCCTCGGAGCGGAACGGCAGCGCGGCGACCACCGGGCCGAAGATCTCCTCCTGCACCGCCTTCATGTCCTCGCGGGCACCGGCGAGCACCGTCGGGGCCACGAAGTAGCCCTTGTCGCCCACGCGGGTACCGCCGCGGATGTCGGCGCCGTCGGAACGGCCGGAGTCGATGTAGCCGGTGACCCGGTCGAACTGCTCCTGGCTGACCAGCGGGCCCATCTCGGTGCTCGTGTCGAGGCCGTTGCCGACCTTGATCTCGGCGGCGCGGCGGGCCACACCCTCGACGACCTGGTCGTAGACCGACTCCTCGACGTAGAGGCGCGACCCGGCGACGCAGCACTCGCCCTGGTTGAAGAAGATCGCGTGCGCGGAGCCCGCGATGGCCTTCTCGAGGTCGGCGTCGGCGTAGACGACGTTGGGCGACTTGCCGCCCAGCTCCAGCGTCACCTTCTTGAGGTTGCCCGCCGCCGCCTTGACGATCTCCTTGCCGACCTCGGTGGAGCCGGTGAAGGCCACCTTGTCGACGTCCGGGTGCGCGGCGAGCGCGGCGCCCGCGTCACCGAAGCCGGTCACGATGTTCAGCACGCCCGGCGGCAGGCCCGCCTGCATGGCGAGCTCGCCCAGGAGCAGCGCCGAGAGCGGTGTCTGCTCGGCGGGCTTGAGCACGATCGTGCAGCCGGCCGCGAGCGCCGGAGCGACCTTCCACGCGGCCATGAGCAGCGGGAAGTTCCAGGGGATGATCTGCGCGGCGACGCCCGTCGGCTCCTTCAGGCTGAAGGTGAGGTAGGCGTTCGGGTCCCACGCGGACACCGGCATCGTCCGCCCGGTGATCTTGGTGGCCCAGCCGGACATGTAGTGGAACATGTCGGCCGTCAGCGGCACGTCGGCCGCCTTGGCGACGGCGTAGGGCTTGCCGTTGTCGAGCGACTCGAGGAGCGCGAACTCGTCGAGGTTCTCCAGGACGAGGTCGCCCAGCTTGTGGATGATCTTGCCGCGCTGCCCGTGGGGCATCGTGCGCCAGGCCGCTCCCTCGTCGAACGCCGCGCGGGCCGCGCGCACGGCGCGGTCGGCGTCCTCGGCGCCACCCTTGGCGACCGAGGCGAGGACCTCCTCGGTGGCGGGGTTGACCGTCTCGAACGTCTCGCCGGACGCCGAGTCCACCCACTCGCCGTTGATCAGCATCTTGCGGCTCAGCGAGCCCACCACGCGCTCGACGTGCGGCGCGTCGAAAGCCAGTGTCATCGTCGACCTCCTCGTCGCGGGCGCCCTCGGACACGGGCGCCGTCACGTGCCGGCCGACGGTAGGAACGCGGGGGTTGCATTGAGGTTGCACGTATCTGCGGCTGATCAGACCTCACCTTTTCGCTGGTACGGATCTGGTGAAGGGTTGTCTTGCCATATCTGGACGACCACGCTGGAGTAGTCCTCCGGAGCCCACGAGTCGATGGAGACCCATGCCCGCAGCGGACCCGCGCCACCAGGCGCGCCGGCTCGCCGCCGCCCGTGAGGCCGCGCTCGGCGGCCACGCAGAGGAGGGGCCGCGGCCGCTCGTCTCGGAGTCGTGGCGGCGTTCGCTCGCCGCCCGGGTCGATCCCGAGCGCGGCGAGGCCCCGCTGGTCTTCGACCGCTCCGACGTCCACCGCATCCGCGACGCGCACCCGCTCGCTCCGGTGCTGCCGCTGCTGCGGGACACGCTCGTCTCGATCGCGGACGAGGCGATGCACATGATGATCGTGACGGACGCCGACGGGCACATCCTCTGGCGCGAGGGTCGCAGCGACGTCCTGCGCCGCGGTGAGCGGGTCGGCCTCGTCGAGGGTGCGGGCTGGAGCGAGACGGCAGCGGGCACCAACGCCATGGGCACCGCGCTCGCCGCGGACCGGCCCGTCCGCATCCACTCCGCCGAGCACCTCGTCCGCAGCTACCACGAATGGACCTGCGCGGCCGCGCCGATCCACGACCCGGACAGCGGCGAGATGATCGGCGTCGTCGACGTCACCGGGCCGTTGCGCACCTTCCACCCGACGACGCTCGCCCTCGTCGTTGCGGCCGCGCGGCTCGCGGAGGGCCATCTCGCCACCCGTCAGGCCCAGTGCGACGAGCGCCTGCTGCGCCGCAACCTCCCGCACCTGCTCGCCCTGCGCGGCGAGCCCGGTGCCCTGCTCACCGCGAACGGACGGGTGCTCGCCGCGCAGCCCGAGGGGTGGCTGCCGGACCGCGTCGAGCTACCCGACGGCGGCGACCGGGTCCTCCTCGGGTCGCGCGAGGCACACCTGGAGCCGCTCGCGGACGGCTGGCTGCTGCGGACCCGTCCGGACCGGGCGGGCACGCCCGCGCCGGTGCTGGAGCTCGCCTTCCTCGGGGGTGGACGGCCCTCGGCCCGGCTGGACGGCAGGCCGGTGCGGCTCACGCATCGCCATGTCGAGATGGTGGCGCTGCTCGCGCTGCGCCCCGACGGCCGGACCGGGGACGAGCTGGCCACCGACCTCTACGGGGAGGACGCGAAGCTCGTCACCGTCCGCGCCGAGATGCACCGGCTGCGCGTGTCGCTCGGCATGCGGGTGGTGCGCGCCCAGCCCTACCGGCTGCAGGCCCGCATCGTGGCGGACTTCCTCGGCGTGCGCGCGGCGCTCGCCGAAGGTCGGGTCCGCGACGCCGCCCGCGCCTACCGCGGGCAGCTGCTGCCCCGCTCGGACGCGCCCGCGATCCGGGAGGAGCGCGAGCAGCTGCACCTGGCGCTGCGCCGGGCCGTCCTGGACGGCCGGGACGTCGAGGCGGCGTGGCTGCTGCACCGGGTGGACGGTGACGACCTGGAGCTCGCCGAGCAGCTGCTGGGATTGATCGGCCGGGCCGACCCGCGACGCCCTGAGGTGGCGGCCCGGGTCGCCCGGAGCCGCTGACCCGCGAGTTCCGCATCTCATCAGGCCGTGTTGCGGGTCTTGCGCCCGCGAGTTGCGCATCTCATCAGGCCGGGATGTGGATCTTATCGTCGGCGAGTTGCGGTTCTCGCCCGCGCGAGTTGCGGTTCTCATCAGGGCCGGGTCGCGGGCCTCATCGTCGGCGAGTTGCGCGTCTCATCAGGCCGCGTTGCGGATCGTGCGCGCGCGAATTCCGCATCTCACCCGGCCAGGTTGTGGGACCGGCCGCCGCGGTCGGCTCGGTGTCTGGCGAGATGCGCAACTCACGCCGGCGAGATGCGCAACTCGCGGGGGAGGCGGCAGCCGCAGCTCGCGCTGGTGAAGTCCGCAACTCGCGCCGGTGGAATCCGCAACTCACGCCGGCGAGATGCGCAACTCGCGGGGGTGGGATGCGGAACTCGCGGGTCAGGTGGTGATCACGGTGCCCACCGGGTCGCCCGCGAGCGCCGCGGTGAGCGCGCCCGCCGTCAGACCGTTCACGACCTGGATCTCGCGGACGTGCTTGGCGTTCGCCATCAGCGAGAGCACCAGCGGGTCGACGGGCGGGTCCGCGAGCGCCGCCGCCGGGACCCGGCCGCCCGGCCCGCCGTCGTCGGTCACGAAGATCGTGCGCTGCGCGCCATAGGCGTCGGCGAGCAGGAACGTGCCGGCGTCGCCGCGGTGCTGCGGGATCTTCCCGACCGCGGTGGGGAACTCGTGCACCCCGTAGGGCGGCCAGCTGTTGGCCACCACCGCCGGGCTGGCCGCGAGGTGGCCCGCCAGCTGGTGGGCCACCGTGCCGTGCGGCAGGTAGGAGACGCCGTCGGCGGCGAGCAGCGCCGCGAGCAGATGCGCGTTCTGCTCCGCCTCGGTGGCCGCGAGACCGGCGAGCACGCCGGCCGGCAGGCCGAGGTCCAGACCCACCCCGAGGACGTGCCGCGCGCGGACCCCGCCACCGGTCAGGATCAGCATCCGGTGCGTGCCGAGCGCGGCGCGAAGCTCGTCGACAAGAGGGAGGAGCACGTCCGGTCCGCGGTCCATGATCGCCGTGCCGCCCAGCTTGACGACCGTGAGCCACGGCAGGATGCGCCGTACGGGTCGCTCGTCGTCGACCGGGGCCACCAGGCCGCGGTCCAGCAGCGTCTGTCGCATGAGCGGCGAGGGGACGTCCTTCGCAGTGCTGATGCTCATGCCGCCTCACCTGCCGTGATGATCGTGCCGACGTGCTCGCCGTCCAGCGCGCGGCGGATGTTGCCGGGCACGAGACCGTTGACGACCTGGATCTCGCGGACGTGGCGCGCGTTGCGCAGGAGCTGCAGCAACGGGCGCTCGACGACGAGGTCGGCGAGGTCCATGTCGAGCAGCTCGTCCACGGTGGCGCGCGGGATGAGCGTGGCGGAGGGATCGGTCTTGGGGTTGGCCGTGTACAGGCCGTCCTCGTCCTTGACGAAGATCATGCGCGCGCACCCGTAGGTCTCCGCGACCAGCCAGCACCCGGCGTCGGTGCGGTAGGGCGGGATCGTGCCGCGTGCGGGTACCTGGTGCCACAGGTCGTAGGGCGGCATGCCGGGGAAGATCGCCGCACCGGCTTCGGTGAGGTGCAGTGCGAGCACCGCGAACCCCGACGGCCCGACGACGGGTACGCCGTGGCGGGCCATGAGGTGACCGAGCATCGTCGC
Source organism: Pseudonocardia sp. (assembly GCA_050248815.1). Classification (GTDB taxonomy): domain Bacteria; phylum Actinomycetota; class Actinomycetes; order Mycobacteriales; family Pseudonocardiaceae; genus Pseudonocardia. The sequence goes on along the minus strand of JBFWRR010000006.1, from coordinate 75,657 downwards.
GTTCTGCCCCGCGACCGCCGCCCCGACCTCCGAGAGGATCCCGGTGGGCATGCCCAGCGACGCGGCGAGCGAGTAGACGTGGCGGGCGCGGGTGCCGCCGCCGGTGCCGATGAGCAGCTTGCGGGAGCGCCTGGCCTCGACCAGCTCCTCGACGACGGGGTACACGGCGGCGCGACCCCGGTCGATCAGGCTCTGCCCGCCGATCTTCAGGACGCTCACGTCCGGGAGGATGCGATGGTCGGGTAGGGCGTCGGTGGCCGCGGCGAGAGCGGGATCGTGCAGGGGTCGGCCGTCGAGCAGCGCGCTGAGGTCGGTCATGGAGGCTCCGGGTCGGGGACAGACGGCGAGGCTACCGACGCTGCGGCCGGCTTGCCGATCGCGTCGCGCCCCGGCCGGCGCGCCGCACATGCGGCGTCCGTCGCTCGGATGGTGTCGTCGTGCGGAGCCGAAGGAGTGAATGTGATGCGCGTCTCACTTCTGCGGACCTGTGCACGAAACGCCCACCCCGTTCCGTCCGAGTAGGGGGAAGCACAGCCCGGCATGCGTCGGGGAGGCGGGGCGCGAAGGATGGACAGGCGACCGGGGGAGTCTGAGCTGCGGCAGTGGGCCGCGGCCGCGGTCGACGGCGACGCGGTCGCCGTCGCGACCTTCGTGCGCGCGCTCCAGGACCTGATCAGCGCCTACTGCCGTGGGCGGCTTCGCCAGCTCGGTCACGGCATCGCCGACGACGTCGTGCAGGAGACGTGCATCGCCGTCCTGCGCCGCCTCGGGCACCTCGTCGAGACCGGGCAGCCGATGCTGCCGTACGTGTTCCGGGTGGCCCAGAACAAGGTCGCGGACGCGTTCCGGGAGGCGGTGAAGCGCAGCCATCAGGAGCTGGACGACACCGTCACACAGCTGCGCGACGTCGCTGCCGGGCCCGAGGAGGTCGCGCTGCGCGGCGACCTCGCCCGCGAGTTGGCCCGGGCGCTCGCCCAACTGGGCGAACGCGAGCAGGAGGTCGTCGGGCTGCGGGTGCTCGGCGGGCTGCCCGCGGCGGACGTGGCCCGCGTCCTCGGCATGTCGGAGGGCAACGTGCGCGTCACCCAGCACCGTGCCCTGGCGAAGCTGCGGTCCGAGCTGGCCCCGGTGCGGAGCCGGCTCACGGCGTGAGGACGTCGAACCCCGTGTAGGGCACGAGCGCCTCGGGGATGTGCACCGAGCCGTCCGCCTGCTGGCCCTGCTCCAGGACCGCGACCAGCGTGCGCCCGATCGGGAGGCCCGAGCTGTTCAGCGTGGCGGCGAAGCCGCGGGTGCCGTCCTTGGCCCTGGTGCGGATGCCGGCACGGCGTGCCTGGAACGTCCCGAAGTCCGACGCCGACGCGATCTCGCGGTAGCGCTGCTGCCCCGGCAGCCACACCTCGATGTCGAACGTGAGCTGCGCCGAGAACCCGGTGTCGCCCGCCGCCAGCTTGACGACGCGGTAGGCCAGGCCGAGGCCCTGCATGACGGCCTCGGCATGGCCCAGCAGGACGTCCAGCTCGGCGCGTGAGGTCGCCGCGTCCACGATCCGCACCAGCTCGACCTTCGAGAACTCGTGCACCCGGATCATGCCCCGGGTGTCGCGGCCGTACGACCCGGCCTCCGAGCGGAAGCACTGGGTGTGCGCGGTGTAGGCCAGCGGGAGCTCCTCCAGCGCCAGCGTCTCGCGGGCGTGCAGGTTGGTGAGCGGCACCTCGGCGGTCGGGATGAGGAAGAGCTCGCGGTCCGCCGAATCGGTCTTGGAGCCGGTCTTGAACAGGTCCGCCTCGAACTTCGGCAGCTGCCCGGTGCCCGTCATCGTCTCCCGGTTCACGAGGGTGGGCACCGAGAACTCGGTGTAGCCGTTCGCCGCGGCGACGTCGAGGAAGTAGCGGGCGAGCGCCCGCTCCAGCTGCGCGCCCCGGCCCTTGAGCACGACGAACCGCGGCCCGGCGAGCTTCGTGGCCCGCGGCAGGTCCAGGATCCCCAGCTTCTCGCCGAGATCGACGTGGTCCAGCGGCGTGAAGTCGAACGCGGGCCGGTCGGGGTGGCCGGGTGGGCTCCATGTGCTGACCAGCTCGGCGGCCTCGTCGCTGTCGCCGTCCGGGGACTCGTCCGACGGCAGGTTCGGGATGCCCAGCAGCAGGTCGGTGAGCTCGGCGTCCGCATCGCGCTGCTCGGCCTCCGCGGCCGCGACCACGACCTTGAGCTCGCGCGCCCGCTCCACCAGGGCGGGCCGCTCCTCGGCGGACGCTCCCCTCACCTCCGCCGCCACCCGCCTGGACTCCGCGCGCGCCTCGTCACCGCGGTGGATGGCGCCGTTGCGGGCGGTGAGCAGCTTCTCCAGCGCGGCGACGTCGAGGGTGTAGCCGCGCCGCGCGAGCTTGCGGACGGCGTCGGTGGCCGGATCGAGCAGGACGCGGGGGTCGTGCATCCTGCGAGGGTAGCGATGCCTGCCACGGCGTTTCCCGGCGGCGACCTGTACGGGCCCGGACGGCGGGAGAACCCTCGGCCGTGACCCTCGTCGATCCTCGCCGTCGCGCCGACCCGCCGTCGCG
>JBFWRR010000006.1:22614-72999 GCA_050248815.1 Pseudonocardia sp. | reverse complement strand
CGCCGTCGCGCCGACCCGCCGTCGCGTCGACGTTCGTGGGCCACGACGCCGAGCTCGCGGCACCCGGCGATCTCCGCGCCCGCGAGCGCCTGGTCACCGTCGCCGGGCCGGGTGGATGCGCCGTCCCGGCCCGCCGAGCCCGGGCGGCCCGGCCCACCGGGGTCCCCATCCGGGGGTGGTGTCGTGTGGCGCGGCGGGAAAGGATGGCGACGCGCCACGGTCCGGCCGCGACGCGTCGCGCGCCGGAGCCACCCGAACAGGTGAGGAGTCCCAGCGTCGTGACCGCACCCTCCGTCCCGTCGTACGCCTCTGGCACCTCGGACGTGCCGCTGCTCGGCGACACCATCGGTGACAACTTCGATCGCACGGTGGCCGTGTTCCCGGACGCGGAGGCGCTGGTCGACGTGCAGAGCGGGCGTCGCTGGACCTACACGCGGCTGCGCGAGGACGTGGACACGGTGGCGAAGGGGCTGGTCGCCGGGGGTGTGGGCAAGGGCGACCGGGTGGGGATCTGGTCGCCGAACGTGGCCGAGTGGACGCTGGTGCAGTACGCCACGGCGAAGATCGGGGCGATCCTGGTCAACATCAACCCGGCATACCGGACCCACGAGCTGGAGTACGTGCTCAACCAGGCGGGGATCTCCGTGCTGGTCGCGGCGACCAGCTTCAAGACCTCGGACTACGCGGCGATGATCGCCGAGGTCCGCCCACGGTGTGCGCAGCTGCGCAGCGTGGTGCTGATCGGGACCCCGGACTGGGACGAGCTGGTCGAGGCGGGCCGGGGCGGCGACGACGCCGACCTGGCGCGCCGGCAGGCCGAGCTGAGCCCGGACGACCCGATCAACATCCAGTACACGTCGGGGACCACGGGTTTCCCCAAGGGCGCGACGCTTTCGCACCACAACATCCTCAACAACGGCCACTTCGTGGGCCGGCTCTGCGGCTACACCGAGGCGGACCGGGTGTGCATCCCGGTGCCCTTCTACCACTGCTTCGGCATGGTGATGGGCAACCTGGCCTGCACGTCGATCGGCGCGACGATGGTGATCCCGGCGCCGGGGTTCGACCCGAAGGCGACGCTGCAGGCGGCGTCGCAGGAGCGGTGCACCTCTCTCTACGGCGTGCCGACGATGTTCATCGCGGAGCTGAACGATCCGGATTTCGAATCGTTCGACCTGTCGTCGCTGAGGACGGGGATCATGGCGGGCTCGCCGTGCCCGATCGAGGTGATGAAGCAGGTCGTGGACCGGATGGGCATGACCGAGGTGACGATCTGCTACGGGATGACCGAGACCTCGCCGGTGTCCACGCAGACCCGGGCGGACGACTCGCTGGACCTGCGCGTGTCCACCGTGGGACGGGTGCACCCGCACGTCGAGATCAAGATCATCGACCCGGCGACGGGGTTGACGGTGCCGCGGGGCACGCCGGGGGAGTTCTGCACGCGGGGCTACTCGGTGATGCTCGGGTACTGGGAGGAGCCGGAGAAGACGGCGGAGGCGATCGACGCCGCCCGCTGGATGCACACCGGCGACCTGGCGGTGATGGACTCCGAGGGTTACGTCAACATCACCGGCCGGATCAAGGACATGGTGATCCGCGGTGGGGAGAACGTGTATCCGCGCGAGATCGAGGAGTTCCTCTACACCCATCCCGACGTGCTGGACGCCCAGGTGGTCGGGGTGCCCGACGTCCGCTACGGCGAGGAGCTGTGCGCCTGGGTGAAACTGCGCGAGGGTGCCGAGGAACTCACCGCGGAATCGGTGCGCGAGTTCGCCGCCGGCAAGCTCGCCCACTACAAGATCCCCCGCTACGTCGTCGTGGTGGAGGAGTTCCCGATGACGGTCACCGGCAAGGTCCGCAAGATCGAGATGCGTACCCGCTCCGTCGACCTGCTCGGCCTGCACGACGCCGCGGCAGTCCGCAACGCCTGAGGCGGCTGCGCCGGGTCGCGACGCGGACTAAGGTGTTTCGTGCGCGTCCCGGTGTCCTCCGACGCCAGGGCGCGTTCGTCGTGCGAGGGCACAGGAGCCCCCGTGCGGGGTCACGATCGAGGAACGGGTGAGCACGGTGCCGACCGGCAGGGTCAAGTGGTACGACGCGGACAAGGGTTTCGGCTTCCTCGCCCAGGACGGCGGTCCCGACGTCTACGTCCGCAAGGCGGCGCTCCCGCCCGGAGCCACCGCGCTGAAGCCCGGTCAGCGGGTGGAGTTCGGCATGGCCGAGGGCAGGCGCGGGCCGCAGGCGTTGTCGGTGCGGCTGGTCGACAAGCCGCCGTCGGTGGTCGAGGCCGTCCGCCGTCCCGCCGAGGACCTGCACAGCCTCATCGAGGACATGATCCGGTTGCTCGAGACCAAGGTGCAGCCGGACCTGCGGCGCGGCCGCTACCCGGACCGCAAGACGTGCAAGCTCGCGGCGGAGGTCGTCCGCACGGTGGCGCGGGATCTGGACGGCTGACGCGAGTTGCGCGTCCCGTCGGGCGCGAGTTGCGGAATCTGCCGGCGCGAGTTGCGGGTTTCACCGGGGCGAGTTGCGGGTTTCACCGGGTGAGGTGCGCCTTCGGATGCCGCGAGTGGCCTCGTGGCGCGCGAGTTGCGGATCTCGCCGGGTCGAGTTGCGCATCCCGCCGCCGCGGGTTTGCCGATCTCGCTTCGCAGGGTTCCCCGCGCCGCTTCGCAGGGTTCGCGCGCGCTTCGCAGGGCCTGCGGCCTCTGCGAACCGTGTCCGGGGCGTGCGAAGATGTCCGTCGTCCCTGCGAGGCCGCGGGACGAGTGGGCCTGTCGGCGAGTCTTCGGGCGGCCAGGTCGGCGCGCGCTTCGGTACCGGGCCGGGTGATGGCCGCGCAGCATCCGGCTGCTGGCCATTCGGTGCCCGGTCAGGGCGACGGTCACCGCCCGCGCCGGCGCGTCCGGGCCGGTGCCGCCGCCGATCCAATCCGGCGGCCGGTGCCGCCCCCGACCCGTCCGGCCGGTGCCGCCCCCGACCCCGACCCCGACCCGTCCGGGGCCGTCACGGCGGGTCGAGAGCCGGCGTCGTGAGCACCCAGCTCGCGCGGATCGGAAACTCCACCTCCCCGTCCGCGCCGGACTGGGGCGGCGGCCCGAACTGCTGCACCTGCGCGGTGAGCAGCTGATCGGTGGGTGCGGGCAGCTCCAACACGTAGTCGCTGCGCTCGTCGGGGGCGAACACGGGCGTGCGACCGTCCACCTGCTCGCCGTTCGCGCTGCGGTACCGGAACACCACGTGCCACGGCGTCTGCGCGATCTCGCCCGGCACGGCCACCCGGACCGATGTGCCCGGCGGCACCTCCAGCCGGACCGGAGCCGTCGCATCGTCGTCGCACTCGGTGAGCTGCAGGTCGCAGTAGCGGGCCGGCCCGACCGTCGCCTCCTGCTCGCCGACGTCGAACGTCACCTGCGGCGGCCCGCCGAGGCCGCACGCGGGAACGGCCAACGCCGCCAGGAGTACGGGGACGAGACGGCGCACGGGCTCACCGTACCCACCGCGAGTTGCGCATCTCGTCAGGCGGTGTTGCGGATCCGACCCGCGGCGGGCCCGGTGGACGCCGCAACACCGCCTGACGGATTGCGCAACTCGCGGGTCAGGTGGCCGGCGAGGGGGTCGCTCTCGGGCTGATCAGCGGCAGGCCGCTGCCCCGCGCGATCAGCGCCGTCTGCACGCCGCCGAGCGCGACCACCCCGGCGACCACCGCGAACCCGATCCACCACGTCGTGTGGGGCAGCAGGACGCCCAGCGCGCCGCCGAACACCCAGGCGAGCTGCAGGACCGTCTCCGAGCGCCCGAATGCCGAGGCGCGCGAACGCTCCGGGAGATCGCGCTGGATGACCGCGTCCAGGCACACCTTCGCCACCGCGCTACAGGTCGCCGCGACCAGGCCCACCACGGCCGCGCTGACGATCCCGGGAAGCAGCAGAGCACCCAGCACCGTCACCACCGGGACCGCGACGCAGCCCAGGAGCACGGCGTCGGAATGGGCGAACCTCGCCCGCGATCCGACGGCGTTCCCCGCGAACGAGCCCACGCCCGCCGCGGCGCCCACGATGCCGATGAGCAGCAGCTGGCGCGCGGGGTCGGTCTCGGACTGCGCCTTGACGACGAAGGCCACGAACAGCGTGAGGAAGCCCGTCAGGACCCGGATCGAGCCGTTGCCCCACAGCGCCACGAGCACGCCGCGCCCGATCGGCACCCGTTCCCGGCTGGACGTGCGCAGCGTCGCGGGTGCCTCACCCTCCGTCGACTCCACCCAGGCCGGGATGCGCGCGCACAGCGCCGCTCCCGTCAGCGCCAGCAGCGCCGTGTACCACAGCGCCCCCGGCGAACCCAGCAGCCAGGCGATCCCGGCGGCCACCGCACCGGAGAGCGCTCCGGCGGCCAGGCCGAACGTCGTGAGCCGGGAGTTCGTCGTGACCAGCGTGATCGACGGCGGCAGCACCCGCGGGGTGACGGCCGCCTTGAGCACCACGAACGACTTGCTCAGCACCATCACACCCAGCGCGGCGGGATAAAGCAGCCAGCTGTCGTACTCGTAGGCCATGACGATCGCGAGCACGCCTCGCAACACGAACGACGCGGCGAGCGCGGCGCGGCGGCCGCGCTGGAGCCGGTCCAGCATCGGCCCGATGACCGGTGCGACCACGGCGAACGGTGCGACCGTGATCGCCAGGTAGAGCGCGACGTTGGTCTTGGACTCGGCCGTCGCCGCTGCGAAGAACAGCGTGTTGGCGAGCGCGACCGCGACTGCTGCGTCCACGGCGTAGGTGAACATCGTCGCGTAGGTCAGGGCGGTGAGGCCCGAACGGTCCGCGCCGTCGGCGGTGGCGGCGCGGCGGAACGCGGCGACGCTGTCCTGCGTGAGCTTCCCGCCCCGGCGCGCGGCCGCCGCGGCGAACCCGCGGGCGCCGCGGGGGGTGGCCGCCGCGGGCGTGTCGGGGCCGGCCCCGGGGGCGCCGGACGAGCCGGTGCCACAGGGTGGGAGGTGCGTGGTGCCGTGCGGGCCCGCCGTGGCCGGTGGTGGGAGGTGGGCGGTGCCGTGCGGACCGGCGCCCGTCGCGGTGGTGCCGGTGTCGGGTGGTGGACGGTGGGCGGCGCCGTGGCGCCCCGTGTTTGTCGGTGGTGGCGGCTGCGGCGGGGTGGTGGGGCGTTCGGTGGCCGCGGCTGTGGGCGGCGCCGCGCCGTCCGGGATGCCGTGACGCGGGGCCTCGGACGGCACCGGCGCGCGGTGCCGCGGCGGTGCGGGCACGCCCGCCGCGGCCGGCGGTGGCCCGGCTGCGGCCTCCTGCGGCGGACCCGGGGGCGGGGCGGTGATGGTCGGCGGGATGGAAGCCGGGGCTGCCGGCGGCAGCGCCGCCGACAGCGGGGACGACGGCAGGCTCGGCGGGGGCAGCGTGTTCGGCGGGGACGACGGCACGCTCGGCGGGGACGGCGGCACGCCCGGTGGGGGCGGCGGCGTGTTCGGTGGGGGCGGCGGCGTGTTCGGTGGGGGCGGCGCGTTCGGCGGTGACGGCGCCGCGCCGGGCGGGGACGCGTTCGGCGGGGGCGGCGTGCTCGGCGGGGGCAAAGGGGACGGCGCTGCGCCGGGCGGGGGCCACGACGGCGGCAGCCCCGGAGGATTCGACACCCCCGGCACCGGAACGCCGTCGGGCGGCCTGCGCCGGTACGCCGTCGGGTCGTAGTACGGGTCCTCGTGCCACGGGTGGCGCCGCGCACCGGTGGGCACCTGCCCGGATACGCCGGGGGTGGCCGCCGGGCGGGGCGAGCCCGGCCCGACGGGGGCAGGGCTCGCTGCGGTGGCCGACCGGCCGGGCCCCTCCGGCGCGCCCTGGGCAGGGCGCGGTGCGGCGTCCGCCGCGACCCCGTTCCGGGACCCGCGGCGCCGCGGGAACCAACCGGACCGGGCCATGCCGCCATTCTGACCCATCCCGGCCGATCCGGCCGCCGGTCCCGTCACCCCGGCGACGACGCTGCGTGAGCACCGGCCCGGATCGGGTGAATCCCGCTGCGTCACCCGCGTCACCGCCCTCCGGACGGCGCCCGGCGGCTGGCAGGATGACGGCGCCGCGTGCATGCTGCGTCGGCCGACCGGGCCCGCGCCGGCTTCCGCGGCCGGGCCGACCGCGCCGAGCCGACACCGGGAAGGTGCAGATGCGCAGCGTCGGGCCGGGCGGCCGGGGTCGCGTGCGGGGGCGGGCGCTCGCGGTGCTGCTCTGCGTCCTGGCGGCGGCCTGCCTGACCGGTGCCTGCGCACCGACGACCGTCGGGTCGAGCCCACCGGTCGCGACGCCAGCGGGGCCGAGCCCACCGGTCGCGACGCCAGCCGGGCCGAGCACGTGGGACGCGTTCGCCGGCCGGCGCGTCGAAGCGTTGCGGCGGTTGGCGGAGCCGATCCTCACCTGCATCGCCCGCCGCGACACCCCATACCCCGCCTTCCACGGGTGCGTGGACTGGCACAGCGCGGTCCACGCGACGTACGCCCTGCTCGCGATCGCCCGGATCACCGGCGACCCCGGCTACCGCGACGCCGCCGTCGACGCTCTCGGCGGTCCGCAGGCCCTGGCCACCGAGACGGCCGCCGTCCGGAACGGGGATCTGCCTCGCGAGGAGCCGTACGGCTTCGCCTGGGCACTGGTGCTCGACGTGGAGGCCGACCGGGCGGGAATCGCCCTCACCCACGGCGTCGGGTCGGCGGCGCGCGACCGGCTCGTCGCGTACCTGACCGGTCTCGGCGACTCGCCCCGCCTCTACCGGGCCGAGGCGGCACCCGACTACGCGAACGTCACCTGGCCGACCTATGCCCTGCTGCGCTGGGCGCACCGGTTCGGGGACGCCGCCGCCGCGCAGACGGCGCAGCGGACGGCGGGGCTGCTCCTGGACGAACGCGGCCGGGCCGCGGCGTGCGCACGGGTGGACGAGACCGAGTTCCTGCCCCCGTGCCATCTGCTGCCGCTCCTGGCCTCGGCGCTGGACCCGCCGCCCGCCGGCCTGCTCGCGGCGCTTCCGCCGCTGGTCGACACGGCTCCGCTGGGCGCGCACCTGGCGGACGTGCACAGCGCCGGGCTGACCTTCTCCCGCTCCTGGGGCGTCTACGCGGCGTACCGGCTCTCCGGCGACCCGGCGCTGCGCGACACGTGGGCCCGGCTGGTCGCCGACCAGCTGGCGCGCGAGGACCAGTGGCGCCGCGGCTACGACACCTACGCCCACTGGGTCGCACAGTTCGGCGTCTTCTCGATCGCGGCGACCTTCGACGACATGTAACGGGTGGGGGCGGCCTCGCGACGGTCGCACCAGGAACGCCGGGGCAGGAGGCACCGAGTGGGCGAGGAGACGTTCGGTCCGTACCGGATCGAGTCACTCATCGGCCGTGGCGGCATGGGCGAGGTCCACCGCGCCTACGACACCCGGCGCGACCGCATCGTCGCGCTCAAGAGGCTGCCGACGGCGCTGGCCCAGGACGAGGACTTCCGGGCCCGCTTCCGCAAGGAGGCTTCCGTCGCTGCCCGCCTGCACGAGCCGCACATCGTGCCGATCCACGACTTCGGCGAGATCGACGGCGTGCTGTTCATCGACATGCGGCTGGTGGAGGGCGAGGATCTGGCGGCCCTGCTGAAGCGGCAGGGAGCGCTGCCGCCCGGCCGGGCGGTGAACATCGTCGCCCAGGTGGCGGCGGCCCTCGACGTGGCGCACGAGCAGGGTCTGGTGCATCGCGACATCAAGCCGGCGAACATCCTGGTCACGCCGGCGTCGACGGGAGCCGACGAGTTCGTCTACGTCGCGGACTTCGGCATCGCGCGCTCGTTCGCCAGCGGGTCGACCTCGCTCACCGCGACGGGCGCCACGGTCGGATCGGTCGACTACATGGCCCCGGAACGGTTCGCGTCGGGGCTGGGGGACCGGCGGGTCGACGTCTACTCGCTCGGCTGCGTGCTGTTCGAGGCCCTCACCGGGCGCAGGCCGTTCGACGTGGCCGGCCTGCCCGCGATCATCAACGCGCACCTGAACGTCCCGCCGCCACGGCCGACGGAGCTGGCCGCGGACCTGCCGGCCGGGTTCGACGCCGTCGTCGCCCGCGCGCTGGCCAAGGACCCGGCCGACCGGTACGCGACGGCGGGCGAGCTCGCCGCCGCCGCCCGGGCGGCGGCCGGGGACGTCCGGTTCACCGGCCCGACGGTCGCGGCGCATTCCCCGCACACCGGTCCGACGGTCCTGCACACCGGCCCGACGGTCGCGGCCCATTCCCCGCACACCGGCCCGACCGTGGCGAACCCGCCCGCGGGGTCCTGGCAGCCCGCCTACGGGCCGCCGCGCGGCAACGCGCCCGGCGCGCCGTACCCGCCCGGCCCGGTGCCGCCGTGGCCGAACCGGGGCACCGGCCCCGCGACGATCGTCGGCCCGCCGCGCAGGCGCTCCGCGGGGGTGCTGGTCGCCCTCGGCGCCGTCGTCGCGGCGTTGACCCTGCTCACCACCGCGATCGTCGTGTTCGGCAACCCGCTCTCGGCGGACGCGTCGACGGTTCGCCGCGATCCCGTGCTCACCCCGGGCGACAACCCGTTCATGCCGGCGGTCGGGCGCGACCGCAGCGGGGTGGTCGCGCCGGCCGGTGTCGGGCGCACCGTCGACGGCGCGACCGTCGGGCTCTACGGGGGTACCCGCAACGACGCCGTCTGCGACCCCGGACAGCTGGTCGCGTTCCTCGAGTCCGATCCCGCGAAGGCCGCGGCCTGGGCGCAGGTGCAGGGGATCGACCCGGGCGACATCCGCGACTACGTCGCCGGGCTCACCCCCGTGATCCTGCGGTCGGACACGGCCGTCACCAACCACGGCTTCTCGGGCGGCCGGGCGACCGTCGTCCCGGCCGTGCTGCAGGCGGGTACCGCGGTGCTCGTCGACCGGTACGGCGTGCCGCGGGCCCGCTGTGCCTGCGGGAACCCGCTCACCCCCGCCTACCTGCCGGCGACCCCGACCTACACCGGCCCGACCTGGACGGGGTTCTCGAACACGCAGATCACGACGATCGTGTCCAGCACGACCGTGATCGTCGACTTCACCCTCGTCGATCTCGCGACACAGGAGGCGTTCACCCGCCCCGCGGGAACCGGTGGCGACCAGGACGGGGCGCAGCAGACCCAGCAGCCGTTGCCCACGCAGCCGTTGCCCACGCAACCACTGCCGACGCAGCCGCCCCTGCAGGAGACCCGGACCCCGCTGTACAACCTCGTGTCCGGCACGAACGCGGCCGGAGCGTCGGGCAGCCGCGCGGACCCGTCGGTCACCGGGGTGGCGGGGGAGTCGAACACGAGCTTCTGGGTCGGCTGCGACGGTGCCCCCGCCCAGACGGCCTTCCAGCTGTCCGGCGACTTCTCCCGCGTCGACGGCCGGATCGCCCTGGCGGCGTTCACGCCCTCCGACCTGACGGTCGCCGTCCAGCTTCTCGGCGACGGCGTGCCGCTCGACTCGGTGTCGCTCACGGCGGGCCAGACCTACGACTTCGCCCTGGCCACCACGGGAGTCGCGTCGTTCACCGTGGCCGCGCAGGCCGTGTCGGGGACCTGCACGCCTGCCCCGGTGGGCTACGGAGTGCTCGCGGACGCGGCGGCCGTCAGCTAGCCGGACCGGGCGCCCGGCCGTAGGTGAGGCGGCGCAGCAGCGCCTCGGCGGGCCCCCGCAGGCCCGCGCGGCCCGCCGCCACCGAGGCGAGCACGGTCGCGAGCCACACCCCCGCGGCGAGGGCGGAGGCCGCCGGCAGGCCGATCGTCGCGCCGAGCCCGCCCGCGAAGGGGGCGAGCAGGGTCACGAAGACGACGGACTGGGTCAGGTAGCAGGTCAGCGACCGCTGGCCGCAGGCCCGCAGCGCGGCGACTGTGCGACCCGCGCGGGTCGCGACGAGCATCGCCAGCGCGAGGTAGCCGACGGCGGCCGCGAAGCCCCCGAGCGTGTGCGCCACCCCCGCCGCGACCGCGATCCCGGTACCGGGGGCCGTCCACCAGCCGGCGGTCATCAGCGCGAGCGGCAGGCCGCCGACGACCCCGACGGCCACACCGGTCCCCGCCACCCGCCACAGCAGCGCGCGGTCGCCGGCGGCGGTGTCCATGCGCTCCGCCCACCACGCCCCCGCGGCGACCGCGGCCAGCACGGCGATCGCCTGCCCGAACAGGCCGGTGCTCAGCCACTCGCCCGTCCGCAACCAGAGCGCGGTGAGGACGTCCGGCTCGGCCCGGGACGGGAACGGCACCGAGCCGGGAGGCCGCGGTAGCCCGGATCCCGCGCCGAGCACCGCGGCGAGCAGCAGCCCCGTCACCGTCGCGTAGCCGAGGACGAACCCGGCCCGCACCGCGATCGGCACCGCCAGCACCACGGCGAGCAGCCCGTACGCGCCGACGATGTCACCGGAGAACAGCAGGATCCCGTGCAGGGCGCCGATCAGCAGCAGCGCGGCGCCGCGCCGGGCGACCAGCCCGGCCGCCGCGACCGGTCCGTCCCGCTCGGCCCGCCGCGCCAGCCGGACCAGGCCGTAGCCCACGAGCAGCCCGAAGAGCGGGTATACCCGCCCGTCCACGAGCAGCATCTGTGTGAACGTCACCACCCGGTCGGCGGTGTCCTGCGGAAGCGGATAGGAGCGCAGGCCGAACGGGCGGTCGTAGAGGAAGCCGTGGACGTTGGCCACCGCGATCAGCAGGAGCATCGCGCCGCGGGCGACGTCCGGCCAGGGGGCACGGGCGGACAGCGGGGTCGCCGTGCGGGACCGGGTTGGTTCCGTGCCGGGCACGCGCGACAGGGTGGCACAATCCTGCGGGTGACCGCCGCAGCGACCCTGAGCCGCCTCGAGTCGGCCGATGCCGTCGAGCTGGCACGTGCCGCTGCCGTCGAGGACGCCGTGCTGGACCTCGGGTCCGCTGGCGAACACGCCGTCGGTGAGCACCTCGAAGCCGTCGCCGAGGAGGGCGGCGCCGTCACCCACTTCTTCGCCGCGCGGCAGGGCGGCTACCGCGGCTGGCGGTGGTCGGTCACGCTGGGGTGCGCGGACGAGGCGTACCCGGTCACGGTGAGCGAGGTCGTGCTCCTACCGGGCGCGGACGCGCTGGTCGCGCCCGCGTGGGTCCCGTGGCAGGAGCGGATCCGTCCCGGCGATCTGGGCGTGGGCGACCTGCTGCCCGTCGCACCGGACGACGACCGGCTGGTGCCGGCGTACGTGGCGTCGGACGATCCGGCGGTCGAGGAGGTCGCCCGCGAGGTGGGCCTCGGCCGGGTCATGGTGCTGAGCCGCCCGGGCCGTGAGGCGGCCACCCGCCGCTGGGAGCGGGGCCCCCGCGGACCGGGCTCGGACATGGCCCGCGCCGCGCCGGGCACGTGCGGCACCTGCGGGTTCTTCCTCCCGCTCGCCGGCTCGCTGCGGGGCGCCTTCGGTGCATGCGGCAACGAGTTCGCGCCCGCGGACGGTGCGGTCGTGGCGGTGGCGTACGGGTGCGGCGCGCACTCGTCGGTGGTGGTCGAGGCGTCGTCGCCGGTCGCGGTGGCCGAGCTGGTCTACGACGACGGCGTCGACCTGGAGACGCGCTGAGCGACCCCGCTGCCGACCCGTTCGGCACGGCGGCGCTGCGGACGGCGGTGTGCGACGGGTGGGCCGCCTCGCCCACCCGGTTCCGCGAGGACGCCAACGCCGAGGAGGACCTGCGCCTCGGCGGGTACGCCCACACGTGGCTGGTCGAGCTGGCGCAGAACGCCGCGGACGCCGCGCGCGCCGGCGGGGTGGCGGGGCGGCTGCGGGTGGCCGTCGAGGGCGGTGAGCTGCGCGTCGCGAACACCGGTGCTCCGCTGGACGCGTCCGGCGTGGCCGCGCTCGCGTCGCTGCGGGCGTCGGCGAAGCGGGACGGCCGGTCGGTCGGACGGTTCGGGGTCGGGTTCGCGGCGATGCTGGCGCTGTCGGACGCGCCGCGGGTGGTGAGCACCACGGGCGGGGTGGTGTTCTCGGCCGAGCGCACGGCGCGGGCGGTCCGCGGTCTCGTAGGACCCGCGGCGGAGCTGGCGCGCCGCGACGGGCAGCTGCCCGTCCTGCGACTGGTGTGGCCCGTCGCGGAGGGCGAACGACCGGTCCCGGACGGTTACGACACAGAGGTCCGGCTGCCGCTGCGCCCCGGGACCGACGCCGCGGCCCTGCTCGCCGAGGCGCGCGCGGACGCGGCGGCGTTGCTGCTCGCGCTGCCGGACCTGGCCGAGATCGCCGTCGGGGATGGGCTCGTGCGGCGGGAGGACGGCCCCGCCGGGCGGGTGACCACGGCCCGGCTCGTCGCGGACGGGCGGCCGCAGGCGTGGCTCGTCGCCCGCGCGTCGGGGGAGCTGGACGCGGGCGAGCAGGCGGCACTGGCCGTCGAGCAGCGCGGGTTCGCGGCGTGGTCGGTGTGCTGGGCGCTGCCAGTGGGCGGCGCCGGGCGGCCCGGTCCGGCACGGGCTGTCGGGGCGGCGGATCCCGCCACTCGGCCTGATGAGATGCGCGACTCGCGGTGGGGGGATGCGGAACTCGCGGGGGAGGGCTCGCACCCGGGGAACGTCCTGTACGCGCCTACGGCCACGGCGGAGCGCATGAGCCTGCCGGCCCGGCTGATCGCGACCGTCCCCCTCGACCCGGACCGCCGCCGCGTCCGCCCCGGTCCCGCCACGGACCGGGTGCTCGCCGCCGCGGCTGCCGCGTACGTCGACCTCGTCGCGGCACTCGCCCCGGTGGACCGGCTCGCTCTTGTCCCGGAGGCGGGCTTCCCGCGTTCGGAGATCGACGGGCGGCTGCGCGAGCTGGTCCTCGCCGCGCTCGCCGGTGCGCACTGGCTGCCGGGCGCCGACGGTACGGACGTGGCGCCCTCGCGCGCGCAGTGGCTCGACCTGCCCGGCGAGCAGGTCCCGGGCCTGCTCGCGGAGTCGGGAGCCTTCCCGGGCCTGCTCGCCGTGCCGCGGCGCCCGCCCGCGGTGCTCGGGATCGCCCGGTTGGGGCCCGCGGCGATGGCGGACCGGCTGCTCGGCGTCGCGATGCCGCCTCGCTGGTGGCACGCGCTCTTCGCCGCGCTGGCCCCGGCCGTGGATGCGGTGCCGGGGCTCGCGGAGGAGCTCGGCGCACTTCCCGTCCCACTGCTCGGCCCAAGATCACCGCAAGTGCGGCGTCAGCCCGACGAAGCCACCACATGTCCCGATTCCGGTGATCTCCGGATGGTCCCGGGCCCTGCGGCGGTGCTCGTCCCGGTCCGCTCACCCGCGGTCGAGGCCGTCGCCGCGCTGCTGGAGCCGACCGGGTTGCACCTCGCCCATCCCGACGCCGCGCACCCGCTGCTGGAACGGCTCGGCGCGCGGCCGGCGGGACCGGCGGCGGTGCTGGCGCACCGGGCGCTGCAGTCGGCCGTCGAGCGGTCCGTGGACGACGCGGACGCCGGCCTCGACACCCGGCCGCTCGCCGACGCCGTCCTGCTGCTGCTCGCCGAGGCGGGCCCGGACGCGGCGCCGCCGTGGATCGGCGCCCTCGCCCTCCCGGACGACGAGGGCGTGCCGTGCCGGGCCGACGAGTTGCTGTTCCCGGACGCCGCCCTGCGCCCGCTGCTGGCCGAGGACGGCCCGCTCGGGGTACTCGGTGAGGTGCGGGCGCCGCGGGAGGTGCTCGTCGCGGCCGGGGTGGTGGACGGGTTCGCCGTGCTGCACGACGACGACCCCACCGGCCCGGACCACGACCTCGACGACGAGGAGCGCTGGTGGGACGACCGCGACGCCCCGCCGTCGCGGCTGCGGGCCGTCCGCGACCTGGACCTCGTCGCGGACGACGCCTGGCCCGAGGCCCTCGCCCTGCTCGCCGCGGATCCCGGCACCCGGGCGGCCGTGCTCGAACCGGGCGGGCACACGGGCTGGTGGCTCGCGCGGCACGCCCGGCTCGGCGGGCGGCGGCCGTCGCACTGGCGGCTGGCGTCGGCGGTCGGGCTCGCGGCGCTGTACGACGCGGTCCCCGTCGATCCCGCCGATCCCGCCGACCCTGCCGACCCTGCCGACCCCGCCGACCCCGGCGGGACCGGGCGCACCGAGTCCGTGGGGACGGCGCCCACCACGAGCGCAGGCGCCGGACGCACGGGCGAGCCGCGCGACCCGGGGCGCGAGGCCCGACGGAGCGTCCCGGACGAGGTGTTCCTCGCCGCCGTCGGCGTGCGCGCCGATCTCACCGTCGCCGATCCGCGCGCCGCCGAGGACCTCCTCGCCCGCCTCGCCGATCCCGCCCGCCGTCCCGACGCGGCGCTCGTCGCGCGGGCCCATGCCGCCCTCGCCGCTGCGGTGGCCGACGGCCGTGTGGACCCGGCCGACCTCGATCCGCCGGACCGGGTCCGGGCCCGCGACGGCACGGTCGCCGACGTCGACACGGCGGTCGTCCTGGATCGTCCGTGGCTCGCCGCCGTCCTCCCGCCGGGCGAGACCGTCGCGGGGGGCGACCCCGAGGCCCTCGCCGCGCTGCTGGACCTGCCGCTCGCCTCGGACGTCGTCGCCGCCACGGTCGAGGGCACCGGCCGGCGGCTGCGGTGGGCCGAGATCCCCGAGATCGTGCTCGCCTGCGCGGCGCTGCGCACGGCCGTTCCCGAGGGGGAGCTCACGGTGCACGAGTCGCTCGCGGTGACGGTCGTGCGGCCGCTCGCGGGTCGTCGTACCGTCCTCGCCTGGTGTGACGGTGATCACTGGCATGCGTCGGACCCGCTGCGTGCCCTGGTCGGCCTGCTCGCCGCCGCTCCGCGGGGCCCCCGATGATCCCGGCGCTCGCGGTGGCCGTCGCGGCCGCGTGCTAGGAAGAGCGCGTGTCCCTCGCCAGTGTCGCCGGTGCAGCCAGGGCCGCTGCACCTCGCCGCGTGTGCGTGCTCTCGGTGCACACCTCGCCGCTGGAGCAGCCGGGTACCGGTGACGCCGGCGGGATGAACGTCTACATCGTCCAGACGGCGCTGCGGATGGCCGACCGCGGTGTGGACGTGGAGATCTTCACGCGGGCCACCTCGTCGGGCCACGATCCGGTGGTGGAACTCGCGCCCGGGGTGCTGGTGCGCCACGTGGAGGCGGGCCCGTACGAAGGCCTGCGCAAGGACGACCTGCCCGGGCAGCTGTGCGCGTTCACCGCGGGCGTGCTGCGCACGGAGGCGCGGTACCCGCCCGGCCACTACGACGTCGTGCACTCGCACTACTGGCTCTCCGGCCAGGTCGGCTGGCTGGCGCGGGACCGGTGGGGCGTGCCGCTGGTGCACACCGCCCACACGCTCGCGCGGGTGAAGAACGCCGCACTGGCCGACGGCGACCCACCGGAGCCGATGGTCCGGGTGATCGGCGAGGACCAGGTGGTCGGGGAGGCGGACCGGCTCGTCGCGAACACCGAGGCCGAGACGCGCCAGCTCGTCGAGCTGTACGGGGCCGATCCGACGCGCACGGTCGCGATCCCGCCGGGGGTGGATCTCGCACGGTTCACACCGGGCGGCCGGGCGCTCGCCCGCGAGGCGCTCGGCATCGCCCCGCACGCGCAGGTGCTCGCGTTCGTGGGGCGCATCCAGCCGTTGAAGGCTCCGGACGTGCTGCTTCGGGCGGCGGCGGAGTTGCTGGCCCGGGATCCGGCCCTGCGCGAGCGGCTGGTCGTGCTGGTCGCGGGCGGCCCGTCCGGCAGCGGTCTGGCCGAGCCCGCCGCGCTGCAGCTGCTCGCCCGCTCGCTGGGCATCGACGACGTGGTGCGCTACCTGCCGCCGGTGTCGGGGGCCAGGCTCGCGGGCGTCTTCCGGGCCGCGGACGTGGTCGCGGTGCCGAGCCACAACGAGTCCTTCGGGCTGGTGGCGCTGGAGGCCCAGGCCTGCGGCACCCCGGTGGTGGCGGCGCGGGTCGGCGGCCTGCCGGTCGCGGTGGCGGACGGTCGCTCGGGCCTGCTCGTGCCGGGCCACGGGCCCGCGGCCTGGGCGGACGCGCTGACCGAGGCGGTGCGGCGGCGCGCCGAGCTGGGTGCGGGCGCGGTGGTGCACGCGCAGCGGTTCTCCTGGGAGCGCACCACGGACGCGCTGCTCGGCACGTACGCGGACGCCGCGGCAGAGTTCGCGGCCCGGCGGATGCCGGTGATGTCGTGAGCGATCTGGACGCGACGATCCGCGAGGCCCTCGTGGCGCTGGAGGTCGACCACGCCCGAAGGGAGCCCGGCCAGTTCCTCGTCACGTTGCCCGGCACGAAGCGCCTGCAGACCCACTGCTGGCTGGTGGCCCGCGAGCACGCCGTCTTCGTGCAGGCGTTCGTGTGCCGCCGCCCGGACGAGGAGCACGAGGCCGTCCACCGCTTCCTGTTGCAGCGCAACGCCCGCCTCTACGGCGTGCACTACGCGCTGGACCGCATCGGCGACATCCACCTCGTCGGGCGCATCGCGCGGCACGCGGTCGACCAGGACGAGCTGGACCGGGTGCTCGGGCAGGTCCTGGAGGCCGCGGACGGCGACTTCAACACGCTGCTGGAGCTGGGCTTCGCGTCGTCGATCCGCCGGGAGTACGCCTGGCGCACGGAGCGCGGGGAGTCGACCGCCAACCTGCGCGCCTTCGAGCACCTCTTCTCGTAACCATTCCGTGATCACTTTGTGACCTTTGGCGGCCAACCGCCCGCCTGTCCCGCTCCGTCCTGGTCGCAGGAAACGGACGAGGAGGCCGAGGGTGGGACTGCGACAGGTGTGGGGGCGGCGCTGGGTGCGGCGGAGCGCGGCGATCGCGGGTGCGGCGGCGGTGCTGATCGCCGCAGCGGCAGTGGTGGTGCAGAACAACGGCGGCGTGACGAGCGGTGGCTCGGCGGACTACGCGCCCGCGCTGCCGTCGCGGGGCGGGTTCGGCAGCGCGCCGTCGTCGCCGTCGTCCGGGCAGGCCGGGGACGCGGCGCGCGCGGCCGTCCCCGAGGCCGCCCCGGACGTCGCGCCGGTGCCGCCCGGCGTTCCCGTCGGGACGGTGGACCGGACCCTGATCCGGACGGCCCAGGTGTCGCTGGAGGTCGCGGACCCCGCGGCGTCCGGACGCCAGGTGCGCACGGCGGTCGCCGCCGCGGGTGGGTTCGTCACCGAGGAGTCGACGGCGAGCAAGCGGGCCACGCTGGTCGTGCGCGTGCCCGCCGCCGCCCTCGACCGGCTGCTCGACGACGTCGCCACCCTGGGCACCGTCACCGAGCGCGGCGGGCAGACGGTGGACGCCACGGAGGAGGTCGTCGATCTCGACGCGCGCGTCGCGAGCCAGCAGGCGAGCGTCGCGCGGGTGCGGGCCCTGCTCGCACGGGCCGAGTCGATCGGCGACATCGTGGCGATCGAGTCGGAGCTCGCGCGCCGCGAGGCCGAGCTGGACTCGCTCACGTCGCGGCTCGCGGCCCTTCGCGGCCAGGCGGCGCTGTCCACGCTCACCGTCACGCTGCGCCAGGTGGGCGACGTGGCCGCCGACGACGACCGCGCGATCGGCTTCTTCGACGGCCTCGGCGCGGGCTGGGACGGGCTGAAGGCGTTCGGGCTCGCGGTGGCCGTGGTGGTCGGGTTCCTGCTGCCGTTCGTGCCGGTGGTGGCCGTGGTCGTCGGGATCGGGTGGCTGGTGCGGCGGGGGATCCGTGCGCGGCACACCCCGGCCGCGTCGTCGTCGCCGCCGGCGAGCTGAGGGGCGGGCCGCGTTCCTGTTCGAGCGGAGGGCACGTACGGGAGGTAGGTCTTCCCGTACGTGCCGTCGCGCGGGAGGCCGAGCGGCGAGCTGCGGGGTTTCCCCGATACCCGTCCGCAGTGGTCCTGCCTGGCGTCGCCTCTCGGACGGAGGAGGCCGGATGCGGACATCGGTGCTGCGTGCCCTCGCCGTGTCCCTCGCCGGCGTCGCACTGCTCGTCGTCGCGGGCTGCGCCGCCGCGGTGCCGCTCCGGGTGCCGCTGTCCGCCCCGCCGGCGGACGTCCCGCTGGCCGCGCTGCCCGGGCCGGAGGCCGACCCGCTGCCCGGGTTCGTCGGCACCGACGCGGCGGGGGTGCCGCCGGCCGTCGTCGAGGTGGCAGGCGGGGCGGTCGCATACCTGTGCGACGGCGTCGGGATCGGGACGTGGTTCACCGGCTCGGCCGAGGGCGGCCGGTTCGCGCTCACGGCCCGGGAGGCACTCGACGACGCGCTCGCCGACATCGAGGTGATCAGGGCGAAGCAGCGGCGGGCCGGCTGCGAGCTGTGATCGCACCCGTCCGGGCTACCCGGGGGTCACTAGCATCTGGTCCACCCACGCCGACACGCAAGGGAGCGCCGCCATGCCGATCCGCAGCCCCTACCCCGACGTCGAGATCCCCGAGGTGTCGCTGCACGAGTTCCTGTTCGGCGACTTCGGCGACCGGGCGGACGCCCCCGCGTTCGTCGACGGCGGCTCCGGCGCGTCGATCACGTTCGCCGAGCTGGCCGGAATGGTCGGCAAGGTCGCCGCCGCGCTGCACGAGCGGGGGATCGGCGACGGCGACGTCGTGGCGATCTTCTCGCCGAACACGCCGTACTACCCGGTGGTCTTCCACGGGATCCTGCGCGCCAACGCCGTGGTCACCAGCGCGAACTCGCTGTACTCGCCCGCGGAGTTGGCCCACCAGCTGCGCAACTCGCGCGCCAGGATGATCGTCACGATCTCGCTGTTCCTCGACCGCGCCCGTGCGGCGGCACAGGAGGCCGGGATCGGCGACGACGCGATCATCGTCCTCGACGGGGCAGAGGGCTTCACGTCCCTGCGCGACCTGCTCGCCACGTCCGCTGCCCCACCCGCGCACAACCGGCGCCCCGCCGACACCGCCGTGCTGCCCTACTCGTCCGGCACGACGGGCCTCGCGAAGGGCGTGATCCTCACCCACCGCAACCTGGTGGCCAACCTCTGCCAGATCGATCCGATCTTCCGGGGCGACCACACCACGAAGATCCTTGCCGTGCTGCCGTTCTTCCACATCTACGGCATGACCGTGATGATGAACGCCGGTATCCACCAGCGGCAGACGGTCGTCACGATGCCGAAGTTCGACCTCCCGGAGTTCCTGCGGGTGGTCTCCGAGCACAAGATCCAGCGCGTCTACATCGCCCCGCCGGTGGCGGTGGCGCTGGCCAAGCATCCGATCGTCGACCAGTACGACCTGTCCTGCGTCGACGTCATCTTCTCCGGCGCGGCGCCCCTGGACGCGGAGCTCGGCCACGCGGTCGCCAAGCGCCTGGGCTGCGAGGTGCTGCAGGGCTACGGGATGACGGAGATGAGCCCGGTCAGCCACTGCATCCCGGACGGCCGTACCGACATCGACCTGAACAGCGTCGGCTTCGCCATCGCGAACATGGAGTGCAAGCTGGTCGACCCCGAGACCGGCGAGGAGGTCGGCCCCGGCGGGCGCGGGGAACTGTGGTGCAAGGGCCCGAACATCATGGTCGGCTACCTCGACAACCCCGAGGCCACCGCCGCCACCCTCGACGCGGACGGCTACCTGCACACGGGCGACGTCGCGGTCGTCAGCGACGAGGGCGTGTTCACGATCGTGGACCGGGTCAAGGAGCTGATCAAGTACAAGGGCTACCAGGTGCCGCCCGCCGAGCTGGAGGCGCTGCTGCTCACCCACGAGCAGATCGCCGACGTCGCCGTCATCGGCGTGCGCGACGACGAGGGCGAGGAGGTGCCGAAGGCGTTCGTCGTGCTCCAGGAGGGCGCGTCGCTGTCCGCGGACGATGTCATGGACTTCGTCGCCGAGCGGATCGCACCGCACAAGAAGGTGCGCGTCGTGGAGTTCATCGAGACGATCCCGAAGTCGGCGTCGGGGAAGATCCTGCGCAAGGACCTGCGGGCCCGGGAGGCGGCGAAGAGCTGATCGTCCCGACCGGCCCGGATGCGGTGCTGACCAGCGGAGACGTGCGTCGGCGCCGCGTCTGGCGTCGGTGGGTCCGGGTACGGTCCGCAGTGTTCCGGGCCGGTACGGGAATCATGGATGTGGTTCACCGGTCGAGAAGCGCCAGCCAACTGGGCGACTGCCCGCGAGACTGCCTCGCACAGGGCGGGTACGGGGTCGTTGCCGTCGCGAAACCGAACGCCGCCTTCGGTCGTTCGGGGCGGTCCGCGGGGTTCTCGGGGCATCCACCGGACCGGTACGTGACGATCACGGACAGGCCCCACCGGCAGTGCCGCGGCACCCGGCTCCGGCGGGGCTACCCGAGCACAGGAGGGTGAACGGCTGAGACGTGCCCGACAGTGTTCCTGCTGCCGACGGCGTCTGCGGTATTCTGGGCACGACGTGACTGGCGGCTCGGGGATGGGCAACCATCAGGGAGCTGATCGCCGGGGGTCGACCGCCTGGGTCCCCGCGCCGAGGTCACGTTCACATGGTTCCCACGAACAGCGCCCGGCTACTCCCCGGCGCGCCGGTTGCGAAGCGGTTGCTCGCGCACGTCCAGGAACGATCGCGGGTGCTCCGCGACTCCGGGACGATCCCGTCACTGGCCACCATCCTGGTCGGTGACGACGCCTCCAGCGCGGGCTACATCCGCATCAAGCAACGGCAGGCGACCGAGCTGGGTTTCGATTCTCCGCACCGCCATCTCCCCGTGCACACGACACAGGACGAGCTCCACCGGGCGATCGCCGGTTTCAACGACGATCCGGCCGTCCATGCCCTGCTGATCCAGTACCCGATCCCCGATCACCTGGACTATGCGGCGGCGCTCACGACGGTGGCGCCCGACAAGGACGTCGATGGCATGCATCCCATCAACCTCGGCAGGCTCGCCGCGGGGATCGCCGGCCCGACACCATGCACACCCGCCGGGATCGAAGCGCTGCTGGCCTACCACGGCATCCCGATCAGCGGCCGCGAGGTGGTGATCCTCGGCCGCGGCGCGACGCTCGGTCGTCCACTGGCCATGCTCCTGGCCCAGAAGCGGCCCACGGCCGACGCCGCAGTCACGGTGGTGCACACCGGTGTCGAGGACTGGCCCCGCTACACCCGCCGCGCCGATGTCCTGATCGCCGCAGCCGGAGTGCCGGGGATCGTTCAACCCGAGCACGTCCGCCCAGGTGCCGTGGTCGTCGGTGGCGGTGTCCGCTACGCCGGACGCCGATTGCTTCCCGACGTCGACGAGTCCTGCGCCGCGGTCGCCGGAGCCATCACACCCAGAGTGGGCGGGGTCGGCCCCACCACCGTCGCGATGCTCTTCCAGAACGCGGTCGCCGCCGCTGAGCGCGGGGCAGGCCGCTGACGGAGCCGGCTCCGCCCACATCCGGCACCGCTCGGACACCGGGGGAGCGGTGACCGACGCCGTTCGGAAGCCGCCGAGGAGGCCCGCGCCGACCTGCACCGGGCGCTGGAGGCCGGCTCGTCCTCCCCCTGGTCGAGGAGGCCGTCCCGGAATGCGGTCCGCCCTGGACGCCCTCCCGACGCTGCCGGGGATCGGCGGGTACGCGGGTGGGGTGATCGGCGTCGGCGTCCGGCTCGCGGTCGTCGAGCGGCCATCCGCGCCGCGGTCCTGTCCGCCGGGAGTCTCGTGCCCGGCACCATGGTCGAGAGAGGAAGGGCTGGTGTGGCGGCCCCGTCGTGACCCGGCCGGAACCCGCCGGGGCAGGAACTCTCATCCGACCCGCGCGCCCCGTCCGGTCGCACATGTCCCGTGGTGCCGGCACACACGGCCGGCGGTATGTGCGAGCGTCCCGGGGCGTGTGCCAGCCGTCGAGCGTGTGTTCGAGCGGCGGCACGACGGGACTCGACGCCGATCATCCGGGCCGTGCTCACCTCGCGGAGCGGCTCGATCCCTTCGTACCCCGCCCCGAAGGGCAGAAGGCCGCCCCGGGCCCGCGCCGCACTGGCGAACCCGAGCGTCGAGTTCACGTTCTTCCTCGGCACCTGCCGGCCGGACGGGACGCCGCACGCAGCCGGGGTCGGTGCCCAGTGGCTCGACGGCGAGCTCTACTTCCCCAGCGGCGCGGGCACGCGCAAGTCGCGCGACCTCGCGGGCAACCCGGCCTGCACGCTGTCGGCCCACCTGGCGGGCATCGACCTGGTGCTCGACGGCGCCGCCGTGCGTGTCACCGACCCGGAGACCCTCGAGCGCGTCGCGGCCGGCTACCGGGACGTCCACGGCTGGCCCGCCCAGGTCGACGGGGACGCGCTCACGGCCCCGTTCAGCGCGCCGAGCGCGGGTCCGCCGCCGTGGCAGCTGTACCGCTTCACGTTCCACACCGCGGTCGGTGTCGCGGGCGCGCCGCCGCACGGCGCCACCCGTTGGCGGTTCGAGCGCTGAGCCGGGCGCGCCGGCTGCCCGGGGGCCTACGGGAGCGGGCGCTGCGGGCAGGTGCAGGCGGTGATGCTCACGCACCGGGCCCGGAGGACCTGCTGCAGCCCCTCGCGGATCCGCTCGAGATCGGCCATGCGGTCCTCGATCTCGGCGAGCTTGGCGCGCGCCAGGTCCGGTAGCGCCGGGGTCGGGTGCCGCCGTCCGGCATCGAGCAGTCCGGCCACCTCGTCAAGGGTGAAACCGAGCCGCTGCGCCGCCTTGACCGCCCGCAGCCGCGCGACGGCGTCCTCGCCGTACTCGCGGTACCCGCCGGGCGTGCGGGGCGGCTCGGGCAGCAGGCCCCGGCGCTCGTAGTAGCGCAGCGTCTGGACCTTCACCCCGGCGGCCGCGGCCAGCCGACCGGATCTCACCGCGGGTCCTCCGGCAGCGCCGCCAGCGCCGCCAGCCCGTCGAGCACCGCGGCCCGGCTCGGCGGCACCCGCACGTCCACGACCACGTCGCCACCCTCGCGGCGCACGGTGAAGTCGAAGAACGCGCAGCACCCGGCCTCGCGGGCCGTGAGTTCCGCAGCGCGCTCCGCCACGCCCGCGCCGTCCGCCAGGCGCAGCCGCAACCAGTCCGGTGCATGCCGGTCGAGCCGCCGCAGGCCGCGGAGGAGCTCCGCGAACTCGTCGAGGCGTTGCGGTCGCTGCGCCGACGGCAACGTGCACGCGTCCACCGGCACCCATCCCGGATCGCCCCCGCCGCCCCCGATGTCCGCCACGGTCGTCCTCCCTCGCGAGCCCGCCGACGAGAAGACCGTAAGCCCGTACCCGGGTACCGGGTTCAACGTGGCGCTCGTCACATCGGGGCCTCGGGGAGGGCTCCCGGTGCCGGTCCGGCATCCTGCGGGTGCGCCGACCCCGAGGAGCGCCCGTGCCCCGCATCGAGCCCGACGATCCGCCGGACGCGACCGCATCGGTCCTGCGCGAGCGCATCTACGGCGGCATCGCCTGCCTGAGCACGCTCCTGGTGCTCACCCGCCACGTCGACGGGGTGGAGTCGGCGTGGACGGCGTTCGCGGACGTCGCGATCGCCACCGGGGCGCTGTACGCGGCAAGCCTGCTCGCGGACTACGTGTCGCACGTCGCCGCACACGGCCACGCCCCCCGCGGCGCGGAGGCGGCAGCCACGCTGCGGGCGTCCGGGCAGATCCTGCAGGCCTCCGCGGTGCCCCTGCTACTGCTCGCCCTCGCCGGAATCGGGCGGATCCGGCTGGAGGGCGCGCTGCGGGCGGGGGTGTGGGTGTCGGTCGTGACGTTGGGGCTGTTCGCGCTGCTCGCCGCGCGGCGCACCATGCTGCCGTGGTGGCAGCGGACGCTGCTCGTCGCCGCGCTGCTGGGGTTGGGCGCGCTCGTCGTCGCGCTCAAGACGCTCGCACACTGAGCCGGATCACCGAGCCGGATCACCGAGCCGGATCACCGCGCGCGCAGCACCCGCACCATGAACAGGTACACGGGCGCGACGAGTGCGAGCCCGGCGAGCAGCACGCCCAGGATCGGGCCGGCGATCGCGGCGGGCGCGGCGGTGCCCGCGAGGGTGACTCCGGGCAGCGCCTCGGGGTGCAGGGCGAGCGCCCAGCCTGCCAGCAGGCCCAGCGGTGCGGCCGCCGCGGCCACCCGCGCGAGCGAGTACGAGCGCCGCCAGAGGAGCACAAGTGCGAGCACGCCCGCCGTGGCCGAGGCCGCCACCGCGGGCAGCCCGATGCCGCGCAGCTCGGTGGCGAGCGCCGGCGGGAGCAGGGGCAGTGCCCCGAGTGCGAGCGCACCCGCGACCGTCCCCGCGCCGAGCGCCCTGCGGCGCATCCGGCCCACCAGGTCGTCCCCGGGGGAGCCGACGCGCTCGGCGTCGCGGGCAAGGAACACCGCCGCGAGGTAGGCGCAGCACGCGACCGCCAGCAGCCCGCCGACCAACGGCAGCGGCGCGACGTAGGGCGTCCACAGTCCGGCGGAGCCGTCCGCGCGCAGGGTGCCGTCCGCCATCGCACCGGCGGCGGCGCCGAACGCGAACGGGGTGAGCAACGACGACCACGCGAAGACGTGGCCCCACGCGCGGGTGCCGCGCACCTCTGCGCCGTAGGTGTGGAACACGAACGCCGCGCCGCGCAGGACGATCCCGAGCAGCGCCACCGACAGCGGCGCGACGAGCGCGCGCGACAGCGCCCCGAACGCGCCGGGGAACCCGGAGAACAGCGTGATCACGACGAAGATCAGCCAGACGTGGTTGGCCTCCCACACCGGGCCGACGGCCTTGACGAGCAGCTCGCGCTGCGCGCGGGAGCGGGTGAGGTGCCACAGACCCGCGCCGAAATCGGCGCCGCCGAGGACGGTGTAGGCGGCGAGCCCGGCGAGGACGACCAGGGCGAGTCCGTCGGTGGCGGTCACGACCGGCCTCCGGCCGGAAGCGGCAGGGCCCCGGTGTCGTCCGCGGACGGTCGTTCCCCGTCGGGTGCGGGCGGGTCGGGCGGGGTGGGCCGGCGCGCGAGCCGCCGCAGGATGGCCACGAGCGCGACGGCAAGCACCAGGTAGACCACCGCCGTGACGTAGAGGTAGACCTCGAGCCCGGTCTGCGTGGTCAGCGCCTCGGGGGTGCGCATGACCCGGTAGACGATCCACGGCTGGCGTCCGACCTCGGTGACGACCCACCCGGCCAGCAGCGCCACGAACGGCAACGGCCCCGAGACGGCCATCGCGCGCAGGAACCACACGTTCTCCGCGGGCCGCCTGCCGCGCCACCACATCCACGCCGCCCAGACGGCGAGTGCGGCGAGTGCGGTGCCGATCAGGACCATGATCTCGAACGACAGGTGGGTGAGGAACGCGGGCGGCCGGTCCGGCGGCGGGATGGCGTCCAGGCCGACGATGCGCGCGTCCGGGTCGAGGTGCATGAGCAGCGACAGTGCGTTCGGGATCTCCAGGGGCCCGAGCCGCAACGGCGCTCCGTCGACGGTCTGCGCGACCCCCTCCATGGCGGCGAACTTCGCGGGCTGGTTCGCGGCGACGGCGCGGGCGGCCCAGTCCCCGGCGAGCACCTGCAGCGGCGCGGTCGCGAGTCCCAGCACGGCGCCTGCGGCGAACCCGCGCCGGTGGTAGCCGTCATCGCGCCCGCGCAGGATCGCCACGGTGTAGACGGCGGCCACCGCGAAGCCGGTGCACATGAGCGCGGCGAGCGCCATGTGCACCATCTGCGGTCCCGCGGTGGGGGCCATGAACGGGCCGAGGGGTTCGGTGGCCACGAGGTCGCCATCGGGTCCGGCGACGAGCCCGACGGGGCCGTTCATCCAGGCGTTGGCGGTGGTGACGAACAGCGCCGAGGCCATGCCGCCGAGCGCGACGGGGACGGCGCAGAGCAGGTGGACCCGCGGGCTGAGGCGCTCGCGCCCGTAGAGGTAGAGGGCCAGGAAGATCGCCTCGACGAAGAACGCGAACGACTCAAGGGTGAACGACAGCCCGATGGCCGCGCCGAACCGTTCCATGAACGTCGGCCACAGGATCCCGAACTCGATGGAGAGCACCGTGCCGGAGACGGCCCCGACGGCGAACAGGACGGCGACCGCGCTCGCCCAGCGGTGCGCGAGCGCGGTCCAGCGCGGGTCGCCGGTGCGCACGCCGAGCCACTGCGCGACGAGCATCAGCCACGGCATCCCGACCCCGAGCACCGCGAAGACGATGTGGAAGCTCAGCGAGAGAGCCATCTGTTCGCGCGCGGCGGTGAGGTCGGGGATCATGACCGCAGCGTACTTCTACGGTTCGTAGAACTTCTACCGCGCGTAGAAGTCGTGTGGCGAGCGACACCGGAGAAGCGACGGGCCGCGCGAGGACTACGGTGTACGGATGGCGCCGCCCGAGCCGTCGAGTTTCAGCCTCGACGAGCAGTTGTGTTTCGCCCTCTACACCGCTTCGCGTGCGATGACCGGGTGTTATCGGCCCCTGCTCGATCAGCTGGGACTCACCTACCCGCAGTACCTCGTCATGCTCGTTCTCTGGGAGCGCGGCGAATCCACCGTCGGGGGGCTCGGGGAGGCCCTGCACCTCGAGACCGGAACGCTGTCCCCGCTGCTGAAGCGGTTGGAGGCGGCCGGGCTCATCTGGCGTCGCCGACGGCCCGACGACGAGCGCTCCGTCATGATCGGGCTCACCGACGCGGGGCGCGAGCTGCGCAGGCGCGCCGAGGCGGTGCCCAGCACGGTCGCGTCGGCCACCGGCCTGGACGCAGCGACGATCGAGGAACTGCGCGAGTTGCTCCAGCGGCTGGCGGACACCATCCGCGCCGACGCCGTTCCGGTGCGCTGACCCCGGGCCCTCAGCAACCGGCGAAGCTCGCCTGGTCCGCCGTCCGGGCGGGTGGCGCCACCTCCACCGTCTCCTCGGTCGCCGACCGGGCCGTGGCCGCCTGGCCTGCGTCGGTGCCGAACGCCAGGTGGACCCGGATGGTCGTCCCGCCCGGCCTGCGGTGCACCCGCACCAGGTCGGCGAGGTCGTGGACCAGGCGCAGCCCGTGCCCGACGTCGGACGGAGCAGCCGGCCGCCTGCCCGCCAGGACGTCGGGCAGGAATCCGGGATCCTCGATCTGGCAGACGAGGTGCTCGTCGGTCACCCACACCGTGAGCAGCCCCCGGCCGCCCGCGTGCACGATCGTGTTGATCACGAGTTCCTGCACGACGCTGCGCAGCGCCGCGATGCGCGAGGGCGACATGCCGGCCTGGGCGGCGACGTCGTGGACGAACCGGCGAGCCTGCGCGGGACCGACCGGCCCGCCCACCACCTGGATGTCCGCATCGGACGGCGCCGGGGGCAGCGGCCGGTCGAACGTCGCGGCGACGGCCGCGGGATCGGCGTAGTCCAGGCTGTGCCACCGGCGCCCGCCCTCGATGAGGACGGGATGGGTACGGGCCGCGTCCTGGATCCGGCCGTTGTCGAGGCCGGTGGTGTCGTAGGGGCACAGCACGGACGCGGGCGCGTCGTGCAGGGCGAGGTTGATCAGTGCCTCGTGCTCGGCGCAGGCGGGGTACTCGTCGTCGGACCGTCCCGGCCAGATCGGCTCCCCGACGATCCGGACCCGACGGCCGGGATGCTCCGCGACGAACGCGCTGAGCACGCCGCCGATGATGCGTCCGGGATTGCGGCCCGCGCGCCGCATGTCGACCAGCTGCACGGCCGCGCGCTCGGCTGCGGTCAGCGCGTCCGACACGGCGCCGAGGTTGGGCTCGGGAACGGCGACCAGCACGGGCTCGCCCCGCTCCAGGCCCTCTCGGACGAATCCGACCACGCCCGCCAGGTAGTCGGCCCGGTCGGCGTAGTACAACGCCGGATGCCACAGGCCGGCCGGACGTTCCTTCACGGGCGCCGTCATCGCCGCACCGCCTCCGTCGCAGGGCAGGTTCGAGTAGGCCGGCGGGGCCGGCAGATGAGGTCACGCTGCGTATCCAATGCCGCGTGCGGAGTTACGAGGGTACTCCGGTCGGGGACGGATGTTCAGTGGCCCCACGTTCTGCGTCGCACTCCGCGAGCGGATCACGCCGGGGCGTGGTCCAGGTGTGTCGCAGCGGGGATGGCGGCGGGGCCGACCGGGAAGGGCACGGGGAATGGCGGGGAATGGCACAGTGCTCCACATGGGAACGCTTGTGCTGCTGCGACACGGCCAGAGTGTGTGGAACGCCGAGAACCTCTTCACCGGTTGGGTGGACGTGCCGCTCTCCGAGCTCGGCGAGCAGGAGGCACGCCGCGGCGGTGAGCTGCTCCGCGAGGTGGGCCTGCTGCCCGACGTCGTGCACACCTCCCTGCTGCGCCGGGCGATCTCGACGGCGAATCTCGCCCTGGACGCCGCGGACCGCCACTGGATCCCGGTGAAGCGGGACTGGCGGCTCAACGAGCGTCACTACGGAGCGTTGCAGGGGAAGAACAAGAAGCAGACCCTCGACGAGTTCGGCGAGGAGCAGTTCATGCTCTGGCGGCGCTCCTACGACGTCCCGCCGCCGCCGATCGAGCCGGGCTCGCGGTGGAGCGAGGACGGTGACCCGCGCTACGCCGGTCTCGGCGATGCGCTCCCGCGCACCGAGTGCCTCGCCGACGTCGTGGTGCGGTTCCGGCCGTACTGGGACGAGGAGGTGGTGCCCGACCTGCGGGCCGGCAAGGTGGTCCTGCTCGCCGCGCACGGCAACTCGCTGCGCGCCCTCGTCAAGCAGCTCGACGGGATCTCCGACGACGACATCGCGGGGCTCAACATCCCGACCGGCATCCCGCTGCGCTACGACCTGGACGAGGATCTGCGGCCCACCGTCCGTGGCGGCACCTACCTCGACCCGGAGGCCGCGGAGTCCGCCGCGGCTGCGGTGGCGGCGCAGGGTCGCTGATCACCGCCCGGTACGGATGGCCACCCGGTGCCGCATCCCGCCTCCCGCACCCGCAACGGTGATCACGGTGTGGTGCTCGTGGCCGGGCCCGGGGGAGTGCCGTTCATCGACCGGGTGAACGTGTGGTGAACGACGGGCGAAAAGTCGCTCGCCGCGACGTCGTCATCGTCACGCGTCGCCGCTCAGGCTGGTGGTGGGCCCACCCCTCGCGCTTACGATTCGGAGCGTGATGGCGTGGGTGCTGGTCGCGATCGCGGCCGCGCTGGTCGGCGGGGTGGTCGGCGCGGTGCTCGCCCGGCGCCGCGCCGGCACGGCGCCGGGCGCGCCGTCGCCCGCCACGCCCCCGCTCGAGGAGCTCCTGGAGCGCGTCTTCCAGTCCTCGGGTGCGGGGCTGGCCCTGCTCGCCCGGTCGGGCGACATCCTGCTGTGCAACACCCGCGCCGCGGAGCTGGGCGTCGTGTCCGACGGCAGGCCCGACCCGCGGGCGTGGGCGGCCTGCCAGCAGGCGCTGCAGTCGGGTCGGTCCACCGACGTCGATCTCAGCCCGCTGGACCGCCGCGGCCGTGGTCCCTCCGCGGTGGCGGCGCACGTGCGGCCCCTCGGCGAGGGGTACACGCTCGTCGAGGCCGAGGACTCCTCCGAGGCCGTGCGCCTGGAGGCCACCCGGCGGGACTTCGTCGCCAACGTCAGCCACGAGCTGAAGACCCCGGTCGGGGCCGTCGGCCTGCTGGCCGAGGCGGTGCTCGACGCCGCGGACGACCCCGCCGAGGTGCACCGGTTCGCCACGAAGATCCTCAAGGAGTCGACGCGGCTGGGCGCGATGGTCACGGAGCTGATCGCGCTCTCGCGGCTCACCGGTGCCGAGCGGCTGCCGGAGCTCGCGGCCGTGGGGGTCGACGCCGTCGTGGCGGACGCGCTGGCCCGCTGCCGCATCTCCGCGGAGTCCGCCGGCATCGAGATCCACGTGGACCGGCCGAGCGGCCTCGAGGTCGACGGCGACCACACGCTGCTGGTCACGGCCCTGGCGAACCTCGTCGAGAACGCCATCGCGTACTCCCCGCGCGACGCCCCCGTCTCCGTCACCCGCCGCCGGTCCGGCGACTGGGCGGAGATCTCGGTGACCGACCGCGGCATCGGCATCGCCGCGGAGCACCAGCAGCGGGTGTTCGAGCGGTTCTTCCGGGTCGACCCGGCCCGCTCGCGCGCCACCGGCGGCACCGGGCTCGGCCTCGCGATCGTCAAGCACGTGCTGGCCAACCACGGCGGAGAGGTCCGCCTGTGGAGCACGCTCGGCACCGGCTCCACCTTCACCATGCGGCTGCCCGCACGCGTTGCGGACGAGCCCGCCGAACCCGCCGCCGAACCGCCGCTCACCACAGATCCGGTCCGCGACCCCGTGAGGACGACATGACGAGGGTGCTCATCGTGGAGGACGAGGAGTCCTTCGCCGATCCGCTGGCGTTCCTCCTGCGCAAGGAGGGATTCACCACCGCGGTAGCCGCCACCGGCCAGGACGCCCTGGTCGAGTTCGACCGCAACGGCGCGGACATCGTGCTGCTCGACCTCATGCTGCCCGGCATGAGCGGCACGGACGTCTGCAAGGCGCTGCGCACCCGCTCGTCCGTCCCGGTGATCATGGTGACCGCCCGGGACAGCGAGATCGACAAGGTCGTCGGGCTGGAACTGGGCGCGGACGACTACGTCACCAAGCCGTACTCCGCCCGCGAGCTGATCGCGCGCGTGCGCGCCGTGCTGCGCCGCGGCGCCGAGCCCACCGACGATGCGCAGGCCGGGTCCGTGCTGGAGGCCGGACCGGTCCGGATGGACGTCGAGCGCCACGTCGTGAGCGTCCGCGGGGCCCTCGTCGCCCTTCCGCTCAAGGAGTTCGACCTGCTGGAGTACCTGCTGCGCAACGTCGGGCGCGTCCTCACCCGCGGCCAGCTGATCGACCGGGTGTGGGGCGCGGACTACGTCGGGGACACGAAGACCCTCGACGTCCACGTCAAGCGCCTTCGCTCGAAGGTCGAGATCGACCCGTCCGCACCACGCCACCTGGTCACGGTGCGGGGCCTCGGCTACAAGTTCGAGTCCTGAGGCCGCGGTGCGCCTCGGGGTGCTCGACGTCGGCTCCAACACCGTCCACCTGCTCGTCGTCGACGCCCACCGCGGCGGCCACCCGACGCCGATGAGCTCGCAGAAGGCGCAGCTGCGCCTCGCCGAGCACCTCGACCGCGCCAGTGCGCTGCGCCGCGCGGGTGCCGACGCGCTCGTCGCGGCCGTCCACCGGGCCCGCGACGCGGCCGCGGTCGCCGGCTGCGCGGACGTGCTGGCGTTCGCGACCTCCGCGCTGCGCGACGCCACGAACTCCGCCGCGGTGCTCGCCAGGGTCCGCGCCGAGACCGGGGTCGCGCTGCAGGTGCTGCCCGGGGAGGACGAGGCCCGCTACACCTTCCTCGCCGTCCGCCGCTGGTACGGGTGGTCCGCGGGGCAGCTGCTGGTGCTCGACATCGGCGGTGGCTCGCTGGAGCTCGCCGTCGGCCTCGACGAGCTGCCCGCCACGGCCGCGTCCCTGCCACTGGGCGCGGGCAGGCTCACGCGCGAGTGGTTCTCCGGCGACCCGCCCACCCGCGGCGAGATCGATGCGCTGCGCGCCTTCCTCGACGCGGAGCTGGCCCCGGCCGGCAGGCGGCTGCGCCGCAGCGGCGCGCCCGAGCTCGCGGTCGGCACGTCGAAGACGTTCCGGTCGCTCGCCCGCCTCGCCGGGGCGGCACCGTCCGGTGCGGGGCCGCGGGCGCGGCGCGTGCTGACCGACGCCGGGCTGCGCCAGGTCGTCGCGTTCATCACGCGGATGTCGGCCGCCGACCTCGCCGACCTCGAGGGCGTGAGCGCCGGTCGGGCCCACCAGCTCGTCGCCGGTGCGTTGGTCGCCGAGGCCGCGATGCGCGCCCTGCGCGTCGACCGGCTCGAAATCTGCCCCTGGGCGCTGCGAGAGGGGGTCATCCTGCGCCGACTCGACACGCTCGACGGTTCCGCACACCCACGCCAGACGCAGAGCGACCGTTCGGCGCAGAGCGCAGCCGATGGACTTGGTCGGCCCTCGCCGTTCGAGGCACGGTGGACGGGATGAGTTCCGACACCGAGCGGCCCCGCCAACGCACCGTCGCCGAGCTCCTGGCGGAGCACGGCGACGTCGCCTCGTCGTCCCGCCGCCGCCGCCGGCGTACCCCGGACGACGCGGGCGCCGAGTCGGTCGCCACGGTCGGGGTGGCCGCGGCCGCCGGTCAGGCCGCCGGGCCCCGCTCCGTGCCCGGCTATGCGCCTGCGCCCGAAGCGCCGCAGCCTCGCAGGCCCCCGTACGGGCAGGTGGGCAACGACGAGCGCCTCGCCGCGTACCGTGCGGTGGCCCGCCCGGTGGCGCCGGAGTCGCCCACTGACGTGATGCCGCGCATCGCCGCGTCGAGCCCGCCCGCCGCGTACGACCCCGGCTACCAGCAGTGGCCGCAGGACGGCGACGTCACCGGTCCGATCGCGCAGGTCGGGGAGGCCGCCCTCACCACGGCGACCACGGCCGTCGCCGGGAGCGCCGAGGCGACCACGGCCGTCCCGCTGCGCCCGAGGGAGGAGATCGGGCCGGCCACCGGGTACGCCCCGCGCGTCCGCGACGAGGACGACGAGGACGACGACGCTCACGAGTGGGACGACGACTGGTCGGACGACCAGTGGGACGACGAGCACGCCGGAACGGGCCGGCGCGACACCCAGCGCGACACCCAGCGCGACACCCAGCGTCGCCCCGGGGCCGACGAGGACGGGGCGGAGGGCCCGCCGACCGGCTTCTACGACGTCGAGGCCGAGGAGTACGGCCAGGTCGGGGCGGCCGACGCGGGCGAGGCCCCGGCCGGCCTCGGCGCAGACGAGGCCGGCTCGCAGGACGACGCCGAACCGCAGGACGCGGAGTCGACCCGCTCGGGCCCGTCGTGGCCCGCCGTCATCGCGCAGTGGATCGCCGGTGCGGTCGGCGGTGCGGCGCTGTGGGTGGCGTTCCGCTTCCTCTGGAAGGGCTTCCCGATCGTCGCGATCGCCGCGGCACTCCTCGTCACGGCGGGCCTGGTGATCATCGTGCGCGGCCTGCTGCACAACCGCGACACCCGCACCACGATCTTCGCGGTGCTCGTCGGGTTGCTGCTGACGGCTTCGCCCGCCGTGCTTGTGCTGATCGGACGCTGACGAAGAGGATGGTGGGGTGGCTGCCCCCGCCATCCCGGTCGCCCTGTCCACCGCCTCGGTCTATCCCGAGTCGGTGCAGGCGGGTTTCGAGCTGGCCGCCGAGCTGGGCTACGACGGCGTCGAGCTGATGGTGTGGACCGACCCGGTGAGCCAGGACATGGCGGCGGTCGGGCGGCTCGCCGAGCGCTTCGCGGTTCCCGTCGTGGCCGTGCACGCGCCGTGCCTGGCGGTCACCCAGCGGGTGTGGGGCTCCGACCCGGTCCAGCGGCTGCGGCGCTCGGTCGCGGTCGCCGCCGATCTCGGTGCGCGCACCGTCGTCCTGCACCCGGCGTTCCGCTGGCAGCGTCGCTACGCGGGCGTGTTCGCGGACGAGGTGGCGCGGGCGGGCGGGTCCTGCGGTGTCCTGCTGACGGTGGAGAACATGTTCCCGGTGACGCGCGGCAGGGTCACGGCGACGCCGTACGACCCGGGGCACGACCCCACCGCGGTCGGGTACGCCCACTACACCCTCGACCTGTCGCACACCGCCGTCGCGGGCGACGACGCGCTCGCGATGCTGGAGCGAATGGGGGAGGGGCTCGCGCACGTGCACCTCGGCGACGGCACCGGCGCGCACCGCGACGAGCACCTCGTCCCCGGCCACGGCACGCAGCCGTGCGCGGAGGTGCTGCAACGGCTCGCCGACGTCGGTTTCGGCGGCGTGGTCGTCGCAGAGATCAACACCCGCGGCTGCCGAACCCGCTACGAGCGGGCCGCGATGCTCGCCGAGACACTGCTGTTCGCCCGGCTGCACCTGCAGGCCTCGGGTGCGGCGAGCGCCCCCGGAAGCGCCGTCCCGTCCTGACCCGGGGGCCGCCCGGCTACGGTGCCCGCATGACTCGGATCGCTGTGCTCGGAGCAGGCAAGATCGGTGAGGCGTTGCTGGCCGGGCTGCTCGCGGCGGGCCACGCCCCTTCCGACCTCGTGTTCAGCGAGCGGCACCCGGAGCGCGCCGCGGAGCTGACCGGTCGGCTGGGCGTCGCCTCGGCCGACATCGCCACCGCGGTGGCGGAGGCCTCGATGGTGGTCGTGGCGGTCAAGCCGCAGGACATCACCCCGGTCCTGGACGAGCTCGCCGCCGCGTTGAAGCCGGCCACCGCCGTCGTGTCGCTGTGCGCGGGCCTGCCGACCTCCCGGTTCGAGGCGGTGCTCCCCGCCGGGACGTCCGTCGTCCGGGTCATGCCGAACACGCCGATGCTGGTCGGGGAGGCGATGAGCGCGGTGTCGCCCGGCACCCATGCCACCGAGGAGCACCTGATCGCGGTGGAGAAGATGCTCGCCGCGGTCGGCCGGGTCGTCCGGGTGCCCGAGTCGCAGCAGGACGCGGTCACCGCGCTCTCCGGATCGGGGCCCGCCTACTTCTTCTTCCTCGTGGAGGCCATGATCGACGCGGGGATCCTGCTGGGGCTGCCGCGCGCCGTCGCCGCGGACCTCATCGTGCAGTCCGCGTTCGGCGCTGCGCGGATGCTGCGGGAGTCCAGCGACCACCCGGTGATCCTGCGCGAAGCCGTCACCTCGCCCGCCGGGACGACCATCGCCGCCATCCGTGAGCTGGAGCGCCACGGTGTGCGTGCAGCACTGATCGACGCGATCGAGGCGGCCCGGGATCGATCGGTGGAACTGGGGCGACCGGCGGGCTGATCACCGGGACGCGCCAATCCTTCCCCCGGACGGGTGGGGGGCTGTGTCCACCGCGTGACGGTCAGCGCTAGGCTGACCGGCGGTCGGCGCCGATGGTGGGATCGGTGCCCGTGGCCTCCAGGAGGTCGGATGGCACCGGACGAGATCGCCCGGCTGGGCGCCACCCTGACGGTGGCCGAGGTTGCCGCGCGTATGCAGGTCTCGAAGATGACGGTGTACCGCCTCGTGCACTCCGGCGATCTCCCCGCGGTGCGCGACGGGCGGTCGTTCCGGGTGTCCCGCTCGGCGGTGGAGGAGTACCTGCGCACGGCCTGGTCCGACGCCGGATAGACTCGCCCGACGCGCGCGCCGGCGGGCGGTCGCCGGGGCATCCGGCGCGGGTCGCGGCGCGCACATCCGGTTCGATCCAGGAGGACGTCGACGCATGGGTTCGGTCATCAAGAAGCGCCGCAAGCGGATGTCGAAGAAGAAGCACCGCAAGCTGCTGCGCAAGACCCGCGTGCAGCGTCGCAAGCTCGGCAAGTAGCGCGGTCCGGGCGGTGGGCATCGCGCCGCACCGCCCGGGTCGGGCCTGCGATCGGTTGGTCACACCGTGTCGTGGCCGGGGTGCGAATCGGTCTAGCATCGGGCACTCGCGTCGAACGTCTTCCGTGAGGCTCTGCTCGTGACCCCTAACGTCGTGCTCGTCACCGGCGTCAGCCGGTTTCTCGGGGGGCACCTGGCCGCCAGGCTGGCTGCGAATCCGGGAATCGACCGTGTGCTCGGCGTCGACACCGTCCCGCCCTCGCGGGACCTGCTGCGCCGGATGGGCCGCGCGGAGTTCGTGCGAGCCGACATCCGCAACCCCCTCATCGCCAAGGTCGTCGCGAACGCGAACGTCGACACGGTCGTGCACGCGTCGCTGTCCGCCAGCCCAGGCTCGTCCGGTGGGCGCACGGTGATGAAGGAGATGAACGTCATCGGCACGATGCAGCTGCTCGCTGCGTGCCAGAAGGCGCCTTCGGTGCGCCGGGTCGTGCTGAAGTCCAGCACGGCCGTCTACGGGTCGAGCCCCCGCGATCCGGCCCTGTTCGACGAGGCCACCCCCCCGAAGGACCTGCCGTCGGGCGGCTACGCCAAGGACACCGTCGAGATCGAGGGCTACCTGCGGGGCTTCGCCCGCCGCCGCCCGGACGTGTCGGTCACGGTGCTGCGCTTCGCGAACTTCATCGGGCCCCGCATCGAGACCGCGCTCACCCGCTACTTCGCGCTGCCCGTCGTGCCGACGGTGCTCGGCTACGACGCCCGCGTGCAGCTCCTCCACGAGGAGGACGCGCTCGCCGTCCTGGAACGCGCGACGGCGGAGGATCTGCCGGGCGTGTTCAACGTCGCCGCGGACGGGGTGCTGCTGTTGTCGCAGGCGATCCGAAGGGCCGGGCGGGTTCCGGTGCCGGTTCCGGGGCTCGCGGTCGGGCCGGTCGGCAGGCTCTTCCGTGGCGCCGGGCTGGTGGACTTCTCGCCCGAGCAGATGCGCTTCCTGAACTTCGGCCGGGTCGTCGACACCACGAGGCTGCGTGAGGGCTTCGGCTTCGAGCCGAGGTGGACCACCATGCAGGCCTTCGACGACTTCGTCCACGGCCGGGGCCTGAACCCGGTCGTCCCGCCTGCCCGCGTCGAGTCGCTGGAGCGCTGCGTGCTCGACATGGCCCGCTGCATGCGACGTGAGTCGCCAGAGAGGACGTGACCGTGCCGGAGGGGCGCAACGGATCGGCGGTCGGCGTGCGGACCCCGGAAGGGGCGCGGGTCATCCCGCTGCACCCGGACGGGGAGAACCGCCGCTGGCGGCTCGGCGGGGAGCCACGGGGTCGCGCCGTGCGGCGGCCCGCCCGCCCGGTCGCGGTGGCGGAGCCGGAGCCCGCGCCCGGGGCCGAGCCGGACGCCTGGGAGCAGGCCTTGGAGGAGGCGCTCGCGTTCGTCAGGAGGCGCATCGAGGGCGACTACTCGGTGGACGAGTTCGGCTTCGACCCCGACCTCAACGAGCACGTCATCCTGCCCGTGCTGCGCCCGCTCTACCGGCACTGGTTCCGCGTCGAGACCGTCGGCATGCACCGCGTCCCGGACACCGGCGGCGCGCTCGTCGTGGCGAACCACGCCGGCACGCTGCCGCTGGACGCGATGATGACGGCCGTGGCGTTGCACGACGAGCACCCGACGCAGCGCAACCTGCGGATGCTCGGGGCCGATCTGGTCTTCCGCACCCCGTTGATCGGCTCGATCGCCCGCAAGCAGGGCAGCACCCTGGCCTGCAACCCGGACGCCGAGCGTCTGCTGCGGACGGGCGAGCTCGCCGGGGTGTGGCCCGAGGGTTTCAAGGGCATCGGCAAGCCGTTCGCGGACCGCTACAAGCTGCAGCGGTTCGGGCGCGGTGGCTTCGTGTCCGCGGCGCTGCGCACCCGCGTCCCGATCATCCCCTGCTCGATCGTGGGGTCCGAGGAGATCTATCCGAAGATCGGCGATCTCACCCCGCTGGCCCGGCTTCTCGGTCTGCCCTACTTCCCGGTCACACCGACCTTCCCGTTGCTCGGGCCGCTGGGCGCGGTGCCGCTGCCGTCCAAGTGGTACATCGAGTTCGGCGAGCCGATCCGCACGGACGAGCTGGGGCCCGCGGCCGCCGAGGACCCGATGCTCGTGTTCAACCTCACCGACCAGGTGCGCGAGACCATCCAGCACACGCTGTACCGGCTGCTCGCGCAGCGGCGCAACGCTTTCCTCGGGTAGCCGCCTACTTCTTGCGGTAGGCCAGTCCGGCCGCCACCGCCCCGGCGACGGCACCCGCGCCGAGCACGGAGGGCACGGCGATCCGGGTGGCCTTGCGGCCCGTGCGGAAGTCCCGGATCTGCCACGCCCGCTGCTTGGCGAGATCGCGCAGTTGCGAGTCCGGGTTGACCGCCACCGCGGTGCCCACGGCCGAGAGCATCGGCACGTCGTTGACCGAGTCCGAGTAGGCCGTGCACCGCCTCAGGTCCAGCCCCTCGGTCGCGGCCAGCGCGCGCACCGCGTGCGCCTTCGCGGGGCCGTGCAGGATCTCGCCGACCAGCCGGCCCGTGTAGTGGCCGTCCACGCTCTCCGCGACCGTGCCGAGCGCCCCGGTGAGCCCGAGCCGCCGCGCGATGATCAGCGCGAGCTCGACGGGGGTTGCGGTGACGAGCCAGACCCGCTGGCCCGCGTCCAGGTGCATCTGCGCCAGCGCGCGCGTGCCGGCCCAGATCTTGTCCGCCATCAGCTCGTCGTAGATCTCCTCGCCCAGGGTCAGCACCTCGGCGACGCTGCGGCCTGCGACGAACGACAGCGCCGTGTCCCGTCCGGTGGTGGTGCTGTACTTCGTCTCCCGGCCGCCGACGCGGAACTTCGCCTGCTGCCAGGCGAAGCCGACCAGATCCGAGGTGGTGAAGAACTTGCGGGCGGCCAGGCCGCGGGCGAAGTGGAAGATCGACGCGCCGACCATCATCGTGTTGTCGACGTCGAAGAACGCCGCGGCGGTGAGGTCGGTCAGCGGGACGTCGGGCGGGGCTTCCCCGGCGGCGACGGCTGCCGCGGCCGATGCCTCCCCGGCCCGGACCGCGGGGTCCTCGGCGGTGGCGACGTCGGCGACGTCGGCGACCTCGGTGATCCCTGCCACTTCGGCGCGCCCGTTGCGCTCCTCGCCCGTCACCGTCCCGTCCCCCGCTCGCGCTCGACCGATCCCGCCCGGGCGGGCGGGTCTCCAGCCTAGGTGACGACGAGGGCCGCACCCGGGTGGGTGCGGCCCTCGTCGCAGTCGAACTGCCCGCGGTCAGCCGATGGTGAGCGGCGGCATCCCGGGCAGCAACGGCGGGAGCGTGACCGGTGCGCCGGGCAGCGGCAGCGGCAGGCGCGGGTTCCGGGTGTCCTCCGCGGCAGGGTCCTGCGGCGTGGCCGTCGCCGGGCTCTCCGGGTCCGTGACCAGCGGAGCGCCGTCCGGCTTGAGGCTGGGCAGGCCCTCCTCGGGAGCCGCCGACGGATCGGCCTGGTGCGCCGACCCGGTCGTGCCCGCCCCGGGGGCGCCGCTGCGCTGCACCGGTGCCCGCGGCGTGAACTCGTCCGGCGCGGCGACGTCGCTGCCCACCTGCGGCGAGTCCGATCCCTGGGACTCCTGGTGGAGCAGGCCGTCCAGCAGCGCGAGCGACGTGTCCGTGGCGGGGAGCGCGGGATCCGGGAGGGACGGGCGCAGCGCCGACAGCCGGGCCGACTGGGTCGCCGCCCAGGCGTGCAGGGCGTCGCCGCCGCCCCCGTTCAGCAGCGCTCGCGAACCCTCGCTGGTGGCGATGTCGAACTCCGACATCGCCACGCGCACGACCTGGGGATCGATCCCGGATCCACCCAGCGCGACGAGCCGCTCGAGCTCGGCGATCCGCAGCGCCGCGAGCTCGAGGTTGCGCTGGGCGCGTTCCTCGTCGTCGAACGTCATCGCGAGGCTGGCGGCCTCGGCGGCCCGCTTGAGCGGGTAGAGCGTCTGGCCCGGCAGGGCGTCCTGGCTGACGAACACACCCGTGCCGGTGAACGCGACCAGCACGAACAGGGCCGCGGAGCCGACCACACCCGCGCGGCGGGCGATGCCGGGACGCTCGTCGGCGAGGCGGCTGCGCCGGGACCGGCCCAGGGCGTCGCCCTTCATCGCCGCCGGCAGCGCGTGCCGGCCGCGACGCGAGCGGCCCGCGAGCGGGGTGACGGGAGCGAGCGGGGTGTCCTCGGCCCCGTACGCCTCCTCCGGAGCCTCCTCGAGGGTGCCGTGGGTGGCCACCTGCTCGTCGTCACGGACGATCGGCACCGGTGAGGTCGGGTCCGCGGCCGTGACGGCCGGGAAGGCGACGACCCGGCCACCGGTGCCCGGCGCATCCGGTCGCTCGGGCGCGCCGCGCTCGGCGAGCAGTGCCATGAGCCGCTGCTTGGCCAGGGCCTTCTCGTCGGGACGCGGCGCGCAGGCGTCCGTCCCGGACCGCAGCGCGGCCATGGCCTCCTCGTGCGAGGCGAGCGTGCCCTCGCGCGAGCGCAGCCGTGCCGCGATCGCCAGCTCGCGTGCCAGGTCGGCGTCGCTGCCGGCGGACAGGGGGGATCGCCCCGAGTCCACTGCTGCGGCGAACTTCTCCGCTGCGTCCTTGCCCCGTTCGGCGGGCATGTTGGCCGTCCTCACTGCATCCCTGCGTTTCCACTCGGCACCGCCCCGTGCCGACCACGACCGGCACAACGAGCCGACGGGCGGCGGGTTACGGGGCAGGTACCGTTCATCGCATCGGGTTGCTCGTTCGCCGCAACCGTAACGGGGAGGTCTTCCCCGTCGATATGCACCGGGTTCATCGCAGACCCTCCGGTAGGAGCTGGGCGAGACGCCGGACCGCGCGGTGCTGGAGGGCCTTGACGGCGCCCTCGTTGCGGTCCATGATGCGCGCCGTTTCGGCGACGGACAGGCCCTGCAGGAAGCGCAGCTCGATGCACTGCTGCTGGTCGGGGTTGAGTTTGCGGACACAGCGCAGCAGCTCGTCGTTGGTGGCCCCGTCCAGGACCTGCTGCTCCGGTCCGCCGGTGGGCGGTGAGATCTCCACCATCTCGGCCGTGGTCGTCTCGAGCCGGTACCGGCTGGACTTCACATGGTCGAAGATCAGGTTGCGGGCGATCGTGACGAACCACGCACCGATGTCCTTGCCCTGGTAGTTCACCGAGCTGATCCGGCGCAGCGCGCGCAGGAACGTCTCCTGGGTGATGTCCTCGGCGAGGATGCGGTCGCCCATCCGGAACAGCACGTACCGGAAGACGACGTCGTAGTAGCGGTCGAAGAGCAGGCTGAAGGCGTCCATGTCGCCGGCCTGGGAGGCCTTGACGAGCGCCCAGGCGCCCTGGTTCGCGCCCTGGTCTGTGCGGTGGTCGCCGTCGTCGGGGAGCGTCTCGGGGTTCACGTCCTTGGCTGCCGGTTCGGGGGTGGTTGCGACCGGGCGCTGCAGGGGGAGCGGATGCCGGTCTGCGGGCGGCGCCGGGGCGTGGCCGTTCAGCCGCCCCGGGGCGGGGCTCGCGGCGGCGGGGCGGCCGTCGCGTGGGCCGGCCGGCAACGGCTGGCCGGGCATCGACTGGCCCGGCATCGGCCGGCCCGGCGCCGGTCGGACGGGTGGGGCGGGCGCCGGGCCCGGGGGCGGTCCGGGCGCGGGGCTCCGGACCGGTGCCGGCGCCGCCGCGGCACGCGGGGGGTGGTGGGGTGGACCGACGCGGGGAGCGGTGGTCGACGGCATCTGTACCTCCCCACCCGCCGGTGGGCGGGTGGTCTCGGTGCGGAGCAACCGGTTCGGATGCATCGGAGCGGTCATGCCTCCCGACCGGCCTGCAGGCCGAGCGCGGTCGCACGCCGGGGGACGTGCGGTCTGGAGACAGGGGGCATGCCACTCCCTCGGGTGAGTTCGCGCGACGAGTTCGGGGCTTCGTCCGTTGAGCGAGCTGTAGCGGCGGAGCATACGACCGGACGTCCACGGGGGAACCCGCACCGCCGTTCGCCGCGTGGGGGAACCGGTGAGCGGCCCGTTACGCGCGGTCAGCGTCACAATCGGGAGCGTGACCGGCACGATGTCCGGGTGTACCCCGCCCGTTCGTCCGTACGCCGGTCGTCACGGACCGCCGATCGCCGGTCCGCACCACCGGCCGATCGCCGATCCGTCCCGTGCGACCCCTGGAGGACCTGTGACGCCCGCCGCCGACCTGCCTGACGGAGTGCCCGCCGGCACCCGGGTCGTCGTCTACACCCGCAGCGGCTGCACCGCCTGCGTCGCGGCCGAACGTGACGTCGAGCGCGTCTGCCGCGAGCTCGGCCACGGCTGGGCCGCGGTCGACGTCGACGCGGACCCCGAGCTGCGCGCCGAGTACGGCGACCGCGTCCCGGTGATCATGGTCGACGGCCGGGAGCACGGCTTCTGGCGCGTCGAGGAGCCGCGACTGCGGGCCGCCCTGGGCGGCTGACGGGCCGGGTCCGACCCGCGCGGCGGGCGGCGGCACGTGGGCGGCGGCGAGCGGGCCGCGCGGGCCGTGTGACTCGCCCGGGTGACCCCCTACCAGCGGGTGAGCGACGCCACAGGACAGGCGGGATGCGGTGAACGGGCGCCCGCGGGCGACCACCGGCCGGCGTCGGCGTGGCGGACCTGGGAGCACCCACCGGACACCCCGAGGTTCAAGATCGCAACTTTGTGCGTGCCTTCACAAGCGGCTACCGTGACTTCCGGTCGCCGTCAAGGCCCCTCCGGATTCCGGACGCGAGCGCGGAGGCGACCGTCGCACCGTGTACTCGAGGAGAGTCAGCCCGTGACGTTGCCGCCGCACGCCGGCCCCGGCTCCGACCCGGGCATCGGTGGAGCCGCCGCTCCGGGCGGCTCCCCGCCCCGGTCGGTCCCCGGGGCGAGCGTGGCGCGGCTCGCGTTGTACCTGCGGGTGCTGGGCGAGCTCGCCGAGCAGGGCACCGAGACCGTCTCCAGCGACGAGCTCGCGGGTGCCAGCGGCGTCAACCCGGCGAAGCTGCGCAAGGACCTCTCCTACATCGGCTCGTACGGAATCCGTGGCGTCGGCTACGAGGTCGCCCCCCTGCTGCACCACCTCGAACACAGCCTCGGCCTCACCCAGCGCCAGGCCGTCGCCCTGGTCGGCGTCGGCAACCTCGGCCACGCGCTGGCCGGCTACGCAGGCTTCGCCGGGAACGGCTTCCCCGTCGTCGCGTTGTTCGACATCGACCCCGACCTCGTCGGGATCCGGATCAACGGGATCGTCGTCGACCACGTGGACGAGCTGCGTCGGGTGTGCGCCGAGCGCGGTGTCACCATCGGGATGATCAC
Organism: Pseudonocardia sp.; assembly: GCA_050248815.1. Classification (GTDB taxonomy): domain Bacteria; phylum Actinomycetota; class Actinomycetes; order Mycobacteriales; family Pseudonocardiaceae; genus Pseudonocardia. Next base: position 30,586 of record JBFWRR010000006.1, on the reverse strand, counting down.
CACCCCCGGGCAGGCGGCCCAGGGTGTGTGCGACCACCTCGTGGCCTGCGGTGTGCGGTGCATCCTGAACTTCGCCCCCGCGGTGCTGCAGGTGCCGGAGGACGTGGAGGTCCGCAAGGTCGACCTCGCGGTCGAGCTTCAGGTGCTGGCCTTCCACGTCGCGCGCAGGCACCTGGCGGCCGCCGAGGGCCCCCTCAACGGGGTCGCCCAGGCCGCCGCGGCCGCCATCAACGGCGCGGGGCGCCGTGTCACGGGAGGAACGTCATGAGCGTGCTCGTCGTCGGGCTGTCGCACCGCAGCGCGCCCGTCGAGGTGCTGGAACGCGCCGCCGTCGGCGCGCACGAGGTGCCCAAACTGCTCGACGAGGCGCTCAAGGGCGCCCACGTCAGCGAGGCCGTGCTCCTGTCGACGTGCAACCGCATCGAGGTCTACGCCGTGGTCGACGCCTTCCACGGCGGCCTCGGCGACGTCTCCGCGGTGCTCGCCCGCCACGCCGGCCTCCCGATGAGCGAGCTCACCGAGCACCTCTACGTCCACTACGCCGGATCTGCGGTGCAGCACCTGTTCGCGGTGTCCTCCGGGCTGGACTCGATGGTCGTCGGAGAGGCGCAGATCCTCGGCCAGCTCCGCGAGGCGTACGCCACCGCCCGAACCTCCGGCACGGTCGGGCGCGTCCTGCACGAGCTCGCACAGCAGGCCCTGCGGGTCGGCAAGCGGGTGCACACCGAGACCGGGATCGACGCCGCGGGCGCGTCCGTGGTCGCCGAGGCGCTCGCCGACGCCGATCTCGCGTTGGACGGCCTGGCGGGTCGCCGTGCCGTCGTCGTCGGGGCGGGGGCGATGGGAGCCCTGGCCGCGGCACACCTGCGCCGCGCCGGGGCATCGGAGATCGTCGTGCTGAACCGCTCCGCCGAGCGCGCGCGGCGGCTCGCGGACATCACAGCCGGGCACGGCACCCCCGCCCGTGCCGGCGGTCTGGACGACCTCACCGCCGAGCTTGCCCGCGCCGACGTGATGGTGGTCTCCACGGGTGCGGTCGGGACGGTCGTGGGCCGCGACGTCGTCGCGGCGGCCGTCGCCCGTCGTGCGGCACGCCCGCTCGCGGTGTGCGACCTCGGCCTGCCCCGGGACGTGGACGGGCGCGTCGCGGAGCTCCCGGGCGTCACCGTCGTGGATCTGGCCGCGTTACAGCGCCGTCTCTCCGACCGCACCCACGGAGCGGCCGTCGAGAGCGCACAGCGGCTCGTCGCCGCCGAGGCGCAGGCCTACCTCGCGGCGCAGCGTTCCGCGGAGGTCACGCCCACCGTCACCGCACTGCGCCGCCGAGCCTCCGAGGTGATCGACGCCGAGCTGCTGCGCCTCGCGTCCCGGCTGCCGGATCTCGACCCCGGTGTGCGCGAGGAGTTCGCCCGCACCGTCCGCCGGGTCGTGGACAAGCTGCTGCACACGCCGACGGTGCAGATCAAGCGCCTCGCCGAGGGGCCGGACGGCAGCAGCTACGCGCAGGCGCTGCGCGAGCTGTTCGAGCTGGACCCGCAGACCCCGGCCGCGGTCGCCATCCAGCGCAGCGGCGACGTGCTCGCCGCCCTTGAAGCCGCAGCGAGCGTCAGCGAGCGGCGCGGAGCGGCGGTTCTGGACACCACCGCAGCGAGCGTCAGCGAGCGGCGCGGAGCGGCGGAATCAGGCACCGCAGCGAGCGTCAGCGAGCAGCTCGCAGCGGCGGAATCAGACCCCGCGGTCGCCCCGGCTCTGTACGGCGACGAGGAACCCGTCCGATGACGGTGGCCGCCCCCCCGGCGCTGAGGCTGGGTACCCGCCCCAGCGCGCTCGCGCTCGCGCAGAGCGGCCTGATCGCCGAGTGGATCCGCGCGGCGGGCCGCGACGTCGAGCTCGTCGAGATCCGCACCCCGGGTGACCGGTCCACGGCGCCCGTGGCCCAGCTCGGCGTCGGCGTGTTCGTCTCCGCACTGCGCGACGCCCTGGTCGACGGGAGGTGCGACCTCGCCGTCCATTCCTACAAGGACCTGCCCACCGCGCCGGATCCGCGGCTCGCGCTCGCCGCCGTCCCGCCGCGGGAGGACCCGCGCGACGCACTGGTCGCGCGGGACGGGCGCGTGCTGGGCGAGCTGCGCCCGGGCGCCCGGGTCGGGACCGGGTCACCGCGGCGCATCGCCCAGCTCGCCGCCCTCGGGCTGGGCCTGGAGCTCGTCCCGATCCGCGGCAACGTGGACACGCGCATCGGCAAGGTCGCCTCCGGCGAGCTGGACGCCGTCGTGGTCGCGGCCGCCGGACTGCGCCGCCTCGGCCGGATCGACGAGGCCACCGAGCTGCTGGACCCGCTGCAGATGCTGCCCGCGCCCGCCCAGGGGGCGCTCGCCGTCGAGTGCCGCGCCGCGGACGGCGAGCTGGCGGCCTTCCTCGCCGACACCCTCGAGGACCGGCCGACGCGCGCCGCCGTCGCCGCCGAGCGCGCCGTCCTCGCCACCCTGGAGGCCGGCTGCAGCGCGCCCGTCGGCGCGCTCGCCGACATCGTGAGCGATCTCGACGACGACGGTCGCCCCGTCGACCGGGTGTCGCTGCGCGCCGTCGCCGGAACCCTCGACGGGGAGCTGGTGCGTGCCTCCGTCACCGGAGAACTCGACAACGCCGAGAAGCTGGGCGCCGCCCTCGCCGCCGAGCTTCTCGACCTGGCCGGCGACATGCTGCCGGCAGCCACGACTGCAGGACCGGGAGCCAACGGATGAACACACCCCCCACCGCCGGACGCATCGCATTCGTGGGCAGCGGCCCCGGCGATCCCGGCCTGCTGACGCTGCGTGCCCGCGACGCGCTCGCAGCCGCCCCGATCATCGTGACCGACCCGGACGTCCCCGAGGCGATCCTCGCCCTGGCCGCGGAGGGTGTGGAGACCCGTCCGGCCGTCGGTGAGCCCGCCGACGTCGCGAAGTCCATGGTCGAGGACGCCCGATCCGGTCGCTCGGTCGCGCGCCTGGTGTCCGGCGACCCGCTCACCGCGGACGCCGTCGTCGCCGAGGCCCGTGCGGTCGCCGAGGCGGGCATCGCGTTCGACGTCGTCCCCGGCGTCCCTGCCGCCACCGCCGTCCCGGCCTACGCGGGCGTCCCGCTCGGCTCGGCCCACACCGAGGCCGACGTGCGCCGCCACGGGGTGGACTGGGAACGGCTCGCCGCCACTGCCGGGCCCCTCGTGCTGCACGCCACCCCGGCGCACCTGGCGGAGGTCGTGTCCGCGCTGGTCGAGAACGGCCGTTCGGCGGACACCCCGGTCGCCGTCACCGCGAGCGGCACCGCTCCGACCCAGAAGACGGTGCAGGCGACGATCGGCACCGTCGTGGCCGCGGCGGGGGCCGCGGATCTCGCCGGGCCGGTCGTGCTCACCGTCGGCGGCGAGGTGGCGCTGCGCTCGGAGCTGTCCTGGTGGGAGTCGCGCGCACTCTACGGCTGGCGCGTCCTCGTCCCGCGCACCAAGGACCAGGCGGGCGCCATGACCGAGCGCCTCGCCGTCCACGGCGCGATCGCCGAGGAGGTGCCGACCATCGCCGTCGAGCCGCCCCGCTCACCCACGCAGATGGAGCGCGCGGTCAAGGGCCTCGTCGACGGCCGGTACCAGTGGGTGATCTTCACCTCCACGAACGCGGTGAAGGCCGTGTGGGAGAAGTTCGCCGAGTTCGGGCTGGACGCGCGCGCGTTCTCCGGCGTGAAGATCGCCTGCGTCGGGACAGCCACCGCCGAGCGGGTGGCCTCCTTCGGCATCGTGCCGGAGATCGTGCCGAACATCTCCGAGGCTCAGGAGTCCTCGTCCGAGGGCCTGCTCAAGATCTTCCCGCCGTACGACGACATCCTGGACCCGGTGGACCGCGTCCTGCTCCCGCGGGCCGACATCGCGACCGAGACCCTCGCCGCGGGCCTGCGCGAGCGTGGCTGGGAGATCGACGACGTCACCGCGTACCGCACCGTGCGGGCCGCCCCGCCGCCCGCCCCGATCCGCGAGGCCATCAAGACCGGCGGGTTCGACGCGGTGTGCTTCACCTCGTCGTCCACCGTGCGCAACCTCGTCGGGATCGCGGGCAAGCCGCACGCCCGCACGATCGTCGCGTGCATCGGCCCGCAGACCGCCGAGACGGCCCGCGAGTTCGGCCTGCGCGTCGACGTCCAGCCCGCCGAGGCGCGGGTGCCCGCGCTGGTGGACGCGCTGGCCGCGCACGCCGCGAAGCTGCGGGCCGAGGGGGCCCTGCCGCCGCCGCGGAAGGTGAAGGCGCGCCGACGCTGATCTGAAGCACAACGAGCGGCGCGGTCGTCCAAAGCAGGTGGACGAACGCGCCGCACGGTGCGTCCGGGGACGGTTCAGCGCCCCGCGCCCCCGAACCGGCGCAGCGCCCAGACGAGATCGGTAGAGTTGGCGCGCGAGGTGAAGTGCACGGCGATGCTCGGTCCGACCAGCACGAGTTGGAGCAGCGTCGCGCCGATCGGTGCGGCCCCGGCCGCCGCGACGATGACCAGCACGAGCACGGCGAGGGCGCTCATCACCGTGGTGACGATGCGGGCCCAGTTCCGCCCCCGGAAGGCGACCAGGGCGCAACCGAGGTAGGGCAGGTAGAACACCGAGAGCACGAGGCTCACGGCGATGAACGTGCCGATGTACCCGCCGACGACGTTCGCGACGGGCTCGACGTGGTCGACGGTCTCGCGCGCGACGAGGACCGTGAGGGTGATCAGGCCCACCGCCACGAACCCCGCCTGGAGCGCCAGCGCCACCGTGAGTTCGCGCGGACGCGCCGGCCCGGGCGGCACCGCCGCGGCGGCGCGCGGGGGGTGGGGCGGCACCGGGCCCGGATGCGCGCCGACGCGGGGCGCTGCCGAGCGCTGCGGTGGGACCCAGGCGTGCGGCTGGGGGGTCTGCGGCGGCGCGGACGGCGGCTGAGGCTGGGGCTGAGACCGGGGCCGAGGCTGTACGGGCGGCTGCGCCGGATGCGGCGCGGCCCGCGGTCCCGGCGGGGGCGTGTGCCCGCGCAACGCGGCGCGGGCGGCGGCGACGAGCTCGCCGGCCGTCGTGTGGCGATGCGCCGGGTCCTTGGCCATCCCGCGGAGCACGACGGCGTCGAGCCCGGAGGGCAGGTCGGCCTGCAGCGTCGACGGCCGGGGTGGCTCGACGGCGAGGTGGGCGTGCAGCAGGGCCAGCTGCGTCGACCCCGCGAAGGGTGGGCGGCCGGTGAGGAGCTCGAAGAGCACGCAGGCCAGCGAGTAGACGTCGGCCCGCCCGTCGATCGTGCCCGCGGCGAACCGCTCGGGTGCCATGTAGTCGAGGGTCCCGATCGTCGCGCCCACGGCGGTGAGCGGCGCGCTGTTCGTCGACCGGGCCGCGGACCAGGCGATGCCGAAGTCGATGAGGTAGGCGAACTCGTCCTCGTCGGAGCCGCGCACGATCACGTTCGAGGGCTTGACATCCCGATGGACCAGGCCGTCCGCGTGCGCTGCGTCGAGTGCCGAGGCGACCTGCCCGATGATGGCGATGGCGCGCCGCGGCGGCATCGGCCCGTCCCGCGCGAGGACGGAGGCGAGATCGGTGCCCTCCACCAGCCGCATGTCGATGTAGAGCTGGCCGTCGATCTCCCCGAAGTCGTGGATCGGGATGATGTGCGGCTCGGACAGCTGCGCGGCGAGCGCCGACTCGCGGCGGAACCGGGCCTGGAACTCGGGATCGTCCGCCCGCTCGACGGGCAGGCGCTTCAGCGCGACCGTGCGGTGGCGCACGGTGTCGTAGGCGCGGTGCACCTCTCCCATGCCGCCCCGCCCCAGGAGCGCGTCGAGGCGGTACGGGCCGAACTGTTCTGCCACGCACACCCCCCTCGACGGGTGCCAGCTTCTCACCCGTCCCCCCGGCTCGGCAGGCGAGGTCGAACGGGTGGAAGACTCGACCGGACGTGCGGGTGGGCCGTGGGGCCCGCCGCGGGACGCATCCGGAGGAGCTGTTGCGGGCCACCGAACCGGCGTCTCCGGACGCGTCCGGCGAGGCGACCTACTTCCCGCCCGGCTCGACGATCCTGTGGCGCTACCGGCACTCGGTCGCCCCGCTGCGGGTGGTGGAGGACGGACCGCGGCAGCTGGTCGCGTGGCTGCCCGGCGGCACGCCGCTGCTGCGGCCGGTGCTGCCGGACGGTCGCGACGTGCGGTCGGTCGGCGCGCACGAGATGTTCCGGCACGGCCGTGCGCTGCGCCGCGACGTCTGGCACGGCTACGGCAACCTGCGGATCGCGCCCCGCGGCCGCCCCTGGTCGGTGTGGATCTTCCGGGAGGACAGCCGGGGGTATCTGCGCTGGTATGTGAATCTCGAGGCGCCGCACCGGCGCGACGAGCTGGGCGTGTTGAGCGACGACCGCGTCGTCGACCTGGTGGTCGACCCACAGCGCCGCATCGAATGGAAGGACCTCGACGAGCTGGAGGGCGCCGTCGCGTCGGGTCGCTTCACCCGCGCCCAGGCCGACTCGTTCGTCGCGGACGCCCACGACGCGCTGCGGGAGGTCGAGGTGTGGGCCTCGCCGTTCTGCGACGGCTGGGAGCGGTGGGATCCGGACCCTGCCTGGCCGCGCCCGGAGCTGCCCGCGGACCTCGTCGCGGACTTCTGACCGGGTCGCCGGTCCGCGTCGCCCCCGCGACCGCGGGCGGAGCCACCGGCGGTGCGGGGACGGGGCGCGCCGGTCGTACCCTGGCTCGCATGCCCTTCCCCACCCACCGGCCGCGGCGGCTGCGCACCACCCCCGCGCTGCGGCGGCTCGTCGCCGAGACCGACCTGCGCCCGCGGCACCTCGTGCTGCCGATGTTCGTCAAGGAGGGCGCGAGCGAGCCGGTGCCGATCGCCTCGATGCCGGGGGTCGTGCAGCACACGCGGGACTCGCTGCGCAAGGCCGCGGTGGCGGCCGTGCAGGCGGGCGTCGGGGGGCTGATGCTCTTCGGCGTGCCTGCGCGACGCGACGCGCGGGGCAGCGCGGGTACCGACCCGGACGGCGTGCTCAACGTGGCGTTGCGCGACGTGCGAGCGGAGGTCGGCGACGACACGGTGGTCATGTCGGACTGCTGCCTCGACGAGTTCACCGAACACGGTCACTGCGGCCTGCTCGACGCGCAGGGCGGGGTGGACAACGACGCCACGCTGGACGTCTACGCGGAGATGGCGGTCGCGCAGGTCGAGGCGGGGGCCCACCTGGTGGGGCCGAGCGGGATGATGGACGGCCAGGTCGGCGCGATCCGGGCGGCGTTGGACGAGGCGGGCCACGCGGACGCGGGCATCCTCGCCTACACCGCGAAGTACGCGTCTGCGTTCTACGGGCCGTTCCGCGAGGCGGTGGAGTCGCAGCTGCGCGGCGACCGCAAGACCTACCAGCAGGACCCGTCCGGGGTCCGCGAGTCGCTGCGCGAGCTGGCGCTCGACCTGGAGGAGGGCGCCGACCTCGTCATGGTCAAGCCTGCGATGGCCTACCTGGACGTGCTGCGTGCGGTCGCCGAGGTCTCGGACGTGCCGGTGGCGGCCTACCAGGTGTCGGGGGAGTACGCGATGATCGAGGCGGCCGCCGCGAACGGCTGGATCGACCGCGAGCGGATCGTCCTGGAGACACTCACCGGGATCCGCCGCGCGGGCGCGGACGTCGTGCTCACGTACTGGGCGGCGGAGGTCGCGGCCCGGTTGGACTGACACCCTCTGGTCACGATCCCCGGCCGGGCATGGACGCGCAGGTGTGCGTGGCCTTACCTTGCCGCCCATGAGCTCCCCGTCCGACCCGAACAGCCCGCCGCCCGGCTATGGCCAGCAGCCACCCGGATACGGCCAGCAGCCGCCGGGGTACGGGCCGCCCCCGGGCCACGGCCAGCAGCCGCCGGCATACGGGCCGCCCCCGGGCTACGGCCAGCAGCCGCCCGGGTACGGGCAGCCGGGTCATGGCCAGCAGGGGTACGGGCAGCC
>JBFWRR010000006.1:15543-22514 GCA_050248815.1 Pseudonocardia sp. | reverse complement strand
CGCCGGGGTACGGGCCGCCCCCGGGCCACGGCCAGCAGCCGCCGGCATACGGGCCGCCCCCGGGCTACGGCCAGCAGCCGCCCGGGTACGGGCAGCCGGGTCATGGCCAGCAGGGGTACGGGCAGCCGGGTTACGGCCAGCAGGGATACGGCCAGCAGGGATACGGCCAGCCCGGGTGGGGCCAGCACCCGGGGCCCGGTGGGCCCCCGCCGCACAAGTCCGGCGTGGACTTCTCGGTCGCCGGGGTGAAGGCCGCGTATGCGCAGGCCCGCCCACCGAAGGAGGTCCACCAGGGCTTCCTCGCCTTCCTCGCCGCGATGGCGGTCGGCCTGCTCAGCTCGCTGGTCGGGATCGTCTACGCCTCGCTGATCGTGTCCGCGGTCGGCGGCTTCGGTGGGGTCGGCATCGGCGTGGGCCTCGTCGGGCTGATCTTCTCACTGGTGATCTACGCCCTCGTCGTGTTCGTGCTGATCCAGATGCGGGCGGGCGTGAAGTGGGCGCGGATCACGATCACCGTCCTGGGTGCCATCGCGCTGCTGTTCGGGGTGATCGGGATTCTCACCTCGCTGACCGGCTTCGGTCTGCTCGGCGGCTTCGACGTGTTCACGGCGATCTCGACGCTGCTCTCGATCGCCCAGGTCGCGCTGATCGCAGGCGGCATCTACCTGATCCACAGACCGAGCACGGCAGGCTACTTCCGCTGACACCCGCCGCGGTCCTACGGTGACGCCGTGACCACCCCGGAGCCCGGCCGCCCGGACGAACGGACGGTCGTCGTCCCGACGGGGCAGACGCAGCCGCCGCCGTACGGGCAGTACCCGCCGACGGCGCAGTACCCGCCCTCGGGGCAGTACGGGGCGCCCGCCCAGCCGTACAACCCGTACGGACATGAGTACCCGGCGGTCGACCAGTATCCCGGCGGCAGCCGGAGTCCCCTGCGCGGCGCACCGGCGGGATGGTCGTCGCGCTGCTGCTGCACATCCTCGCGGCGTTGCCGTTCCTGGGGGGCGCCGCGCTGGTGGTGCTGGCGGGCGCGTCGATCCAGTCGATGGTGCCCGCCGAGCAACTGGCCGAGTTCCAGCAGCTCACCGGGGTGAATCCGGTCACCGTGCTCTACGGGATCGCGATCTTCGTCGGGGTGGTGGCGCTGCTGTTCGTGCTGCTGGCGTTCGTGACGTTCGCGGGACGCAACTGGGCCCGCATCCTCGGCACCCTGATGACGGTCGTCTTCGTCCTGATCACCGGGTTCGTGGTGTTCCTCGGGCTCGCAGGCGGGGTGGCCGTGGACCCGTCGCTCAGCGGCGGCGGGCAGCTGGTCGCTGGGCTCGCCGTCGTCGCGGCGCCGGGGCTCTTCGCGCTGATCGGCACCATCCTCAACTTCACCCCGGGGGCGAACCGGTTCTTCGCCGCGCGGCGCCGCTGACCCCTCGCCCGCCCGCGTCGGCTCCCGGCGGGGCGCGGCTGTAAGACTGGAGGTCGTGCACACCTCGTCGGTCAGTGGGTCGGTCAGTGGGTCGGTCAGTGGGTCGGTCAGCGGCTCGGTCAGCGGCTCGGTCGGCGACACGGCCACCTCGCGCGCGCTCTTCGACCGGGCCAGCTCGGCGATCCCGGGCGGGGTCAACTCGCCCGTGCGGGCGTTCACCGCGGTCGGCGGCACCCCGCGGTTCATGGCGTCGGCACGCGGTCCCTGGCTGACCGACGCGGACGGCAACCGCTACGTCGATCTCGTCTGCTCCTGGGGCCCGATGATCCTCGGGCACGCCCACCCGGCCGTCGTCGAGGCGGTGCAGCGGGCCGCGGGTGGCGGGCTGTCGTTCGGCGCGCCCACCGAGGCCGAGATCGAGCTGGCCGAAGCGATCATCGCGCGGGTCGCTCCGGTGGAGCGCGTGCGGCTGGTCAACTCCGGCACCGAGGCGACGATGAGCGCCATCCGGCTGGCCCGCGGCATCACGGGGCGCCGCGCCGTCGTCAAGTTCGCAGGCTGCTACCACGGGCACGTGGACGCGCTGCTCGCCCAGGCGGGTTCGGGCGTCGCGACGCTGGGCCTGCCCACCAGCCCCGGCGTCACCGGTGCCCAGGCCGCGGACACGATCGTCCTGCCCTACAACGATCTCGAGGCCGTTCGCGCGGTGTTCGCGGAGCGGGGCTCCGAGATCGCCTGCGTGATCACCGAGGCGGCTGCGGGCAACATGGGTGCGGTCGCGCCTCGGGCCGGGTTCAACGCGGGCCTGCGCGACGTGTGCGACGCCCACGGTGCGCTGCTCGTCATGGACGAGGTGATGACCGGCTTCCGCGTCTCCGCGGCCGGCTGGTTCGGCCGCGACGGCGTGGCGGGGCACCTCTACACGTTCGGCAAGGTCATGTCCGGGGGGCTGCCCGCCGCGGCGTTCGGCGGACCGGCCGAGCTGATGGCCCACCTCGCCCCGGCCGGGCCCGTCTACCAGGCCGGGACGCTGTCGGGAAACCCCGTCGCCGTCGCCGCGGGGCTCGCCACGCTGCGCGCCGCGGACGAGGCCGTCTACGCCACGCTGGACGCGAACGCCGCCCGCCTCGGCGGGATGCTCGCCGGTGCCCTCACGGCCGAGGGCGTCCCGCACCGCGTGCAGTACGCGGGCAACCTGCTCTCGGTGTTCTTCACCGAGGCCGAGGTGCACGACTACGACGCCGCGAAAGCCGCCGACACCTGGCGGTTCCCGGCCTTCTTCCATGCGCTTCTCGACCGCGGCGTGTACCCCCCGCCGAGCGCGTTCGAGGCGTGGTTCGTCTCCACGGCCCTCGACGACGACGCGTGGGCGACCATCGAGGCGGCGCTGCCGGCGGCCGCCCGGGCCGCAGGGGGAGCCACTCCGTGACCACCCCGTCCCAGCCGCTGCAGCCCGGGGAGGGCCTCGCCCCGGCCGAGGTCGCGAACGACCCCACCACCACCGAACGGCTCCCCGAGCCCGTCGCGGCGGGTGAGCGTCCCGCAGAACGCGTCCGCACGGTCGTGCACGTGGTGCGCCACGGCGAGGTGCACAACCCCGCCGGGATCCTCTACGGGCGGCTGCCCGGTTTCGGCCTGTCCGCGAACGGCCGTCACCAGGCCGATCTGGTCGCGAAGGCGCTGGAGGACGCGGACGTCGCCGCGCTCGTCGTCTCCCCGATGCAGCGCGCCCAGGAGACCGCCGCTCCCATCGCGGCGTCCCACGATCTCGCGATCGTCACCGACGACGGCCTCATCGAGGCGTCGAACCTGTTCGAGGGCCTCGACGTCTCCATCGGCGACGGCGTCCTGCGCCGTCCCGAGCACTGGTGGAAGCTGCGCGATCCGTTCACCCCGTCGTGGGGGGAGCCGTACCTGCAGATCGCGCACCGCATGCTCGGGGCCGTCCACCGCGCCCGCGAGCTCGCCGAGGGCCGCGAGGCGGTCTGCGTCTCCCATCAGCTGCCCATCTGGACGTTGCGCCGCTTCCTCACCGGCCGGCGGCTCTGGCACGATCCGCGCCATCGCCAGTGCGCGCTCGCGTCGGTCACGTCGCTCGTGTTCGCCGACGCCGAGTTCGTCGGGCTGCGCTACAGCGAGCCCGCGGGCGAGAGCGACCCGACCCAGACCGGCGCATGAGGGCCCTCCTGCTGGTCCTGCTGCTGGCCCTCGCCGGGTGCTCGGCCAGCAAGGACGCGGTCGCCACCGGCGGTGACTTCCAGTTCGTCGCCCCCGGTGGGAAGACCGAGATCCTCTACGACCCGCCGTCGTCGCGCGGCGCGGTGACCGGGCTCGCGGGGGAGAGCCTGCAGCGGCCCGGGCAGACCGTCGGTCTGGACGACTACGCGGGCCAGGTCGTCGTCGTCAACATCTGGGGCACCTGGTGCGGGCCGTGCCGCGAGGAGATGCCGGACCTGCAGTTCGTCGCGGACCAGGCGGGCGCGGGCGTGGCAGTGCTCGGCATCGACGTGCGTGACGCCGCCGACCCGGCCCGGGACTTCCTGCGCGACCAGGGCATCCGCTTCGACTCGATCTTCGACCCGGCGGGGCGGACGCTGCTGTCGCTCAGCGGCTACCCGCGCAACGTCGTGCCCTCGACGATCGTGCTCGACCGCGAGCACCGCGTCGCGGCGGTGTACCTGGCCCAGATCCGCGTGCCCCAGCTGCTCCCGCTGGTCCAGCGGCTCGCCGCCGAACCCCCTTCCCCGTAGCCCGCGAGTTCCGCATCCCGCCGCCGCGAGTTGCGGATTTCGCCAGCCCGAGGTGCGCGTTCGGCGGCGGCGAGTTCCGCATCCCGCCGCCGCGAGTTGCGGATCCCGCGAGCCCCAGGTGCGCGTTCCGTCGGACGAGATCCACAACACCGCCTGGCGAGATGCGCAACTCGCGGGTCTACAGCCCGTAGAACCCGGTGCAGTGCTGCGGCGACGGCGCGCCTACCCTCGACGCTGATGGACTCGACGGCATTGGCGGTCTCGGGCCCGCTGTTGGTGGCAGCGGTAGTCGCCGTGCTCGCAGGAGCGGTCAGCTTCGCCTCGCCGTGCGTCGTCCCGCTGGTGCCGGGCTACCTCGCCTACCTCGCCGGGCTCGTCGGCGCCGACGCGCCGCCCGCAACGGCGTCGGAAGCCGCCGAACCGCGCTCCGGCCGCTGGCGGGTGGCGGGGGCCGCTGCGCTGTTCGTCGCCGGGTTCACCGCCGTGTTCGGCGTGATCCTCGTCGGCGTCGTGTGGCTCTCCGACACCCTCGTCCGCAACGAGCTCGCCCTCCAGCGCGCCGGCGGCATCGTCATGATCGCGATGGGGCTGGCGTTCGTCGGCCTGCTGCCCGTCCTGCGCACCGAGCGGCGGGTCCACTGGGTGCCACGCGCCGGAGTCTGGGGGGCGCCGCTGCTCGGCGCGGTGTTCGGCCTGGGCTGGGTGCCGTGCATCGGGCCGACGCTCGCGGGCGTCGTCGCCGTCGCGGCCGGGACGGGCGGCGGGTCGCTGCGCGGCGTGGTCCTGACGCTGGCCTACTGCGCTGGGCTCGGGCTGCCGTTCGTGCTCATCGCCCTGGGCGCGTCGCGGGCCGTCCGGGCGCTGGGGTTCCTGCGCCGGCACACGCGCGCGATCCAGGTCACGGGCGGTGCGCTGCTCGTCACCGTCGGCGTCCTGCTGGTGACGGGCGTGTGGGCGACGCTGCTCGCGCAGCTGCAGATCGCGATCTCCGGCTTCGTCCCGGTGATCTGATGACGACGACTCCGACGCGGACGGATCCCGCATCACGGCCTGATGAGATGCGCAACTCGCGGCTGCGGAATGCGCAACTCGCGGGGGTGCGCAACGCGTGGCGCGGCCTCACCAGCATGCGGACGGCGCTGGTGCTGCTGTTCCTGCTCGCTCTCGCGGCGCTGCCGGGCGCGCTGCTGCCCCAGCACTCCCTCAACGCGCAGCACGTGCAGGACTACTACACCGACCACCCGACCCTCGCGCCCGTGCTGGACGACCTCGGCTTCTTCGACGTCTTCGCGGCGCCGTGGTTCGCGGCCGTGTACCTGCTGCTGATGGTGTCGCTGGTGGGCTGCCTGCTGCCGCGCACCGTCGAACAGCTGCGGGCGCTGCGCACACCGCTCGTCGCGACGCCGCGCAACCTCGGGCGCCTTCCCCACCACGCCACCGCCACCCTGGACGCGTCCCGCGACGAGGTGGCGGGGCGCGTGCGCGGGCTGCTGCGCGGCTGGCGGGTCGCCGAGCGCGAGGACGGGTTCTCCGCCGAGCGCGGCGCGCTGCGGGAGGTGGGCAACCTCGTCTTCCACATCAGCCTGCTCGGGCTGCTCGTGGCGTTCGCGGCAGGGAAGCTCTTCGGCTACTCGGGGCAGGTCATCGTGCTCACCGGGCAGCAGTTCTGCAACACCGGCATCCTCGGCTACGACTCCTTCCGCGCGGGGCTGCGCGTGGACGGCACCGAACTGGACCCGTTCTGCGTGCGGCTGGACCGCTTCGCCGCGGACTATCTGCCCACCGGGCAGGCCGACGCGTTCAAGGCCGACATCGGCTACCAGTCGGGCGAGGACCTGGCCGCGGGCGTGTCGACGTGGCGGCCCTACCCGCTGGAGGTCAACAGCCCGCTGCGGCTGGACGGCTCGCGCGTCTACCTGCTCGGCCACGGCTACGCGCCGCGCTTCACCGTCACCTGGCCGGACGGGCAGCAGCGCACCGGCGAGATCCAGTGGCGGCCCGTCGACCCGGTGACGCTGCTGTCCGAGGGCGCCACCAAGTTCACCCGCCCCGGCCTGGACGACCTCGAGCAGCGTCGGACGTCCCAGCTCGCGATCACCGGCCTGTTCGCCCCGACCAGCTCGGGCGGCAAGGTCGTCACGAGCGTGTTCCCGGAGCTGCGCAACCCCGAGGTGGCGGTGGACGTCCTGCGCGGCGATCTCGGCCTGGACGACGGCCGCGGCCAGTCGATCTTCACGGTGTCCGCCGAGCAGGTGCAGTCCGGGGCGCTGGCCCGGGTCGCGCGGGCCAACCTCACCCCGGGCCAGGAGGTTCGCCTCGACGACGGCACCACCGTCCGGTTCGACGGTGTGCGGGAGTGGGCGTCGCTGCAGGTGAGCCACGATCCCGGGCAGCTGGCGGTGCTCGTGTTCGCGGTGCTGGCGCTCGGTGGGCTCGCCGTGTCGCTGTCCGTGCGGCGGCGGCGGTTCTGGGTGCGGCTCACCCCGGCCGGGCCGCAGCGCACGGACGTGGAGCTGGGCGGGCTCGCGCGCACGGACCGGGCCGGGTACGGCGAGGAGTTCGAGCGGTTGGCCCGGGAGCTGCTCGGGCCGGACGTCGTCGTCGCCACGGCGCCACCCGAGATGGACGAACGGCACCCTCGTACGCTCGGAGCGGACGAGGGTGCCGCTCGTACCGCCGCCGATACCGCCGCCGATCCAGAGGCCGATCCCGAGGAGAGACCATGATCGCGGACCCGACCCTCTCGGTCCTCAGCGACCGCCTCTTCATGGCCACGGTCGGCGTCTACGTACTCGCGC
>JBFWRR010000006.1:0-15443 GCA_050248815.1 Pseudonocardia sp. | reverse complement strand
TACCGCCGCCGATACCGCCGCCGATCCAGAGGCCGATCCCGAGGAGAGACCATGATCGCGGACCCGACCCTCTCGGTCCTCAGCGACCGCCTCTTCATGGCCACGGTCGGCGTCTACGTACTCGCGCTGATCTTCCACAGCACGCAGTTCGCGCTCGCCCGCGGCCGCGTCGCCGTGCCGGTGGGCGCCCCCACGGACCCCTCGACCGACGTCCCGGAACCCCCATCGCGGACCGCCCGGTTCGGGCGCATGGCCGTGTCGCTGGTGGTGCTCGGCGCGGTGCTGCATCTCGGGTCGCTCGCCGCGCGCGGGTTCGCCACCGAGCGCTGGCCGCTGGGCAACATGTACGAGTTCAGCTCGGCGATCTGCCTGGCCGCCGTGGTCGCGTGGCTCGTGCTGCTGCGGCGGGCGGCCCGCAGGCCGGCCGAGGACGCGGCTCGCCTGGTCGCGGCGGGCCCGTTCGTGCTGCTCCCGGTCGTCGTGCTGATGTTCCTGGCCGGCACGGTGCTCTACGCGCAGGCCGCGCCCGTGCAGCCCGCGCTGCAGTCGTACTGGCTCGTCGTGCACGTCACGACGATCTGCCTGTCCTCGGGGATGCTGCTCGTGGCAGGTGTCGCGAGCCTGCTCTACCTCGTCCGGCGCACCGGCCGCGCCGCGTGGCTCCCGTCTGCGGACGTGCTGGACCGCATGGCCTATCGCGTGACGATCGTCGCGTTCCCCGTCTACACCTTCGCGGTCATGGCGGGTGCGATCTGGGCCGAGGCCGCCTGGGGACGCTTCTGGGGCTGGGACCCGAAGGAGACGGTCGCCTTCGTCGCGTGGGTCGTCTACGCCGCCTACCTGCACGCACGCGCCACGGCGGGCTGGCGCACCGGGCCCGCCGCGTGGATCAACGTCGCCGGGTTCCTCGTGATCACGTTCAACCTCTTCTTCATCAACATGGTCGTCGCCGGGTTGCACTCCTATGCAGGTATCTGAGGGCGCCGGGTGCCCGCTCGACCACGGCAGGTAGCACGACTACCGTCGTCTGGCGAGAGGAGTGCCGATGACGCAGCGAGGGGCCGGGGACTTCCCGGACGGGTCGGTGGGTCGGTACGTGCGCGAACGCTGGGGTGCGGCGCCGCAGGACCGGGTACCGGAGCGCGCGGCTGAGCCGCCGCGCGACGCGCACGCCGACCCGATCGCCCCGTCGGCGCCCGACGAGGCCCGGGCGGCCGGGGCAGGCCCCGAGCCCGGCAGCCCCGAGCCCGCTGCGACGCCGGACGAGCGGTCGGAGCCGACCGGTCCGTCCGCCGCGGCGCCGCCCGAGCAGCTGACCGACCCGCTCGGCACGCCTGCTGCGCCCGCTCCCGCCCCGCCCACCCCCGAACCGCCTACCGCGAGCACGCCCGATCGGCCGAGCGCCGACGACGCCGCCTGCGGGACCCCTGGTGACGAGGCGGGCGCACCGTCCGCACCGCACCCGGCGCCGGGACGCCCGCGGCCGCCGGACCGGCACCGATCGGCCGATCGCCACCCGACCGAACCCCGTCGTCCCACCGACGAGTGGCCGCGGCCCCGCCGGGTCACGCCGGGTACGGCGCGCCGCACCGGACCCGACCGGCCCGTCGGACGGGCCCGCGACGGGGATCCCCGTGGCGAGTCGCGCGGGGTCAACGGCGCCGCCCACGCCCGGGACGGCGGGCGGGCCGAGCGCGCCGCGGCCCGGGAGCTCTGGGACTTCGAGAAGCCGGACATCCGGCCGGCCGCCCCACGGCCGTCCGCGCCGCCGACGCTGGACGTGCCGCCGGAGCTGTCGACGGAACGGCTGCTGCGCCGCAGCAGGCGGGTCCCGCAGTCCGGCTGGCGGTACTGGCTGTACCGGCTCTCCGGACGCACGATCAACCTCGGGGAGAGCCCGGCGGAGCGCCGCCGCCGCGAGCTGACCGCGCGCGTCAACGCCCCGCTGCTCGGCTCGTACAAGATCGCGATGTTGAGCCTCAAGGGCGGCGTCGGCAAGACCACCGTCACCGCCACCCTCGGCGCCACCTTCGCCTCGATGCGCGGCGACCGCGTCATCGCCGTGGACGCGAACCCCGACCGCGGGACGCTCAGTCAGAAGATCCCGCTGGAGACCAGCGCCACCGTGCGCCACCTGCTGCGCGACGCCCAGCGGGTGCGGCGCTACACCGACGTGCGGGCCTACACCTCACAGGGCCCGTCGCGGCTGGAGGTGCTGGCCAGCGAGCAGGATCCCGCGGTCTCGGAGGCCTTCAGCGACGACGACTACCGCCGCACGATCACGCTGCTCGAGCACTTCTACAACATCGTGCTCACCGACTGCGGCACCGGGCTCATGCACTCCGCGATGTACGGCGTTCTCGGCATCGCCGATCAGCTGGTGATCGTCTCCTCCGGCTCGATCGACGGTGCCCGCAGCGCCTCGGCCACCATGGACTGGCTCGACGCGCACGGCTACGCGGACCTCGTGAAGAACGGCGTCGCCGTCATCAACTCGGTGCACCGCCGCCACGGCCCGGTCCACCTCGCGCGGGTGGCCGAGCACTTCGCGGCACGCTGCCGCGCGGTGGTCCGGATCCCGTTCGATCCGCATCTGGAGGAGGGGGCGGAGGTGGATCTGGACCGGCTGGAGCCCGACACCAGGATCGCGCTGCTCGAACTCGCAGCGGCGGTGGCGGACGGGTTCGCCGGAACCCAGCCGGCCCGGGGCTGATTCCCGGTTCAGGAGGTCGGCGGCGGCTCCTCGCGACGCAGTTTCTCGTCGATCCGTCGCAGGAAGTCGGGGTCGTCGTCCGGGCCGGACACGCGCGGACGCGCGGTCCGGCGGGGCCCTTCAACAGGCGGCTGGCCATCGGCGCGCACGGAGTTCATCGCCTTCCACAGCACCACCGCCACCACCACAGCGCCGATGAACGCGATGAGGAAAAGCATGTGCACCACCTCCGTACGCGAGGTTACCCGCGCCGCGGCGAGGCAGTCGTTAAATCACTCGGCCCCCTCGTCGGACGGCCGGTCGGCGGGGCCGGGGGGTCGGTCGGGCGGCCCAGCAGCCGCCGCACGTCGGACTCACGGTAGCGGCGATGACCACCGGGCGTGCGCAGCGCGCCCAGCCGCCCGGAGGCCGCCCACCGCGTCACCGTCCGCGGGTCGACGCCGAACAGGGCGGCGACCTCACCGGGGGTGAGCAGCCGCTCGCCGGTGCCGGTCACGGTCCCATCGTGCCAGCGCAGGTCACCGGGCGCAGGGCCTCGCCGTAGGGTTGGGACATGCCAGCGCCCCCTTCGCCGCCGCGGCTCGCGCGGACGGTCACGCTGTACACGCTGGCCCGCGTCGCGCTCATCGCGGTCGTCGCCGCGATCCTGGTCGTCGCGGGGGTACCGCTCGTCATCGCGGTGCTCGTGGCGCTCGTCGTGGCGCTGCCGCTGTCCATGGTGCTGTTCCGCGGGTTGCGCGCGCAGCTGGACTCCGCCCTCGCCGCGCGGGCCTCGCAGCGGGCGCGGTTGCGCGCGCGGCTCCGGGGGGACGAGCCGGATCCCGACGCTGCGTCGGACGGCGCGGGATCAGCCGCCGGCGAGAGCGAGCCCGACGCCGGTCGCGGCTGACCAGACGAGCAGCACCACGCCCGTCCCCGCGAGCACGGGGATGAGATCGCGCCCGGTCGCGCCGCCGAGCACCCGGCGCACCGGGCCGACCGCGACGGGCACCGCGAGCAGCCCGAGCAGCAGCGGTGGGCCGACGAAGCCGGCCATGACCGCCGACACCACCAGCGGGCCGACCACCAGCGCCACGTACAGCACGCGGGTGCGGGCCTCGCCGAGCGCCACGGCGAGGGTGCGCTTTCCCGCGAGGGCGTCGGTGGGGATGTCACGCAGGTTGTTCGCGACGAGGACCGCGCTGGTCAGCGCCCCGACCGCCACCGCGACGAGCACGGCGGGCCACGTGACCCGCCCGGCCTGCGTGAGCATCGTGCCGAGCACCGCGACCGGTCCGAAGAACACGAACACGGCCACCTCGCCGAGCCCGGCGTACCCGTAGGGCCGCCGCCCGCCGGTGTAGAACCACGCTCCCGCGATGCACACCGCCCCGGCCACGAGCAGCCACCACAGCCCGGACAGCGTGAGCAGCACCAGCCCCGCGAGCGCCGCGATCCCGAAGCATGTGAATGCGGCCGTGCGGACCGTCTCCGGACGGGCGAGTCGCGATCCGACCAGCCGTACCGGGCCGACGCGGACGTCGTCGGTGCCGCGGATGCCGTCGGAGTAGTCGTTGGCGTAGTTCACACCGACGACCAGCGCGATCGAGACGACCATCGCCAGCAGCGCGCGCCCCGGTGCGACGGCGCCGATGCCGACGGCGGCGCCGGTGCCCGCGAGCACGGGTGCGACGGCGGTCGGCAGCGTGCGGGGGCGGGCACCCTGGACCCATTCGGCGAGCGTGGCCACGGTGCCGACGCTATCCCGGACCGGATGTCAGCCGTCGCCGTCCTCCCGCTGCGGCGCACCGGCGTGGATCTCCGGCACGGCTCCGCCTCCGCCTCCGACGGCCGCGTGCACCGTGACCGGGGCGGGCTCCGGGCCGGTGCAGGCGTCCGGCCGCCGCGTCCAGCCGACGGCGTCCGCCGGGACGTACTGCCCGTCCTCGATCCGCAGCCACGGCCCGTCCGGGCCCTCGGTGAGGCAACCGAGGGGGATCCGCGCGCCGCGCCCCGCGAAGCCGACCTCGGCCGCGTCCGGGTCCGCGGCGGCCCGCACCGTGACGGGCTCCCCGCCGACGGTGCCGAGCGGCGCGGACCCCGTCCACAGGTAGTCCACCCGGACCCAGGCGTTGTCGTCGAGGCCGAGGTCGTGGAAGAAGGCGTCGGACAGGTCGATGCCGGCCGGGTTGAGCACCTCGCGGCCGAACTGGTCGAGGCCGTCGTTGAACCCGTCGAGGTGGGCCATCTGCGCCTGTGGCACGCCCTGTGGGAGCTGCGCCCACTCCTGGCGCACGTCGGGCGGGTTCCAGTAGTCGTCGCGGGTGTTCCACGGGCCGACGTCCCAGACCGGCGCGTAGCCGCAGCGGCGGGCGGTGCAGACGCGGACGGTGTAGTCGCCGGTGTCCTTCGGGGCGAGGGCGCGCCGGGACGGCAGGGCGACGAAGTGGTCGGTCTCGGTGATCACGTGGCCGTTGGCGGTGGTGCCGCCGACGAGCCCCTCGCGGGTGGCGAAGACCCGGTAGCGCCGCACGTCGGGCACCGACATCGGCGTCCCGGGACGCGCAGCGGGACGGGCCTGCAGGTCCACGGCACTCACGACCGGCTCCGCGTCCGGGTTGCCGGTGAGCACGATGCGGCCCTGCACCTGCGACGACGCTGCGGGGAGCGCGATCTCCCCGTCCGGCCCTGCGGGCACCCACTCGCTCCACGGGCCGTCCGCGTCCCTTCCCCGGACGTCGACGGTGGCGGTGGCGCCCGGCGGGACCTCGGCCTGCAACGCCGTGCCGATCCGGTCCGTGGGGACGGAGAGGTCGTGGGGTGTGAGGGTCAGCAGGCCGAGCTGCTCGCTGCCGCGGCCCGGGCGCGCGTCGAGGCGCACGCCGTCCGGTCCGGTGGCCACGGCGCTGCCCTGCCCGGTGCGCAGGTCCGGCGACCAGCGCTCGTCGTCGGCCGCGTGCGACGGACCGGCGAGGCCCGTCGCGAGGCCCGTCGTCAGGGCGAGGACGGCCGAGGTCCGCAGCAAGGTCCTGAGCACGTCGGCGAGAAGATCGGACAGGCTCGTAGCGGTCAATCAACGCTCGGTCACCAAGCCGATCGAGCGACCGTGTTCTTCACTCGTCAGTGGGATCCGGATCGAACATCTGCGTAATCACGGCCCGGTCCGGTTTCCCGATGCCCCGCAGCGGCAGGGCGGGCAGGTCGAGCAGCCGCCTCGGGACGGCGGCCCGACCGAGGGACTCCCGGACGGCGGCCCGCAGCCGTCGGTCGTCCGCGGCGGGTGCATCGCGCACCACGGCGGCGACGACGACCTGGCCCCACTCGACGTCCGGCACCCCCACCACGCACGCCGCCCGCACCCCCGGCTGCGCCGCGAGGACCCGCTCGACGGCCGCCGGCGCGACCTTCTCCCCACCCGTGACGATCACGTCGTCCGCCCGGCCGAGCACCTCCAGGCGCCCGCCGGCCGACCAGCGGCCGAGATCGCCGGTGCGGAAGCGGCCGCCGGCGAAGGCGGCGACGGTCGCAGCCGGGTCGTCGAGGTAGCCGGAGGCGAGTGTCGGGCCGGCGACGACGATCCGCCCGGTGGCACCCGGTCCGGGCGGCCGGTCCCCGGGCCCGGCGCCGTCCAGCCCGATCCGCACGCCGTCGAGCGGGAGGCCGTCGTACACGCAGCCGCCGCAGGTCTCCGTCATGCCGTAGGTCGAGACGAGGCGGACACCCGCGTCCTCGGCCCGGGACCGCAGCGGGGGATCCAGCGCCGCCCCGCCGACGAGCACCGCCGAGAACCCGCGCAGGGCGGTCAGGCCGGGCCCACCGTCGTCGAGCAGCCGGAGCAGCTGGGTCGGGACGAGGCTCGTGCACCGTGGGCCCGGACCGAGGCGGGCGGCCGCGGCGGCGAACCCGTCCGGGCGGAAACCACCGCGCAGGTCCTGCACCACGGGCGCGTCCCCGGCGAGCAGCGCGCGGACGATCACCTGCAGCCCCGCCACGTGCTCGGCGGGCAACGCGAGGAGCCACCGTGCGGGCCCACCGAGGCGGGCCTGGGTCGCCAGGGCGGAAGCCCGCAGCGCCGCCGCGGGCAGCATGACGAGCTTCGGCTCGCCGGTGGAGCCGGACGTGGGGAGGACGGCGGCCGTCCCGGACGTGGGATCGGGCAGTGGTGCAGCGCGGTCAGCCGATCCGGCGTGGTCCGACCCGGCGTGGTCCGACCCGGCGCACGCGCCCGGTGCGGCGGGCCCGCCGAGCGCGCCGTCCGCGCCCCGGGCCCGAACCCCCGAGAACTGTCGCGTCCCGACGAGCGGCAGCACCGGTGGGCCGCCGTCGAGCGCGGCGTCGAGCGCCGCGACGAGATCGGCGATCCGGTCCGGCGAGCCGTCGCACCGGATCGTCCGCATCGGACCAGCCTGCCATGCGGGTTCTGCCGGGCCCGGCCGCGGCGGGGGAACGGGGGACAGCCCCCGCCGATCCGGGGGCCGCCACCCTGCCGCGGCCGCCGCGGGCGCGCCATCCTCGGGACGGGCCCGCCGACCGGCCGGTCCGGACCGGGAGACCGCCATGATCGAGACAGGCCCGCGGGTCGCCGGGCTGACGGCGGTGGTGTTCGTCTGGGCGGTCGCCGCGGCCGCGGTCCTCGGGACGGCCGCGTTCACGCGGATCGGCCCCGTGGTGTTCGTGTTCAACGAGCGCCACGGCGTGCACGCGTTCGACGCCCTCGTCGCGGTGGCGGCCTTCGTCGTCGCGCTGCTGGCCACGGCGGTACTGCTGCGCCGCCCGGCGCACTCTCCCGAACCGCCCGCACGGCACGGGGGCCGGCTGCCGGACGTCGTGGTTCCTCGCGCGGTGGCGTGGGGCCCGGTCGAGCCGCGCGGGTGGCCCGGGCACCCCCATATGCGCGCCACGTTGCCGTTGCCGGCCCCGCGACCTCCGGTGGACGTGCGCGGGGGTCCCGGACGGCCCGCCGTGCAGGCCGCTGTGCCCGACCCGCGGCACCACCCGTGGCGGGCCCCTGGCGCAGGCGCCCCGCGGGGGTGGCCGCCACGGATTCCGGTCGACGTCCCGACGGTGGTACTCGCCACCGCCGGCCGCGTCCGATGACGGATGATCCGTACCCGCAATCCGTCTCCATCGGGTGAGACCTCCGCCCGATGAGCGGAGCAGGCACGGTCGGTGACGGAATCGGTAGCCTGTCTGTGTGCTACAGGTCGAACCGGGTGCCCGGCATCCGCGTCCCGTGGGCTGGCCCAGCGTCGGCAAGCTGGTGCTGGTCGCCCTCGTCTGGGGTGGCGCGGCGTTCCTCGTGCTCGGCAACGCGGCCACAACGCGGATCGGACCGGTGCTCTACCGCATCAGCTCCTCCCACGGCGTGCACGCGGGCGACATCGTCGTCGGCACGGTCGTGTTCTGCCTCGCCCTGCTGGCCACCGCCGTGATCGTCTGGCCGCGCGGTCGGCGCTGAGCGGGAGCGCTGCAGATCGGTACGTCAGCCAGTGCCACGGATCGGGCGAGAAGACCGCCCCTGGCCTCTGACCTGCCGGCGCCGCACCGAGACAATTCGGGCCGTCCGTGGGCGGCCGGAGATCCGTTCAGGCCCCTGCGGCGCGGCTGCCGGGCCCCGTCGATGCCCTTCCGTGCGTCCCCGCAGTCCACGTGCTGGCCTGATGGACGCCGCTCACGGTAACGAACCCCGCACGTCAGGGCGTTGAGTGTGCCAGTCGAGTGGTTCCTGCTGCAGGTTGTCGGTGGCAGGTGCGAGATTCGGACCCACGGAAGGGGAGGGGAGGTGGCTGATGGCCGAGTTGCTTGAGCCCACGTTCAGCCACGACCTGGAACGTGCACGTCGTCGTGGACTACCTCATCGCCCAGGACGAGCTCCGGCCTGAGCCCGATGTGACGCCGTTCAAGCTGGCCGAGCTGCTCTATCTGGCCCAGGCCAACCACCTCGCCTCCACGGGCCGCCGGGTTGTTCCCGGAGGATGTCGTAGCCGGATATCGCGTGTGCGTCGAGCTCAGGTGCGTCGGCAAGCTCCTCGCCCTCGAGTGCGGCGATGGCGTCCTCGACAGACACGCGTTGCAGCCCTCGATGCCGTTCGACCCCTGGATCGCCCGCGCCGCGAGGACACGCCTCACGGACCCGCCGCGGCTGGTGGCCCGACCGGGTGGAGAGCGGCGGTCAGTAGTGCCAGGGATAGTCCGAGAAGTCCGGCTCCCGCTTCTGCAGGAACGCGTCGCGGCCCTCGACCGCCTCGTCGGTCATGTACGCCATGCGTGTGGCCTCGCCCGCGAAGAGCTGCTGCCCGACCAGCCCGTCGTCGAGCAGGTTGAACGCGTACTTGAGCATGCGCTGCGCCTGCGGTGACTTGCCGTTGATCTCCCGCGCCCACTGCAGCGCGGTGGCCTCCAGCTCCGCGTGCGGGACGACGGCGTTGACCGCGCCCATCTGGTGCATCTCCTCGGCGGTGTAGGCGCGGCCGAGGAAGAAGATCTCGCGGGCGAACTTCTGGCCGACCTGGCGGGCGAGGTAGGCCGAGCCGTACCCGCCGTCGAAGGAGCCGACGTCGGCGTCGGTCTGCTTGAAGCGGGCGTGCTCGGCGCTGGCCAGTGTGAGGTCCGCGACGACGTGCAGGGAGTGCCCGCCGCCCGCCGCCCACCCGTTGACGACGGCGATGACGACCTTGGGCATGAAGCGGATGAGCCGCTGGCACTCCAGGATGTGCAGGCGCCCCGCTCGTCCGGCCTCGACCGTCTCGGCGGTCTCACCGGAGGCGTACTGGTAGCCGGTGCGCCCGCGGATGCGCTGGTCGCCCCCGGAGCAGAACGCCCAGCCGCCGTCCTTCGGCGACGGCCCGTTGCCGGTGAGGAGCACGCAGCCGACGTCCGCGGTCTGCCGGGCGTGGTCCAGCGCGGTGTAGAGCTCGTCGACGGTGCCGGGGCGGAAGGCGTTGCGGACCTCCGGCCGGTCGAACGCGATGCGCACCGCTCCCGTGCCGACGGCGCGGTGGTAGGTGATGTCGGCGAAGTCGAAGCCCTCGACGGCGCGCCAGGCGGTGGGGTCGAACAGCGCGGACGGGCCCGTGGACGGCGGGGGCGTGCTCATGCGTGGACCCTAGAGGTGCCTCCCGCAGCAGGATTTGCCGCTCCGGTCTGCTGGGTACCGTAAGTGTGACACCCATTCGGGGGGCACCATGGCGAACCAATCAGGCAGCGGTGTCTCTCCTCTGCTCCTTCTCGGCATCGCCGGGCTGATCGTGCTGGGGTTCATCGGGTGCAGCAACACGGCGAACCCGGCGCCTCCTTCGGGGCAGACGCTCACCGCGATTCCCGACGACGTGCAGATCCAGAACGTCGCGCAGATGACGCAGATGGCGGGGGAGGAGATCGCGGCGCAGGGTGTGAAGGTCGCCCACGTCGCCGCGGACGAGGGGTTCTGGATGGATCTCGTCGGCGGTCGCGTCTGGGTGGAGTTGATCGGCTCGGGAGAATCGCCCTACACGGTGCGTGACGGGGACATCGTGAGCTTCACCGGCCGGATCGTGCCGCACGGCCCGACGTACCCGGCACCGCTCGGGATGTGCTCGCAGGCCGACTACGACGCGCTGTCGGCGCAGCCGTCGCACATCGAGGTGCCCTACGACGCGCTCGCGTTCGGCGTCGGGTGATCCCGTGGGTTGACCGCCGGCGGTCGCGGTGCCACGGTCCGCTGTCGTGAGACCGGTCCGGCAGTCCGAGACGGTCAACGCGCAGGTCTTCGACGCGTTGCGCACCGCGGTGATCACCGGGGAGCTCCAGCCCGGCACGCTGCACTCGGTGCAGACGCTCGCCACGCAGCTCGGCGTCTCGCGCACCCCGGTGCGCGAGGCGTTGATCAAGATGGCTCAGCACGGGATGGTGCGGTTCGAGCGCAACCGCGGCGTGCGGGTGCTGCAGACCTCCCTGCACGACCTGGAGGAGGTCTTCGCCTTGCGTCTGCTGCTGGAGCCGCCGGCGACGCGCCGCGCCTGCACGCTCCTCGACGCCGCGGGCCGGCGCGAGCTGCGCCGGGTGCACCAGGCGATGGAGCGGGCCGCGCGTGCCGAGGACGAGTTCCGGATGTGGGAGCACGACCGGCGCTTCCACACGGTGCTTCTGCAGGCGTCGGGGAACACGCGCCTCGCCGGCGTCGTGGACGGCCTGCGCGACATGGTGCTGCGCCGCGGCGTGTCGACGGCCGGGTCGTCGCGGGGTCTCGTCGACATCGTCGCGGAGCACACGGCGGTGCTGGACCGGGTGGAGGCGGGCGATGCGGACGGCGCCGCCGCGGCGATGCGCGCGCACGTGCTGCACACCGCCGAGCTCCTGATCGCGCAGGAGGCGGGTGCGGCCGTGGACGTCGACCTCGGCTGGACGGCCCCCTGACCGCATGCATCGCGGGATCGCGCGGAGAGTGGCATGCTACATGTCACTTCCCGGCTGCCCCCTCCAACGACGAAGGGACCACGATGGCGACTGCGAACAAGGTGACCGTCATTCCCTGCGGGGCGATGACCGCCGACCTGACCTGGCTGCTGCTCAAACCCGGCCGCTCCATCATGGACCGGTCGCACAAGCAGTCCACGACACCATGGGTGGACGTGCCCACGCACTGCGTGCTGGTCGAGACCGACGAGGGCAAGGTCCTCTGGGACACCAGCTGTCCGCGGGACTGGGAGGAGCGCTGGGGCCCGACGGGCCTGCAGGAGTTCTTCCCGTACGACAAGGTCGGCGAGGACGAGTACCTCGACTCGCGGCTCAATCAGCTGGGTGTCGGGCTCGACGAGATCGACTACGTGATCCTGTCGCACCTGCACTTCGACCACGCCGGCAACGCCCAGATGTTCAAGAACACGAACGCGAAGCTCGTCTGCCACCAGCGGGAGAAGGAGTTCGCGCAGGGCTTCGAGGGCCTGTTCAACGGCGCGCACCTGAAGACGGACTACGAGGGGCTGGAGCTGCAGACGGTCTCCGGCGACACCGAGTTCCTGCCGGGCGTCACGCTGATCGAGACCCCCGGGCACACCGTCGGCACGATGTCGATGCAGGTCGACCTGCCCGACAGCGGAACGATGATCTTCACCAGCGACGCCGTGTACATGGGTGAGAGCTTCGGCCCGCCCGCCACGCCCGCGGCGATCGTCAACAACCTCGAGGACTTCTACCGGTCGGTCGAGAAGCTGCGCGGCATCCAGGAACGCACGAACGCCACCATGGTGTTCGGCCACGACGCCGAGCAGATCCACAAGCTGCGCGTCGCCCCGGGAGGCTCCTACACATGACCTACCCGTCCGACGTGCAGCTCACCGAGGAGACGATCTTCACCTGGGGGGCGCCACCGCTCAAGTTCGGCGCAGGTGCGCTCGACGAGGTCGGGTTCGAGCTGAGCCAGTTCGGCGTGCGCCGTGTCCTCATCGTCACGGACTCGGGGATCAACGCCCTGGGTGCGCCCCAGCGCCTCGCGGACAACCTGCGCCGCTACGACATCGAGTCGGAGATCTTCGACGGCGTGCACGTCGAGCCCACCGACGACTCGATGAACAAGGCCGTCGAGTACGCCCGCGTGCAGGGGGATTGGGACGGCTTCGTCGCGATCGGCGGCGGGTCCGCGATCGACACCGCGAAGGCGATCAACCTGCTCACCAGCCATCCGGGCGAGCTGATGGACTACATCAACAAGCCCATCGGCGCGGCGAAGGCCCCACCGGGAGCGCTCAAGCCGCTGGTCGCGGTGCCGACCACTGCGGGGACCGGCTCGGAGTCGACGGCGATGTGCGTGCTGGACATCCTGTCGATGAAGGTCAAGACCGGGATCAGCCACTGGCGGCTGCGGCCCACGCTCGCCGTCATCGACCCGCTGCTGACGATGTCGTTGCCGCCGGAGGTCACGGCGGCGTCGGGGATGGACATCGTCTGCCACGCGGTGGAGTCCTACACGGCGCGGTGGTACACGACCTTCGACCGCAAGACCGCCGAGCAGCGGGTCACGTACTGCGGCTCGAACCCCGTGTCGGACCTGTGGTGCGAGAAGGCGATGACGCTGCTCGCGCAGTCCTTCCGCGACGCCGTGCACCGCGGCACCGAGGACATCACGGCGCGGGCGAACATGATGATGGCGGCGACCTTCGCGGGCATGGGGTTCGGCAACTCCGGCGTGCACATCCCGCACGCCAACGCCTACCCGATCGCGGGGATGGTCAAGGACTACCGGCCGGCGGGCTACCCGCAGGACGAGCCGATGGTCCCGCACGGCCAGTCGGTGTCGCTCACCGCGCCCGAGGCGTTCCGGTTCTCCTTCGAGAGCGCCCCGCAGCGCCATCTCAAGGCCGCGTCGCTGATGGCCCCGGACGCCGAGAAGGCGAACGACCCGCGCGAGCAGCTGCCGTCGGTGCTGGTGGCGCTCATGCAGGACATCGGCATCCCGAACGGCATCGGCGGCGTGGGGTACACGGAGTCCGACGTCCCGGACCTCGTCCCGGGCACGATGAAGCAGCAGCGGCTGCTCGCCACGTGCCCGAAGACGCCGTCCGAGGACGACATCGCCGACATCCTCACGAAGTCCGTCGAGAACTGGTAGGTCATGCCGATCTACGTCTACAAGTGCGGGTGCGGGGCGCGGTTCGAGCGGTTGATGCCGCTCGACGCGCCCGCTCCCGGCTGCCCCGCCTGCGGCGGAGAGACGCGCAAGGTCCCCGCCGGGTTCAGCCTCGGCGGGCAGGCGGACGCGGGGTTGTCGCAGGACCGGATGCCGCAGACGTGGCGGGGGACCCACCACGGCGACCGCGAGTACGTGACGGGGCTGCAGCGGCAGTGGGAGAAGCGGCAACGGCTCCAGGAGCGACATCCGGAGATCGCGGGCGACCAGCGGCCCATCCTCGCCCACGAGGGCCGCTACCACGACGCACCGCTGCGGGCGGGCGACCCGCTCCCCGGGGCCGCGTCGCCGAGCCACGGGCACGGCCACGGGCACGGGCACGCTCACGGGTCCGGTTCCGCGGCCGATCCCGTGTCGAAGCCCGCGGCCGGCCCGCCCACTGCGGGCAAGCCCACCTCGTCACCCGCTCCGGGGCCCGCCGGAGAATGATCCGGTGACCGCCACCGATCCCCTCCCGACCGGCAGTCCCGACCACCGGGCTGCCCATCTGGCCGACGACCTGCGCCGTGCCATCGGCGGGGAGGTGGCCTTCGACACCGCCACCCGGGCGATGTGGTCCGCGGACGCGTCCAACCACCGTCGGGTCCCGCTCGGGGTCGTGGCGCCGCGCGACGCCGCGGACGTCGAGGCGGCGCTGGCGGTGTGCCGGGAGCACGGGGCGTCGGTCCTGCCGCTGGGGGCCCGGACCTCGATCGCGGGTCAGTCGGTCAACTCCGGCGTCGCGCTCGACTTCACCCGGCACATGAACCGGATCGTCGAGATCGACCCGGACGCCCGCGTCGCCCGCGTCCAGCCGGGCGTGGTGTGCGACGTGCTGCGCGACGCCGCCCGCCCGCACGGGCTCACGTTCGGCCCGGACCCGTCCACCCACAACCGCTGCACCCTCGGCGGGATGATCGGCAACAACGCGTGCGGGTCGCACTCCGTGGCGTGGGGCAAGACGGTCGACAACGTCGAGGCGCTGGCGCTGCTCACCTACCGCGGTGAGCGGGTGTCGACCCCCGACGCCGGCCGGATCGGCGCGGACCTGCGCGCGCTGGGGGAGCGGCACGCCGAGGCGATCCGGGCCGGGTTCCCACGGCTCACACGGCGCGTGTCGGGCTACAACCTCGACGAGCTGCTGCCCGGCACCGTCGACCTCGCGCGGGCGATGGTCGGCACCGAGGGCACCTGCGCGACGATCGTCGAGGCGACGGTGACGCTGGTGGAGTCCCCGCCGGCGCGGGCGCTGGCCGTCCTCGGCTTCCCGGACGCGTACCTGGCGGCCGAGTACGCGGTCACCGTCCGGGAGCACGGGCCGCTGACGATCGAGGGCATGGACGCGGGCCTGATCGCCGCGCTGCGGGCGCACCGGCCGGGTGAGACGTCCTCGCGGATGCTGCCCGAGGGTGGCGGCTGGCTCTACGTCGAGACCGGCGGGGCGACCCGCGAGGAGGCGGAGGAGGCCGCCCGCAAGGTCGCCCGCGACGTCGCGTCGTCGCTGGTGGTGAGCGACCCCGCGCAGATGCGCGCGCTGTGGCGCATCCGGGAGGACGGCGCGGGCATCCTCACCCGCTCGGCCGACGGCGGCGAGGCCTGGCCCGGCTGGGAGGACGCGGCCGTCCCGCCCGTCCGGTTCGCCGACTACCTGCGCGAGTTCGACGCCCTGCTGCGCCGCCACGGCCGCCGCGGCGCCTACTACGGCCACTTCGGCGACGGCTGCCTGCACGTCCGAATCGACTTCGACCTGCTCACCCGGGCCGGGATCGCGAACTACCGGGCGTTCCTGGAGGACGCGGCGGACCTCGTCGTCGCGCACGGAGGGTCGCTCTCCGGCGAGCACGGCGACGGGGCCGCGCGGGCCGAGCTGCTGCCGCGGATGTACCCGCCGGAGGTCATCGCGGCGTTCGAGCAGTTCAAGGCGATCTGGGACCCGGACGGGCAGATGAACCCCGACCGCGTCGTCCGGCCCGCGAAGCTGGACGAGGACCTGCGCGTCTTCGTCGGCCTCCCGACACTGCGTGACGACCCGGTGCTCGCCTTCGCCGAGGACCGCGGCTCGTTCACCCGCGCCACCCGCCGCTGCCTGGGCGTGGCCAAGTGCGTCAC
>JBFWRR010000005.1:112565-131767 GCA_050248815.1 Pseudonocardia sp. | reverse complement strand
GACGCGGTGGGCGAGGTCGTCCGCGTGCTCACCAACGGCGACACCGCCGCGCTGGAGATCATCTGGCGGGGCACGCACACAGGCCCGCTCGTCACGTCGACCGGGACGGTCGCACCGACCGGCCGGATCGTCACGTGCTGGGCGACGCTGTGGCAGCGCTGGGACGGCGCACGGCTGGTCCACGAACGCACCCACGCCGACATCCCGTCGCTGCTGGCCCGGATCCGGACTCTGCCGCCGACCGCCGGAGGGAGCCGGTCGGCGGCGGAACACGAGGAGGACAGGTGAGGCCGGAGGACAACACGATGCTCGTCGCGCGGCAGTCGGCGCGGTTCGGGTCGCCTGAGCGCGGCCTCAGGCCGGCGGGAGCACCACGAACTGCCGAAGCCCCAGGTCCGGGTACGTGACGGGGCCGCGCGGGCCCGGCGTGTGGTCGACGTTGATGCCGGTCTCCGGCAGGCCGAGCAGCTTGTAGCCGTCGAGCAGGCGCGTGGTCGCGTTCCAGAACACGCCGGTGCCCGTGTAGGCGTCGATGAACGCGCGGGCGGCGGTCTCGTCGCTCGCGCACACCGTGGCGGCGAGGCCGGAGGTCTCCCGGCTCGCCGTCGTGGCGGCGTCGACCGGGCCGTCCACCGCCGCCACCGTCACGTGCGCCTCGGCGCCGGAGTCCAGCGCCCACTCGTGAGCGAGCCGGTGGGTGTGCGGCGGGAGCGACGGGGTGATCCCGCGCTCCTGCAGCGCGCGCTCCGCGACCGGCCACAGCGCGTCGTACGCGGGCCGGTCGACGAGCAGCAGGTTGAGGCGGTTGCAGACACCGAGTCGGTCGGTCGAGTCGTGGACCAGGCGCGTCACGGTGTCGGGGTCGGCGCTCGCGTCGAGGTAGAGGACGCCGCCACCGTCCGCGTGCGCGAGCACCCGGGTGCCCGCCGCCGCGCCGAGGGCCGACAGCCGCCGCGTCACGTCGCCGCTGCCGCGCACCACCACGAGCGGGACGAGATCGGGCAGACCGACCAGCGCGTCCGCGCCCGCGTGGCCGGGCAGCGGGACGAGCTGGACGGCATCGGTGGGGATGCCGTGCGCCTGCAGTGCGGGGGCGATCGCGAGGTCGATCAGCGCCCTGGCCGAGCCGAGCGCGGCCGCGCCCGTCCGCAGCACCGCGGCCGAGCGGGCCTTGAGCACCTGCGACGCCACGTCGACCGTCACGTTCGGGCGGGCCTCGAACACCGCCCCGATCACCCCGACCGGCACCCGCCGCTCGAACACCCGCTCCCCCGTCGGGAGCGTCCGCACCTCCCGCTCGGTGGGCGGCTCCGGGGTCGCGGCGAGCACCTCCAGCTGGTGGGCGATGTCGGCCAGGCGTTCCTCGCCGAGCCGCAGGCGGTCGAGCAGCCCCTGTGCCATGCCTGTGGCCCGGGCGGCCTCGACGTCCTGCTCGTTGGCGGCGAGCAGGTCGGACGCACGCTCGCGCAGCAGGCCCGCCGCCGTGCGCAGGGCGGCGTCGACGGCCGCACCACCCGCGGCGCGCACCCCGGGGGCCGCCGCGGCGGCGCGCCGGGCGGCCTCACGGACGGCGGCGTACTCCGGGGGCTGCGGGTCGGAGGGGTCGGCGGGGTCGGCGGGGTCGGCGGGGCTCGTGGCGGCCGGGCCGGCGTCGGCCGCGGGGCTCGTGGTGACCGGGTCGGTGGGGTTCGTGGCGGGCGGCGTGCTCACGGCGCACAGGTTGTCACGCGGCACCTCTGCTCCGCACACCCGCACGCGCGCCGCCCCGAGCCCGCGCATGCGCGCATCTCGAGGGCGCATGCGCGCATTTCGACAGTGCATGCGCGCATCTCGAGAGTGCATGCGCGCATCTCGAGGGCGGGTCGCGCCTCCCCCCGCGAGTCCCCCGGCGCGACTTGCGCACCCCATCGGGCGCCCGGCGGGACCCGGGGTCAGACCGGCTCGGCGTAGACGACGACGTTGTCGCCGTAGTGGCGCGTGACCGGGTCGAACCTGCCGCCGCAGGTGATGAGCACGAGCCGTGGCGGGCCGCCGACGGCGAAGATCTCCAGGGGAAGCTCCGCCTTCGGGTGGTGGCGGCGGGCCACGACGCGGTAGGCGACGACCCGCCCGTCCGCTCCGCGCAGGACGACCGGCTCGCCGACCTCCACCTCGCGCAGGACGGCGAGCGCCCCGATCCCGCCGGTGCGGGAGTCGACGTGGCCGGCGACGACCGTGGTCCCGCCGGTCCCGCCGGGCAGCGCGCTGGGCGTCCACCAGCCGACGGTCGATGGCGGCTCGGGAACGACCAGCGCGCCGTCCGGGCCGGCGGCGACGGGCACGACAGCCGCGCGGACCTGCCGCGACGGCAGCTCCAGCGCGACGGGCATGGTCCCGGCGGGCGCCGACCCGGCGGGCGATCCGGCCCTCGCACCGCCACCGCCACCGCCACCGCCACCGTCGAGCACACCGACATCCGTCCCCAGGTGCAGGTCATGGACGAGCCCCTGGCCGCCCGGGAGGAGGCAGGCCACCGACGCGAGGGCGAGCAGCACAGGCCGCAGCCGCCGACCGCGACCCCGGCGCGCCGGCCCAGCACCGCCAGACCCACCGACCACAGCCACAGCCGGGCCCACCGACCACAGCCACCGCCGACCGCGAACCCGGCCCACCGGACCTCTCACGGGCCCACAGCCCGCGACGAGGCCGGATCCGCCTGCCATGGCACAGGACGCACCGCACGCCGTCCCAGATCAGCACGCGGCGGGTCGGCGCCCGGCGGGTCTCACCGGCGCGCGGCCCGGACCGCGCCACCGGCGAGCAGCGCCCCGGCCGCGAGCAACGCGACCGGGACGAGCGGCAGCCCGTCCCCTGTGGACGCCGCCTGGCCGCCGGTACCGGTGTCCACGGTCGTGGGCGGAACGCCACCGGACGAGCCGGGCTGCGACCGGAGCTGCCCCGTCAGCGCGTCCAGCTTCGCGAGCGCGGCACGGGCGGCGGCCTTGGCGTCCTCCGACGCGTCGGGCGAGCTCAGCGCGGCCTCGGCAGCCGCCTTGAGCTGCCCGTACACGTCGAGGACGGCGCGGGTCCAGGCCTGGTCGAAGGAGGTTCCGGAGCGGGCCTGCAGATCGGCGAGCAGCGCCTGCTGGTCGGCGGTGAGGGAGTCGTCCAGCTCGACGCCGCTCGCGCCGGCGGCGGCGCGGACCTGCTCGTCGAGGGCGGCGACGCCCGCGGCGATGCGCCCGGCGGCGGCGCGGACCTGCTCGCCGCCCTTCTCCTCGCCCACCGCCGCGAGCGCGGCCAGCGCGCTGGCCCCCTGGTGAGCGGCCTGCGCGGCAGCGGCACCCGGAACAGCTGGTGCGCCCGGCGCGGCGGGTGCCGCCCCCGGCGCGGCCGGGGCGCCGGGCGGTGGCGGCAGTGGCGGCTGCGCGGGGACCGCCGGGCCGCCGCACGCGGTGCACGCGACGAGGGCGAGCGCGGCCGCCGCGGTAGCCGCGGTGTGGCGTAGGAACATCGGGGTCTCCTCCGGGGGAGCTGCGGGACAGCACTGTCTCCCCGTTCAACGGCCCCTCGGCGCCACCGTGGCGGGTGGCACCCGATCGAGTGAATCGATCACTCAGCGGTGTGGGAGCTTCGCCGGTGTGGACGGGGGCGGCACGACCGGGCCGATGTCACCGTCGGGTGCGGAGTCGAGGTCGACGATCACAGGGGCGTGGTCGCTCGGCCCCTTTCCCTTGCGCGCCTGGCGGTCCACCCAGGCGGCGACGACCCGGTCCGCCACGGCCGCCCCGGCGAGGACGAGGTCGATGCGCATGCCCTTGTCCTGGTGGAAACGCCCGGCGCGGTAGTCCCAGTAGGTGAAGACGCGTTCGTCGGGCCAGCGGTCGCGCACGACGTCGTGCAGGCCGAGCCCGATCAGCCCGCCGAGCGCGGCGCGTTCCGGCGGCGTCACGTGGGTGGACTCGGTGAAGAGCGACGGATCCCAGACGTCGGCGTCGGCGGGGGCGATGTTCATGTCCCCCGCGACGACCGCCGCCGCCGGGTCCTTCACCGCCGCTCGCAGCGCGGCGAGCCACTCCAGCTTGTAGGCGTAGTGGGGGTCGTCGGGGGTGCGGCCGTTCGGGACGTAGACCGAGGTCACCCGCACCCCGCTGCAGGTGGCGGTGACCGCCCGCGCCTCCAGCACGCCCGCGAACTCCGGGGCGCCGGGCAGGGCGCGCTCCACGTCGTCCAGGCCGACGCGCGACAGGAGCGCCACGCCGTTCCAGCGACCCTCCCCGACGTGCGCGACCTCGTAGCCGCGCTCGGCCAACGGGCCCGCGAACGTCGCGGCGAACGCCTCGTCGGAGAGCTTGGTCTCCTGCAGACAGACGACGTCGGGGCGGCGCTCGTCGAGCCACGGCAGGAGCCGCGGCAGCCGGGAGAGGGCGGAGTTGACGTTCCAGGTGGCGACGCGCACGGCGAGGCACGCTACCCGCCGGGCCCGGGACCGGGCGGCGGCACCGGGACGTGGTGCCGCCGCCCGGGGCTCACGGGGTCTTCGGCAGCACCCGCAACTCGTCGGCGCGGATCGCGGCACCGCTCGCGCCGCCGGTGATCTCGACGAGATCGCCGACGGCGGGCTTCTGCCCGATCGCGGTGACGTCGACGGTCACCGTCAGGCCCTGCACCGAGACGACCGTGGCCTGGTTGCCCGCGATCGCCGTCACCGTTCCGGTGACGCGGGCCCGCGGGACGAACGCGGTCACGACGGTCGCGGTGTCGCCGGTGCCATCGACCCGCAGCAGGACACGCTGTCCGGCGGTCAGCGCGGCGAGCGAGCGGACGCCGTCGCCCGCGACCCGGGTGCGGTCGTCGGTGCGCAGGGTGCGCTGCGGGGCGGTGCCGCCCGCGGAGTCCGGGGTGATCACGAGCGTGCCGTTGCCCGCCGAGACGACCGTGCCGGCCAGCAGGGTGTCGTCGCCGAGGCGGCCTAACCCGGCACCGGGGCCGCCGCCCCGGCCCCAACCCTCGCCGCCGCGATCCCAGCCGCGCCCCTGCGGCCCCCAGCCGTGCCGGTCGTCGACCATGCCCGGGCCGGGACCGCCGCGTGCGTGCCCGGCGGGGCCGAAGCCGCCGTGGCGCCCGCCCCACGGCACCAGGAACGCCGCCACCACGGCGGCGACGACGAGCACCCCCACGACCGACAGACCGACTATCGCCCACCGGCTGCGCGGGACGTAGCGCCGCCGGGGCGGCTGCGACGCCGGCTCCTGCGCCGGTCCCGCTGCCGGCGGCGTCTCCTGCGCCGGTCCCGTAGCCGGCGGCGCCGGTTCCTGCGCCCGCTGCCCTTCCGGCTCCGGGGTCGTGGGGGGATCGGGGGTGGTCATGCCGGGCGCTCCTGTCGGTCGTCGTTCCCCGTCGACACTGCTCCGCCCGCCTGAACCGGACCTGAAGCCCAGCGGGACCTTCAGGTGATCCTCAGCCTCGCCGGGACAATGGGGGCGTGAGCGCGCGGGTGCTGGTGGTCGAGGACGCCGAGGCGATCCGCACGGCCGTACTCGCCGGGCTCGCCGGTGCGGGCTTCGAGGCCACCGGCCGCGAGGACGGGCGCACGCTGGAGCAGGACCTCGCAGCCTTCCGGCCCGACCTCGTCGTGCTCGACATCATGCTGCCGGGCCGCGACGGGTTCGCCCTGCTCGATGTCGTGCGCAGGCGAAGCGACGCGGGGGTCGTCATGCTCACCGCCCGCGACGGCGTCGACGACCGGCTACGCGGGCTGCACGGCGGCGCCGACGACTACGTGGTCAAGCCGTTCGCACTCGCCGAGCTGCTCGCGCGCGTCACGGCGGTGCTGCGGCGGATGGGCCGCACGCCCTCGGCCGTCGCGGTCGGCGACCTGGTCGTCGACGCCGCCGCGGGCACGGTCGTGCGCGGCGGGGTGCCGATCGAGCTCACCGCCACCGAGCTGCGTCTGCTCGACTACCTGGCCACGCAGCGCGGGCGCGTCGTCAGCAAGGGCCAGATCCTCACCCGGGTGTGGGGCTACACGGACTACGACCCGAACCTCGTCGAGGTCCACATCTCCGCGCTGCGCCGCAAGCTGGGTGAGCCGCGGCTGCTGCACACCGTCCGTGGGCTCGGCTACGTGCTGCGTGCCGAGCCGGGCGGCCCGCCGTGAAATGGCGCCGCGCCGCCGCCCCATCGGGGCCGCCCCGCCTCGACACCGCGTCGCTGCGCCGGCGCGTCACCGCGCTGAGCCTGGTGGTACTGGCGGTGGTGCTGCTTGTCGTCGGGCTGCTCACCGACCTCGTCGTCGAGGCCCAGACCCGCACGGACCAGCGCAACGACCTCACCGCCCGAGCGGACGCCGCAGAGCAGCTCGTCGGCCGCGGCATCGGCCCGGCCGAGCTGGTGCGCCGGCTGGAGGGGCCCGGCGTGCGGGCCGTCGTCGTCACCGCGGGCGGCGAGGTGTACGGCCCGCCCGGCCCGCCGATGCGCTTTCGCCCGGACCACCACGGCCCCGACGGCGACGCCGTCGTCGCGCGGACCCTCACCGACGGCTCGCAGCTCACCCTGATCCTCACGGACTCGCCGGTGACGGCCGCCCAGGAACGGCTGCGTCGCACGATGCTGTGGCTGTCGGTCGCGGCGCTCGTCGTCGCGGGGATCGTCACGCTGTTCACGACGCGGGTCGCGCTGGCGCCGCTGGACACCATGACCGCGCTGGCCCGCTCCATCACCCGCGGCGACCGCGGCCGCCGCCTCGCCCCCACCCGCACCGACACCGAGCTGGGCCGCACGGCCGCCGCGTTCGACGCGATGCTCGACGAGCTGGAGGGCGCCGAGCGGGCGGCCCGCACCGCGGAGTCGGCCGCCGTCGACTCGGCGGCGCGCACCCGGCGGTTCGTCGCCGACGCCGCCCACGAGCTGCGTACCCCGCTCGCGGGCGTGCAGGCCGCCGCCGAGGCCGCCGCCGCGCCCGGGCTCGACCCCGAGGAGCGCGACCGGCTGCACCTGCTGCTGCTGCGCGAGACCCACCGCGCCGGGCGCCTCGTCGACGACCTGCTCGCGATGGCCCGCATCGACGCCGGCCTCGACCTGCGCCGCGACCCCGTCGAGCTGCTCGCCCTGGCCCGCGCCGAGGCCGAGCGCGTCCGGCTGCGCGCGCCGGACCGGTCCCTGGAGGTGGACGGGCAGGAGGTCGTCGTGACCGGCGACGCGGAGCGGCTCGGGCGCGTGCTCGCCAACCTGCTCGACAACGCCGCCCGGCACGCCGGACCGGGCGGGTGGGTCCGGGTGCAGGTCGAGCCGGGGGCGTCCGTGCTGGTCACCGACTCGGGTCCCGGCGTGCCGCCCGCGGAGCGTGAGCGGATCTTCGACCGCCTCGTCCGCCTCGACGAGGCCCGCAGCGTCGACGCCGGCGGTGCGGGGCTCGGGCTCGCGATCGCCCGCGGCATCGCCCGCGCCCACGGTGGCGACCTGCGCTGCGTCGAGCCGCCGGCCGGCTCGGGCGCCGCCTTCCGGCTCAGCCTGCCGGGCTGACGGTGTCGAGGGGGCCGTCGAGGCGGTAGACGAGGAACCGCACACCCAGGTGCGCGAACTCGCCGTGCTCGACGAAACCCAACGAGGCGTAGAGCGCCCGCGCGGGCCCCATCGTCTCGGCCGTGTGCAGCCCGACGTGGCGCGCGCCGTCCGCGGCCGCCCGGTCCAGGCAGGCGGTGGTCAGCGCGCGGGCCACCCCCCGCCCGCGCATCCCGGGCAGCACGGCCAGCCCGCGCAGCACCGCCCACTCCTGCGGCACGTGGGTGTACCCCGGGTGGTGCGGCGCCAGGTAGATGCCGCAACCGACGACGGCGCCCGCCTCCTGCGCGACGATCAGCGATCCCACGTCGGCCGTCGCGACGAGGGCGTCGAGGTTGGCCCACAGCGTCGCCCGGTGGCGCGGCTGCAGCGTCGCCGCGAACTCCTCGTAGGCCGCCCGGACGACGTCGTGCACCGG
Organism: Pseudonocardia sp.; assembly: GCA_050248815.1. Lineage (GTDB taxonomy): Bacteria > Actinomycetota > Actinomycetes > Mycobacteriales > Pseudonocardiaceae > Pseudonocardia. The sequence continues at coordinate 123,807 of JBFWRR010000005.1, read as the reverse complement.
CGTCCGGTCGGCCTCGGCGGCCGACCGGACGGCCACGGTGGTCAGATGTCCAGCTTCTCGGCGGCCGCCCGGGCGCCCTCGACCCGGTTCGCGATCTTCTGGAACGCGACGTCCCGGGCGAAGTCGGGCGAGCCGTGGTTGGGCTTCTCGTCGATGGAGAACGGGGAGAAGCCGCAGTCGTCGGTCGCTCCGATCCGCTCCTTCGGGATGAAGTTCGCCGCCCGGATCAGCTGCTCGGCGATCTCCTGCGGCTGCTCCACGCGCGGATTCTGCGGGTTGATCACCCCGATGTAGGCCATCTGGGCCACGCCCGCCGCGTCGTCACGCAGGTTGCGCCCGATCGTCTCGTACACCGGGTCCTTGTCCCGCTCGCTCTTGAGCTGGATGAGGAAGTACCCGGCGTCGATGTCGAACATCGTCCCGAGCAGGTTGTTGTACGGCACGTCCGCCGAGTGCACGGAGTCGCGGTCGCCGCCCGGGCAGGTGTGCACGCCGATGTTCACCCGCTCCTCGGGGGTGAACCGGGCCATCACCCGGTTGATCAGCTCGATGAAGTGGGGCAGCAGGCCCGCACCCGTCCACGGGTTGCGCGGGTCCTCGCGGGTGGCGAGCCTGCCCTCGGTGAAGTCCACGGACACGCGCACCGCGCCTGCCGCGTAGGCCTGCCGGATGTCGCGCTCGCACTCGTCGACCAGCGCGGCCTCGAACTCCTCGCGCGGGTAACCCTCCACCGGATCCTTCAGCGGGTAGAGCAGCGCGAGCATCGACGGCGCGATCACGGCCTGCTTCATCGGCTTCGTGGCGAACCCGATCGAGCGGCGCAGCGTGTCCGCGGCGTACTGGTTGTAGCGGAACGGGCCGCGGACCAGCTTGGGCAGCTGCCTGCCGTGCCCGTCGGCGAAGATCGCGAAGAACTGCCCGCCCGGCGCGAGCATCGGGGCGAGGCCGGTGCCGGCCAGGGTCGTGGCGATCGGGTAGGTGGCGAACGACGACCACCGTTGCTCGCCGTCGGAGACGATCGGTGAGCCGGTGGCCTCCGAACGCTCGATCGAGTCCTTGACCGCGGCATCCTGCTCCTCGGTCAGCGCGGCCTCGTCGATCTCCCCCGCGTCGAAGCGGGCGTAGGCCTGCTGAAGCCGGGTGGACCGCGGAAGGGAGCCGACCGGTTCGGTCGGGATGCCGGTGGCCGTACGCGGGTCGTAGCTCATCGTCGAGCTCCTCGTCGCTGGGAAGGGGCGGTCACGCGCCGATCCGCGGTTCGTCGAGCGGGATCGGCGCACCGGTGCGCGCGCGATCCGAACGTACCCAGGTGATCACCTGGTGGCAATGACGCCGGGTGCCCGGACCGCTACCCGTCGTCGGGGTCGCCCGCCTTGCGGACGTAGAGCAGCCGGTCGCCGCGTTCGAGGGCGTCCACCTCGGCGGCGTCGACGCGGTGCAGCGTCGCGTCCCGGACCACGCCGAGGACGATTTCGGGCAGGTGCCGGGGTGATCCCCCGACCTCCTCCTCCTCGACCTCACGCTCGCTGATCGCGAAGCCCGCGTCCGGCGTGATGAGGTCCTCGACGACCTCGACGACCTTCGGCGTCGTCGTCGCCATACCGAGCAGCCGCCCGGCCGTCTCGGCCGAGACGATGACCGAGTCCGCACCGGACTGCCGCAGCAGGTGCACGTTCTCCGACTCCCGCACCGACGCCACGATCGCGATCTTCGGAGCCATCTCACGGGCGGTGAGCGTGACGAGCACCGCCGTGTCGTCGCGGTTGGTGGCCACCACGATCGCCTTCGCGTGCGGCACGCCCGCGATGCGCAGCACGCTCGACCTCGTCGCGTTGCCCGCCACGGTGACGAGCCCGTGTGCGGACGCGGCGTCCAGCTGGGTGCGGTCCGTGTCGACCACGACGATCGACTCCGGGTCGACCCCGTCGCCCAGCAGCGTGTCCACCGCGGCCCGGCCCTTGGTGCCGTAGCCGACGATGACGGTGTGGTCGCGCACGCGGGACCTCCAGCGCTGGATCCGGAACGACTGCCGCGACCGCTCGGTGAGCAGCTCCACGGTGGTGCCGACGAAGACGATGAGGAAGAGCAGCCGCAACGGGGTGATGACGAGCGTGGTGATCAGCCGCGCCTGCGGGCTCACCGGGACGATGTCGCCGTAGCCGGTGGTCGAGAGCGAGACCGTCGCGTAGTAGAAGGCGTCGTTGAACGAGATCGGCGAGTCGCTGTTGTTGTCGACGTAGCCGTCCCCGCCCAGCCAGACGATCAGTGCCGCCGCGAACAGCGCGCCGAACGCGACCGCGAGCCTGCGCAGCAACGCCACCAGCGGGCTCGCGGAGACATCCGGCATCCGGATCGGCCCGACCAGCGACGGGTCGGCGAACGGCCGCCGCCGGACTTTCCTCATGGCGCGCAGGTTAGACGTCGCGGCGTGATCGGCACCGTGCCGGGGCGGGCGCTGCGCGCTCCCGGGCCGGACGGCCGACGGGGGCTGGAGGCCGGGCTAGCCTGCTCGGATGGCCCGCTACGTCGCCCTGCTGCGCGGGATCAACGTCGGCCGCAACAAGCGGATCGCGATGGCGGACCTACGCGCGCTGCTCGCCGATCTCGGTCTCCTGGACGTTCGCACCCTCCTCAACAGCGGAAATGCGCTTTTCAGCGCACCGGAGACACCGACGGCCGAGCTGTCCGACCGGATCTCCGCGACGATCGCGGATCGGCTCGGCATGAGCGTGCCCTGCGTGGTGCTCACCGCCGACGAGCTGCGGGCGGCGATCGCCGCGCACCCGTACGCGGACGTCGCCGACAACGGCTCCCGGATGATGGTCTGGTTCTGCTCCGCCGCCCCGGATCCGGACCGGACCGCGATGCGCGACGCGCTCGCCCTCGACCCCGAGCGCGCCCGCCTCGTGGGCGCCGTGCTCTACCAGTGGTGTCCCGGCGGGCTGCTGGACGCACCACCGGTCGCCGGGGGCATCGAGGACGGGATCGTGATCACCTCCCGGAACTGGAACACGGTCACGAAGCTCGCCGAGCTGCTCTGATCCGCCCGGAGCGCGGGCGCAGCGGGCGGTCATCGGGCGGGGCGAGCGGGCGGGACGCGCTCGCCGCCGCGCTGCTGCGCGGGTTCGTCCCCGCGATGCTGCCCCGGTGCACGCCCGCCCGGCGAGGCCGACCCGCCGAGCGCGGTCGACCAGGGCGCTCGACCGGCCCGGCCGCAGTCGTGGGGCCGCGGGCCGGTCACGACGCCGCGACCGGGACGGCACCCACGAGAGCACGCAGCCCCCGGGCGTCGAGCAGGTCGGCCGGGCGCAGTGTGTGGTTCTGGCGCACGTAGTGGAACGCCGCGCGCACCCGCTCGGGTGGGCAACCGGCGAGCGCCGCCCAGGCCAGTCGGTACGCGGCGAGCTGCACGGCAAGGGCGGGGAGCCGGGCCGCGTCGGGCAGCGATCCCGTCTTCCAGTCCACGACCGTGTATCCGCCGTCGGCCTCGAGGAACACCGCGTCCATCCGCCCGCGCAGGGCCATCCCGCCGACCACCGTCTCGAACGGCACCTCGGCTTCCACCGGTCGCCGTGGCGCCCACTCGCTGGCGAGGAACGCCTCCTGCAGCTCCGCGAGGGCGTCGTCGCCTGCGGCGCCGTCGTCCGCGGCGCCGGGGAGCTCGTCGAGGTCGAGCAGCTGGGAGGCACCGAACCGCTGCTCCAACCACGCGTGGAACGCGGTGCCGCGCCGGGAGTGCGGGTTCGGCGGCAGCGGCAGCGGCCGGCGCAGCCGCGCGGCGAGCCCGGCCGGATCCGCGGCGAGCTCGACGAGCTGGCTCACCGTCAGCTGGGTGGGCAGCGCCACCGTCGGCCGGGCGGCCGCGGCGGCCCGCTCGGCGAGCAGGACCTCAACGTCGGCGGCCCAGCCCTCCGGGTCCTCGGGCTCGGCGAGCTCGGCCGCATCCCCAGGCTCGGCCACGTGTCCCCCGTCCAAAGGCTCGGCCGCACCCCCCGCACCTCCAGATGCGGCGGCCGCGGCCCCGAGATCACCGGACCCGCGGCGGCGGCCCCGCTGCTTCGGCGCGACCGGCCCCGTCACCTCCATCAGCTCCATCTGGGCCCCCGGTACCGCCGCGGCCTCGGTGCGGGCGCGCCGTTCCTCCTCCCTGGCCACGATCGCCGCGCGCACCAGCTCGGCCCCCCGCCGGACGGCCACGGCGCGGGTGCCGAGGGGATCCACGGGCCAGGCGGCGGTGGGCGGCTCGGCGGTGACCGGGTTGACGTCGTTCGCCGCGGGCGGGTCCGACCAGCGCTCGACGACCCCGGCGCCGGTCGCGTCCACCGCCTCCCGCACCTCGGTGAGGAACGTGGACGGCCCGCGCGGCGCCGCTCCGCTGCCGCCCCACCAGTGACCGGACACGAGGAGCACCCGCTCCGAGCGCGTGAGGGCGACGTAGGCGAGGCGGCGTTCCTCGGCGAGCCGCCGCTCCTCCAGACCGTCCAGGTGGGCCTTGACCGCGTTCTCCAGCGCCCTGCGGTCGCCCTCGACCGGCAGGTGCAGGCCGGGAAGATCGGCGGCGTCGCCCCGCAGCGGGACCGGGAGCTCGGCGGGACTGGTGAGCCACGTGCCGCTCAGCCGCCGACCGGGGAACACCCCCGTCACCAGGTGCGGTAGGGCGACGACCTCCCATTCCAGGCCCTTGGCGGCGTGCACGGTGAGGATCTGGACGCGGTCCGGGGCGACCTCCACCTCACCGGGGGTGAGGCCGTCCTCGGCCTGCTCGGCCGTGTCCAGGTAGTCCAGGAGCGCGGGCAGACTCGCAACCTCCGCACCCACCGCGAACTCGGCGACGACGTCGGCGAACGCGTCCAGGTGCGCCCGGCCCACCGGCCCGGGGCGGGCGGCGGTCTCGGCGTCGAGCAGCAGGACCCGCTCGGCGTCCGCGACGAGGTCCGTGAGCGGGGCCGACGCCCGCGAGCGCAGCCACTGCAGCTCCCGGGACAGCCGGGTGATCCGTGCGAACCCGGCCCGCGAATAGGCCTCCGGCGGGCCGGGGTCGTCCAGGGCGTCCACCAGCCCCGCCTGCTCGACCTGCTCGGCGGGCAGCGCCCCCAGCGCGAGCTCCTCGGCGGTGAGCGCGCCGCGCCGGGCGGGCAGCGGGGGCACCAGCTCGCGGGCCCGCGCCCACAGAGCGGCGAGATCGGCGATCCCCAACCGCCAGCGGGCACCCGTGAGCAGCCGGACGGCGGCGGGGCCGGCGAGCGGGTCCACCACCAGCCGCAGGGCCGAGGTGAGGTCGCGAACCTCGGGAGTGTCGAGCAGGCCCCCGAGCCCGACGACCTCCACCGGGACGCCGCGGGCCCGCAGAGCGGCCGCCAGCGCATCCATGTCGGCGCGCCGCCGGACCAGCACGGCCGACGACGGTGGGGCGGTACCGGCGGTGTCCGCGGACCCGGTGGCCCGCCAGTAGCGGGCCACCGAGTCCGCGACCCACTCCACCTCCGCTCCGACGTCCGGGTGCAGCGCCACCCGCACATCACCCGGCGGGGCGCCGTCGCGGGCCCGCAGCTCGCCCACCCCGATCGCACCGGCCTCGGTGCGCAGCGGCTCCGACACCGCGTTGGCCAGCGCCAGGACCTCCGGCGGGTTGCGGAAGCTCGTGAGCAGCCCGTACTCGTCGGCGGGTCGGGCCTGCGGCGCGTCCGCCCACGCCGGATCGGCGGGCAGCCCGGTGGGGATCGGAAAGTCCGTGCGGAACCGGGCGAGGTTGCCCGCGCTCGCGCCGCGCCATCCGTAGATCGACTGCGACGGGTCTCCCACCGCCGTGACGGCGGGGCCGTCCGCATGGACCTCCTCACCGGGCGGCGTGCCGAACAGCGCCCGCAGGAGCACCCGCTGGGCGTGGCCCGTGTCCTGGTACTCGTCCAGCAACACCGCCCGGTAGGCGACCCGTTCGGTCGCCCCCACCTCGGGGTGTTCCGCGGCGACCCGGGCGGCGATGGCGAGCTGGTCGGCGAAGTCCAGCGCCCGCTCGGCCCGCTTGCGCTCGGCGAACGCCGCCGCCAGTGGCAGCAGGGCGACACGGCGGCGCTGGGCGTCGATCCAGGACCGGTAGGTCTGTGACGGCTCCGCGCGCTGCCCCTTCCCGCGCGGAGCCTCGGCCAGCATCGCGGCCAGCCGCTCCGCATGCCGGCGTACCTCGGCGGGCGCCACGAGGTGCTCCCCCATCTCGCCCGCGAGCTTCAGCACCCACCCCGTGACCGTGGCCGGCACGTGGTCGACCTCCAGGTCCTCGGCCCACGTCGACACCACCCGGTGCGCCAGCTGCCACGCCGCCGTCTCCCCAAGCAGCCGCGCCGCGGGCTCCGCGGGCAGCCGCAATGCATGCTCGCCGACCAGCCGCCCCGCATAGGCGTGGTAGGTGGAGACGGTGGGCTCCCCGGCCAGCACCTCGGCCCGGCGGGTGCCGCCGGGATCCAGCTCGTCCAGCAGCCGGGACGCGGCGAGCCGCCGCAGCCGCGACCGGATCCGGCTGCCCAGCTGCTGGGCCGCCTTGCGCGTGAACGTGAGCCCCAGCACCTGCTCGGGACGCACCGCGCCCGTGGCGACCAGCCAGACCACTCGCGCGGCCATCGTCTCCGTCTTGCCCGCACCCGCGCCCGCGACCACCAGCGCGGCCGTGGCCGGTGCCGCGATCACCTCGGCCTGTTCCTCCGTGGGAGGGGGCAGGCCGAGTGCCGTGGCGAGCGCCCGGGGCGTCAGATCCATGGGCGAGGTTGTACCCGAGCGCACCGACGGTTCCGGGGCAGACGTGTGCGATCGGGAACGCCGCGCCGGCTTCAGGCAGGTCAGGGCCCTGCGGGCGGGATCAGCCCTCGGGCACCGGACGCCCCGCGTCGTGCAGCGGGCAGCTCGTCCGGACGGGGCAGCGGTCGCAGTCCGGGCCGCTGCGTGCCACGAACCGGCCACCGGAGGTGTCCGTGGCGCACCCCTCGACGACCGTGCGCCAGTGCCGCACGCCGTCGTCGTCCAGCGGCTCCTGGGAGGGTTGCTTCGGGGTGCCCGCGGCGAGCCGGTCCGCGACGTAGACCAGCCGCGCGCCGCCGGGCCGCGCCGCCCGGTCCACGACGTCGCCGAACGCCCCCAGCGCCGCCGCGAGCTGGTAGACGGCCAGCTGCGCGTGCTCGGCCACCGCCTGCTTCGTCGGTGCCGTCTTCCCGGTCTTGACGTCCACGACCACGGGACGTCCGTGGCGGTCCACCTCCAGCCGGTCCACGCGCCCCCGTAGCCGAAGCCAGGGGCCGCCCCGGCGCTCGGGCTTCAGATCCAGCTCGACCGGGTGCTCGACGGCCACGAGCGAGAGCCCGTCGGCCCGGCTCGTGTGCACCCACTCGTCGAATGCCGAGAGCATCCTCCGCACCCGGGCCAGCTCGCGACGACCGAACCACGGCGCACCCGCGTCGAGCCGGGCCCATGCCGAGCGCAGCGCGCCCTCCAGCTCCGCGCCGTCCGCCCCCGCCGCCCGAGCCTGGACGAGCGCATGCACGAGCGACCCCGTGACCGCCGCGAGCGCCCCCACCTCGGCCCCGCCGTGGCGCTCCAGCACCCAGCGCAGGGGACAGCGCATGATCTTCTCGACGTCCGACGGCGACACCGGCACCACCTCGCCCGGCGCGCGCAGGGGCTCCTCGGTGGAGGCTGGCGCGAGGCCGTACCAGTCCTCCGGACGGGCGCCCGGGACGTCGGCCTCGGCGAGCCGGGCCAGCTGCAGGGCGGCGCGCTCGCGGCGACGGGCCCGGGCGGTGCACGCGGTGCACGTCCGGCCGGTTCCGGGTTGCGGGTGCGGGCCGGCCGCGGTCGGGAACGCAGCCGGAACGGCCGCCCGACCGCGGGCCGTGTGCGGTCCGGCAGCCGGGGAACCGCCGTCCGGGACGGCAGGTGTGCGCCCCGCACCGGGCGCGGCGTCGGGGACGGCCGGTGGCGGGGACCCCGTCCCCGGTCCGCCGTCCCGATGCTCCGAACCGGACGCGGCGTCGGGTGCCGCCCGCAGTGGGTGCCCCGTCCCGGACCCGGGTCCGGTCCCGCACGCCGCGCAATACGGGTCCGGCTCCGTCACGGCGCGGCGCAGCTCCCCCACCAGCTCGGCCAGTACCAGCCCCCGCGACGGGCGGTGGACGGGCCGCTGCGCCTGCCCCACAGGCACCGGGTCGAGCTCGTCGAGGAACCGCGAGGGCTGTTCGTCCTCCCCCTGCACCGCGCTGACCAGCAACGTCCGCCGGGCGCGGGTACATGCGACGTAGAACAACCGTCGCTCCTCGGCCAGCAGTGGTGCGATCCGGGACACCGCCGCCGCCGGGTCCGCGACCCCCGCCACCGCGTCCACGAGCCGTTCCTGTCCGAGGAGACTGCCGCGCAGCCGCAGGTCCGGCCAGCTGCCCTCCTGCACCCCGGGGACCGCGACCACCTCCCACTCCCGCCCGCGCGCCGCGTGCGCCGTCAGCAGTGCCACCGCGTCGGCCGGGGCCGACCGCGCCGCCAATGCCGTATCGCCGGGCAGGTGCTGCTCGCTGAGGTAGGAGGTGAAGCCTTCGACGTCCGCGCCGGGCAGCCGGTCGGTGTAGCGGGCCGCGGCGTCGAACAGGGCGAGGACGGCGTCGAGATCGCGGTCCGCCGCCGCGCCGACGGGGCCGCCGCGGGCGCTCGCCTCGCTCCAGCGGGCGGCGAGGCCGCTGCGCTCCCAGACCCGCCAGAGCACCTGCTCCGCGCTCTCGCCGTTGCGCACCCCCTCGGCAGCCGCGGCGAGCAAACCCGTCACCCGCTGCAGCGGCGCCGCCTCCCGGGGCGGGAGGGGGACGAGCGGATCCGGGCGGCCACCTGCGGCGTCGCGGAGCAGCCCGACGAGGAGCGGGTCGCTGCCGGTGCGCTCGTCGTCGGTGGCGTCGGCGGGCGCTCGTGTCCCGACCGGGGTCGCGGCGTCCCCGTCCCGGTCGGTCGAGGTGGCGGATCGGCCCGCGGCGCCGCGCGGTCGAACGACGTGCTCGTCGGACTCCGCCGGCCCCCCGGCGGGCTGGTCCGGCCCGGCAGGACGCGCGCGCTCCTCCGACCCGGCGAGGCGAACGGAGCGCTCCTCCGGTCGGGCAGGACCCCCGGCGGCGTGCAGCCGGAGCAGCGCACGCCGCAGCCGGCGTAGCCGCATCGGGTCCGCCGCGCCGAGGACGGACGTGAGCAGCGCGGATGCCGCGTCGGCATCGAGCTCGTCGGGGCGGGCCGCGAAACGGAGCACCATCAGCAGCGGGACGACCGCAGGCTGGCGGGCCAGCGGCAGCTCGTCGGGCGGGGCGGCGATCGGCACGCCGGCGGCGAGCAGGGCGCGCCGCAGCGCGGGCAGCGACCGGCGCGTCGAGCGGGACAGCACCGCCATCTGCGACCACGCCACCCCGTCGACGAGGTGCGCGCGGCGGAGGCGGTCCGCGACCCAGTTCGCCTCCTGCGCGGCCGAGACGAAGACGTGAACGGCCACGGCGCCTTCCGCGGAAGCCGACCGGCCATCAGCGGCACCCGCGACGTCACCGATGGCCGAGGCCGCCGACCCGATGGCACCGATGGCACCGATGGCCACGGCGTCGCCTACGGCCGTGGTGTCGCCGCTCGCGGTGTCGCCCGGGCCGTGCCCCGGAATTCCCGCGCCGGGCGCCACGCCGTCGCCGACCTCGCCGAGAGAGCTACCCGGCCCGGCCGCGTCCGGCGAGCCCACTGCACCGTCGCCCGCACCGCGGCCCGGCCGCCACGGGCCTGCGCCCGGCAGGCGCGACGCCAGCGCGACCGCCGCGGCGCGGATCACGGGCGCGCTGCGGTGACTCCCGCGCAGGACGACCGTCTCGGCCTCGATCGCGACCAGGCCGCCGGGATCGGCGCCTCGGAAGCCGAGGACGGCCTGGTCCGGGTCCCCGGCGAGCAGGACGCTGCGCGCCGCTGCGCCCAGCGCGCGTACCAGCTCCAGCTGCTGGGGGTCCAGATCCTGCGCGTCGTCGACGATCAGGTGCTCGACGCGGTCGCTCTCGGCGGCGTACAGCTCGGGGTCGGACGCGAGCGCGTCCAGAGCGGCCGTGACGAGTTCGGCGGAGTCCAGGGCGGGGGCCGTCGCCTGTGCGGCGGCCCGGCCCGCGGCGCCGCGCAGCTGCACGACGTGCTCGTAGACCTGGTGGAACCGCCCCGCGGCGGTCCACTCGTCGACGCCGTACCGCTCGCCCATCTCCGCGAGCCCCTCCGGCCCGAGGCTGCGCTCGGCGGCCCGCATCAGCAACTCGCGCAGCTCGGTCGCGAACGCGGGCAGGTGCAGCGCGGGGCGGACACGGTCCGGCCAGCCGGAGTCGGGGGCGTCGCCTGCGAGCTCACCCGCGAGGAGATCGCGGACGACGGCGTCCTGCTCCGCGCCGGCGAGCAGGCGAGGCGGCGGGTCACCCTGACGGGCCGCGTGCAGGCGCAGGATCCCGAACGCATAGGAGTGCAGCGTGCGGACGAGCGGCTCGCGAAGCGTCCGCACCTCCTCGGCCAGACCGTCGTCCTGTAGCTGGGCGGTGAGCCGTTCCCGCAGGTCGACGGCCGCACGGCGGCTGCCGACGAGCAGCAGCGTCCGGCCCGGGTCGGCCCCGGCCCGCACACGGGCGGCCGCGGCGGCGAGCAGCAGCGTCGTCTTGCCCGAGCCCGGGCCACCGAGAACCCGCAGCACCCCGGCGCCGTGGCCGAGCACGCGCAGCGCGTCGTCGTCCCACACCGGCGGTGCGGCGACCGGCCGTGGCCGCCGCACGAGGCCCGGTGCCGGGGCCGTTCGGGATCGGCGGTCCGCCACGTGGCGATGCAACCACGGCACTCGGGCGAGGTGGCACGCGGCACGCCGCGGCACCGGCAGGGCGGGCGGCGCCTGCGGGGCGGGGCGGGCCGGTCCGGGCGGGTGGGCGGCGCCTGCGGGGCGGGCCGGTCCGGGCGGATGGGCGGCGCCTGCGGGGCGGGGCGGGCCGGTCCGGGCGGATGGGCGGCGCCTGCGGGGCGGGTGGGCGGCGCCTGCGGGGCGGGCCGTCCGGGCGGGTGGCCCGGCGCTCGGACACGTTCCCGCGCCCGGCTCGTCCAGCGCCGGCAGCACCCAGCCGCCCGCACACACGTTCCAGCAGCACCCAGCCGCCCGCACACACCGCGCGGCTCTCACACATACCGCCGACACGCTGCGCCACGACCACGCGACACGTACCAGCCATCGCACATA
>JBFWRR010000005.1:102800-112465 GCA_050248815.1 Pseudonocardia sp. | reverse complement strand
GCAGCACCCAGCCGCCCGCACACACGTTCCAGCAGCACCCAGCCGCCCGCACACACCGCGCGGCTCTCACACATACCGCCGACACGCTGCGCCACGACCACGCGACACGTACCAGCCATCGCACATATGTTCGAGCGCGAACCCGGGGCCCCGCGACAACGACCCGCCGCCGACAACGACCCCGTCCCGCGACAACCCACCAACGCCCGACCCGCCGGAACCGGGCCGGTTCACCTACACCGGGTACGACCATCCGCTCCGCCGCGACCACCACGGGTCGGGCTGGCAGCATCGGCACGGTGTCCGAAGAGCTGCACGTCCGTGCCTACGGTCCTGTCGACGGCCGCCCCGTCCTCGCCCTCCACGGGGTGACCGGCCATTCCGCGCGCTGGCGGGTGCTGGCCGCCGCGCTGCCCGAGCTGCGGATCCTGGCCGTGGACCTGCGCGGCCACGGCCGCTCGACCTGGAACCCGCCGTGGGGCATCGAGCAGCACGTCGAGGACGCGCTGGCGATCCTCGATGCCGCCCAGCTGCCGCGGGCCGCCGTCCTCGGGCACTCGTTCGGAGCGGCGATCGCGCTGCACCTCGCGCGGACGGCGCCGCAGCGGGTGGACCGGCTCGCGCTGCTCGATCCCGCGCTGGGCCTCGATCCGCGCGACATGCTGCTGGCCGCGGAGGACAGCCGCCCGGACGAGACGTTCCCGGACCTGGTCGCGGCCCGCGCGCACCGGGCGATCCGCTGGGCCGGGATCGCCGACGAGCTCGTGGAGGCCGAACTGGCCGAGCACCTCGTCACGGACGACGACGGCAGCCTGCGCTACCGGTACTGCCAGGCCGCGGTCGTCACGGCGTGGAGCGAGATGGCCCGCCCGGCCGTCCTCCCCCCGGAGGGGATGCCGACGCTGCTGGTCCCGGCGCTTCAGGCGGAGTTCGTCAAGCCGTGGTGGGTGAAGGCGTGCCGGGCGGCGCTGGGCGACGCGCTCACGGTGGCGGAGCTCGACACCGGGCACATGGTCTACCTGGAGCGCACCGACGAGGTGGCCGCACTGCTGCGGACGTTCCTCGCGGGGGCATGACGGTGGACGAGGAGACCCTCGAACGCGTCCGGGCGGTGGTCCGCTCGATCCCACCGGGCGAGACGCGCTCGTACGGCGAGGTGGCCGCGGAGGCGGGGCTGCGCTCGCCGCGGCTGGTGGGCCGGATCCTCGCGGAGGACGGTCACGACCTCCCCTGGCACCGCGTCCTGCGCGCGGACGGAACCTGCGCGCCGCACATCGCGCGGGAGCAGTCGGCGCGCCTGCGGGCGGAAGGGATCCTCCTGGTGGACGGCCGGCTACCCCGCACCGAACGGTGATCGCCGTTTCCGGGACATGACGTGCACGGATGCAGGTCGTGTCCCGGAAGCGGTGATCACCTCACCCACCCCCGGGCCACCCGGCCCCGCGGGTCCTACGCCGTCCGCGCCCCCACCGCCAGCGCCGCCCGGTACCGCTGCACCACCAGCGCCGACACCGCCGGGTGGTCCGCCAGCGGCTCGCCCACGACGTCCGCCCCGGCGGCGTCCAGGCGCCGCTGGAACAGCCCCGGCGCGAGCAGCCACGACGCGATGGCCACCCGGGCCGCCCCGGCGGCCCGCAGGCCCGCCACGACCTCGGGCACCCGCGGCCCGCCCGCGGCGATGGTCGCGAGCGCCACCGGCCCGCCGAGCCTGCGCCCGAGGCGCCGCGCAGCGGCGGCGGAGTCCGCCTGAGCGCACACGTCGCTCGACCCGGCGACGGCGAGGACCACCGCGTCGTCATGCCGCGCACCCGCGTCCGCTAGGCGGTCCGCGGCCGCGGCGACGAGCAGGGGATCGGGCCCCAGCGCGTCTGCGATCAGGACGTCCGCGCGCCCGGCCGCCCGCAGCTGCCCGGGCACGTCCACCCGCACGTGGTAACCCGCGGCCAGGAACATCGGCACCGCGACGCACGGCCCGGGCAACGACGACAGCACCTGCGCCGGCGTCGGCCCCCGCACGTCGGCGTAACAGACCCGCACGTCCACACCGGCCATCGACGAACGGACGAGCGCGGCGATCCGCTCGACGACGACGGCACCGGCCGCCTCACGCGTGCCGTGCGCCACGAGCAGCAGTGCGGGCGCCCCGGGACGGCGGACGGCGTGGCCGGACGAGGAGGTCACCGTGCCATCGTCGCAGAGCGAGGTCACCGCACGTCACCGTGGAGGCAGTGACCTCCGACCGGGACCGGGCCCGCGGCGGGATCGAGCGCGAGCCGGTATCCCCGCTTCACCACCGTCTGGACCAGCGACGACACCCCCAGCGCCGAGCGCAGGCGCGCGACGGCCGTCTCCACGGCGTGTTCGTCGTCACCCCCGCCGGGCAGGGCGCGCAGCAGCTCGGCACGCGACACGACCCGCCCCGGACGGCGGGCCAGCGCCCGCAGCAGCGCCATTCCGGTCGGCGGCACCGGCCGCAGCTCGCCGTCCACGACCACGGCGTGGCCGCGCAGCTCCACCCAGCGGCCGGCGATCGGCAGGCGCCGGGCCCGGCCGGGCAGCTCCGCCTCGAGGCGGCGCACCATGGCACCGAGGCGCGAGCGCTGCGGCTGCACCGTCGGCACGTCCACGGCCTCCAGCGGCCCCGCGGTGACGGGACCGACGCACAGCACCACCACCGGGCCCCGCAGCACGGCGACGAGCTCGTCGCGCAGCCCACGTTCGGCGGCCCGGGCGAGCAGGCTCGCGGCGGCCGGGGCGCTGGTGAAGACGAGCACGTCGACGCCGCCGGTGAGCGCGGCGTCGGTGAGCCGGTCCAGCGGCGCGAGCTCGGCGGGCGGCACCCACCGGTACACGGGCACCTCGACGACCTCCGCACCCGCGACGCGCAGCGCCTCGACGACGTCGGGCAGCGGCTCGCCGTGCAGCTGGACGGCGATGCGCAGGCCGTCCACCCCGCCGTCGAGCAGGTAGTCCAGCACCTCGGCCGACGACTCCGAGGGCGGCGACCACTCGTCGGCCAGCCCGGAGGCCCGGATCGCGCCACGCGCCTTGGGGCCGCGGGCGATGAGCCTGCCGTGGCCCAGCGCCTTGAGCAGGTCCTCGCCGACGCCCCACCCGTCGGCGGCCTCGACCCAGCCGCGGAACCCGATCCCGGTGGTGGCGACGGTGATGTCCGGCGGGCGGGCGACGAGCCCCTCGGTCGCCTCGCGCAGGCGCGTGTCGTCGGCGAGCGGCACGATCCGGATCGCGGGGCCGTGCAGCACGCACGCCCCGCGGCGCTCGAGCATCGCGCCGAGCTCGTCCGCGCGGCGTGCCGCGGTGACGCCGACGGTGAAGCCGGCGAGCGGCGGCACGTCGTGCTCGATGCCGAGCGCGGGGGCGGTCACGCCAACCCCACCTCGACCCGGTCGTCGACGATGCGGACCGGGTGGTGGCCGAGCGACACCGCCGGATCGTCGAGGCAGCGCCCGTCGACCAGGCTGAACACCTGCTTGAACACGGGGGACGCCACGGTGGGCACGCCGTCCCGGTCGCCGACGATGCCGCGCGACATCACCGCCGCCCCGGAGAACGGGTCGACGTTGCCCACGGCATGGACGCCCCCGGTGTGCGTGCGGAACACGGCCACCTGGAGCTCGCCGAACAGCGCCGCGACGCCCCGTTCGGGCTGCAGCGCCGCGACCGGGCAGACGCTCTCCCAGCGCAGTGCGGTGCGCTCGCTCGTGACCGTCATCGGCGCACCGCCGGCATCCCGACCGCCACCGGGGTGGGCACGGGTTGGCCACGTTCGGTGACGAAGCTGATCGTCGGATCGGGGGTTCCGGGCGCGTTGACGAACGAGACGAACCGCGCGAGCTTCGCGGGGTCGTCCAGCACGCCACGCCACTCGTCGGCGTAGTTCGCCACGTGACGATTCATCGCGGCCTCCAGGTCGGCGCAGATTCCGAGACTGTCGTCGACGATGACGGCGCGCAGGTGATCGAGCCCGCCGTCCATCGCCTCGATCCACGGGGCGGTGCGCTGGAGGCGGTCCGCCGTCCGGATGTAGAACATGAGGAAGCGGTCGATCAGCCGTACGAGGGTATCAGTGTCGACATCCGAGACGAGCAATTCCGCGTGACGCGGTGTAAACCCTCCGTTACCACCGACGTACAGGTTCCACCCCTTCTCGGTGGCGATGATGCCGAAGTCCTTGCTCCGCGCCTCCGCGCACTCGCGGGCGCACCCCGACACCCCGGACTTGATCTTGTGCGGGGCCCGCAGCCCGCGATAGCGCAGCTCCAGGGCGACCGCGAGGCCGACCGAGTCCTGCACCCCGTAGCGGCACCAGGTGCTGCCGACGCAGGACTTCACCGTGCGCAGCGCCTTGCCGTAGGCGTGCCCGGACTCGAACCCCGCGTCCACCAGCCGCCGCCAGATCGCCGGCAGCTGCTCGACCCGGGCCCCGAACAGGTCGATCCGCTGCCCACCGGTGATCTTGGTGTAGAGGTCGAAGTCCCGGGCGACCTCGCCGATCACGATCAGCCCCTCCGGGGTGATCTCCCCGCCGGGGATCCGCGGCACCACCGAGTACGTGCCGTTGCGCTGGAGGTTCGCGAGGAAGTGGTCGTTGGTGTCCTGCAGGGTGGCCTGCTCGCCGTCGTGGATGTGGCCGCCCCCGAGCGAGGCGAGGATCGAGGCGACGGCGGGCTTGCAGATGTCGCAGCCGCGACCGGAGCCGTGGCGCGCCACCAGCTCGGAGAACGTGGGGATGCCCGCGCCCGCCACGATCTCGAACAGCTCGGCGCGGGAGTACGCGAAGTGCTCGCAGAGCGCTTTCGAGACCTCCACACCCTCCTGCACCAGCAGCGACTTGAGCGACGGCAGGCACGAGCCGCACGTCGTGCCCGCGCGGGTGCAGGCCTTGAGCGCGGGGACGTCGTGGGCACCGGCGGCGATCGCCGCGCAGATGGCGCCCTTCGTGACGGCGTTGCAGGTGCAGATCTGCGCGGAGTCCGGCAGCGCGTCCGCCCCGAGCTCGACGCCACCCGGCGCGATCAGCGCCACCGGGTCGGCCGGCAGCGGCTGCCCGACGAGCGGGCGCAGCGAGGTGTAGCGGGACGCGTCCCCGACCAGGACCCCGCCGAGCAGCGTGGCCGCGTCGTCGGAGACGACGAGCTTCGCGTACGTGCCCGCCACGGGGTCGTTCACCACGACCGACAGCGCCCCCGGCGTCACCCCGTGCGCGTCGCCGAAGCTCGCGACGTCCACGCCGAGCATCTTGAGCTGGGTGGACATGTCCAGCTCGGCTGCCGTCATCGTCGCCTCGCCGCCGAGCAGCCGGTCCGCGACGACCTCCGCCATCGCGTAGCCCGGCGCCACCAGCCCGTACGTGCGGCCCTGCAGCGCGGCGCACTCGCCGACCGCCCACACGCGCTCGTCGGCGGTGCGGCAGCGGGCGTCGACCAGCACGCCGCCGCGTTCACCGACCGGCAGCCCGCACGCGCGGGCCAGCCCGTCCGCGGGCCGGATGCCCGCGGAGAAGACGACGAGGTCCGCGTCCAGCTCGATGCCGTCGGACAGGTGCGCCAGCAGGCGGCCGCGGTCCTGCTCGATCGCGGTGACCGAGACCCCGCAGCGCACGCCGAGGTCCTCGGACTCGACCAGCCTGCGCAGCAGCGCCCCGCCGCCCTCGTCGACCTGCACCGGCATCAACCGCGGCGCGATCTCCACCACCTGCGGCGACAGGCCGAGCAGCCGCAGCGCACGCGCCGCCTCCAGGCCCAGCAGGCCGCCCCCGACGACGACGGCCGAGCGCCTGCCCGCCCCCGGTCGCGCGACGGCGGCCTGCGCGGCGGAGGTGATCGCGTCCAGGTCGTCGAGGGTGCGGTAGACGAAGCAGCCCGGGAGCTCCCGGCCAGGCACGGGCGGGACGAACGGCACCGAGCCCGTCGCGAGCACCAGCGCGTCGTAGCCGACCTCGCGGCCACCCGCGGTGCGGACCAGGCGGCGCTCCCGGTCGATCCCGGTGACCGCGTCGCCGAGGTGCCAGTCGATCCCGTCGAGGGCGGGCAGCGTGAGGTCCTCGGCGCTGGCCCCGTCCACGTAGGTGGACAGCGCGACCCGGTCGTAGGCCGGCCGGGACTCCTCGGCCAGCACGGTGACCCGCCAGCCGCCACCGGTGTCGCGGTCGCGCATGGCCTGCACCAGGCGGTGGGCGACCATGCCGCCACCGACGACGACGAGCTCCTTCACCGGGCTCATGCAGCTCCCTCCGACGATCTCACGGCTGTCACGGGTGCCACGGCGCTCACGGCCGTCGCGGCGGCCACCGCACGCAGCGGCGGCTCCGACGAGGCGGGCTCGGCGCTCGCGAGCCACGCGCAGATCCCGGCGACCGTGTCGCCGCAGCTGCCGCAGCCCGTGGCGGCGCGGGTGGCGCGGCGCAGCGCACCGGGATCGGTGGCGCCCGCCCGCCACGCGGTGACGAGCGCGCCCTTCGTGACGCTGTTGCAGCGGCACACCATCGCGGACGCCGGCAGCCGGCCCGGGTCGGCCGTCTCGGTCGCGCCACCGGGCAACGCGCGGCCGAGCAGCAGGCCCAGCCGGTCCGACGGGGCGGGCGCGCCGGTGTCGTAGAACTGCACCATCGACGCCGCGGCGTCGGGCAGGCCGATCGCCACCCCGCCGACGACGCGGTCGGCCCGCAGCGCGAGTGCGGCGTAGCGGCCGCCCGTGGGGTCGGCGAAGCGCAGGACCTCGCCGTCCCCGTCCAGCTCGGCCGGGTCGCCCACCACGGCGAGGTCGACGTCGCGCGCCTTCAGCCGGGTGACGGCCCGGGTGCCGCGGTAGCGCGCCGCGGGCGCGGCCCCGGTGAGGAGGTCGGCGAGCACCGCGGCCTGCTCCCAGCCGGGCTGCACGAGCCCGGCCGCGCTACCCGGGTGCTGGGCACAGTCGCCGATGGCGTGGATGCGGTCGTCGGAGGTGGCGAGCCGGTCGTCGACGAGCACGCCCCGGTCGACCGCGAGGCCGGCCTGCGCGGCGAGATCGGTCTCGGCCCGTACCCCCGCGGCGACGACGACCCCGTCCGCGGCGACGAACGTCCCGTCCGTGCAGCGCAGGCCCTCGCCCGGATGCCAGCTCACCGCGCTGGTGTCCAGCCGCACCTCGATGCCCAGTCGCTGCAGCGCGGCGGCGAGCACCCCGCCCGCGCCCGGGTCGAGCTGGCGCTCCATCAGGTGACCCACCGGGTGCAGCAGGGTGACCCGCACCCCCCGCCCTGCGAGGCCGCGGGCCGCCTCACAACCGAGCAGGCCCCCGCCGAGCACGGCGAACCGCGCCCCGGGACGGGCCATCGCGAGGATGCGCTCGCAGTCGTCGAGGTCACGGAACGCGGCGACGCCCTCGGCGGGCGCCTCGCCGTCCGTCAGCCCCGCCACCGGCGGCAGCCATGCGCGGCTGCCCGTGGCGAGGACGAGCTCGTCGTAGCGCTCGACCGCGCCGTCGGAACAGCTCACCTCGCGGCGCACCGGGTCGATGCCGGTGGCGGCGACGCCCAGCCGCAGGTCGACGCGATGGCGCGCCGCCCAGCCCGAGGGGTTCAGCTCGACCGACCGGGCCGACAACCCACCCGCGAGCACCGTCGAGAGCAGCACCCGGTTGTACGCGGGCCGCGCCTCCGCCCCGAGGACCGTCAGCCGGACACGGACGCCACTCGGGTCCTTGCGGCGGACGTTCTCCAGGAACCGGGCACCCACCATCCCGTGACCGATCACCACCACACGACGGCTCATGCCCTCGACGCTAGAAATCGGTCGTTACGCGAATGCGATGTCAGGTGACCCGTGCGTTACATGGTCCGCATACCGGCCGTCGTCCGCGGTGAGGTCGCGGTGGCGCTCGCCACATCCGCGGCGCAGGTCACACCCCTGCCGCCGGGTCGGGCACCCGCCGTCAGCCGGATTCGACCGCCGCCTGCCGGCGCAGGAGGTGGCCGCGTTGCGCGTCGTTCTGCGGAAGCGCCAGCGCCGCCGCGTACGCCGCCCGGGCCTCGGGCCCCCGACCGAGCCGGGCCAGCAGCTCGGCCCGGGCGGCGTGGAAGAGCGGGTAGGCGTCGAGCCCCACCACGGCGTCGACGGCGGCCAGACCCGGGCCCGCGCCGTCCCGCTCGGCAAGGGCGGCGGCCCGGTTGAGCCGCGCGACCGGCGTGTCGGCCACGGTGAGCAGCACGTCGTACCAGCTCACGATGGCGGCCCAGTCCGTCGCGGCGGACGTCGGCGCGAGCGCATGGCACGCGGCGATCGCGGCCTGGACGACGTAGGGGTCCGGACGCTGCGGGGAGCGCCGCAGGCCCTCGCCGACATGGACGACGCCCTCGGCGATCGCGTCGCGCCGCCACCGGGAACGGTCCTGGTCGGCCAGCAGCACCGGCGCGCCCGCGGCGTCGAAGCGGGTCGCGCGGCGCGAGTCGTGCAGCAGCATCAGCGCGAGCAGCCCGAGCACCGTCGGCTCGTCGGGCATCAGCTCGTGCAGCAGCCTGCCCAGCCGCACCGCCTCGTCCACCAGGCCCGCCCGCAGCGCGTCCGCTCCTGCACTCGCCGAGTACCCCTCGTTGAACAGCAGGTAGACGACCGCCGCCACGCCGCGCAGCCGGTCCGGCAGCTCGTGCGGCTCCGGAACGCGGTACGGGATCGCCGCCTGCGCGATCTTCTGCTTCGCGCGGGTGAGGCGCTTGCCCATCGTCGCCTCGGGGACCAGCAGCGCCCGGCCGACCTCCGCGGTGCCGAGCCCGCAGAGCGTCCGCAAGGCGAGCGCGACCTGGGTCTCGACGGCGAGGGCGGGATGGCAGCAGACGAACACCAGGCGCAGAAGGTCGTCGCGCAGCACCTCGGGCTGCTCGTCCGCCGGACCGAGGAGGGCCACCGCGTCCACCTCCTTGGCCGGGCGGGCGATCTCGCGGCGCATCAGGTCGACGGCGCGGCGGCGCGCGGTGAGGGTGAGCCAGGCGCGCGGCTGCGGCGGCACGCCGGTGCGGGGCCAGGTCTCGAGGGCCCGCACCGTCGCGTCCTGGACGGCGTCCTCGGCCAGTCCGAGGTCCCCGGTCAGCCGGACGAGGGTCGCGAGGACCCGGCGGCCCTCGTCACGCACGAGCGCGACGAGGGCCTCCCGGGGGGTGAACCCCGCGGTCACCCGCCGAAGTCGATGACCGGCCGGACCTCGATCGTCCCGCCCTGCCAGGCTGCGGGGATCGTGGCGGCGACCTTCACCGCTTCGTCCAGGTCGGCGCATTCCAGCAGGTAGAAGCCGGTGAGGACCTCTTTCGTCTCGGCGAACGGGCCGTCGGAGGTGACGACGTCGCCGCCCTTGCCACCCTCCACCCGCACGGTGGTGGCGGTCGGGGTCGGGTAGAGCGCGGCGCCCCCGCGGATGATCGCGGCGGCGGCCTCGCCGAACGCGGCGTACTCGACGGTCTCGGCGGCGAACTCGGGCTGCGACCAGTCGACGTCGGCGGTGTAGATGAGCGCGGCGTACTGCGGCATGGGGGTGCTCCTGTCGTTGCGGGCCGGCCCGCTCCCGGGCGGCTTCACCCTAGGGACGAACGGGCCGGGCGCAGAAGGACACCGTGCACCGGGAAATTCGGTGATCGCCGGTTCCGTGACATGTTCCGCGACATGTTCCGCGACATG
>JBFWRR010000005.1:86761-102700 GCA_050248815.1 Pseudonocardia sp. | reverse complement strand
GACATGTTCCGCGACATGTTCCGCGACATGCTCCGTGACATCTTCCGCGACATGACGTGCGCCGCTGCACGTCATGTCACGGCGACGGTGATCACCGCTCGGAGGCCACCGGCTCCAGTCGCACCGCGCACACCTTGAACTCGGGCATCCGGCTCACCGGGTCCAGCGCCGGGTTCGTGACGAGGTTCGCCGCGCCGTCCGCACCGAAGTGGAACGGCAGGAACACCGTGTCGTGGCGCAGCGAGGACACGCACCGCACCCGCGCCCGCGCCGTCCCGCGCCGCGACACGACGTGGGCCTCGTCGCCCGCCGTGAGCCCCGCGCGGGCCGCCGTGTCCGGGTGGACCTCGACGAACGCCTCCGGCTCGACGGCCACGAGCTCGGCGATGCGCCGGGTCTGCGCACCCGACTGGTAGTGGGTGAGCACGCGGCCGGTGGTCGCCCGCAGCGGGAAGTCCGCATCCGGCAGCTCCGCGGCCTCGACGTGGTCGACGGCGATGAAGCGGGCCCGCCCGTCGGGATGGGCGAACCGGTCGAGGAACAACCGCGGGGTGCCGGGGTGCGGGCCGGTGACCTCAGCGGCCGGTCCGCCGCCCACCGCGACGGGCCGGGCAGCTCCCGCCGCGGGCGCTGCGGCGGCCCCCGGCTGCAGGGCCGCGTCCGGGCACGGCCAGTGCAGCGCCTCCCCGGCGTCGAGGCGGGGGTAGGTGACGCCGGAGTAGTCCGCCTTCCCGCCTGCCGAGGCGCGGCGCAGCTCGTCGAACACCGCGCGCGGGTCGGAGGGGAAGCCGGGCACACCCAGCGCGGCGGCGAGCCCGGAGATCACCTCGAGGTCGGTGCGCACGCCCGGCGGGGGCGGCATCGCCCGGCGGCGGCGCAGCACCCGGCCTTCGAGGTTGGTCATCGTGCCCTCCTCCTCGGCCCACTGCGCCACCGGCAGCACGACGTCGGCGGCCGCGGCCGTCTCGCCGGGCAGGAAGTCGGCGACGACGAGCAGGTCCAGCGCCGCGAGCCGATCCGCGACGGCACCCGCGTCCGGGGCCGAGACCAGCATGTTCGACCCGAACACGAGCATCGCCCGTGGCCCGCCCGGAGTGCCGAGGGCGGAGAGCAGCTCCGTCGCGCTGCGCCCCGGCCCGGGCAGCGTCGCCGGGTCCACACCCCACACGGCCGCGACGTGTGCGCGCGCCGCGGGGTCGTCGATCATGCGGTAGCCGGGGAGCTGGTCGGCCTTCTGCCCGTGCTCGCGCCCGCCCTGGCCGTTGCCCTGCCCGGTGATCGTCCCGAAGCCGGACCCGGGGCGTCCGGGCAGCCCGAGGGCGAGCGAGAGGTTGATCCACGCCGAGACCGTGTCGACGCCGTGCGCGTGCTGCTCGGCGCCGCGGGCGGTGAGGATGTAGGCGTTCGCCGCCTCCGCGACCAGGTCGACGGCCCGCCGCATGTCCGCGGCCGCGACCCCGCACACCCGTTCGGCCCGCTCCGGCCACCACTGCGCGGCGACCCGCCACGCGTCGTCGAACCCGCCGGTCCGCGCGTCGAGGTAGGCGGTGTCGAGGTGCCCGGCGACGACGGCGGCGTGCAGCATCCCCAGCGCGAGCACGAGGTCCGTCCCCGGCACGGGCGCCAGGTGCAGCCCGCCGGAGGCGAGCGCACGCTCGGCGGTGGGGGTGCGCCGTGGATCGACGACGACGAGCCGCGCGCCCGCGAGATGACCCATGAACGGCGGCATCGTCTCGGCCACGTTCGCGCCCGCCAGCAGGACGACGTCCGCCCCGGCGAGGTCCGCGACCGGGAACGGGAGCCCCCGGTCCACGCCGAAGGCCCGGTTGCCGGCCGCGGCGGCCGAGGACATGCAGAAGCGGCCGTTGTAGTCGATCTGCGAGGTCCCGAGCGCCACGCGGGCGAACTTGCCCAGCGCGTAGCACTTCTCGTTGGTGAGCCCGCCACCGCCGAAGACCGCGACGGCGTCCGGGCCGTGCTCGGCCGCCGTCGCGCGCAGCCGGTCGGCGACGTAGCCGAATGCGGTGTCCCAGTCGACGGGCCTGCCGTGCACCAGCGGGGTCCGCAGGCGTCCCGGGTGGTCGAGCAGCGACGCCGACGTCCAGCCCTTCTGGCACATCCCGCCCCGGTTGGTCGGGAACTCGCGGCCGTCGACGGTGCCGTCCCCGGCGACCCACTGCCCGCACTGCAGGGCGCAGTACGGGCAGTGGGTGGCGACCCGGGGGGTCACGGAGGCGGTCACACGCCCGCGTAGGCCAGGCGCGGGCTCTTCGCCCCCGCGGTCGCGGGCCGCAGGTAGACCACCCAGGTCACCGCGACGCACACCACGTAGAAGGCGAGGAAGGCCCAGAACGCCGCGTCGCCGGACTTCGTCGCGAGGAACGACTGCCGGAAGGCGAGGTTGATGAACAGGCCGCCCAGGGCACCGACCGCGCCGGCGATGCCGATCACCGCACCGGAGATCCGGCGCGCCTTCATCGTGGCTGCGGTGGGATCGGCCCCCTCCGCGATCGCGATCCGCGCCTGTCCCGCGAAGATCCCCGGGATCATCTTGTAGGTCGACCCGTTGCCGATCCCGGTCGTGACGAACAGCGCGATGAACGCGATGACGAACAGCGGCAGCGAGTGCATCCCGGACGCGACGATGATCAGGCCGGTGAACACGCCCATCGCGACGAAGTTCCAGAACGTCACCTTCGCACCGCCGAGCTTGTCCGCGAGCCTGCCGCCGACCGGCCGGATGATCGAGCCCAGCAGCGGGCCGATGAACGTCACCGCGGCCGCCTGGAGCGGAGTGCGGCCGAACTGGTTCTGCAGGACCAGCCCGAACGCGAAGCTGTAGCCGATGAACGACCCGAACGTCCCGATGTAGAGGAACGACATGATCCACGTCTGGGACTCCCGGCAGGCCTCGACGAACGAGCCACCGTCGTTGCGCACCGAGGAGATGTTGTCCATCTTCAGCGCCGCCAGCGCCGTCGCGACGACGACGAGCGGGATGTAGATGCCGAAGAGGATCTGCGGTGCCGAGGGCCCGGCGGTGGCGATGATCGCCAGCCCGACGAGCTGGATGACGGGAACGCCGATGTTGCCGCCGCCTGCGTTCAGCCCGAGCGCCCACCCCTTGAGCCGCTCGGGGTAGAACGTGTTGATGTTCGTCATCGACGAGGCGAAGTTGCCGCCGCCTAGGCCACCGATCGCCGCGACGACCACGAACGTCGTGTAGGAGGTGCCGGGGTGCATCACGACGGCCGCGAGGATCGTCGGGATCAGCAGCAGCCCGGCACTGATGATCGTCCAGTTGCGGCCGCCGAACTTGGCCACCGCGAACGTGTAGGGCAACCGCAGGATCGAGCCGACGAGGGTGGGGACCGCGACGAGGAAGAACTTGCCCGCCGCGTCGATGCCGTATTCGGGGCCCATGAAGAGCACCAGCACCGACCACATCGTCCAGATGGAGAACCCGATGTGCTCGGCGAGGATCGAGAAGGCGAGGTTGCGCTTGGCGATCTTCGCTCCGGTGCGCTCCCAGAAGTCGGGGTCCTCCGGCTCCCAGTGGTCGATCCAGCGACCTCTCAGCATCGACGCAGGGGCAGGGGCTTCAGGCGCGGCAGTCATGGGAACTGACGCTAAGAACGCTCCGTTACCCGGCCGTGCGGCGTGTGTGACGCCCTCGCAAAGTGCTGCTCACTCACCGACCGGGTGGTTGTGAGCCGGTCGGTGACGATCAGAGGCGTTCGCGGACGAGATCCGCGACGCGCTTCAGGCCCACCATGGACCGCGGGGACGCGTCCGGGTGCTGAGCGTGCAGCGCGAGCCGGTGCAGTACCGCCCGCAGCAGCATCTGCGACCACTCCGCCAGGTGGGACCACCGGTCCAGCAGCGAGACGTCCGCGCCGCCCCAGGCCACCGCGTCCACCGCGAGGACCGCCGCCGCCCACTCGGCGGGCCGCCACGCCGGTACCAGGTCCACCAGCGCGGGCGGCTGCTCGCCGTCGAAGAGCAGCGAGCCGAACAGCTCCGCGTGCACGACCTGTGGTGCGAGGCGGACCGGCTGGCGCAACGGCACCAGCTCCGCGTAGAGCCGCCCGCCGTGGCTCGGGTCGAGGGTCAGCCTGCGCTCCCCCCACGCCCCGGCCGCGCACCAGGACAGCAGGTCGTCGCGGTCGTCGAGCAGCCGCGGACGGGGCAGCGTCGCGATCGCCGAGTGCAGTCGGACGGCCGCCTCGAGCATCTCGTCGTGGCGGGCCTCGACGCCGCCGGGCAGGTAGCGGCACGCCGCCCACCCTGCGACGACCCAGCGGCCGTCCGACGAGCGCAGCGGCTGCACCAGCCGCAGCCCCGGTACCCGCAGCCCGTCCAGCACGGAGGCCGACCACGCCGCGACCGCGTTGTCCGGTACGGGGCGGATCAGGACGTCCCGGTCGCCCTCGCCCGCGCAGTTCCAGGCCCGTCTGCCCGCCCACACCACGGCGCGGGGTTGCGCCTCGCCCACCCCGAACGCACTGCGCACGTGGGGTGGTAGCGCGGTGCCGTCGGTGTCGGGGAGCAGGGTGGGCGCGGTCACGATCACGGAGGTTAACGCCGCGCGGCGCCCCGTCACCGGAGCCACGCGGTACCCGATCGGGATCGCCGCGCGACCGTGGCGACGGGGACCGCGCCGTCGACGGTCTCAGTCGTCGGAGTCGCCGTCACCGGAACCGCCGGAGCCGGTGAAGCCCCACCCGCGCGCGCTCCCCGTGGCGCGCTCGCCATCGGAGTCGCGGTCGCTCCCGTGGCCCGAGTCCGAGCGCTTCGCGCTCTTCGCGCGGTACCGATCAGCGGAGCCGGAGGTGGTCGGCCGCTTCGCGTTCTGCTTCGCGGCCTGCTTCGCGGCCTGCTTCGTGGCCTGCTTCGCGGCCTGCTTCGACGTCTGCTTGGTGGACGCCCGCTCGGTGGAGTGTGTGGTCGGGCGCGCGGTGGACGCCTGCTCGGTCGACTGCGAGGTGGTCTGCTCCACGGACCTCTGCGTGAACGACGGCGTCGTGGGCGCCCACCCGGTCGTCTGCTCCGCCTGTTTCTGTTCCGCGTCCTTCTGGGCCACCGGGCCGCTGTCGAGGGCAGCGGAGCGGTCCCAGTCCTTGATGTCGCTCGTGTCCGGCGAGCGGTCGCTCGACGGCGCGCGGTAGGCGTCGGAGTCGTCCGGCAGGTCGTCGGCGTCGATGCCGGTGCCGAAGGCCGCCGCCATGGAACCGGCGACCTGCTTCGCGGCCTCGCGGTCCGCCTCCGACGGCCCGTCGGACGAGGACCCCCGCCGCTCCTGCTCGTCGGCCTGTCGCACGCCCTCGGTGACCGCGCCCGCGATCAGGCCGCCGAACCCGCCGCCGTACGACGCGGTGGGCTGCGGCGGGACGACCTGGCGCACCCCGTTCACGACCCCGCCGACCGCCTTCCCGACGGCACGCGGCGCGTCCCGCGGGCCGCGCGGGTCCGGCGGGGCGGCCTTCGGGACGTCGTAGCGGACGCGGCTGATCATCGTTCCGGCCCGTTCCACGAGCGCCTCCGGCCGCTTCGACCGTGCGGACCCGTCCGGGGCGGACGGCGCGCCCTCGTTGTCCAGCGACCGGATCACCAGGCTGCTCACCAGCTCCGTGTGCTTGTCGTCGGCGGGCAGCGGGGTGCGTGCCGCCGCCGCGACCGCCTGCTCGAGCCGGGCCACCTCGGCGCGACGGGCCTCCACTTCGATCATCTGCACGTCGCGCTGCGCGGTGAGCGAGGTGACCGCGAGGATCTCCTCGGGCGTGCGCCTGCCGGCTGGTGGTGCGGTGGCGAGTGCGGCCTCGATGTCGGCGAGGCGCTGCTCGGCCAGCCGGAGCCGCGACCGCGCCTCGGTGAGCTCCGCGAACAGCGCCAGCTGCGATCGCAGTGATGCCTGACGCTGCAGCAGCAGCAACTTGCGCGCCTGGAGCGCCTCGATGGGCGCGGAGCGGGCCGCGGCTCGCTGGGTCTCGGCGGCGCGGTTCCAGACGATCTCGGTGTCGGCGATGATGTCGAGCTGATGGTTGATCGAGTCCAGGGCGCGCTGGGCACGCACCGCCCACTGGTCCACGGTCTCCCCGGCGGGCGCGACCTCGACCGGGACCGCCGACGGCCGGGCGGCGGTGTCCCCGGTTGCGGCCGTGTAGCTGCCGGCGAGGACGGCGAACGCGCTCAAGGCTGTCACGGCACGCCGCAGCATTGACCGCTGTTCCGGAAGGAGCTGCCGAGTCCGGCCTGCCCCGGTGGCCCGCGCCGTGACCGACCTCGGTGTCCCGGCCCTCGGTGTCCCGGCCCTTTGTGTCCCGGCCTTCGGCGTCCGCACCCTCGGTGCCCCGGCCCTTTGTGTCCCGGCCTCCGGCGTCCCCACCCTCGGTGCCCCGGGTCTCGCCACCGCGCCTTCCGCGGTCGCGGGTCCTGCGATCCTGGCGCGTGCGGACGCCGACCCCGCCGCCGTGGAGCCGGGGCGGGCCGCCTGTACCGGGCCGGTGGCGCCGGGCGCCGCCATGCCTGCCGCCCCGCCGGACGCCGCCGGCTCGGCGGCCGCAGACGCCTGCATCCCGCCGGCCGGCCCACCGTGCGCACCGGCGGCAGGGGCCACGGGTCCGGGCCACTCCGGCAGGGGAATGCCGACCTGGTCCGGCGACCCGGCACCCGCCACCGCGCCGACGGGCGACACCGGCGGGACGCACGGCGGCGCCACCGGCACCACCGGCGCCACCGGCACCACCGGCACCACCGCATGCTGCGGCGGTCGGGCAGGGTGGGCCGATGCTGCAGGGTCGTGCGGCGGCGCCGCCGCGACGACGACCGCTCCCGGCGCCCCGGCGCGAACCGATCCGGGCGGCGGCCCGTCGGGCCGCTCCGGGGGAAGGGAGCGCGGGCTCACCCGGGGCCCGGACGCCTCACCAGCGGGTGTCGGCGTCTCCGGGGCATCATCGCTCGCGAGCGGCGTGCCGCGGGTCGCCGACGGTGCGACGGCCCATCCGGCCTCCGGCGACCAGCCGGGACGGCCGTCGGGCTGGTCGGACACCTGGTGCGGTGCGGGCGCCACCCCCGGCCGGAGCGGCGCGACCGGCGGAGCAGCCGCCTCCGGCGCGACCGGCACACCCGACCCGACCGGCGTCGTAGCCGCGTCCGACGCGGCCGGCACACCCGGTATCCCGGACGCAACCGGCCGACCTGACCCGACCCACGTCCCCGACGCCACCATGGTCCCCGGCGCGGCCGACACAGCCGGGGACGCGGCAACCGAACCCGGCGCGACCGGCACGGGCGCGTCCACCCACGGCAGCACCTCGGCGAGCCGCGCCGCCTGCTCGGCCGCCGCGGCGGCCGCCGACGCGGCCCGGCGCACGCGCCGCGCGACGGCCCGGTGTTCGGGACCGCAGTAGCGCCGCGCGGGGCGACCGACGACATCCATGATCGGAGCGCCGCATCCGGGCAGCTCGCATCGCATCGTCCTGCCCGGCAAGAGTCCCCGCCCCCCTCGCACCCGACGGCCACATTGTTGCCGCGGTCCACCCCGACGATCACCATGATCGAGGATCATGAGCGTAGCGCCGTTCGGCGCAGTGGACGATGCTCCTCACGGAGGGCCGTACCGGCCGAAGTTGATCACACACCGTCATGCCCGCCGTGCCGGCCATCACGTCGTGCGACGCCCGTCCACCGGTCGGGCCCGCCCGGACGTCGGCGACACCTCGTGGCCGGTGCACACTTCACAGCGGACGCACGGTGGCACGGCGACGATGGGCGCCGCCGCGCGGTGCGCCCCGCCGCCGCGGCCGTCGGGGTCGTGACGAGATCGCGCGCAACCCCGTCCGTCACAGAGAGTTGAACAGACCGTGCTGCGATACCTGATCCGGAAGTCGGCCGGCTGGCTGGCGATGATCGTGGTCGCGGCCAACCTCACCTACTTCCTCGCCACGGCGTTCCTCGACCCGCGGTCGAACTACCTGCAGCTGCGCCCCGTCCCACCGCCGGAGCAGGTGGCGCGCTCGCTCGAGCAGTACAACCTCAACCCCGAGACCCCGCTGCTGGAGCGCTGGTGGACGTGGCTCACGTCGATCGTCCTGCACTGGGACTGGGGCCGCTCGCCGATCGGTGACAGCGTGAACGCACAGGTGGCGTTCCGGATCGGCGTGAGCGCGCAGCTGGTGGTGCTGGGGCTGACGCTCGCCGCGGTGGTCGGCGTGGCCCTGGGCGTCTACACGGCCACCCGGCAGTACTCCCTCGCGGATCGTTTCCAGCAGGGATTGTCGGTGTTCACACTCAACGTGCCCCTGGTGGTGGGGGCGCTCGCGGTGGTGCTGGTGGCGATCAGCATCAACCAGACGCTCGGCACCACGGTGCTGTTCGTGGCGGGGGCGAACTCGCCGTCGGTGAGCGGGTTCTGGCCGACGGTGGTGGACCGGCTCCAGCACCTGGCGCTGCCGACGGTGACGCTCGTGCTGTTCAGCTACGCGGGCTACCACCTGCTGCAGCGCAACCTGCTGCTCGACGACGTCAACTCCGACTACGTGCGCACCGCCCGCGCGAAGGGGCTCACCCGCACGCAGGCCGTGCGCCGCCACGCCCTGCGCACGACGCTGATCCCGGTGGCGACGTCGGTGGCGTTCGCGATCCCGGCGCTGTTCACGGGCGCGGTGATCACCGAGACGATCTTCGCCTGGCAGGGCATGGGCCAGTACATGATCCAGTCGATCGCGAAGAACGACGTGCACGCCGTCGTCGCGGTGGCGGTCTTCGGCGCGGCGATGACGGCGCTGGGTGCGATCCTCGCCGACATCGCGGTCGTGGTCCTCGACCCGAGAGTGCGGCTGACCTGATGAGCATCTTCCCGCTGGGCCCGACCGCAGCCGACCATGCCGTCGAACAGACCGCGCAGGCCGCCGGGCACACCGGACCGCCCGCCGCGCCCGCCCCGCGCCGACGGTCGTCGAGCAGGGGCAGGCTGTACCTGCGCCGCTTCCTGCGCAACCGCGGCGCCGTGGCGGGGGCGGTGATCCTCGCCCTGCTGATCCTGTTCGCGCTGTTCGGGGGCCTGTTCACCCCCTACGACCACACGGACGTGGACTTCACCGCGCTCACCCGGCCGCCGTCGCCCGAGCACGTGTTCGGGACGAACGCCTCGGGCAACGACACCTACGCGCAGGTGGTGCACGGGCTGCAGCGCTCGCTCGTCATCGCGATCACGGTGTCGCTGCTGACGACGGCGATCGCGGCGTTCGTCGGCGCCGTCGCCGCGTACCTGGGCGGGCGGGTCGAGCGGTCGGTGCTGACCGTCATCCACTTCCTGCTGGTCGTGCCGTCGTTCCTGGTGCTCGCGCTGCTGTCGAACTCCTACGGCGGGGACTGGCGGATCCTCATCCTGGTGCTGACCGCGTTCGGCTGGATGTTCGGCGCCCGCGTCGTGTGGTCGCTGTCGACGTCGTTGCGCGAGCGCGAGTACGTGCAGGCGGCGCGCTTCATGGGGGTCGGGCCCTCGCGGATCGTGCTGCGCCACATCGTCCCGAACATCGGGTCGCTGCTGATCGTCTCGTTCACCCTCGGCGTGGTGGCGACGGTGCAGGGCGAGACGGCGCTGTCGTTCATCGGGTTCGGGGTGAAACTGCCCGACGTCTCGCTGGGCACCATGCTCAACGAGGGCGCGAACTCGCTGGCCAGCGCGCCGTGGCTGTTCTGGTTCCCGGCGAGCCTGGTCACCCTGCTGACGGTCTCGATGGCGCTGATCGGGGACGGGCTGTCCGACGCGCTCAACCCGCTGTCGAAATCGGGCGGTCGCGCGTGAGCCGCCCGGCCGCGGACACGACGGCCCTGCTGTCGGTGCGCGACCTGCACGTCAGTTTCCCGTCCGAGGCGGGTCCGGTGCGCGCGGTGCGCGGCGTGGACTTCGACCTGCTCCCCGGCCGCACGCTGGGCGTGGTGGGCGAGTCGGGGTCGGGCAAGACGGTGACGTCGCTCGCCGTGCTCGGACTGCTTCCGGACTCCGCGCGGGTCACCGGCTCGGTGCGGCTGGAGGGCCGCGAGCTGCTCGGGCTCGGCGACCGGGCGATGTCGCGGATCCGCGGCCGCGACCTCGCCATGGTGTTCCAGGACCCGCTGTCCGCGCTGACCCCGATCTTCAGCGTCGGCACGCAGATCACGGAGGCGCTGCAGGTCCACGGACTCGCGGAGGGCGCGAAGGCCCGGGCCCGGGCGATCGAGCTGCTGGACCTGGTGGGCATCCCGGACGCCCGCAGCCGGGTGGACTCCTTCCCGCACGAGTTCTCCGGCGGGATGCGCCAGCGCGTGGTGATCGCGATGGCGATGGCGAACGACCCCAAGGTGATCGTCGCGGACGAGCCGACGACGGCGCTGGACGTCACGGTGCAGGCCCAGATCCTCGACGTCCTCTCGCTCGCCCGCGCGGAGACGGGCGCCGCCCTCGTGATGATCACCCACGACCTCGGCGTGATCGCGGGCACCGCCGACGACGTGCTGGTCATGTACGCGGGCCGCGCGGTGGAGTCGGCACCGGTGGGCGCGCTGTTCGCGGCCCCGCGGATGCCGTACACGATCGGGCTGCTGGACGCCGTGCCGCGCGTGGACGCCGCGGACCGCACCCCGCTCGTCCCGATCCGCGGCAACCCGCCGCTGCTCGTCGACCTGCCGCCCGGCTGCCCGTTCGCGCCGCGCTGCCCCGTCGTCGAGGAACGCTGCCGCGCGGACGAGCCCGCGCTTACGACCGTCGAGGAGGGGCACCGCGCCGCGTGCGTGCGCGCGGCGCAGATCGAGGACGGCCGGATCGGCGGCGAACCGGTCTTCCCGCGGCCCGAGATCGCCGAGGCGGCGGACCCGGGGGACCGCGAGGAACGTCCCCCGGTCCTGGAGCTCGCGGGCGTGCGCAAGACGTTCCCGCTGCTCAAGGGCGCGTTGCTGAAACGGCGGGTGGGCGCGGTGCACGCCGTTGCCGGCATCGACCTCGACATCCGCAAGGGCGAGACGCTCGGCCTGGTCGGGGAGTCCGGCTGCGGCAAGACCACGACGCTGCTGGAGATCATGCGGCTGCGCGCGCCCGAGGCGGGCCGGATCGCGGTGGCGGGCACGGACGTCGCGGCGATCCGGGGGCGCACCGACGAGCGGGCGCTGCGCCGGGAGATCCAGATGGTGTTCCAGGACCCGATGGGCGCCCTGGACCCGCGGCTCACCGTGCACGACATCCTCGCGGAGCCGCTGCACGCGACCGGGCAGCGCGACCGGGCGGCGGCCTCCGCGCGGGTGGACGAGCTGCTGGGGCTCGTCGGCCTGGACCCCGAACAGAGCGACCGGTTCCCGGCCGCATTCTCCGGCGGCCAGCGCCAGCGCATCGGCATCGCCCGCGCGCTCGCCACGAGCCCGTCGCTGCTGGTGCTGGACGAGCCGGTGTCGGCGCTGGACGTGTCGATCCAGGCGGGCGTGCTGAACCTGCTGCAGGAGCTCAAGGTCCGGCTGGGCCTGTCCTACCTGTTCGTGGCGCACGACCTGGCCGTCGTGCGGTACGTGAGCGACCGCATCGCCGTCATGTACCTGGGCCGCATCGTCGAGATCGGGGCGGCGGACGCGGTGTTCGCCGATCCGCGCCACCCGTACACCCAGGCGCTGCTGTCCGCCGTCCCGGTGCCGGATCCCAAGGTCGAGCGGGCGCGCGAGCGGATCGTCCTGCGCGGGGACATCCCGAGCCCCGTCGACGACTCCCCCGGCTGCCGCTTCGCGGGACGCTGCCCGCTGCAGCAGGCACTGCCTCCCGCAGGCGCCGCGCGTTGCACCACCGAGACCCCCACCCTGCGGCGGGCCGGTGCCGCCGACCACCACCACGCCTGCCACCATCGCTGACTCCCCCCGCCCTCCCCCGCCGCAGCCCTGCCGAGAGGAACCGCCCGATGCGCCTGACGAGAACCGCGACCCTGGCGGTGATCGCCGCACTGACGGTGACACTGGCGGCCTGCGGGGGCGGGGACGGCCCGGCGCCGAGCACCGCTCCCCTGTCGCAGGACGGCGAGTACAACCCGCAGCCGTACGAGAACCTCCGCGACGGCGGCACGTTCACCACCGCGATCGGCGAGATCAACCCGCAGTTCAGCACGTTCCAGGGCGACACGACGAACGACACCAGGCTGCTGTGGAACTGGTACAACCCGATGGTCATCACGTTCACGCCCACCGGCGACCCGGTCTACAACCCGGACTACCTGGTGAGCGCGGTCGAGGACGCCGTGGACGGCAACACCCGGATCACCTACACGATCAATCCCGCGGCCACCTACAACGACGGCACGCCGATCGACTGGCGATCGTTCGAGAACACCTGGAAGGCCAACAACGGCACGGACCCCGCCTACCTCGTCTCCTCCAGCGACGGGTACGACCGGATCACCTCGGTCGTCCGCGGCGCCGACGACAGGCAGGCGATCGTCACCTTCGCGGGCGCCAACCCGTGGTGGCCCGGGCTGTTCAACTCGCTGCTGCACCCGGCCGTCAACACCGCGGAGCTGTTCAACAAGGGCTATGTCGACAACCCCCATGCCGAGTGGGGCGCCGGGCCGTACACGATCGCGAGCCTGGACCGCCAGACCGGGACGATCATCTTCGAGCGCAACCCCAAGTGGTGGGGCAAGCGAGGCAAGCTGGACCAGCGCGTCTTCGTCCAGTACGAGTCGCAGGCCGCGCTCAACGCGTTCCGCAACGGCCAGATCGACGCCGTGGGCGCCAACACCGCGGACCGCCTGGCCCAGGTGCGCGACGTACCGGGCACGGAGGTCCGCCGCGCCGTCCGGCCGGTCAACGCGATCTTCACGCTGAACGGCAGGTCGCCGATCCTGTCCGATCCGGCGGTGCGCAAGGCCGTCATGCAGGGGGTGGACCGCAGCCAGCTCGGCGAGATCGTCAACCAGGGGCTGGACTACGAGGCGGAGCCGGCGGGTTCGCTCAGCCAGTTCTCCTTCCAGGACGGCTACCAGGACAACTTCTCGAAGGTGATCACCTTCGACCCGGAGGCGGCGAAGGCAGGGCTGGAGGCTGCGGGCTGGGTCGCGGCCCCCGACGGCACGCGCAGCAAGGGCGGCACGCCGCTGGCCATCGACTACGTCCGGCTCGGCGACACCCCCACGAGCGCGGCGATCGCCACCGCCGCCGCCGCGATGATGAAGAACATCGGCGTCACGCTGAACATCCGCCAGGCCGCCACCAGCGAGTTCTCCGCGATCCTCAACGAGCGCCGCTTCGACGTCTTCTACTCCGCCTACATCAGCTCCGACCCGTACGGGTTCGCGTACTTCTGCCAGCAGTGGTGCTCGAACTCGACGCTCAACAACTCCGGCACCGGCACCCCCGAGCTGGACGCGAAGGTGCAGGCCGTGCAGAAGCTGCCCACCGCGGCCGACCAGATCGCGCAGGGCAACGCGGTGGAGGTCGAGGCGTTCGGGCTCTTCGGGGTCATGCCGCTGACCAGCGGGCCGTCCATCGCCGTCGTCAAGCAGGGGCTCGCGAACTACGGCCCGGAGCAGGGCGCGAGCCTGTTCTTCCGGGCCTTCCCCGAGAACGTCGGCTGGCAGAAGTAGGAGGCGCCATGCGTGCCACGATCGGTGCTCTCGCCGCGGTGCTCGCGCTCACCCTCGCGGGGTGCGCGGGCGGGTCCGGCGACCCCGGCCTGCCCCCGGCACCCGCCCCTGCGGAGGGCGAGTACAACCCGCAGCCCTACGACAACATCCGCGACGGCGGCACCTACACCACGGCGATCGGCGAGATCAACCCGCAGTTCAACGTGTTGCAGGGCGACTCCACCGCCGACACCCGCACCCTCTGGCGCTGGTCCAACGCGATGCCGATCACCTTCACACCCGAGGGCGACCCGGTCTTCAATCCGGACTACCTGACGAGCGCCACCGACGAGACGGTCGACGGCAACACCCGGATCACCTACACGATCAACCCGGCGGCGACCTTCAACGACGGCACACCGATGGACTGGCGGATCTTCGAGAACCAGGCGCGGATCCTCTCGGGCAAGGACCCGGCCTACAGCGTCAGCTCCAGCGACGGCTACGACCGGATCACCTCCGTCACGCGCGGCGTCGACGACCGGCAGGCGATCGTCACCTTCGCCGGGATCAACCTGTGGTGGCCGGGGCTGTTCAACGAGTGGCTGAACCCGGCGGTCAACACCCCGGAGCTTTTCAACCAGGGCTATCTCAACAACCCGCACCCGGAATGGGGCGCCGGCCCGTACACGATCGGGAAACTGGACCAGCAGGCCGGAACGGTCGTGTTCGAGCGCAACCCGAAGTGGTGGGGCAAGCGCGGCAAGCTGGACTCGCGGACCTATGTCGTCTACGAGGCGCAGGCTTCGCTCAACGCGTTCAAGAACGGGCAGCTCGACGCGACGGGCGCGTCCTCGGCGGAGCGGCTGGCGCAGGTTCGCGACCTGCCCGGCATCGAGATCCGCCGCGGCACCTCGCCGTTCACGTCGCTGTTCACATTCAACGGCGAGTCGCCGATCCTCTCGGACATCGCGGTGCGCAAGGCGCTCATGCAGGCGATCGACCGGGGGCAGCTCGGGAAGATCCTGCACCAGGGGCTGGGCTACGAGGAGTCCCCGCCGGGCTCGCTCACGCTGTACCGGTTCCAGGACGGCTACGAGGACAACTTCTCGAAGGTCGTCACGTTCGACCCGGAGGCCGCGAAGCGCGGGCTCGACGCGGCGGGCTGGGTACCGGGCCCCGACGGCGTCCGCGTCAAGGACGGCAAGCCGTTCGTCGTCGAGTACGTCCGCACCGGCGACAGCCCCGTCGGCATCGCCGCGGCGACGGCGACCGCCGCCATGCTCAAGAACGTCGGCGTCACGATGAACATCCGGGCGGTGCAGAGCAGCGAGTTCTCCTCGGTGGTCGCGGAACGCAGCTTCGATCTGTTCTTCTCCGCCTACTCCAGCAGCGATCCGTACGGATTCGCGTACTTCTGCCAGCAGTGGTGCTCGAACTCGACGCTCAACAACTCCAAGACCGGCACGCCGGAGCTGGACGAGAAGGTGCGCGCCGTGCAGGCGCTGCCCACCGAGGCCGAGGTGATCACGCAGGGCAACGCGGTGGAGACCGAGGCGTTCGGCCGCTACGGCGTGATGCCCATCGACAACGGGCCGACGATCGTGGCGGTCAAGCAGGGCCTGGCGAACGTCGGGGCGGGGCTGTTCTTCGTCCCGCTGCCCGAGACGGTGGGCTGGCAGAAGTAACCCGAGTCAGCGGGGCGCTCGGTCGGTCGCCGTGCGCACCGCGCCGTGCCGTGCACACCCCCGTGTGGCCGTGCACACCTCGCCGCCGTGCCGTGCACACCCCGGCGCGCCGTGCACACCGCCGCGTGGCCGTGCACATGTCGGACGGCGTGCACGGCGACAGGACCGTGTGCACGGCTGCCCTGCCTGACAGCTGGGTCAGCGGGCCCGGCGGCGTTTCGCGCGACGACGCAGCTCGTCGACCCAGCCCGGGACGTCGGCGACGAGCAGATCTACGGCGTCCTCGGCGCCGTCCGCACCGCGGAAGCGCACCCGCAGGCAGTCCCGGCCGGAGCGGCCCTCGCGCGTACGGGCCGCCTCGACTGCGACGATCCGCGTCACGGGGATCTCGGTGGTGCGCGGCGGCGACCACTGCGCGACGACGAACCGGCGCGCGTCCACGCCGATCGTGCAATGACCACGCGGCCCGTCCACGGAACCGAGCGCCGTGGCGGTGGCCTGGCGCTCCGTGCCGGCCACCGCCTCCCGACCGCGCCCCACCACGCGTCGCGTGCGCAAGATCGCGAACCACAGCGCGATCCCGACCACCACGACGGCGAGCGAGACGATGAGGACCGTGGTCACGCGATCACGCTAGCGAGCCGTCCTGATTCCTGAGCGCCCGCACCGCCGCTCGC
>JBFWRR010000005.1:85894-86731 GCA_050248815.1 Pseudonocardia sp. | reverse complement strand
GGTCGCTCGCGCACACCCCCGGTCGCTCGTGCACACCGCCGACACGCTGTGCGAGCACACCGCCCTGTGTGCGAGCCCGCGGCACGCCGGAGTGCACCGACTCGGGTCCCGGGTCACCCGCGCGCCGACCAGCTGCCCCGATCGCGACAGACCGCCGACCTCGGCTCAGCCGATCGTCAGCTCCGCGATCCGCGCCCGGTGCGCGTCCGCGGTGCCGGCGATCCCGGCGAGGCGCTTGGCCCGCTTGTAGAAGAAGTGCGCCTCGTGCTCCCAGGTGTAGCCGATCCCGCCGTGGTACTGGATCATCGCGGCGGTCGCGGCCACGGCGGCGTCGCTGCACTTGGCCTTGGCGACGGCAACGGCCAGGTCCGCATCCTCCAGCGCCACGTCGACGGCGTGCGCGGAGTAGAGGGCGGCGTGCTCGGCCATCGTGACGGCCACGTGCAGGTCGGCGAGGGCATGCTTGATCGCTTGGAACGAGCCGACCGGGACGCCGAACTGCCTGCGGTCGCAGTCGTAGGCGACGGTGCGGGTGAGGGCCTCGCGGGCGATCCCGGCGAGATCGGCGGAGACGAGGACGGCGGCGCGCGCGTCCAGGTCCACCGTGCCCGGGAGCACCTCGACGGCGCCGCCGTCCAGGGATGCGAGCCGCACCGTGCCGTCGTACGAACCGACCGCTCGGGCGGTGGCACCGGTGACCAGCGCCCAGCCGGCGGGCCCCGGGCGGGCGGCGGTTCCGGTCGGCGCACCCGATCCGACCGCGCCCCCGCCCGGCGCACCCGATCCGACCGCGCCCCCGCCCGGCGCACCCGATCCGACCGCGCCCCCGCCCGGCGC
>JBFWRR010000005.1:80369-85884 GCA_050248815.1 Pseudonocardia sp. | reverse complement strand
CGGCGCACCCGATCCGACCGCGCCCCCGCCCGGCGCACCCGATCCGACCGCGCCCCCGCCCGGCGCACCCGATCCGACCGCGCCCCCGCCCGGCGCGCCCGATCCGGCCGCGGTCGCCGTCCCGGGCACGCGCGCGACGACGACGTCGGCCACCGCCCCGTACTCGACGGCAGGGAGCGCGCCACCTGCCCTTCCGCGCAGCGCGACCGCGCCGACGGCGTCCCCGGCCGCGAGCCGCGGCAGCCACGCCGCCTTCTGCTCCTCCGACCCGGCCAGCCGGATCGCCTCGGCCGCGAGCACCGTGCCCCGCCACGGCCCCGGCGCGACGCCTGCCCCGAGCGCGCGGGCGATGACCTGCGCCTCGACCAGGCCGAGCCCCAGCCCGTCGTACTCCTCGGGGACGCTGACGGCGAGCCATCCCTGCTCGGCAGCGGCCTTCCACAGCGCCGCCGGATGCCCATCGCTGTCCGGATCCTCGACGACGCCGCGGACGGCCGACAGGTCGAAGCGGTCCGCGAGATAGCCGGTGACGGCGGCCCCGAACTCCCGCTGCTCATCGGTCAACGCGAAGAACATCGCTCCCCCTACCGCGGCAGGCCGAGCACGCGCTCGGCGGTGATGGTCCGCTGTACCTGCGAGGACCCGCCCCAGATCGTCACCGATCGCGACCACATGGCCTGGCCGTGGAACGCGGCGAGGTCGATCCCGGCGGCGGCGGCCAGCGTGGCGTCGTCGCCGAGGACGTCGTCGAAGACCTCCCAGAGATCCTGGAACGTCTCCGACCACTGCAGCTTCGTCATCGACGCTTCGAACCCGAGGTCACGGCCCTGTTCGGTCTGGGTGAGCACGTGCATGGAGTGGTAGCGCAGGCACTCCAGCTCGGTGAGGACGCCGGCGAGCCGGTCGCGCAGGACGGGGTCGCGGTCGCGCCCGAGCGCCTTCGCGACGGCGACGATCTCGTCGTACTGGCGGCGGAACTCGGTGTACTGCGATATCCCCGATGCCCCGCGTTCGAACGACAGCAGCAGCATCGCGGTGCGCCAGCCGTCGTCGATCGGGCCGAGGCAGTCGGACGCAGGCACGCGCGCGTCGGTGAAGAACACCTCGCCGAACTCGCTCGCGCCGCTCATCTGCTTGAGCGGGCGGGCGTCCACGCCAGGCTGGTGCATGTCGATGAGCAGCATCGAGATGCCGCGGTGCTTCTCGGCACCGGGCTGCGTGCGGACCAGGGTGAAGATCTTGTCGCCGTGCACCGCGTAGGTGGTCCACACCTTCTGGCCGTTGACGACGAAGTCGTCCCCGTCGCGGACGCCGCGGGTGGCGAGCGCGGCGAGATCGGAACCGGCGCCGGGCTCGGAGAAGCCCTGGCACCAGATGACCTCGTTGCGCAACAGCGGGCCGATGATCTCCTTGCGCTGCTCCTCGGTGCCGATCGCCATCACCGTGGGCGCGAGGAACGTGAGGCCCAGCGGGTTGACGGTGCGGGGCGCGTGGGCGAGCACCATCTCCTCGTCGTAGATGGCCTTCATGCCGGGCGTGCCGCCGCGGCCGCCGTACTCGGTGGGCCACTGGATCCCGGCGAATCCGGCGAGCGCCTTCTCCCGCTCCCAGTCGCGGCGCATCGCGAAGCCCTCGTCTGCGTCGGATCCGGAAAGCGCTTCCCAGAAGCCCGGCCGGGTCCACTCCTGCGGTATGTGCGCGTGGAGCCAGGAACGCAGCTCGCGGCGGAACTCCTCCTCAGCCGGGGTGAAGCTCAGATCCATCGGCGGCCTCCTCGCGTTGCCGACCCCAATCTCGCATACCTGTCGGTAACACGGGCAGCCCAGCCGGCCCGATCAGCGCAGCGGGACCACCTCCCGGGCCGCGACGTGCTCCGGTCGTCGCCCGGGCGCGGCGAACGGCTCGGCAGGTGGGTTGCGCATGCTGCAGAACACCAGGAACACGTTCGACCGCGGGTACGGGGTGATGTTGCTGCCCGACCCGTGCATCGCGTTGCAGTCGAAGAACGTGGCCGACCCGGCCCCACCGGTGATCAGGGAGATCCCGTGCCGGTCGGCCGGCCGGGTGAGGCTGTCCTGGTCCGGGGTACCGACCTGCTGCTCACGCAGCGACTCCCGGCAGTGGTCGGCAGGCGTCTCACCGACACACGACACGTACGTCCGATGCGAACCGGGCATGATCATCAGACTGCCGTTGTGCACGTGGTTGTCGGTCGGTCAGGGCGAGCAGCTCACCGCGCGCGGCGCGGGCATCCCGTCCTCGGCGTGCCAGGTCTCGAAGTCCGAGTGCCGGTAGAACCCGTCGCCACCGAGGCCGGGCTTGAGATCGACCCGCGTCCGGTGCAGGTAGACCTCCGAGCCGAGGATCTGGCGGGCCGCACCGGCGACCCGGTCGTCCGCGGCCAGCCGCGCCGCGGCCGCGCTGAGCCGGTGCACCTCGAAGATCGACCGGACCTGGCTCGTCGTCTTCTCGACGACCACACGCTCGTCGTCGCGCAGGTCGGGATCGCCGGACGGCCGCTGCAGCTCGGCCAGCTGGCTCCTGCACCTCGTCGGCGTCGAGCAACCGGTCCACGGTGAGGAAGCCGTCGCGATCGTGGTCGCGCAGCTGGGCGGGCGTCAGCGGCCCGAGCACGTCCGGCGCGCCCCCACACGGTCGGATCGGGGCGCTCCAGCAGCCTCGGCGGCGCCGCGACGCGTCGGGTAGCGGTCGATGGTCACCGGCATCCCTCCCGCGTCCTTCCCTCGGGTTCGGTGGCGGCGGCCGGTACGAGCAACGGGTACACGCCGTTCTCGTCGTGCACCTCGCGTCCGGTCACCGGCGGGTTGAAGACGCACACGGTGCGCATCCGGGTCAGCGGCCGCAGCCGGTGCTGCTCGTGGCCGTCGAGCAGGCACATCGAGCCCGGACCCAGCGCGTGCGTCGTCCCCGTGTCCAGGTCGGTGAGCTCACCCCCGCCCTCGACGACGAACACCGCCTCGACGTGGTGGGCGTACCAGAAGCGGTGATCCGTTCCGGCGTCGAGCACGGTCTCGTGCAGCGAGAAGCCCGCCCCGTCACCGGCGAGCACCAGCCGGCGGCTGCGCCAGCCGTCACCGTGGACGTCGCGCTCCGTCCCGCTGATCCGGTCGAGAGTGCGGACGATCATGCGGCAGCTCCCGTCAGAACGGTGCGGACGGACTCGCGGAGGATCCCCAGGCCTTCCTCGATCTGCTCGTCGGTGACCGTCAGCGGCGGCAGGAGCTTCACGACCTCGTCGTTCGGCCCGGCGGTCTCCATGAGCACGCCCCGCGCGAACGCCGCGGCGCACACCTCGGGGGCGATCTCGGCCCGCCCGAACTGCAGCCCGCGAGCCAGACCGCGGCCCTTGACGACGGCACCCGCGTCCACCGCGATCTCCTCGAGCGCGGCCCCGACCCGCTGACCCTCGGCCAGGGTGGAGCGCTCCAGGGTGTCGTCCTTCCACCAGCGACGCAGGGCCTCGGTCGCGGTGACGAAGGCCGGGTTGTGGCCGCGGAAGGTGCCGTTGCGCACGCCGGGCGCCCAGGCGTCGTACTCCGGGGCGATCAGCACGAGGGCCATGGGCAGGCCGTACCCGGAGATCGACTTGAAGAGCGTCACGATGTCGGGCCGGATGCCCGCGAGCTCGAAGGAGAAGAACGGGCCGGTTCGCCCGCAGCCCATCTGGACGTCGTCGACGATCGGCAGCATGTCGTGGCGCCGGCACGGCATCGGCGTGGCGTGCACGAGCGGGACGCCCGCGCCGCCGCGCTTCATCGGGTTGCCGGTCACCGACAGCGCACCGAGCGTCATGCCGTGGAAGGCGTCGGTGAAGTTGACCATCGACTCCCGCCCGGTGACCTTGCGGGCGAGCTTGAGGGCCGACTCGACCGCGTTCGCCCCGGTGGGACCCGCGAACTGGATCTTGTGGTCCAGGCCGCGAGGGGCCAGGACGAGCTCCCGGAACGTCTCGAGGAACTCGGCCTTCACCCCGGTGTGCATGTCCAGCGCGTGGGTCACCCCGTCCCGGGCGAGATAGTCGACCAACGCCGCCTCGAGCTCGGGCGGGTTGTGCCCGTAATTCAGCGCACCCGCTCCCGCGAAGAAGTCCAAATAGGATCGGCCGTCGACGTCGAACAGGCGTGAGCCGCGGGCCATGTCGAATACCACCGGCCAGTTCCGACAGTGGCTGCGAACCTCCGACTCGACCTCGTCGAACACGTTCGTCACGTCGTCGCACCTCGCATCGGGCCGATTCGGAAGAGATTTTCCGGCTGGTGGTCTGCGCCGAGCAGCGCCGGACCGAAGAGTTCGGCCCGCTGCACCGCGGCACCCTGCCGCCGGGCGAACCCGGTGCACGG
Organism: Pseudonocardia sp.; assembly: GCA_050248815.1. Classification (GTDB taxonomy): domain Bacteria; phylum Actinomycetota; class Actinomycetes; order Mycobacteriales; family Pseudonocardiaceae; genus Pseudonocardia. Next base: position 81,523 of record JBFWRR010000005.1, on the reverse strand, counting down.
CGCGATCGACGCGATGTTGTCCGGCGTGATCGTCGTCTCCAGGTATCCGACCTGGTGAATGCCGGTGACCAGGGAGTTCAGCCTCCGGGAGGCGAGCCCTCGACCGCGGGCAGCGCGATCCACCGCAACCTGCCAGACGAGCAGCGTGGCCGGATCCGTCGGGCGCCGGAAGCCCGTCACGAATCCGACCACGGATCCGGCGTCCCGGGCGACGACGGAGGTTTCCGAGAAATCCCGGCACCAGAGCGCACAGGCGTAACGAGAGTTCACGTCCAGCCCGCCACCCCGACATTGCGATCGTAGAACAATCCTTGGTGTCGGCGGTGGTGGGATGGTCGATCGTCAGTACGTCGGCAGGCGCTCTCACGACGATCATGGAGACGCAAGCTGACATCGCCGTCCCCATTTCGGTTAGTCCACAGCGAAATACCCACACTTTCCGGGCGGCCCGCGGCGTGGGCCCCGCAGAGAACTGTCACCATCTGGCAAGTGCCCCCCGCCCGGCTGCCGCGGCACCCTTCCCGTGGCGGCCGGAGGTCCCGTGCCGCGACAGGAGGGGACGGTCATGATCGCGACGATCAGTAGGCGGATGCCGGTCGGGACGTGGATCGCGGCGGCGCTGCTCGCGCTCGTCGCGCTGCTCGGGGCGGGCCCCGGGATCGCGAACGCCGCGGCGACGACACCCGCGCCCGGCGGTTGGGTCGACGTCACCGACGCGCCGTCCGGGGTCACGGTGGCGCTGCCGGGCGCGGCGGACCCCGTCGAGGTGCCGTTCGGACGCGCCTACGCACCGGAGGGCGCGAACGTCGCGTTCGCCGTCGTCGACGTGCCGACGATTCCGGGCGTCGGCCTCGACACCATCCTGGACTCTGTGGGACCCGGCCTCGGCGTCACGGTCGTCGAGAGCCAGGAGACCACCGTCGACGGGCGTGACGCCCTCGACGCCGTCGTCGCCGTCGACCGCGACGACGCGAAGGGCACGGCGCTCGTGCGGGCCGTACTCGACGACGGCCACGTCGTCGTCCTCGCCACCCGCGCCACGGACGCGTCCGACCAGGCCGCCCGCGACCTGCACCAGCAGCTGCTGGCCGGTCTGCGGTTCGCCTGACCGTGACGGTGGACCCGGGTCCGCTCCGGATGAGCCTCGCGAAGCC
>JBFWRR010000005.1:11492-80269 GCA_050248815.1 Pseudonocardia sp. | reverse complement strand
GCCACCCGCGCCACGGACGCGTCCGACCAGGCCGCCCGCGACCTGCACCAGCAGCTGCTGGCCGGTCTGCGGTTCGCCTGACCGTGACGGTGGACCCGGGTCCGCTCCGGATGAGCCTCGCGAAGCCCCGAGCGCGACGTCCTTCGGGCCCGGGAACGTCCGTGCGACCGCCCGGCGCCGTGCGATCAGCCCCGCAACTTGGCGCGGAGCCGCCCCGCGTCGTGCGATCAGCCCCGCAACCTGGCGCGGAGACGTCCGACGGCGTCGGGCTCCAGTCCGTTCGCTGTGAGCCACCCCGCCGCCCCACCGTGCTCGGCGTCGAGGCGCTCCAGGAGCGCGGCGATGACTTCGGCGCGCGGCATGTGCGGGGTCAGGTCGACGGGCATCGGGTACTCCAGCGCATCGGCCCAGCGGCGGAACATCGCCTCGACCTCCTGGGCCGAGAGCGCGTAGTCCTCGACCACCGCGTCCCGCTCGACCCCGACGGTGTCGAGCAGGAGCGCCACCAGCACTCCCGTGCGGTCCTTGCCGGCCTGGCAGTGGACGAGCGCCGGACCCGCGTCCGGTGCGGCGAGCAGGCGGGCGGCCTCGACGACGTTCTCCGGGTGGTCGGTGAGGAACCCCAGGTAGTTGCGCAGCAGCGGGTCCGTGTCGTCGCCGGTCTCCGGCAGTGGCCGGCCGTCCTCGGGGACGAAGGTGAGCGCGACGGTCCGGACACCCGCTCGAGCGATCGGCGTCGGCCCGTCCCGGTTGATCTCGCGAGCGGTGCGCAGGTCCAGCACCAGGCTGAGCCCGAAGACGTCGACGAGGTGGCGGACGTCGGCCTCGGTGACGTAATGCAGCGCGGCGCTGCGCAGGAGGCGTCCCGACCGGGTGGCGCCACCGCCGGAGACGGGTAACCCGCCGACGTCACGGACGTTGTCGAGACCTTCCAGCTTCAGCCACCGCGTATCGAGGGTCACCCGGCCACGGTAAACCGCGATTCCCGCGGCAGCCGACGATATGGGCGCAAGCTCTCACGACCGGGCGGTGAACACGGGGCGACCCGGGCCGTCCGTCCGGCACGCCTCCCGCGAGTTGCGCATCTCACCAGGCCGAGATGCGGGTTCCGTCCGTCGTCGTCCGGCACGCCTCCCGCGAGTTGCGCATCTCACCAGGCCGAGATGCGGGTTCCGTCCGGCCGCGCCGACACCGCGCTGGCGGGTCCGCCGGCCCACCCATGAACGCAGCCTGATGAAACCCACAACTCGCGTCGACAGGACGCGGAACTCACGCGGGATTCCGCCACTGCCCGGGCAGCCGCCCCGGGCGAAACCCACCACACCGGCGCGGCGAAACCCACACACCGGCCCGGTGAGACCCGCAACTCGCGCGGATGGGACGCGGAACTCGCGCGACGCAACCTCGCCGTCGCGCGAAGGTCAGCCCTGGCGATCAGCCGTCGACGGAGGCCCGGCGCAGCGCCGACGGCAGGCGGACCGCCCCCACGCCACCGGAGCGTCCGGCCGAGTCGTCCGGGTTCGACAGCCGGCAGCGGTCCAGGGACAGGCAGCCGCAGCCGATGCAGGAGTCGAGCCCGTCACGCAGTGCGACGAGCGCGTCGATCTGCTCGTCCAGCCGACGGCGCCAGGCCTGGGACAGCCGGGTCCAGTCCGCGCGGGTGGGGGTCCGGCCGTCGGGGAGCTCCGACAGGCCGTCGCGGACCTCCTCTAGGCTGACCCCGATCGTGCGCGCCGCCCGGATGAACGCGAGCCGGCGCAGCACGGAGCGCTCGTACCGGCGCTGGCCCCCGGAGGTGCGGACGGTGTGCAGCAGGCCCTCGCGCTCGTAGTAGCGCAGGGCGGAGTGCGGCAGGCCGCTGCGCCGGGCCACCTCCCCGATCGGAAGCAGGTCGTGCGCGTGCATCCCGGGATCCTCCTTGACCTGAAGTCAGATTCAGATCCCAAGCTAGCCGACATGGCACACACCGACATCCACACCGACATCCACACCGACATCCGCACCGACATCCGCACCGCCATCGTCACCGGCGGCAGCAGCGGCCTCGGCCGCGCGCTCGTCGCCGGCCTCACCGGACGCGGCACCACCGTCGTCACCGACGCGCGCGACGCCGCCCGCCTCCGGGACGCGGTCACCGCCCTCGCCCACCCCGACCGCGTCGTGGCGGTGCCCGGCGACATCACCGATCCCGAGCACCGTGCCGATCTCGTCGCCGCCGCCGGCACGGCCGGCGGCCTGGACCTGCTCGTGCACAACGCGGGCGACCTCGGCCCCTCCCCACTGCCCGCGCTCGCCGACCTGGACGAAGCGGCGCTGCGGGCGATCCTCGAATCGAACGTCGTCGCTCCGCTCGCGCTCACGCGGATCGCGCTGCCGCTGTTACGGCGCGCACCCGCACCGGTCGTCGTCACGGTCAGCTCGGACGCCGCCGTCGAGGCCTACCCGGGCTGGGGCGGCTACGGCGCGGCGAAGGCCGCACTGGACCGGCTTGCCGCCGTGCTGGCCGAGGAACTCCCGGACGTCGCGGTGTACGCGGTCGACCCGGGCGACATGCGCACGCCGATGCACCAGCGGGCGTTCCCCGGCGAGGACATCTCGGACCGGCCCGAACCCGGGACGGTCGTCCCGGCCCTGCTGCGGCTGCTCGACGAGCGACCCGCGCCGGGTCGCTACCGGGCGGCCGAGTTCGCCACCGGTTCGACGCAGGTGCCCGCGTGAACCACCCCGGGGCAGCGAACACCCGGCAGTCGGCCGGCGTGCCCGGAGCAGCCGCGGCACGAACCGATCCGGCACGCATCCGGCCGCGGCGAGCGCCCGGGCGCCCACCGGTCCGGTTCACCGTGCCCGAGGACCGGGCCGCCACCGGCCCACCGGAGGAGCGCGGCCTCGCCCGCGACGAGGTGCGCCTCGCCGTCGCCGCGCGGGGCCGCCCCGTGCGCCACGTGCGGTTCACCGACGTGCCGGCCGCGCTCGCCCCGGGCGACCTGGTGGTCGTCAACACCTCGACGACGGCGGCGGCGGCCGTCGAGGGCACGCGGGCGGGCCACCCGGTCGTGCTGCACGTCAGCGGGCCCGTCCCGGACGGGGACGAGTACGTGGTGGAGCTGCGCGCGCCGGACGGCGGGCGGGTCACCGACGCCGCGCCGGGCCAGCGGATCGCACTGCCCCGCGGCGTGACGGCGACGCTCGTCGCCGCCCACCCCGACCCGGCCGCCCGAAGGAGCCGCCTGTGGCGGGCGCGGGTACCGGTGGAGGGCGGCCTGCCGGCCTGGCTGGCGAGGGTCGGCCGGCCGATCCGCTACTCCCACCTGCGCAGCACTCCGCCGATCGAGGCCTACCGGACGGTGTTCGCGCAGGCCGCCGCCGAGTTCCCGAGCGCTGAGTTCCCGAACGCTGAGTTCCCGAGCGCAGAGATGCCGAGCGCGGGACGGCCGTTCTCACCGCGGGTGCTGGCGGCGCTGCGGGCCCGCGGAGTGGGGGTGGTGACCTCGACCCTGCACACGGGCGTCTCCTCCCCGGAGGTGGGCGAGGCACCGCTCCCGGAGCGCTACACCGTCCCGGCCCCGACCGCCGCCGCGGTGAACGCGACGCGGGCACGGGGCGGGCGGATCGTCGCGGTCGGGACGACGGTGACCCGTGCACTGGAGACGGTCGCCGCTCCCGACGGCACGGTCCGGCCGGGCGCCGGTTGGACGGACCTGGTGCTCGGCCCGCAGCGCCCGGCCCGGACGGTGGGCGGGCTCGTCACGGGCTGGCACGAACCCGAGGCCTCGCACCTGCAGCTGCTCGAGGCCGTGGCCGGACGGAGATTGGTGCGCCGGGCGTACCGGGACGCGCTGGCGGAGGGCTACCTGTGGCACGAGTTCGGCGACGTCTGCCTGCTGCTGCCCTGAGGCGCCCGTTCGGCGGGGCGGAGAGAACCGACCGGAGGAGGGTTGCCCGACCGGGGGTCACGAAACCATAAAGCAGACGAGCGGTCGTACGGCAGCGCCGAGAGGCATGTCGGCGCCTTGTCCACGCCGCGCCGGAGGCACTACCTTCGTGCCCAGCGTCACGACTCGGCAACGAGCGCGCACAGCCGGACTCCCCATCCGGTCCCGGGCCCCGAACCCGGAAGCGCTCGCGGCGGGTCGCTCCCCAGCGCTGAAGGGTTGGTCCGTGGCAGTACACCGCTCCCCCGGTGCACGCGTGCGTCGGCACGCAGCACCGCGTCCGGTCTCCGCCGGTGCCACGCGTGCCGGCGCAGCCGCGGCTCTCGGCGCGGTCACCACCGGCGCGTTCACCGCGCTGATCCCGACCGTCGAGGCGCCGACGCCGGAGGCGGCGGACGTGTCGACGCCCACGGTCGCCGCCACACTCGCCTCCGTCTCGGTCCCACTCAAGATCGACGAGAACGGTCACCACACCGGCAAGGGTGCGTTCGTCCCGGTGCGGTCCGGCGGGTCGGAGCGGTCGGGCGGCGGGCAGCTCGCCCAGCTCGACAAGGCGGCGGGCATCGCCACCCGGATCGCCGAGATGGCCGCGAAGCAGCAGGCCGAACAGGCCGAACGGGCGAAGGTGGACGCGTTGATCGCCAAGGGCGGCCTGGACGGCTGGATCGCCGAGGCGCTGCGCATCATGGACCTGCCGCAGAGCCTCGCCCCGGCCGTCAAGAAGATCATCATGAAGGAATCCACGGGCAACCCGAACGCCATCAACCGCTGGGACGCCAACGCGAAGCGCGGCACCCCCTCCCAGGGGCTGATGCAGACCATCCCGTCCACGTTCAGGAAGTTCGTCCACCCGTCGCTGGCCAACAAGCCGATCACGCACCCGGTCGCGAACATCACCGCGGGCGTCCGCTACATGATCGCCACCTACGGCTTGCGCACTCTGGAGCAGGGCGGACGCCGCTCTGCCGCGGGCCACTACGTGGGCTACTGAGCGGCGCGGGCGGCGGCAGGGCGTCGCCGCAGCACCCGCAACGCCGGGGTTCGCGCGCGCGGCGTGCGGGACGACGTCAGGAATCGTCCGGTAGCCGGTTGACGCGGCCGCGCGCCGGTCTAGCCTCCGCAGGCGGGGTGATGTGCCGTGCGGATCGCAGTCGTCGGCGGGAGTGCCGCGGGCCTGTTGGCCGCGCTGATGCTGGCCCGTGCGGGCCACGAGGTCCTGGTCCTGGAGCGGGACGACCTCGCGCCCGCCGCGGACGTGGAGACGGCCGCGGCCGCAGCCTTCCGTGCGGCGGCGCCGCAGGTGATCCAGCCGCACGTGCTGCTGACCGCGTTCCGGGAGGTGATGCAGCGGCGGCTGCCGGACGTGTACGCGGCGCTGATCGATGCGGGGGCCGCGGAGGCCGGGGTACTCAGCCAGATGCCGCCGACGGTCCCGGACCGCACGCCGGAGCCCGGCGACGAGCGCCTGACGCTGCTCATGACGCGCCGCGCCACGCTGGACTGGGTACTGGCCCGGGTCGCGGCCGCCGAGCCGGGGGTCGAGGTGCGCTACGGGTGCGCGGTGACGGGGCTGGTCACGACGCCCGGGGAGCCGCCGCACGTCCGGGGCGTGCGCACGGCGGAGGGCGAGCATCCCGCCGACGTCGTCGTCGACGCCTCCGGCCGCCGCAGCCCCGTGGACCACTGGCTGGAGGCCGCCGGGGCGCACCGCAGCCACATGGCGCGCGCGGAGTGCGGCCTCGCCTACTACGGCCGCCAGTACCGGGCCCGGCCCGCCGACCTCCCCGGCCCGGTGACGACGCGGGTGGTCGCGGGGCTGCGCGAGTTCATCGTCGGGATCTGGGGCGGCGACAACGACAGCATGCAGCTCGTGGTCGCGCCGCTCGCCGCGGACCACCGCTTCAGCTCGGCGCGCCGCCCGGAGGTCTTCGAGGCCGTGCTGCGCAGCGTGCCGTTCTACGCGCCGTGGCTCGACGGCCTCGACCCGATCACCGACGTCGGCGTGATGGGCGGGCTGCACAACACCCTTCGCCGCATCGTCGTCGACGGCGCGCCCGTCGCGAGCGGGCTGCACACCGTCGGCGACTCGGTGTGCACGACGAACCCGACGTTCGGCCGCGGGCTCGGTCTCGCCGCGCACACCGCCGCCGACCTCGTCGACGCGCTGGCCGCCCATCCCACCGATCCCGTGGCCAGGGCGCTCGCGATCGACGCCGCCGTCGACGAGCACGTCGCCCCCTGGTACGCCGACCAGGCCGTGACGGACGCGGTCGCGGTGGCGCGCCAGCGGCACGCGGTCTTCGGCACCCCGCCGCCGGACCTCACCCCGCCGCCCGGCGAGCTCACGTTCCGGGAACTGCGCGCCGCCGCGCCGGTGGACGCAGCCGCGTTCCGCGCTGTCTTCCGCTGCATGGGCATGATCGGGCGGCCGTCGGACCTTTACGCGGACGCGGTGCTGCTGCGGCGCGTCCGGACGCTGCTGGCCGAGCACCCGCCGGAGCCGATGGCGCAGCCGAGCACCGCGGAGCTGGAGCGGGCCCTCGCCGGCCCCGGCTGAGCGGGATCAGGCTGAGTGGGATCAGCCGGCCAACCGCTGCGCGAGCGCCTCGGCGTCGACGTCCCCGGCCCCGTCCACGACGTGCCACGTCGAGAGCCAGGCGGCGGCCGCGAGCTGCGCGTACACCGCCGCCGTTCGCGCCTGCAGGCTGCCGTCGGACTCGTAGACGTCGCGGCCCCGCGCCCGCCCCGCCGCGCGCTCCGCCGCGACCGTCTCGGGCACCGCGAGCAGCAGCTGCACGTCCGGCACCGGGATGCCGAAACGCTCGATCTCCAGTTCCCGCACCCAGGCCACCAGCTCACCGTCCGCGTCCTGGTGCAGCCGCGCCGCGCCGTAGGCGGCGTTCGAGGCGACGTAGCGGTCCACCAGCACGACGTCGGACGCGGCGAGGGCGCGGCGCAGCTCGTCCGCCGCGCCGCGGCGGTCCAGCGCGAAGAGCACCGCCATCGCGTGCACGGACGACGCGACGTCGCCGAGCCGGCCGTGCAGGGCGTCGCGGGCCAGCTCGGCGTGCACGTCGGCCTCGTAGCGCGGGAAGGCGAACCGGGCGACCCGGGCGTCCCGCGCGACGAGGGCCTTGTCGAGGGCCTCGGTGAGAGTGTGCTTGCCGGCCCCGTCGAGGCCCTCGATGACGATCAGCACGGGCCGAGCATCTCAGTACCGGTAGTGCTCCGGCTTGAACGGCCCCTCGACGTCCACCCCGATGTACTCTGCCTGGTCCTTGGTGAGCTTCGTCAGCTCTCCGCCGAGCGCCTGCACGTGGATGCGGGCCACCTTCTCGTCGAGGATCTTCGGCAGGCGGTACACGTCGTTGTTGTACTCCTCGTGCTTGGTGAACAGCTCGACCTGGGCGATCACCTGGTTGGAGAAGCTGTTGCTCATCACGAACGACGGGTGGCCGGTGGCGTTGCCGAGGTTCATCAGCCTGCCCTCGGACAGCACGATGATCGAGTGTCCGTCGGGGAAGATCCACTCGTCGACCTGCGGCTTGATCGTGATCCGGCGGATGCCGGGCACCCGGGCCAGGCCCGCCATGTCGATCTCGTTGTCGAAGTGACCGACGTTGGCGACGATCGCCTGGTGCTTCATCCGCTTCATGTGCTCGACAGTGACGATGTCCTTGTTGCCGGTGGCGGTGACGATGATGTCCGCCTTGTCCACCACGTCGTCGAGCCGGGCCACCTGGTGGCCCTCCAGCAGCGCCTGCAGCGCGCAGATCGGGTCGACCTCGGCGACGATCACCCGCGCCCCCTGGCCCGCGAGCGCCTCGACAGAGCCCTTGCCGGTGTCCCCGTAGGCGCAGACGACCGCCACCTTGCCGCCGATGAGGACGTCCGTGGCGCGGTTGAGCCCGTCTATGAGCGAGTGGCGGATGCCGTACTTGTTGTCGAACTTGCTCTTGGTGACCGAGTCGTTGACGTTGATCGCCGGGAACAGCAGAAGGCCCTGTTCGGCGAGCTGGTAGAGCCGGTTGACGCCGGTGGTGGTCTCCTCGGTGACCCCGCGGATGCCCTCGGCGACCCTGCTCCAGCGCTTCGGGTCGGCGGCGAGCGAGCGGCGCAGCGTCTCGAGGATGATCCGGTACTCCTCGGAGGTGTCCTCGTCGGCCGAGGGCACCACGCCCGCCTTCTCGAACTCCACGCCCTTGTGGACGAGCAGGGTGGCGTCCCCGCCGTCGTCGAGGATCATGTTCGGGCCGACGACGTCGCCGTCGGCGTCGCGGAACTCGAAGAGCCTCTCAGTGCACCACCAGTAGTCGGTGAGCGTCTCGCCCTTCCAGGCGAAGATCGGCACGCCGCGGGGCTCGTCGGGGGTGCCGTGCGGGCCGACGACCGCCGCCGCGGCCGCGTGGTCCTGGGTGGAGAAGATGTTGCAGCTCACCCAGCGGACCTCCGCGCCCAGCGAGACGAGCGTCTCGATGAGCACGGCGGTCTGCACGGTCATGTGCAGCGAGCCCGCGATGCGCGCGCCGTGCAGCGGGCGGGCCTGCGCGTACTCGCGGCGCAGCTCCATCAGGCCGGGCATCTCGTGCTCGGCCAGCCGGATCTCCTTGCGGCCGAACTCGGCGAGCGCGAGGTCGGCGACGGCGAACTCCAGGCCACCGGCGACCTGGAGCGGGACGGACGGGGTCATGACGGGACGACTCCTCTGCGTCTCGATCGCAGGCGCCCTTCGGTGTATGAGCCGGACCGGTCGAGCGTGGCGGACGGCGCACGTCCGCTGCAGCGCCTCTCGACCCCGGCGACGTGGGCCAGGATCGCCGGACGGGCTCCCGCTGTCAACTCGCCGGGGCCGCCCGATCAGGCGGCGCACCCCCGCGTCGGCCACGGCGGCACGGTGCGTTCGGTCCGGTCTCCCGACCCGAAGCCCGTGTCGTGCCACCAGCGATGGCGGCACGCCGGGCACTGGACGAACAGCCGCCGCCCCTCCGCGCTCAGGAGGTAGCGCCAGTGATCCTCGCAGGTGCGGCCGGCGAGGCAGTGCGTGCAGGTGGTCCCGTCGTCACAGCGGACGCAGGCGAGCCAGGCGCGACGGCAGGCGAGGGCATCGGGGTCGATCACGAGGTGCTCACTGCGGGATCCCCGCCGCACGCAGCTGCGCCAGCACGGCCTGCTGCTGCGTGTCCAGGCCGGAGCAGAGCATCTCGTGCGCGCGCGCCTCGTCGGCGAGCGCCGCCGCCGGATCCCAGTCGGGCGTCGCCCCGAGGACGGCTGCGCGACGACGCAGCTCGTGCGCGGTCGGGTCGAGGTGGAACGAGGTCAACGGCGGCTCCGGTCGCAGGTTCACCAGGGGACGGCGACACTGCCGGGACATCAGGTTAGGCTAACCTGCAGTCCAGCGGGAACGGCCGCCAGGTGTGACGCCCGGCTCATCCCGCTCGGCGTGATCAGCGGCCTGCAACGGCCACCGCGTCAGTCGAGCAGGTTCTCCCGCAACACCGCCTCCGCGGCGGCCATCCGCCCGTTCACGGCCAGCAGGCCGGCCGGGACGACCGTGAACGCGGCGTCCAGCACCAACGCGGCCGGCGCCAGGGCGGCGGCCAGTTCGGGGTCCGTGCGCAGCGTGGCGCCGACCGCCCCGAGGCCGCCCGCAGGGTCGTAGCGGCGGAAGACACCGCCGGTGAGCACGAGCAGCCGCGGCTGCACCGGCGACTCGTCGCGCAGGTGGCGGCGCACCGCGACGACGGCGGCCACGGCCGCGAGCCGCCGGTCCTCCGCCGCGCCCCCCGGGCTGCGCGGGACGTAGCCGATCTCGCCGGACATTCGCTCCACGGTCGGCCGCAGCAGGTCCGCCTCCAACGGGTCCACGATGCCCTCGGCCTGTCCCCCCTCCAGCACGCCCGCCGCGGCACCCCGCAACCCGAGGTCGCCCTCGACGGTGCGCACCGCGGGCGCGTCCCCGCCCGCGGCGTACACCCCGGTGGTCGCGCAGCCGACGTCGACGACCAGCACCCGCCCGTCCTGCAGCCGCGCGAGCACCTCCGTGGCCCGCCCGACGACGTCCGGGGTCACGAACCGCACCTGCCGCCGGAACCGCGGACCCGCCGCGGGACCCCGCCCGCCGAGGGTGTGACGCAGGTAGAGCCGGGTGAGCGCCCCGCGGGCCGGCCCCGGCTCCAGCGCGCCCCGCTCGGGCGCGACGTTGTCGCACGCGGTGACGGTGCACCCGGCCGCCCGCAGCAGCGCGAGCGCGTCCGACCGGGCGTCGGCGTTGCCCGCGAGGACGATCGGGTAGCGCACCCGGGCCGCCGCCAGCCGCCCGGCGTTGTGCAGCAGCAGTCCCGGGTCCTCACCGTCCGCGCCGCCGACGACGAGCACCGCGCCCGGCCGCACCGTCCGCAGCCGCCGGACCCCGCCGGGGTCCAGCTCGCCGCCGTGCACGAACACCACGCGGCACCCGGCCGACACCGCGACGCCGTAGCCGGCCTCCGCCGCGGCGAGCTGCTCGGTGCCGATGACGGCCAGCCGCAGGCCCCCGCCCGCCGACGAGCAGGCCAGGACGGACGGCTCGCACCCGGGGGCGCCCGCGGCCGTCACCGCGCGGACGGCGGCGTCCATCCCGGTGAGGACGTCCGCGGCCGTGGTCGGGTGCTCGGCGAACCCCGCGACCGTGCCGTCGCCGTTCACCAACGCGGCCTTCGTCCAGGTGGAGCCGACGTCGACGCAGACCGCGCGGGTCGCATCGGCGTCGGTCACGGCTGACGACCCTAGCCTCCGCGGGTACCGTCCGGATTGTCTCGTCGAACGGCACCGACCCTCTGGAGCAACGGATGCTCGGACTCATGCAGGACCGTCCCCTGTCCCTGCCGCACGTCTTCCACCGGGCCGAGCAGTACTTCGGCCACAAGAAGATCGTCTCCGCAGGGGCGGACGGGGTGTCGACGACGACGATCGCCGAGTGGGCGGGCCGCGTGCGCCGCCTGGCCACCGTCCTGGACACGCTCGGCATCTCCGCGGACGGCCGGGTCGCCACCTTCTGCTGGAACTCCGGACGCCACCTCGAGCTGTACGTCGCCGCGCCGTGCACCGGCCGGGTGCTGCACACCCTCAACATCCGGCTGTTCCCCGAGCAGCTCGTCTACATCGCCGGGCACGCGCAGGACGAGGTCGTCTTCGTCGACCGCTCGCTGCTGCCGCTGCTCACCCCGCTCGCGGACAAGCTCACCTCCGTGCGGCACTTCGTGGTGATCGACGACGGCGCGCAGCACCCGATCCCCGAGGGCTGGCACGACTACGAGGAGCTGCTCGCCGCCGCCGCCCCGTTCGAGGGGCAGTTCGAGGTGCTCGACGAGCACACGGCCGCGGCGATGTGCTACACGTCCGGGACCACGGGCAACCCGAAGGGCGTGGTCTACAGCCACCGTTCCACCGTGCTGCACTCCCTGATCTCCCTCACCGCGGACGCGACGGGCCTCTCGGAGCGCGATGTCGTGATGCCGGTGGTGCCGATGTTCCACGCCAACGCGTGGGGGCTGCCGTACGGGTGCCTGCTCGCCGGGTCCGAGATCGTGTTCCCGGGTCCGAACATGACGCCGGACGCGCTCGTGCGCCTGCTGGAGGAGTACCGCGTCACGATCACGGCGGGCGTGCCCACGATCTGGATGGGCGTGCTGCCGCTCCTGGCCCAGCACGACGTGTCGGCGCTGCGCATGGTGGTCTGCGGCGGCTCGGCGGTGCCGAAGTCGTTGTCCGAGGGCTGGCGCGAGGCGATCGGGTTGCCGATCCTGCACGCCTGGGGCATGACCGAGACCTCCCCCATCGCGACCGTCTGCACCGCCCGCACGCAGCACGACGCCATGACCGAGGACGAGCGGGCGAACGTCCGGGCGCGCCAGGGCCAGGCCGTCCCGCTGGTGGAGCTGCGCATCGTGGATCCGGGCAGCGGCGAGGAGCAGCCGTGGGACGACGTCGCCACCGGCGAGGTCCAGGCCGCCGGGCCGTGGATCGCCGCCGAGTACTACCGCGGCGAGGGCGGCGGGGCCCAGTTCACCGCGGACGGCTGGCTGCGCACCGGCGACGTCGCCGCGGTGGACCGCTACGGCTACATCCGGCTCGTGGACCGCACCAAGGACCTCATCAAGTCCGGTGGCGAGTGGATCGGCTCGGTCGAGCTGGAGAACGAGATCATGGCGCACCCGAAGGTCGCCGAGGCCGCCGTGATCGCGATCCCGCACCCGAAGTGGGTGGAGCGCCCGCTCGCGTGCGTGGTGGTGAAGGAGGGCGAGACGCTCACCACCGAGGAGGTCGTCGCCCACCTGGAGCCGCGCGTCGCGAAGTGGTGGCTGCCCGACGCCGTCGAGTTCATCGACGAGGTGCCGAAGACGAGCGTGGGGAAGTTTTCGAAGAAGACCCTGCGCGACAAGTTCGCGGGCTACGAGCTGCCGGACACGAAGGGCTGAGACCGGGCTTGACCAGGGCGTTCGGTCGCCATCGGACCGGGCGGCCTCTGTGATCGTCCGGGGCCGCCCGCGGCGCGCCGGCGGGCGCCGCGCTTGCCTGCGTTTCTCGCCCCACTCGTAGAAGGTGTCCCGTGAGATGCCGCCGAGGACGTCGAGGACCTGGCGAACGGTCAGCAGCTCGTCGCGCCTGCCGATGCGCGACAGCCGTCCGCGCCGGGTCGACCGCTGGACGGCGGACTGCCGGCGGCGATGATCACGTAGACCCCCCGCTCGGGGTGATGACAGGGCGGCGATCTCGCGAACATGCTGACTGGCGGTGCCCACCGGCGGTGAGACGGGGTGTTCGGCATGGTCGATGGCCACAGGCGCTCGTCGGCGTACGCGTCGCGCACGGTGGCGGCGACGAGTTCTCCGTCGGCGACACAAACGGGACCGAGGCCCCTACGGTGCAGACAGCCTGCGGCTGCCGCGAAGCGACCGGATCGGTGCAGATCACGATCCCTCTCGTATCGACCGACCGAGCAGGCGCAGAGAATGGTGCCGCCATGACAAGTCCAGAACTCCTGACCGTGATCAATTCGTTCGGCCTGCTGTTCGCGGTCCTGAACTCGTTCACGCTTGGCCTCCGGCTTCAGATAGGACACCTGCTGCAGCATTTCTTTCAGAATTGGCAGCTGGCCGCACGGGTACTGCTCATCAATTTCGTGATTCTGCCGGCACTGATCATCGGGTTCGCCGCAATCGCCCCCATCGATGCCGACATCAAGATCGGATACTGCATCGTCGCACTGGCGGCGGGTGCGCCGTTCGCTCCCGCACTCACCCGCTTGGCCAAGGGCGACTTGGCCATGTCCACGAGTCTGTTCGTGGTCATGGTGGTCGTGTCGGTGATCGTCGTACCTCTCGTACTGCCATTCGCCGTGTCCGCCCTGGTACCGGGCGTGCCGGACGTGGGCATCTGGGACATCGCCTGGCCCCTGCTTGCGTTCGTGATCGCGCCGCTGCTCCTCGGCTGCCTCATGCGCCTTCGGTACGACGAGCTGGTGTCCACCTGGGTCCGTCCCGTCGTCATCATTTCACTCGCCTGCCTGCTCCTGTACGTGAACCTTTTCATATACGCGTTCACGAGCCTGTTCGTCAGCGTGTGGTGGGGAGCCTACCTCGCGGCGATCGCGGTTCCGATCCTCGGCATCGCGTTCGGTAGCGTCCTGAGCACCAGGAATGCAGCGACCAGGCACGCATCCGTGATCACGACCGCGCAGCGCAGTATCACCGGCGCCATCATCGTGACCGTCTTCAACTATACCCAGCCGCTGGCGAATGTCTCGGTGACGGTCATCAACACGATCGGAATCATCATGTTGTTGATTCTCGCCATCGAATGGGGAAGAGCTCAGTCCCCCAAACGGTCCGTGGCCGGTACCGGTGCGGCTTCACCGCATGACGGAGGGCCGAGTCGCGAAGGCGCTGGGCACTCTCCAGAGGTGCAGGGGGCCTGATCTAGGGGCCGAGCGCGCGAACCCGGCCGGAGTGGGTCGTGTCGTACCCGCGCAGCGCCTCGACCGCCGCGCGGACCTCGGCGGAGTGCAGCGCGCCGATCAGTGGCGCTGCGGCGCCCAGCGCCTCGACGCCGAGCACGACGTCGTAGTCCTCCCACGTCAGGGGGACGAAGTGGAGTTCCAGGTCGCGCGCGGCGGAGCGGACCCCGACCGCGGCATCGACGGCTCCGGACGCGACGGCGAGCGCCGCCTCCAGGTGCGAGCCGACGTCGGGGCCGCGCACCGCGTCAGGATCTGCACCACTGTCGCGGATCAGTCGATCGAGCAGCGTTCTGGTGCCGGTGCCGGTGTGCCGCTTGGCGACCCGGCACCCGAGCAGATCGGTCACCGACCTCAGCCCTGCGGGGTTCCCGGGCGGGGTGAGCAGACCTTGCTCGCGGCGCCAGAGGTGGATCGAGTGCGGGCCCATCCCGCGAAGGAGCCCACGCGCGAACGGCCCGTTGTACTCGCCGCTGTGGTGGAGCAGGTGCACCGCCGCGGCGTCCGCGCGTCCCTGCCACACGGCCCGCAGCCCGGCGCTGCTGCCGTTCGCGCCGACGGGCTGGATCGCCCTTCCCAGGGTGCGAACGACGATGTCGAGCGCGGGATCGTCGCTGCCCGCCAGGCGCAGGACGGTCTCGCCGTGCAGGAACCGGCGTGCGGCCGGCGGACCCCCGGGGGCGACGCGAGCGCGGCGCCGGTCGGCCAGGACGATGACGCCCGCCTCCGCGAGCACGCGCTCGGCTCGGCTGATGGTGCTCGCGGTGGTGTCGAACCGGAGGGCGAGCGCGCGCACGCCCGCCAGCTCCGCACCGGGCGGGAGGTCGCCTGATGCCACCTGGCCGGCCAGTTCGGCACAGATGTCGCGGTAGCGCGTCACGACACGGCAATCTACTGTCCCGATGTGTGGTAGCTCAGAAGCGTTCAACGGTGTTCGTGCTGCTGCTCCTGGTGCTCGCCGCGTGCGGCACGCCCGCGGCCGGTCCGTCGGCCGAGCGCACGCTGCTCCTGGCCACGACCACGAGCACGCAGGACACGGGGCTGCTGGACGAGCTGCTTCCCGCGTTCAGCGCCGCCACCGGCTGGACGGTGAAGACCGCCGCCGTCGGCAGCGGGCAGGCGCTGGAACTCGGCCGTCGCGGCGAGGCGGACGTCCTGCTCGTGCACTCGCCCGACGCCGAGGAGAAGCTCGTGGCCGAGGGCGCCACCGGTGCGCGGCGGCTGGTGATGCACAACGACTTCGTCCTGCTCGGCCCGCCGGAGGACCCCGCGGGCGTCCGCGGTCTCCCCGTGACCGACGCGATGACGAAGATCAACTCTTCGGGTGCGGTGTTCGTCTCCCGGGGGGACGACTCCGGCACCCACGCCCGCGAGAAGAGCCTGTGGACGGCCGCCGGGATCGCCCCGGGAGGAGCGGGCTACCAGCAGACCGGGCAGGGCATGGGGGCGACGCTGCGCGTCGCGTCGGAGAAGAGCGGCTACACCCTCGCCGACCGCGGCACCTATCTCTCGCAGCGCGACACGCTGGACCTCGCGCTGCTCGTCGAGGGTGACCCCACGCTGCTCAACGTCTACCACGTGATCGAGATGACGACCCGGGCCGGCGACCGGGTGCAGCCCGACGGCGCGGCCGCGTTCGCCGAATGGATCGTCGGCCCCGAGGCGCAACGCATGATCGGCGAGTTCGGGGTCGCGCAGTACGGGCAGCCGCTGTTCGTGCCGGACGCCGGCAAGAACGAGGCGGACCTCGGCGGCTGATGGACGTCCTGTTCGGCGGGTTGCGCGAGGCGGTGCGGCTGTTGCTCACCGGCGACCAGGACACCTGGTCGATCACCGCCCTCACGCTGCGGATCTCGCTGACGGCCACCGCCGCAGCGGTCCTGGTCGGCGCACCGATCGGCACCCTGGTGGCATTCGGCCGGTTCCGTGGCAGGCGCGTGGTGCTCGCGGCGGCGAACACCGGGCTCGGCCTGCCGCCGGTGGTCGTCGGCCTGTTCGTCACGGTGCTGCTTTGGCGCAGCGGCCCGCTGGGCGCCTTCGGGCTCCTCTACACCCCGACGGCGATGGTCCTCGCCCAGGCCGCGATCGCCACGCCGATCGTCGTGGCGCTCACTGCGGCGGCGGTGGCGCAGGTCGATCCCGACTTCGTCGTGCAGATGCGCGCGCTCGGGGCGTCCCGGCTGCGGGCGTTCACGGCGTTGGCCAACGAGGCGCGCCTGCCGCTGATCGCCGCCGCGATGGCGGCGTTCGGGGCGGTCGTGAGCGAGGTCGGCGCGGCGCAGATGGTCGGCGGCAACCTCATCGGCCAGACGCGCGTGCTCACCACCGCCGCCGTGCTCGCCACCAGCCGGGGCGAGTTCGCTCTCGCGATCGCGTTCGGACTGATCCTGTTGATGATCGCGTTCGTGGTGAACCTCGTGCTCGCGCTCACCCAGCCGGCGAACGTGCCGCGGTGAGCCGGATCGGCTGCCGCGACCTGCGGGTGACCGTCGGCGAGCGGACGTTGCTGCACATCGACACGCTCGACGTCGCACCGGGCGAGCTCCTGGCCGTGCTCGGACCCAACGGAGCAGGCAAGTCGACCCTGCTGCGCGCCCTCGGGCTGCTGTCGAACCATCGCGTCACCGGCCACGTGCTGCTCGACGGCAGACCCGCGACGCGCGCCACTGCCCGAACCGCCATCGCCGCGGTGCTCCAGCGGCCGATCCTGCGCCGCGGAACCGTCGCCGCCAACGCCGCATCAGGGCTGCGTCTGCGCGGGGTGCGCCGCGCCGAGGCCACCCGCCGAGCCGCGCCGTGGCTGGCCGCGTTGGGCGTCGACCACCTCGCCCGTCGCGATGCGCGAACGCTCTCCGGTGGCGAGGCGCAGAGGATCGCGCTCGCCCGCGCGCTGGCCGTCAGACCCCGGGTGCTGCTGCTCGACGAGCCGTTCGCCGCTCTCGACGCCACCTCCCGCGCCGACCTGCTCGCCGACCTGCGGGCCGTCCTCGACGATCTCGACACCGCGACGCTGTTCGTCACCCACGACCGGCACGAGGCCGTCGCGCTCGCCCCGCGAGCGGCGCTGCTCGTCGGTGGCCGAATCCGCCAGCTGGGCGCCACCGCCGACGTCCTGGACCAGCCGGCCGACCCCGACTGCGCCCGTCTGGTCGGCTTCACCAACCTCGGCGACGGCATCGCCGCCCGCCCCGAGGACTGCGAGCTGCTCGCACCCGGGGCGCGGGCGCCGGCCGACGGGGTGGCGCTGCCCGGCACGGTGCGACGCATCGTGCCCCTTGGCGTCGGTGTGCGCGTCGACGTCACCACGGCCGCCGGTCCGTGGGCCTGCCTCGTCACCGGAACGCCCGACCATGCACCGGGTGACGCCGTCGTCGTTGCCGCACACCGGGTCCGAAGACTGCACAGACTCCACGCCAGCCCGCTCCGGCGCGACGGGACTCAGCCGACATCCCGGGCGTCTCCGGCCAGGAGCGGGAAGAAGTGACCGGCGATCTGCCGGAGGACGGGGACGATGCGCCCGGGTGGCAGCGCGGTCCCCGGCTCGGTGATCCCGGCCGGTAGTGGCACCCCCTGTTCCCCTGCCTTGGCGATCAGGGCGGGGGCCATCCCCTTGCCCAGGGTGCTCAACGCCCGGCCCACCACCTCGGGGTCCATAGTCCACGCGGGCACGGGACGCGCCGTGACGGTCGCCCAGGTGTCCGGGTCGCGGGGCGTGTCGCGCGAGAACACGTGCGCGAAGGTGCGGGCCGACGCGTCGCGCCGGGTGAACGCCGCCCCCAGACTCCACGCCTCACGCAATGTGGCGATGAGGGAGGTGTGGCGGTACTCCTCGTTGTACACCGACCCCGGTTCGACCCACGGGGAGACGATGACGGCCGGAACCCGGTACCCCGAGCGGTCGAAGGCGAAGCCGAACTCACCCGGGGGTCCGGCCGGGTCCGGCGGCGGAACCGGCCCGGGAGGACGTGGTCATACGTGCCGCCCGGCTCGTCCCACCCGATCAGCAGGGCGGTGTTCCACACGTTCGGGCCGTTCGGCGAGGTCGCGGACCGGTAAGCGGTGAACACCCGCGCCAGGAACGCCTCACCGGCCAGCATCGAGGACGGGCTGTCCATGGGCAGGTCGACGGTCTCGGAGAACGAGCGACCGAACGCGGGGTGGTAGTCGCCGTGCCCGCCCAGCATGTTCGGTTCCGTGGATCACCCCGGTGAACGAGATCGGCATCGGCTCCATGACGTAGACCTTCCACGTCCGGCCGTGCGCCGCCAGCCGCTCGAAGATCGTCTCGGCGTTGTTCCCGGTGAACCACTTGCTCATCGGACTGTTCACCACGAACCCCGACGAGGTCGCCGCCGTCCAGAACGAGCGGTTCATGAAGGTCTGCGACGGCACTTCGCAGAACCAGTGGTCGAACACCCCGAAGTCGCGGGCGATTCCGTTGAGCACCGGCAGCTGCTCGGGGGTGCACCCGGTCATGATGTGGGCGTACTCGTCGTAGGTGGGTTGACGGCCGGTCTCGCCGGCGAAGGTGGAGATGTAGTCGGTGACGAACCCGTCCATCGTCGGTACGGCCGGTGGCGGCGGCGCATTCCACGGCGCCGCAGCGGCATCACCGATCGCGAACCGGTTGTGGTCGTCGATGACGTTGAACAGCTGGGTGTTCGTGTGGAAGTACTCCTCGCCGGAGTCCGGGTTGGGCGAGTCCATGTCGGTGGCGACGGTGTACGGCACCACCTTGCGCTCAGTGCCGTGCTCCGCCCACGCAGGAATGGGATTGCTCAGATCCTTGCCGATGACCCCGTCGAAGCTCTTGCCGTCCTCCGGTCCGTACAGGTGCCCGTACGTTGTCCAGGGAACGGTTCTCGAACAGCACCACCACGACGTGGTCGAGGGCGTGGGATCGCGCCGGCGTCGACATCAGCGGGCTCCTTCCCTGCCTCACCGACCGGGACCCCCGCCTGTCTACGACCGGCTCCCGACCCTCGCCTCACCTTGTCCGAGTGAACCGACTTGTCCGGGTGAACCCCCACGTGACCTCCTCAGCTCCGGCGTCGGCGTCCCACGAGATGGAAGACGCGGCTGAGCCTGCGGTAGGGGTCGCGCCGGGCCGCTTCGAGCTCTACGGCGACCGTCGCCGCCACCTGCTGCTCGTCGCCGGGGTCCAGCTCGACCCCGGCGAACCCGAGCCAGTCCACGAACAGCCACACCCCGTACCAGCGCACGGGATCCACGCCCCGCTCCCGCAGGCGCTCGCCGAGCTCCTCCACCGTGTCGGCCCGCCCGGGCACGCCGAGCACGCCGATCTCGCTGCGGACGTCGAAGGACGCCAGGGCGTCGGCCCACCGCCGCTCCAGGCCGGGCGCACCGCCATCGTCTCGGCGTTGCCCGTCATGACCGAGACGACGCCTCCGGCGGCGGCGCACCGGCACAGCTGGTCGAGCAGTGGCTCCGGTCGCTCCAGGTACCCGAGCACGCCGTGGCACAGCACGGCGGCGAAGCGCCTGCCCCCGACCGCCTCGTCGGCGTTCTCGCCGTCGGCCGCCACGAGCTCGACCCGCCGCCGGGCCTCGGCGGACAGCCGGGCGAGCCGCTGCCCGGCCTTGTCCAGCATCGCCTGCGACGGGTCGAGCAGCGTCACGTCGTAGCCGGCTTCGGCCAGCGGGAACGACTGGTGCCCGGCGCCGCCACCGACGTCGAGCACCGGCGCCGGGGGCGGCGGCAGGTGCTCCAGCAGCTGGCGGTGCATCACCTCGGTGCGCACGCGGCCCTTCACCGTCGCGTAGGCGTCGTCGGCGAACCGGCCGGCCAGGGCCGACCCGGACCAGGTGTCGTCGGCCATCACCGGAGACTACAAACCTGCTCGCCACGCGGGAGCGGGGCGGCGGCCCCGTACGAACCCCCGCTCATGCGGCCCCACCCGGTCGCGGCACCGAACCCGCCGCCAGCACCGCCGCGAGCACACCGACGAGCGCCAGGACGGCGAAGACGGCCGGATACCCGCCGAGCAGCTCGGCGAGCACCGCACCCGCCCAGGGACCCAGCGCGGTCGCGACCAGCGCGGGCGCGTTGAGCACGCCGTTGAGCGTGCCGTAGTGCGCCGCTCCCCAGCGGTCGCTGACGGCCGTGGCCTGCAGCAGGGTGAAGATGCCGCGCGCGGCACCGGCGATCATCGCGGCGACGACGAGCAGCGCGGCCGGGCCGGGGAGCACCGCGAGCAGCCCGGTGGCGGCGGCGGACAACGCGAGGACGAGGACGGCACGGGAACGCACGCCGGTCGCCGCGGCGAGGCGGCCGTACCCCAGCCTGCCGAGGACCTGGCCGAGCCCGCCCAGCCCCAGCGCCCACGCGGCGACCTCGGTCGACGTGCCGCGCTCGATCAGCAACGGGACCTGGTTGACGACCACGGCGAACGCGACGAACGTGCCGAGCGTGATCGCCCCGACCAGCAGGAGGAACGGGCGGCCGCGCATGATCGCGTACGGGCGGTCGACGGCGTGCGCGGGCTCGTCCGCCGGATCGGGGTCGGGCCACGGTCCACGCAGCCCGACCAGGTGCGCGGGGATCGTCACGACCGCGAGCACGGCGGCGAGCACGAGATAGGTCCACCGCCAGCCGCCTGCGCCGAGCAGTGCCGCCGTGAGCGGCGCGAAGATCGTGCTCGACAGCCCGGCGAGCAGCGTGAGCGCGGTCAGCGCCGTGACCCGACGCGGGCCCCACCAGCGGGTCAGCGCCGCGAACGCGGGCGCGTAGAGGGTCGCGGCCATCGCGATCCCGGCGAGCACCCACGCCGCGACGAACCCACCGAAGCCGTCGACCGTCGCGATCGCGAGCACCGCCGGGACCGCCAGCACCGACCCGGCGGTCATCACCGGACGCGGACCGACGCGGTCGAGCAGGCGGCCGGCGGGGATCCCGGCCACCGCGGAGGCGACGAGCCCGATCGAGAACGCCGCCGTGACGGCGCTGATCGACCACCCCGTGTCGGCGGCGATGGCGGGGGCGAGCACGGGGAACGCGTAGTAGAGGACGCCCCAGCTGACGATCTGCGTCACGCAGAGCACGACGAGGACCCGCCGCCGACCGGACTCCGTCAGCCCGCCCGCGGCCGTCGGGCCCGCGGGAGCCGCTCCGTCCCGTGCCGCCACGCCTCCCACGGTGGTCGACATCGGCGCGGGCGGCAACACGGCGGACGGCCGCACGCCCGCGTCGACCGCCCGGTGACGCGGCGGGCGGCCGGTCCACTCCCGACCGGGCCTTGACAACCCCGCACGCCGGACCCACTCTGGCCGCCCCCGTCGCATCGGCATGCAGGAGCGGCCGTGGAGAGATCGCCTGATCTGGAGGAGTTCGTTCGGGACTGGTTCGCCCACGCGACGCGCGGGGATGCCGCGCTCGTGCGCTCGCGGGTGTCGGCGTCGGAGCACACGAGGTTGATCGGCAGCGACCCGGACGAGGTGTTCCGCGGCGGCGCGGCCGTCGCGACCTTCCTGTGCGGGGAGGTGGACGGCGCGGGCGGCGCCGTGACGTTCACCCCCGACGACGTCGAGGCGTTCGCGGAGGGGAGCGTGGGCTGGGCCACGACCCACGTCACGATCCGTTTGCCCGACGGCGGGCAGGTCAGCCCACGGTGGAGCGCGGTCTTCCATCGGGAGGACGGCACCTGGATGTTCGTGCAGACCCACGCGTCCATCGCGGTCGCGAACGACGCCGTCGGGTGGGTCTACCCCGACCGGGAGTAGCGCCCGCGGCTACGGCCCGCCGGCCGGCTCGGCCTGGCGCCGCAGCAACCGCAGGACCAGGCGCAGGGGGGCCCAGTCCGCGCGACCGCGGCGGGTCCGCGCGTACGCCCGCAGGACGACGCCGGGCTCGCGCAGCGGGAGCAGCGCGACCCCGGGCAGCAGCGGGTGGTTCGCGGGCAGCAGTCCGACGCCGAGGCCTGCGAGGACGAGGTCCTGCACGAGGTCGAGGTCGTCGGCCCGGTGGGTCACCGCCGGGGTGAACCCGGCCATCGACGCCAGCGTGCGCACGACGGTCTCGTCCGCGCTGCTGCGGGAGTTGACGATCCAGTCGCGCCCGTGGAAGCGCCCGACGACCTCCAGCGCGCCACCCCCGGCCCGCTCCCCCGCGGGCACCGCGAGCCCCCACGGCACCGACCACAGCCGCACAGCCGGGCCGGCCCCGTCCGGTGCCGCGGGCGCGAGGTCGTAGTCGTAGGTCAGCGCCAGGTCGATCCGGTCCTCCGCGAGCAGCCCCAGCGCCTCGCCGGGTTCGTGCTCGTGGATCTGCACCGACACGGCGGGGTGCCGGGCGGCGAGCTCGGAGGTCAGCGGCACCAGCGACCGGCGGATCGCCGTGGCGAACCCGGCGACGCGGACGGTGCCGGCGGGCTCGGCGTCCGGATCGAGGTCGCGGCGGGCCGCGTCCACGGCGGCGAGGATCGCCGCAGCGTGGTCGGCGAGCCGCCGACCCGCCGGGGTGAGGCGCACCCGCCGCCCGTCCGGCTCGACCAGGGCCGTCCCGGCCTCGCGGGCGAGCACGGCGAGCTGCTGGGACACCGTCGACGTGGTCAGGTGCATCTCCTCGGCCACCGCCCGCATCGAGCCCAGGCGGGCGAGTTCCAGCAGCAGCCGCAACCTGCGCGTCTCCATGTTCGACATCATCGAACGGTGTGTGCGAAAACAACACGTGGACGTGGACATTGTGGGCGCCTCTACTGGAGCCATGACGTCCGCGACCACCACCGACGCGCGGCGGGGGGCGCTGCTCGCCCTCGCGTCGATGGTGTGCGTGCAGCTCGGGCTGGCCGCGTCCGTCGACCTCGTCGAGCGGCTCAGCCCGCTGGAGGTCTCGTGGCTGCGGCTGGCGTGGGCGGGCCTGCTGTTCCTGGTGCTGGTCCGCCCGCAGCGCGTGCCGGGGCGGGCCCTCGCGGCCTGCGTCGTGCTTGGTGTGCTCACCGCGGGCGTCACGATGTTCTTCCTCGCCGCCGCGGCCCGGCTGCCGCTCGGTACCGCCAGTGCGCTGGAGTTCCTCGGCCCGCTCGGGGTCGCCGTGACCCGCGGGCGAGGCCCCGGCCGGTTCACCTTCCCCGCCCTGGCCGGTGCCGGCGTGCTGGCGCTCACCGAGCCGTGGAGCGGCACCGTCGACGGCCGCGGCGTCGCGTTCGCCCTGGCCGCGGCGGCCTGCTGGGCGGGCTACATCGTGTTCACCCAGCGGGTCGGCGACGAGGTGGCGGGCGTGCGCGGGCTCGCGATCTCCCTGCCCGTGGCGGGCCTGGTCACGACGGGTGTCCTCGGGTTCGCCGAGGGGACCTCCCCGATCGGGCACCTCACCCCGGAGCTGCTGGTCGTCGGCCTCGGCCTGGCGCTGCTGCTGCCGGTCGTGCCGTTCACCCTGGAACTGCTGGCGCTGCGCCGGCTCACCACCGCCGCGTTCGGCACCCTCATGAGCCTCGAGCCCGCGATCGCGACCGCCGTCGGTCTCGCCGTCCTCGGCCAGGTGCCGGGCGTGCTCGCCGTGCTCGGGACCGGTCTCGTCGTCGCCGCCGGGATCGGCGCCGAACGCACCGGAGCCCGTCCGTCAGTCGCAGGGCCGCAGGTGCCGGACCTCGCACGCGACGATCTCCGATCCCAGCGAGCCCATCAGCGTCACGAACGCGATGAGCAGCACCAGGGCCACCACGACGTTCGGCACGATCACGGCACCGCCGACCCGCTGCGCGAGCACCGGTGCGATCGCGACGACCGCACCGGCGAGCAGGAGCATCACGAGGGCCCCGAGCACGACGAGCTCGAACCCGCCGGTGGATCCCGTCGGCCGCAGCCACTGCACGACCGGCCCGACGTGGTTCGCGACGAGCGCGTTCATCACCAGGAAGGGGACGGCGCACGCGGCACCGAGCGCCGCGGCGAGCCAGGTCCGCGTGACGCTCATCCGCGCAGGTTAGAGCCGTCCGCGCCGCCCCGGCAACGGCTGATCACCCGGTCGGCCGGGGCCGGGGCGCCTACCGGGGGTGATCATCCGTAGCCTGGCCGCCGTGCCCCCGCGGCTCACCACACCCACCGAGCGCGCGGCCGCCTCGTTCCTGGCCGCCGGCGCGGAGTTCCGCGCCGAGGGACGCGCGCTCCGCGGGACCGACGACATCACCGAGGGCTGGTTCGCCCGCTACCTCGACGCCCTGCGCCGCGACGTCGAGGCCCCCGGACCCGGCCTCGCCGCCCAGACGACTCTCTGGTGGTCCGACGGCGACGAGTTCCTCGGACGGCTGGCGATCCGCCACCGCCTCACCCCGGCGCTGCGCCGCCACGGCGGCCACATCGGATACGAGGTACGGCCGTCGGCACGCCGCCGCGGGCACGCGACGGCGATGCTGCAGGCCGCGCTGCCGCTGGCCGCGGATCTGGGGATCGACCAGGCGCTGGTGACCTGCGACCCCGGCAACGTCGCGTCACGCAAGGTCATCGAGGCCGCCGGCGGGATCCGGCTGGACGAGCCGGGCCCGGAACTGCGGTTCTGGGTCTCGACCAGCCGATGATCGCCAGGAGTGGGACAGGAGCCTCATATCCGGGGCTCCCGCCACACTCTTGGTGATCATGCGGCCCGGTCCAGCGCCGCCCGGATCTCCGCGACGCACGCCGCCGGGCGCCGGTCCAGGTCGTGCCAGGTGAAACGCAGCACCGTCCAGCCCGCGCCGAGCAACGCGTTGCCCTTGCGCCGGTCGGCGCGGAACCGGTCGACGTCGGCATGCCACGCCCATCCGTCCACCTCGACCGCGATCCGGACCGCCACGAACGCGACGTCGATCAGATACGGCCCGGCGGCGTACGCCGCGACCCAGCCGCCGATGCCCGCGTGCCGCAGCAGCCGGTGCAGAAGGCGCTCTGCGGCCGAGTCCGCCCGGTCGGCACAGGCCGCGAGCAGCGTCGCCATCCGGGCCGAGCCGACGCAGCCCACCGCGCGGCAGTACGCGTCGTACACGGCCGGGAACGCGACGTGGCGCTGCAACGCCCGGTCGAGGAACGCGGACCCGTCCGGCAGGGCGACCGCCGTGTCCAGCACGGTCCGCGGCAGCGCCGTCACGGGGACGCCGCGCAGCCGGGTGACGTCGCGGCGGTCGAGGTCGCGGCGGCGCACCACGACCCCGGGACGGCGACGCGGCGCGCGGGCGCGCGGGACCGTCAGCCCGACCCGGTCGGGCGCAGGGACCAGACCGTGCCAGAACGCGGCCGCCGGGCCGTCGACCCAGGCCGGGTCGCCGAGCCAGAGCGCGGCGGCCCGCACGCGGGCCTCTGCGGTGAGCCGGTGCCCGCCCACCAGGTAGACGGCCGGGTGCAGGCGCCGCCAGCCCTCGGCCGCGGCCCGCCGGTACAGCGTCGCCGGCGCCATCCCGCAGGCGACGGCCTGGGCGAGGGTGATCACACCCGCCTGGCGGGCAACGAGGACGTCGATGCGCACGCCGCGCAGTGTGGGCGACCGGCCCGCCGCGGTGGGCGTTTCGGCGATCTTCGCGACCATGATCGCCAGGAGTGTGGCACGAGGCTCGTATCCGGGGCTCCTGTCACATCCTCGGCGATCATGATGGTGCCCAGCAGCTACGACAGCGTCTGCGCGAACAGCGGGACGGCGCGCTCGATGGCGTACTGCGTGCCCAGCGTCGAGCCGCTGGAGAACGCGTCGATCAGCGTCTTGTCCTCCATGATCAGCATGTGCCCGGCGAGCGCCGCGGGGATCTGGTTGAGCACGGGGTCCTGGTGCAGCGCCGCGGCGTCCCCGCCGATCGGGAAGATCACGGTGAGATC
The DNA here is from genome assembly GCA_050248815.1 of Pseudonocardia sp. Lineage (GTDB taxonomy): Bacteria > Actinomycetota > Actinomycetes > Mycobacteriales > Pseudonocardiaceae > Pseudonocardia. Next base: position 54,548 of record JBFWRR010000005.1, on the reverse strand, counting down.
GGCGCTGAGCTGCTCGATCTGCTCGCGGGCCAGCTCGATGTAGAGGTCTCGCCGGCCTGCTCCTGGATCTCGGGCTTGTTGACGAACCCGAGGCTCTCCATGAAGTCGACCCGCGAGTCGCCCCGCACGTACGCGCCGTAGCGGTCGCCGAAGTACGCGCCGACGACCACGGTCTTCCCGGCGAACTGCGGGTTCGCCGCGGCGGCGCCTGCGAAGGCCGCGTCCACCTCGGCGATCAGCTTCGCCCCCTCGTCCGGCTTCCCGAGTGCGGCGGAGACCATCTCCATCTGCTGGCGCCAGGTGGTGCCGTAGGCCACCACGCCGGACGGGACCGAGACCGTCGGGGCGATCTTGGAGAGCTCGTCGTGCTTCTGCCTGCTGTTGTCCGAGCGGGTGTTGAGGATGAGGTCCGGATCCAGCGACGAGATCTGCTCGTAGCTCAGCTCGAGGGTGCCGAGGATCGTCGGGGTGGTGGTGAACAGGTCGGCCGCCCACGGGCCGACGCCCGCGCCGCCGAAGCCCAGCCAGTCACTGACACCGACGGGCTGCACGCCGAGCGCCAGCGCCGCCTCCGCGTCCGACCAGCCCAGCGCCACGACCCGCCCCGGGTTCGCGGGGACCGTGACGGGCCCGAACATGGTCTCGATCGTCGCCCCGTCCGCGGCCGGCTCGTCCTGCACCTGACCGCAGCCCGCGACGAGCACGACCGCGCACAGCGCCGCCAGCGTGGCCAGGAGGCGGGGGTAGCGGAACGTCATGCGGAGTCCTCCACTTCCTCGGTGCCCGACCGCGAAGCCGGCCGGACGTGATGGCGGCCGATCGGAGCGATCATGGGTGCCCCCGAGACGGGGTCCACCAGCACGTCGGCATCCAGCCCGAACGCGTTCTTGATCATCTGTGGGGTCACGATCTCGACCGGCGTGCCCTGCGCGAGGATCGCCCCGGCGCGCATCACGACCAGGTGGTCGGCGTAGCGGCAGGCGAGGTTCAGGTCGTGCAGCACCACCACGATGGTGGTGCGCGAGCGGCGGTTGAGATCGGTGAGCAGGTCGAGCAGGTCGACCTGGTTGGCGAGGTCGAGGTAGGTCGTGGGCTCGTCGAGCAGCAGCAGGTCCGTGCGCTGGGCCAGCGCCATCGCGATCCAGACCCGCTGGCGCTGCCCACCGGAGAGCTGGTCGACGGGCCGGTCCGCGAGCTCGTCGGTGGAGGTCACGACGAGCGCCTCGGCCACTGCGGCGTCGTCCTCGCTGTTCCACCTGCGAAACCAGCCCTGGTGCGGGTAACGACCCCGGCCGACCAGGTCCGCGACCGTGATCCCTTCGGGCGCCACGGGGGACTGGGGCAGGATGCCCAGCACCGTGGCCACCTCGCGGTCGGGGATCCCCCTGATGTCGCGGCCGTCGAGGTGGACCGTTCCGCCGACGGGCTCGAGCAGCCGCGCGAGCGCCCGTAACAGCGTCGACTTGCCGCACCCGTTGGGCCCGATGATCATCGTCACGGTGCCGGGCGGGATGTCGAGGCTGAGGTCCGCGACGACCTCGCGGCGGTCGTAGGCCAGCCGCAGGTGCTCGGCGCGCAGCGTGTGCCGGACGTCGGTGGTCTGGTCGGTCATCCTCATCCGCCTCGTCCCCCGCGGTTCATCGCGGCCAGCTGGAACAGCAGGTAGGGCGCCCCGATCGCGCCCGTGAGCACACCGACCGGCAGCACCGGAAGGCCCGGCGCGTGCTGGGCGGCGAAGTCCGCGACCAGCACGATCAGGGCCCCGACCAGCGCCGACGGCAGCAGCGCCGGGCCGCCGTCCGCGGCGAGCCGCCGCCCGATCGGCGCCGCGAGCAGCGCGACGAACGCGATCGGCCCGGTGGCCGCGGTCGCGACACCCGCGATCGCCACCGCCCCGACCAGCAGCCCCAGCCGGACCTGCTGGACCGGCACGCCGAGCCCCTTGGCGGCGTCGTCGCCCAGCCCGAGCATGCCGAGGACGCCGCCGAGCAACGCCGTCGCCGGCACCAGCACGGCCAGCGCGATCGCCAGCGGGACGGCCTGGGACCAGTTGCGCCCGGCGAGGCTGCCACTGATCCACACGAGCGCCTCCGAGGCGCTGGTGACCTGGGCCCGGGTCATGAAGTAGCTCACGACGCTCAGCAGCAGCGCGGCCAGCCCGATGCCGACGAGGATCAGCCGGTAGCCCGTGACGCCGTTGCGCCAGGCGAGCAGGTACATGGCAGCCGCGGTCAGCAGGGCCCCCGCCAGCGCCGCGGCCGAGACGCCGAGACCCGCCAGCCCGAACACGACGATGCCGACGACGGCCGCGGCACTCGCGCCGGTGCTGATCCCGATGACGTCGGGGCTCGCGAGCGGGTTGCCCAAGAGGCTCTGGATCACCGCACCGGACATGCCGAACCCGATGCCGACCAGGATCGCGGTGATCACCCGGGGCAGGCGCAGCTCCAGGATCACGTAGTTGGTGCTGCGGCTGCCCTGCCCGGCCAGGGTCGACAGCACGTCCGGCAGCGAGATCAGCGACTCGCCGACGCACAGCGACACCGCCGCGACGGTCGCCACCCCGGCCGCGAGCACGAGCGCGATGGTGAGCCGCCGCGTCCGGGCCGTCGCGCGGCCGCGGCGCACGTGCGCCGCCACCCGTTCCTCGACGGCGACGGGCGCCGGCTGCGTCGCGATGCTCATCGCTCCCCCACCCCGCTGCCGCGGACCAGCGCGATGAAGATCGGCGCCCCGATCGCCGCGGTCAGGATGCCCACCTGGACCTCGCCGGGCCGCGCGATGATCCGGCCGACCACGTCCGCGCCCAGCACCAGCACCGGGGCCAGCAGCGCGGAGTAGGCGAGCAGCCAGCGGTTGTCCGGCCCGGTGAGCAGCCGCGCCATCAGGGGCACCGCAAGCCCGACGAAGCCGATCGGACCCGCCGCGGCGGTCGCGGCGCCGCACAGCAGCACCACCGACACCCCGGCGATCACCCTGGCCCGGGTGATGTTCTGACCCAGCGCCCTTGCCATGTCGTCGCCGAGTGCGCGTGTGTTGAGCAGCCCGCCCGAGCAGAGCGCCACGACCACCCCGACCAGGATGAACGGGGCGACGGCGGTGACCACCGACCAGTCGCGCCCGGCCAGCGACCCGACCTGCCAGAAGCGGAACTGCTCGAACGCGTCGGAGTCGGTCAGCAGCACCGCGGTGGTGAGCGAGACGAACGCGGCGTTGGCCGCGGCACCGGCGAGCGCGAGCTTGAGCGGGGTGGCGCCCTCGCGGCCCAGCGCCGAAACCCCGTACACCAGCACGGAGGCGACCGCGGCACCGGCGAAGCCGAACCACACGTACCCGGTGAGCGAGGTCAGGCCGAGGAAGTTGATCGCGAAGACGACCAGCAACGACGCCCCGGCATTGATGCCGAGCACACCGGGATCCGCCAACGGGTTGCGGGCGACCGCCTGCATCACGGTGCCGGCCAGGCCGAGCGCGGCACCCACGAGAACCCCGAGGACGGTCCGGGGCACCCGTTCGAGGTGGACGAAGAGGTGGTCGTTGTTCGCGGGATCGAAGCCGGCGAACGACCCCATCACGGTCTCCACGGGGATCGGCTTCGCCCCGATCATGACGCTGGCGACGCACACCACGATCAGGGCGGCGGCGGTGGCGAGCAGGCCCGCCGCCCGCCAGCCGCGGTTCAGGCCCCTCGGGGCCACCTCGACACGCGGGATCTCCTCGACCGTCACGGTCGGCCACCATGGTGCCCCGGCATGACCCTCCGGCTCCGCTCCGCACATCCGACGGCTTAGGCGCGCCTAACCTAAGGGTGTGCGGGTCGGCGGGCAAGCCGGAGCAGGACCGTGGCGACGGACGCGATGCCCGGCGTCCGGTCAGGCGATGCGCGAGCGGTCCGCGCCGGACGGCGACCGCGCGACCAGCGGGTCCGGTGGCCCCGACGCGAGCGCACGCACCCGCGGGCCCGTCGCCGCCACCACCACGGCCACGATCGCGAGCCCCGCCGCCCAGCTCGCGACGACGTCGGAGAGCCGGTGCTGGCCGAGGAACACCTCCGCGGCCCCGTTGAGCGCGACCACGAGCACCACCACCAGCACACCGATCGCGCGCAGCCGGTACGACAACCGCGGCCAGAGCAGCAGCGCCGTCCCCCCGACGACGACGGACGTGACGCCCGGTCCGGACGGCCAGCGCGGACCCGGGATGCGGTAGCCGAGATGGCCCGCCACCCCGCCCTGGTAGGTGAGCAGCTTCCCGCTCGCCACCACGGCGCCGACGAGCACGAGCGCAAGGCCCACGACGATCAGCGGCGTCCACGATCGGGTGCGCAGCGCGAGGATCCCGGCGAGCAGGAGCAACGCCAGCCCCCCACCGACCGACGGGGTGGCCCGCGAGATCAGGTCCGCGGTGGTGTTCCACCAGAGCTTGTCGTGGGCGAGCGCGAGGGCCCAGGCCGCGTCGTCGGCGCGGTTGGACACCCTGCCGTGCAGGAGCGGGACCAGGACGGCCGCGGCGAGGACCGCACCGGCCGCGGCGAGATGACGAGCGGGGATCAGGGCGACACCCGCGTGCGGTCCAGGTCCGGCTCCAGGTAGATGAGCCGCGCGTCCGGGACCGCGGCGCGCACCCGGAGCTCGGCATCGTCGATGGCGCGGGCGATCTCCTTCAGCGTGGCGCCCGGGCGCAGCGCGATCTTCGCGGCGACGAGCAGCTCCTCCGGGCCGATGTACTGCGTCCGGATGTGGATGACCCGGTCGACGGAGCCGTCCTCCAGGCTCCGAACGATCTCCCGCAGCACCGGCGCGGCCGCGCCCTCCCCGATGAGCAGGCTCTTCATCTCGACGATGAGGATGATCGCGATGACGCCGAGCAGGGCGCCGATGCACAGCGTGCCGACGGCGTCCCACACGACGTCCCCGGTGAGCACCGTGAGCCCGACGCCGAGCAGCGCGAAGAACAGGCCGACGAGGGCACCGAAGTCCTCCAGCAGGACGACGGGCAGCTCGGGCACCTTGGACTGGCGGATGAACTGCCACCAGGTGGCGTCGCCCTTGAGCGGGTGCGACTCGCGCATGGCGGTACGGAACGAGAACGCCTCCAGCACGACCGCGACCACCAGGATCGCGACGGCCACCAGCGGGAACGTGAGCGGCTCGTGGGACTCCAGCTTGTGGATCCCCTCGTAGATCGCGAACACCGACCCCAGGCTGAACAGCAGCAGCGCCACGACGAACGAGTAGAAGTAGCGGTCCCGGCCGTAGCCGAACGGGTGCTCGGGGGTGGCGGCCCGCCGGGCGGTGCGGCCGCCGAGCAGCAGCAGACCCTGGTTGGACGTGTCCGCCACCGAGTGGACGGCCTCGGCGAGCATCGACGAGGACCCGGTGATCAGGTAGCCCACGAACTTGGCCAGCGCGATGCCCGCGTTGGCCAGGAGCGCCGCGATGATGGCCCTCGTCCCGCCCCCTGCCGACACTGCCCCTCCCTCCGGATGCGTGCCGGGCGCACCCTACCGGGCTACAGGCCGTCCGCGGCGAGGAAGAGCTGGGTGAGCGGGGCCCGCGGGAACACCGTGACACCGCGGTCCGCGGCCGGCAGCCACATGGCGGCGCCGCGCCGCAGCTCCAGCTCGGCTGTGCCTGCGTTCCCGACGTGCACGCAGGCACAGCCGTCGGTGCACAGCAGGATGCGGGCGCCGCCGTCCGGCACGGGCAGGGGACGGTCCGCAACGCCGTGGTAGCGGCGCAGCCGGAACTCGTGGGCCGGGGTGTCGTAGCAGCTCCACGGCCCGTCCGGATGCCCGGTGCGGACCGGGGGCGCGGGCGCGGCGAAGTCCAGGACGCGGGCCAGCTCGGGGACGTCGACGTGCTTGGGGGTGAGCCCGCCGCGCAGCACGTTGTCCGAGTTGGCCATGATCTCGATGCAGGCCCCGGCGAGGTAGGTGTGCAGGACCCCCGCCGGCACGTAGAGGGCCTCCCCCGGCTCGAGCTCGACGCGGTTGAGCAGCAGGGCGGCGAGCACGCCTGCGTCGCCCGGGTAGCGTTCCGAGAGCTCCAGGAGCGAGCGGGCCACGCCCTGCCACGGCGACGAGCTGTCCGCGGCGAGGTGCACGGCGCCCTCCTGCACCGCGGGCACGAGGACGTCCAGCATGGACTGCGGAAGCGTGATCCACGTGGTGAACAGCGCCCGCAGGCCCCCGTCGTCGGGTTGGCCTGCGAGCAGCTCGACGTGCGGCGCGAGCACGTCGACGTCCAGGGCCCGCAGCAGCTCGACGGTGGCGGCGGGCTCGCGGAACCCGACGAGCGCCTGGAACGGGGTGAGCGCGCAGATCAGCTCCGGCTTGTGGCTGGGGTCGCGGTAGTTGCGTTCCGGCGCGTCCACGGGAATGCCCGCGGCGTTCTCGCGGGCGAACCCGTCCGCGGCCTGGCGTGCGCTGGGATGGGCCTGCAGGCTCAGCGGCTCGTCGGCGGCCAGGACCTTGAGCAGGAACGGCAGGCGTCCCTGCCAGCGCGCGGCACGGTCGGCGCCGAGGGCCGTCGCCGGGTCCGCGGCGACCTCGTCGAGCAGCGAGCGGCCGCCGCGGACGAGCCGGGAGGGATCTGCCGGGTGCGCGCCGCACCACAGCTCGGCCTGCGGATGCGGTGCCGGGCTCGGCGCCCCGAGCAGCTCCGCGATCACCGTGCGCGAGCCCCAGGCATAGGGCCGGACCGGGTTCTCCAGCAGGTCCACGATCTTCCCACCACTCCTCGGGGGGTCTCGTCGGTCAGGCGGGCTCGATGATGCGGGTCGCCAGGCCCAGGTACGCCGCAGCGGCGTCGAACCGCGACGCCAGCAGTGCGGCCCGCAGCAGCGCGGCGTTGCGCGTACCGCGCGGGATCTCCTCGACCGGGTGCAGGACGTCCGCGGACGGCCAGGTACGTCCGGTGCGGCGCACGACCGCCTGACCCGGGTCCTCCTCGTCCGTGGCGAGCAGCACGAGCCGCGGCGGGAGTGCTCCGGCGCCGACGTCCCCGTCCTCGAAGGGGTCGTGGAACACGTCGCGGGTGGCAGCGGCGCGGTCCAGGGCGCGCCGCAGACCGGTGGCGAGCGCGGCGCGGCCCACGTCGTCGGCGTGCGCGACCACCCCGGCATGGACGGCGAGGGCGCCGGCCGCATGCGCGGCGACGGCCGCGGCGGGCGCGTCCGTCCCCCACAACAGCGGGGTGTGCTCGGCCAGCCGCAGCGCGAGGGTCTTCGCCGGGTTCATGAACGGCTCGTGACCGGGCTGGTTGCGCTCGGCCTCGAGGTCGAGGGTGTCGGCCAGGGAGTCCATGCCCGGCTCCAGCGGGAGCAGGTCGAGCGCGGCGGCCGTGACGAACCCGACGGCGAGCGCCCGCGCCAGGTCCAGGCCCGGCGGCACCGGGATCCGCTGCTCCACCAGCCGCACCCGCCCCGCTCCCGCGGCCATCACCGGGCCGTCCGACGGCGCGGAGAGCACGACCTCCGCCCCCCGGCCGTTCGCGCGCGCGATCGCGTCCGCCAGTTCGGTGTCCGCGCCGTCCGCGGTGTGCGCGACGACGACGTCCAGCGGCCCCACCCAGCTCGGCGCGGTGGGCAGCGTCACGATCGGGACCGGGCAGGCCGCGCCGAGCAGCGCGGTGAGGATCGCAGCCGCGGGGACGGACGCACCCGGCCGGGCGAGCAGCACCAGCGCGCGCGGACGCATCCCGGCCAGCCTTGCCACCCCGGCCTCGGCGGCGCTCTCGGCGACCGATCGCACCTGGGCCCCCGCGGTCGCCGCGGCTCGCAGCACGCCCCCGGTGTCGAGCGCCGCCAGCGCCCGGGGATCCGCCAGCAGGGTGTCGTCGAGCATCGCCGTGGTCACGACCCACCGGAGGCCGGCGGGAGGGCCTCGTCGAGCAGGAGCACGGGAATGCCGTCCACGACGGGGTAGCTGCGCCCACAGGAGGTGCAGGTGAGGACGTCCGCACCGGGGTCGGACGGGGTGCCCGCGCGCAGCGGCGCGTGGTCCTCGGACGGGCAGGCGAGGATCTCCGCCAGCACAGGGTCCAGCTCTACGGCCACGATCCTCCTCCGGACGCGGGTCGGGTGCGTGCACCACCCTATTCCCGTACGACCGCGAGCACCTCGTCGCGCAGGGCTGCCACCGCCGCCGCGTCCGCGGCCTCCACGTTGAGCCGCAGGAGCGGTTCGGTGTTGGAGGGACGGAGATTGAACCACGAGCCGTCCGGAAGTGTCACGGTGAGGCCGTCCAGCTCGTCGCACTCGGCGTCCGCCCAGCGCTTGCGCACCGCGGCGATCCGCTCGGCCGCGTCCGCGACGGTGGAGTTGACCTCACCGGACGCGGCGTAGCGCTCGTAGGCGGCCATCAGCTGCGACAGGGTCTCCCCGGGCTTCCCGGGCTTCCCGGGCTTCCCGGCGCCGCCGAGCGCGGCGAGCACGTGCAGGGCCGCGAGCATGCCGGAGTCCGCGCGCCAGAAGTCGCGGAAGTAGTAGTGCGCGGAGTGCTCGCCGCCGAACACGGCGCCCGTCTGCGCCATCGTCTGCTTGATGAACGAGTGCCCGACGCGGGTGCGCACCGGCGTGCCGCCGTGCTCGGCGACGATCTCGGGCACCGCGCGCGAGGTGATGAGGTTGTGGATGATCGTCGCACCGGGGTGGCGCGCGAGCTCCCGCGTGGCGACGAGCGCGGTGATCGCGGACGGGCTCACCGGCTCCCCCCGCTCGTCCACCACGAAGCAGCGGTCCGCGTCGCCGTCGAAGGCGAGGCCGAGGTCGGCGCCCTCGGCCACGACGGCGCGGCGGAGGTCGACGAGGTTGGCCGGGTCCAGCGGGTTCGCCTCGTGGTTCGGGAACGTGCCGTCCAGCTCGAAGTACAGCGGCACGACCTCGATCGGCGGGCCGAGCACCGCGGGGACCGTGTGGCCGGCCATGCCGTTGCCCGCGTCCACGACCACCCGCAGCGGCCGCCCGCCCGTGAGGTCCACGAGCTCGCGCAGGTAGCCGGCGTAGTCGGCCAGCACGTCCGAGTTGGGCACCACCGACTCGGTGCCGCCGCCCGGCCCCTGCGGCACCCCCGCCTCGACGGCCTCCCGGATCGCCGCGAGCCCCGTGTCCTGCCCGATTGGCGCGGCCCCGGCCCGGCACAGCTTGATGCCGTTGTAGCGCGCCGGGTTGTGGCTCGCGGTGAACATCGCCCCCGGCGCGGCCATCGTCCCGGAGGCGAAGTAGAGCATGTCCGTGCTGGCCAGGCCGATGTGGACGACGTCGAGGCCCTGCTCCGTCACGCCGCCCGCGAACGCCCGGACGAGCGCAGGCGAGCTGTCGCGCATGTCGTGGCCGATCACGACGCGGTTCGCGCCCTCGGCGTGCAGCAGCCGGGCGAGTGCCGCGCCGATCGCCGCCACCACATCGGTGTCGAGCTGCTCTCCCACGAGGCCGCGGATGTCGTAGGCCTTGATGATTCCGGACAGGTCGGTCACGGGTGCCGACCCTAGCGAGCGCCCGTGATCCGACGCGGTGCTCCCGGTATCCACGGCAGTCCGGCGCAGTCCGGCGCAGTCCAGCGCAGTCCAGCGGGCCCGCTCAGCCGCGCAGGCGCTGCACGAGGACCGCCACGACGTAGGCGATTCCGCCCGCGGCACCCAGCCAGGCGTAGGGCATGCCGTCCCCACCGCGGGCGATCTCGACGATGAACGCCCCGATGACCAGCACGATCACGACCATGCCCGCGAACGCGGTGGCTCGAAGGTCGATCGCGGAGATGCGCTCGTCGCGGTGGTCCAGCAGGCCGCGGACGGTCTCGCTGCGGCGCGCTGCGAGGACCAGCCCCACGGACAGGGCGAGCATGATCGCGAGGCCGGTGAGGCCGAACGTGAGGTCGCCCGCGGCCCAGCCGGCGGCCAGGTAGGCCAGCCCGATGAGGACGCCGACGGCGGGGGTGGCCCAGCGGGTGAGGTCAGGGCGCATGGTCTGGTTCTCGGTCTGCTTCGGCATGGAACAACTCCTCCACGGTGGTCTCGAAGTACCGGGCGAGGGCGATCGCGAGCGCCAGCGACGGGGTGTAGCGGTCCGACTCGATCGAGTTGATCGTCTGCCGGGACACGCCCATCGCGGCGGCGAGCGCCGCCTGGGACAGGCCGCGGGTGGTACGCAGGACTCGGACGTCGTTACGCACCGGGTCCGGCCGCGAGGCCCCAGATGTCAAGCGCGCTTGTCATACCCCGAGCATGCGCCGGCCCGGAGCGGATGTCAAGCGAACTTGTCAGTCGGGCGGTGCACACCGCGGCCGTGGGCGCGGCGGGGCAGGTCACCGTGCACGCCGCCCCGCGCCGAGCACACCCTGCCGCCACCGTGCATACGTCCGGCCATGTGCACGGCCACGCCATTCTGTGCACCGCGCCTCGCCGTCCGCACGGCCACGCCAACGCACCGCACCGCACCGCACCGCACCGCACCGACCCCAGGACACAGCACCGACCCCGGGGACCGCGCCTCGCCCCTGTGCACGGCGATCGCGACCACCTCGTGCCCGGCGCCCGGTGGCCCCGCCTGTCGCGGCCACCGCCGTCCGGTCACGGACAACGGCCCCTGCGCCGACGCGGATCAGTCCGCCGAGCCCGGCAGGACGCGCAGGTGCGGACGGCGGGTGGGTCCGGCGTTCGGCTCCGCGGGGTCGGTCCGGCCGCCCTCGCGGACGGCCTCGGCCAGCGCCGTGAGGTCGTCGTGCGCCGCGCGGGGTGCGACGAACTCGCCCTCGAAGCGGACGACCTCCCAGCCGCGGGGGGCCGTGAGCCGGTGGGCGTGCGCGGTGCACAGGTCGTAGGAGTGGGGCTCGGCCTGGGTCGCCAGCGGCCCGACGACAGCCGTGGAGTCGGCGTACACGTAGGTCAGCGTGGCCACGGCAAGCTCGGTGCACCCGGATCGTGAACACCGCCGCACGCTCAGCACCGCGCGACTCTATCTCCTCGCGCCCACGGCCCCGGGACGCGACGCGCGGACGAGGGCGGCGAGGCCCCGTACGGTGTCGCCCGGCACCGCCGGACGGGCTCGGCGCACGCCCGTCGCGCCGCCCGCGACGGCACCGCCACCAGCGCCGTAAGCTCTCGTGCGTGACCCTCGCCGCGCGCCGCGCACACCGTCGCGACCGCCGCTCGCCCCGCCCCCGGGACCGCCGCGGGCGGGGCCTGCGCGGGCTGCTCTACCCGGCGTCCACGCCCGCCACCACCACCCGGGCGGAGCGGTTCGACCAGATGGTCCTCGAGGCGCTGGAGCCGATCGAGCAGCGCTGGGGCGCCGAGCTCACCGAGCTCGACCTCGCGGTGGACGACGTCCCGGAGGTCACCGAGACCTCGCCGGACGAGGTCGTGTGGGGCACCGGCGTGCTCTCCGACGTCGGGGTGCCCCTGGCCCAGCTCGTCCCCGCGGGCGTGGACCCGGAGGGCATGCCCTCGCGGGCCCGCATCGTGATCTACCGGCGGCCCCTGGAGGCCCGCGCCCGCGGCGGAGCCGATCTCGCCGATCTGCTCCACGAGGTGCTCGTCGAGCAGGTGGCCGAGTACCTCAACCTCGACCCGGACGCCATCGACGGCGGCGACACGACCGGACGGTGAGTCCCCGCCCTGACCGTTCGCCTCAGACCGCCTCGCGGCGCAGCCGGCGGCGCTCCCGCTCGGAGAGCCCGCCCCAGATCCCGAAGCGCTCGTCATGGGCGAGGGCGTACTCGAGGCACTCGGCTCGCACGTCACAACCCGCGCAGATGCGCTTCGCCTCGCGCGTCGAGCCACCCTTCTCCGGAAAGAACGCCTCCGGATCGGTCTGGGCGCACAGCGCCCGCTCCTGCCAGTCCTGCTCCTCGTTGTCGTCCGCGTGCAGTCCCTCGGCCGGGAATGCCTCCAGATCTACCCCCACCGCCTCCGGTGTGTTCGCCCCCGACAGCGGAACCAACGTCAACCTGACCGATCCCGTGCTCACCCCGACCACCTCCCCAAGTGGTGATGTCATGCGCGGCGCTCGCTGCGAACGGAACCGCCGCGATCGACGCCGCCTGCGAATGACACCGGTGTAAGTACATCGTGGTGACTCAGCGGGCGCAAGTCGCTGCTGCCGTCCGGGTGACGGGCCACACCCGGACGTGGGTCCACCTCCCGCGTGGCACGGCGTGGGAATCGCGTACCGCGACCTGGACGGCCACGACCTGCCGCCACCCGGGTTGCGAGGAGGCCCGTCCGGGCAACTGTGGGGCGGATGAGAGGCTGGATGACCATGAGGACCCGCGTCAGCCCGTGGTTCACACTCCTGGTGGCCGTCGCGGTGCTGGGTGGCGTCCTCGCCGCGCTCGGTACGGATGCCGCCGTGCACGAGGGGTCGACGGCCCTGCTCACCACCGGCGTCGTGCTGCTGGTGCTCGGCGGCTGGGCCGTGTCGCTGTGCCTGCACGAGTTCGGCCACGCCGTCGTCGCCTACCGCGGCGGGGACACCGCCGTGCGCGACAAGGGCTATCTCACCCTGGACATCCGCCGCTACACCGACCTCGGGCTGTCGTTCGTGCTCCCCGTGTTCTTCCTGCTGCTGGGCGGCATCCCGCTGCCCGGCGGCGCGGTGTGGATCAACCACGGCGCGATCCGCTCGAAGGCGGTGCTGAGCCTGATGTCGCTCGCCGGGCCGCTCGCCAACCTCGCCGTCGGGATCGCGCTCACCGCGTCCGTGGCGTTCGTGCCGATGCCGGTGGGCCTCGCGATCGGCTTGTCCTGCCTGGCGCTCATCCAGGTGCTCGCGTTCGTGCTCAACATCCTGCCGGTGCCGGGTCTGGACGGGTTCGGCGTCGTCGAGCCCCACCTGTCGCGCGAGACGCAGGCGTTCGCGGCGAAGATCCGGCCGTGGGCGCCGCTGGCACTGTTCCTGCTGATCGTCGGGCTGCCCGGGGTGGCGCAGATCTTCTTCGATCTCTCCACGTACGTCTTCGGCCTGATCGGGGGCGACACGACCGCCGCAGGCCAGGGTTACCGGCTGCTGTTCTTCTGGCGCTGACCGCTCCGGCGCCGGGCCAGCGCCACCATCTCGCCGACGGTGTCCGAGTCGGTGGGCAGCGCATCGAGCGGCCACCAGCGCAGGGCGAGCGACTCGTCGCTGATCCGCGGCACGGCACCTGCAGGTGCCCGCACCAGGTAGCGGACGTCGAGGTGACGCGTCGAGACCCCGAGGGAGCACGTCACGGGATGGACGTCGACGTGCAGCGGCACGGGGTCGATCTCGAGCCCGGCCACGCCCGACTCCTCCCCCGCCTCGCGCAGGGCCGCCTCGCGCAGCGTCGCGTCGCCGGGCTCGCAGTGGCCGCCGAGCTGGACCCACCGGCCCACGCGCGGGTGCAGTGTGAGCAGCGTGTGCGTGCCGTCCGCGTCCACCAGGAGCGCCGACGCCGTCAGGTGGCCGGGGATGCACGTGCGGTCGCAGGCGTCGTCGGGGCGGGCGTCGAGGAACGCGAGCAGGGCGTGGCGCAGGGCGTCCTGCTGGGGCGTGGGCGGGTGCCAGGCCCGCAGCTCGGCGGCCGCGGCGGCGGGGGCTACCACGGCTCACCCGTGGACCCACCGGTGGACGCGCTCACGACCACTCGATCCACCCCGGGCCCGGGTCCCGTGGTGGGCGGGGCACCAGCGACTCACGGGGCACCCCGACGGCCACCGCACCGAGGGGCTCCCAGTCCGCCGGCAGGTCCAGCCCGGCGCGCACCACGTCCGGGGTGAAGATCGTCGACCCGACCCAGCAGGAGGCCAGCCCCTCGGCGGCCAGCGCCACCAGCAGCGACTGCACCGCCGCACCCCCGGCGACGGTGAACATGACCCGCTCGGCGGCGTTGCGCGTCCGGTCCGGGTAGGTGTGCATGCCGTCGCCGGTGCGGAAGGCCAGCACCAGCTCCGGGGCCCGGCGCAGCAGGTCGCCACGGCGCAGGCGGCGCGCCACCTCGTCCGGGGGGCGGGCGTCGGCCTCCAGATCGGCCCGCCAGCGCTCGCGCATCGCGTCCAGCAGGGCGGTGCGGCGCGGCTCGCGCACCCAGCCGAAGCGGAACGGCGTGCTGTGGTGCGGGGCGGGGGCGGTGAGCGCGGTGCCGACCGCGCGGCGCAGGGCATCGGGGTCGACCGGCCGGTCGGCGAAGTCGCGGGTGCTGCGGCGCAGCAGGACGGCCTCCCGGTGCCCCTCCGCCCGACCTCTCGCCAGGGCCTCGTCGGTGCCCAGCCAGAAGAGGTCCTCGTCGAGGGGGCGGACGAGGTCGCGGGCCGCCGAGCCGTCGTCGACCGGGCCGAGACCACGCACCACCGCCACCGGGACGGCACCGAGCTTGCCCTTCACCAGGTCGCCCGCCGCGGCCAGCTCGTCGGCCACCGCGATCTCCGTGACCAGCAGCTCGTTGCCCTCGGCGTCGACCGTGCCGCCGTAGCGGTGCAGGACCCTGAGGCCGGACGCGCCGATCGCGACGTCGGTCTGCCCCACCCGCCACGTCCGGCCGAGGGTGTCCGTGACGACGACGGCGACGTCCACCCCGAGCCGGGCCTTGAGTCCGGCCCGCAGCCTCGCGGCGCTCGCGTCCGGATCCTGCGGGAGCAGCGCCAGCTCGTCGCGGCGCACGTTGGAACCGTCCACGCCGGCGGCGGCCTGCACGATGCCCAGCGGGTTCGCCACGATCACGGTGCGGCCCCTGCGGGCGACGAACCGCTCGGTCTGCGCGTCGACCAGGGCGCGGCGGGCGGTGTCGCGCTCCTGCGGGTCCTGCGGGGCGGCGACGAGCCTGCCCTCGATCTTGGAGAACACCTTGCTCGTCACCACGAGCACGTCGCCGTCGGCGAGCCACGGGGCGGCGGTGGCGAGGGCGGCGGCGAGGTCGTCGCCGGGGCGGAACTCGGGCAGGCCCGTGACGGGGCTGATCTCGATCGCGCCCGGTGCGGCGTGGTCGGCCCCGTCGGGCAGCGGCTCAGCCAACACCGACCCCGCACAGGTCCAGCGCCGCGCGCGCCATCGCGGCCGTCGCGGCCACGTCGGTCATGAGCAGCGGGACGGCCCGGACGTCGATCGCGGAGACCTCGGCGGTGTCGCCGGTGTGGACGAGCCAGCCGTCGAGGATCCCGCCGCCCGCCCGGGCGCCGTAGTGCGCGGCGACCGCCCCGGCCGTCGTCTCGACACCGATCGCGGCCAGGCACGCGTCCGCCATCCCGCGCAGCGGGCGTCCGCCGACGATCGGCGAGAGGCCGACGACGCGGGCCGGGGTGGCGCGCAGGGCCTCGCGCACCCCGGGGATCTCCAGGATCGTGCCGATGCTCACCACCGGGTTGGACGGCGCGAGGAGCACTGCGTCCGCCTGCTCGATCGCGGCCCTGGCGGCGGGCAGCACGCCCGCCTGCTCCACCCCGACGGAGACGAACCGCTCGGCGGGCAGCGCCGCCTTGTGCCGCACCCACCACTCCTGGAAGTGGATCGCGCGGCGGGCCTGCGGGCCCGTGTCCGGATCGGGGACGACGACGTGGGTCTCGACGCGGTCGTCGCTCGCCGGGAGCAGCGTGACGCCGGGCTGCCAGCGGTGCGCGAGCGCCGCCGTGACGTCGGAGAGCGGGTAGCCCGCGCGCAGCATCCGGGTGCGGACGAGGTGGGTGGCGATGTCGCGGTCGCCGAGCCCGAACCAGGCGGGCTCGGCGCCGTAGGCCGCGAGCTCGTCCGACACCGTCCACGTCTCGGCGCGGCGGCCCCAGCCACGCTCGGGGTCGATGCCGCCGCCGAGGGTGTAGAGGCACGTGTCGAGGTCGGGGCAGATCCGCAGCCCGTGCAGCCAGAGATCGTCGCCCACGTTGACCACGGCCGTGACCTCGACGTCCGGCAGCTCCCGCAGCCCGAGCAGGAACCGGGCGCCCCCGACCCCACCCACCAGCACCGTCACCCTCACGATCGTCGAGCCTACGTCGCAGGTCGGGCCGGGCCACGGCGCAGCCCCCCGGCGGTGGTGGCCGTCAGGCGTCGCGGCGGCGCGCCACGATCACCGCGAGCGCCAGCACCGCCAGCGCGACGACGGCGGCGTAGCCCAGCGCAGGCCACGGGCCGAACAGCTCCCGCTCCCCGAAGAAGGACCGCGCGGGGTTCGGCTCCACGACACCGACGGTGAGGAAGCGGGTCAGGTTCGTGAACGGCAGCCAGGGCGTGGCCACCGGACCGACCTCCGGCAGCACGGACACCACACCCTCGCCCACGGTCATGAGCAGGAGCAGGACGGTGAGCGCGCCGCCCCCGTGGCGCAGCAGCACGCCCGTGCCGACGCCGAACACGGCGACGACCGCGTAGACGAGCGCGACGCCCGCGACGGCCCGCCAGTGCGCGCCGGTCGCGAGGGCGAGGTCGGCCTGCGGTGCGAGCAGGCGGGCCGCCCCCCAGGCGAGGAACGCGGCGACCAGGCCGATCGTGGCGGACGCGGCGGCCACGACGACGGTCTTCGCCAGCAGGACCGATGTCCGGTCGGGTGCCGCGAGGAACGTGGTCCGGACCGTGCCGAAGCGGTACTCGCCCGTCGCGGCCAGCACGGCGAGCACGGCGACGACCATCATCGGCAGCGCGCCGATCCCGCCGATCGCCGTCCAGAGCGGGCCGTCGCCCGGCTCGTGGACGGCGGCGACCAGAGCCGTCGGGCCGGCGAGCAGCGCGACGGCCACGACGGCGCACCACCACGGCGAGCGGGTCGACGCGAGCTTGATGCGCTCGGCGGCGAGCAGCCGGGCGAACCGGCGCACCCGGCCGATCGGCGGGAGGGTGCGGGGCGCGGGGGCGGCCGGTCCACCCCCCGACTCCCCGGCGGGCACAGGCGCGGCCGATCCACCGCGCGGCCCGTCAGCCGGTACGGGCGCGGCCGGACCACCGCCCGACTCCCCGACGGGTGCGGCCGCGGGCTGCGCCTCGGCACGTGCCGCCGACCGGGCCTCGGGCACCGTGGCCGTCACGACGCCACCGCCACGTACTGGGCCTGCTCCCCGGTCAGCTCCATGAACGCCTCCTCCAGCGATGCCTGGCGCACCACCAGCTCGCACAGCGCGAGCCCGTGCCGCGCCGCGATCTCCCCCACCTGCTCGGCGACCGCTCCGGGCACCTCGACGGCGGTGTCGCCCGGCAGTGCCCGCACGGCCAGCCCCGCTGCCGTCAGGGCAGCGGTGAGCGCCTCGGGCCGCGCCGCGCGTACCCGCACGACCCCGCCCGTCCCCACGATCCGGGCGGTCGGGCCCTGGGCGACGAGCCGCCCCCGCCCGATGACGACGAGCTCGGCCGCCGTCACGGCCATCTCGGCGAGCAGGTGGCTGGACACGAGCACCGTGCGGCCCTCCGCCGCGAGCCGTTGCAGCAGCAGGCGCACCCAGGCGATCCCGGCCGGGTCCAGCCCGTTGACGGGCTCGTCGAGCACCAGCACTCCGGGGTCGCCGAGCAGCGCCGCGGCGAGCCCGAGCCGCTGGCGCATGCCGAGGGAGAACGTGCCCACCTTCGCCCGGGCGACCTGCGCGAGCCCGACGAGGTCGAGCACCTCCGTCACGCGCGACGCCGGCACCCCGCCCGCGGCGGCGAGCCACCGCAGGTGGGAGCGGGCCGAGCGGCGCGGGTGCACCCAGCCCGCGTCCAGGAGCGCCCCGACCGTCCGCAGCGGATGCTCCAGCTCCGCGTAGGCACGCCCGCCGATGCGGGCCGTCCCGGCGCTCGGGTGGTCCAGGCCGAGCAGCATGCGCATCGTCGTCGACTTGCCCGAGCCGTTCGGCCCCAGGAATCCGGTGACCACCCCGGGCTTGACGGTCACGGTGAGGTCGTCGACGGCGACGGTCGCGCCGAAGCGCTTCGTCAGGCCGGTGAGCTCGATCGTGGTCACGCGTCCGCCCCTTCCGTGGTCGTGCAGCGGGTGCCCTCGGCGGGCAGGGTGAGGTCGACGAGGTAGTCGGCGGCGGCGTCGTCCACGCAGGACCAGCCCAGCCCCACCGCGCCGTGGCGGGTGCCCTCGACGGTGAGCAGGCGCGCGTCGAGCGCATCCGCCAGCGCCACGCCGGCCGCGTACGGCGTGGCCGGGTCGCCCGTGGTGGAGACGACCAGCACGGTCGGCAACCCCTCGGCGTGCGGGACGTGGCGGCTGCTGGTCGGCGGCACGGGCCACAGCCCGCACGTGTCCAGCGCGCCGACCACGGGCGTGCCGGGATCGGCGAACGGCGCGGCCACCGCGAGCCGCTGGTAGAGCGCGGCGGCCTGGGTCCGGTCGGTGATCCGGTCGTCGTCGACGCAGCGGACGATCGTGAGGACGTCGGTGTCGAGCTCGTGGTAGGCGTCGGCGAGCGCGAGCAGGGCCGCGCCGTCGCCCCGTTTCAGGTCCGCGAGGCCGTCGGTGAGCCCGGGCCAGCTCCGCGGGTCGTAGAGCGCGCTGATCACGGCGGTGACCGCATCGTTGTAGCCGAGCGTCCGGCCGGCCGACGCGGGGACGGGGGCGATGACGAGCGGGCGGGTCAGGTCCTGGAAGGCGGCCGTGGCGGCGGCGGGGTCGGTGCCGAGCGGGCAGTCCGCGGCCTTCGCGCAGTCCGCGGCGTAGACCTCGAACGCGGCCTGGAACCCGGCGAGCTGCGCGACGGTCTCCGCGTCGCTGGGCTGGGCCGGGTCGACGGCGCCGTCGAGCACGAGCGCCCGCACGTTGCCGGGGAACATCTCGGCGTAGGTGGAGCCGATGAAGGTGCCGTAGGAGTAGCCGAGGTAGGTGAGCTTTCGGTCGCCGAGGGCGGCGCGCAGGACGTCGAGATCGCGGGCGACGTCGCGGGTGCCGGAGTTGGCGAGCACGTCCAGCCCACCGGACCGCTGCGCGCACGCGGCGATGTAGTCGCGGGTCTCGGCCTCGGCGGCGGCGACCCCCGCGGGTGACGGGTCGACGTCCAGATCGGCCCGGTACTCCAGCGCGGCGGCGTCGGTCAGGCAGTCCAGCTTCGGGGTGCTGGCGCCGATGCCGCGCGGGTCGAAGCCGACGAGGTCGAACGGGCCGTCGCCGAACGTCCCGGCGAGGTAGGCGGCCAGCTGCGTGCCGGAGCCGCCGGGCCCACCGGGGTTGACCACCAGTGAGCCGATCTTGCGCTGGTCCGTCGCGTGGCGCAGGACCGCGACCTGGGCGGTACGCCCGTCCGGGGCGGCGTAGTCGAGCGGCACCTCCAGGCGGGCGCACTCCAGACTCGCGTCCCCATAGACCTCGGCGTCGGCAGGCGCGGTGGCGAACGCGTCGCAGGGACCCCAGGTGAGCTGCTGGGTGTAGAAGCGCTCCAGGCCCGGCGGGACCGGCCCGGTGCCGGCCTCGGCCGGGGCGGGCGCGCAGGCCGCAAGGCCGAGCACGCAGAGTGCGGCGGCGGTGCAGGCGGCCCATCGCGCGGACGGACGGGACATGGTCGCTCCTCCCCGGACGCGGCCCGGTCGGGCGCCGGCGCCGGGTTCTGAGGATGCGGAGCGCGGGGTGGGCGGAGCAGTTGCCGTGAGGTGACAGTTTCCTTACCCGGGTTCCTTACCGGGTCCGCATCCTGCGGCCGGGTCGCCCACCGGCGGCCGGCGGCGTGGAACGGCCGCGAACACCGGTGGACGAGTGTGCACTCATACAGCCGTCGCCATGACGGAACGCACGCTCGGCGCGACGCGCGCCGCCGAGTGTGCGCTCGGTCAGCGTCCGGCCTGCCGGAGTGCACGGTCGTCCCGGGTCACCCGTCCGAAGGGCCTACGGTGCGGCCATGCCGACACCAGGGGTGGACGGACGGATCGGGCCCCGAGCACGCCGGCCGCCTGCTCGTGCACACGTCGCCGGAAGGCCTCGCGGCACAGGCGGGGCACGGTGGTCCGGTCGGCGGCGGTTCGGGATCGACCCGGCGGGGTCACGGACAGCTCGCCGACGCCGTCCCGAGGCGGCATGCGCCGACCGGAGGAGGAGGAGGAGGAGGAGGAGGAGGAGGAGCGTGGAGGTACTGGCTGGACGGATCCTGCTGCATCCGACGGACCCCGAACGAAGCCTCGCGTTCTACCGCGACGTGCTCGGCCTGGCGATCTATCGCGAGTTCACCGGCGGGACGGTGTTCTTCCTCGGCTCCGGCTTCCTCGAGCTGTCCGGCCGGGCCGACACACCCGCGGGCGATGCCGTCGCGCTCTGGGTGCAGGTGCGCGACCTCACCGCCGCGCACCGCGCGCTCACCGAACGCGGCGTCACGGTCGTGCGCGGCCCGCGCCGCGAGCCGTGGGGGCTCGACGAGATGTGGGTCGTGGACCCGGACGGCGTCCGGATCGCCGTCGTCGAGGTACCGCCCGGGCATCCGCTGCGGCGGGACAACCGCTGACCGACCCCGCCCGTGGCCTCGGCCCTCCACCGACCCGGCACGCAGTCCCGACCGTCGCCGAGTGGCCCGGCGCGCGTTCACGGCCGGTGGCCGGTCGTCGTCGAGTTCGATGTCGAGGCGCTACCCCGAGACCGAGAGCGCCGCCGGTGGCCTGGAACTCGTCGCAGGCCGGGAGACCGGCTTGATGTGGGCGAAGGCGCTGCGGGCGTTCCAGGTGGGGAAGGCTCGTACGAGCCATGAGGGGCCGTGGAGTTGGATGCGGCGGTCGCGGGTGGCTTCGGCCCAGGTGAGCCGGCCGGCGTGCCATGTGACGAAGGCCTCGGCCTCCGCCGTGATGTAGAGGTCCTCGTCGAGGCCCGGGTAGGTCTTGCAGATCTCGGTGTCCCCGTGCTCGATCAGCAGCCAGTAGCGCTCGCGGCGGGCTCCGCCGGTGAAGTCGAAGCGGATCACGACACGGTGATCCGGGAGCAGGTCCTGGCGGAGCGCGTTGCACATCGACCAGAGGGCGACGAAGGGGTCGAGGTGCTCCGGTGCGATCTCGAGCCAGGCAGCACCCCATTCGCCGAGCAACGCGCAGACCTTGAACAGGTCGTTCCCCGCCGGGGTGAGCCCGTAGATCCGCCCGTGCCCGTCCGGCTTCGGCACGGACTCGACGATGCCGAACCGATCGAGCAGCTTGAGCCGCTGCGAGAGCAGGGTGCGGGAGAGCCCGGGCGCGCCCTCGAGGATCTCGCTGAAGCTCCGGCAGCCCAGGTGGAGATTGCGGATGATCAACGGCGTCCAGCGCTCGGCGAAGATCTCCGCGCCGCGGGCGATGGGGCAGTACTGGCCGTAGGACCTCACAACGGCAGTCTCACCGCCCCGACGGGTCCCGTGAAGTACAGATTGCTGACTTCACGGCCGCGCCCGGCGGTGATGCGATCGGGTCGTCGGGGATCGGAGGCCGACGGCCGGCAGCGGTCCTTGATCATGTCGGCCGGTCCGGGCGAGGAGGCGAACACGATGGAGATCGACGGGTTCCGGGGCCGGTTGGTCACCGAGGACGATGTCGGGTACGACGATGCGCGAGCCGTGTGGAACGGCGCCGTCGACCGGCGCCCCCGGCTGATCGCCCGATGCGGCGGGACCGCCGACGTGGCCGCGGCCGTGCGCTTCGCCCGCGATCAAGGCCTGGAGATCGCGGTCCGGGGCGGAGGTCACAACGTGGCCGGCACCGCGGTGTGCGACGGCGGGATCGTCATCGACCTGTCGGCGATGCGAGCGGTGCTCGTGGACCCCGTGGGCCGCACGGTGCGGGTGCAGGGTGGTGCACTGTGGGGCGACGTCGATCATGAGACGCAGGCTCACGGTCTGGCCACCACCGGCGGCATCGTGGGCCACACCGGCGTCGCGGGGCTCACCCTCGGCGGTGGCCTCGGGTTCCTGATGCGCAGGCACGGGCTCACCGTCGACAATCTGGTGTCCGCCGAGGTGGTCACCGCCGACGGTGGGATCGTGCGCGCGTCCGCCCACGAGCATCCCGATCTGTTCTGGGCCTTGCGCGGCGGCGGCGGCAACTTCGGCGTCGTGACCACGTTCCAGCTCACGCTGCACCCCGTCGGTCCCACCGTGACGGCGGGACCCGTCTTCTGGGCTGCCGAGGACACCACCGAGGTGCTGCGGTTCTACCGGGACTTCACCGCGGACGCGCCCGAGGAGCTCGGCACCGTCGTGCGGCTCGGCACCGTCCCACCGCTGCCGGTGATCCCCGAGGACCTGCACCATCGGCCGGCCATCGCGGTCGCCAGCTGCTACGTCGGCTCCGTCGACGACGGTGCGCACGCGGTGCGCGCACTGCGCCGGTTCGGGACACCGCTGGTGGACCTCATCGGGCCCACCCCGTACGCCGCACACCAGGGCGGTCTCGACGACACCGTCCCGCACGGATGGCACTACTACTGGAAGGCCACCGATCTCGCCGGTCTGTCCGACGAGGTCATCGACGTCGTCGCCGGGCACGCGTACCGGGCACGCTCACCACGGACGTACGCGGCGATGTTCCACCTGGGCGGCGCGGTCGCCCGGGTCCCGGGTGACGCCACCGCCTATGCCGGTCGCGATGCGTCACACAACATCATCATCGATGCGGTGTGGCGCCCGGAGGAGTCCGGCGAGCTCGCCGACGCCGAGACGGCCTGGGCGCGGGGATTCCTGCATGCGCTGGCGCCCCACCGCGCCGGCGGTGTCTACGTCAACTTCCTCGATGCCGACGACCACGCCGATCGCGTTCGGGAGGCCTACCCCGATCACATCTACCGGCGACTCGCCGAGGTCAAGGCCAAGTACGACCCCGGCAACGCCTTCCACCACAACAAGAACATCCGCCCTGCATGAACCGGACTGCTGCCCGGAGCGCGCGATGCAGGCGGTCAGGCCCGCGGCACCGCCCGCTCGGCACGTACCGCTCCGGGCTCCGTGCCGGACGACGTCACGAAACCGAGCCTGTGCAGCGCCGCGACGGCCGCGGTGTTGGCGGCCGTCGTGTTCGCGACGACGGTGCGGCCCGCGGCCAGGTCGAGCGCGAGCCGCAGCGCCGCAGCGCCGACGCCGCGTCCACGGGCCGACCGCACGAGCCACATCCCGACCTCCACCCGCGAGTTCCGCATCTCATCAGGCCGAGTCGGTGATTCCACCGGATCCGCGACCGGCGTGAGCCGCACCGCCCCGACGACGGCGCCGCCCGCGACCACCGCCCAGGTCTCGCGGTGCGGCCGCGGCGCGAGGTGGTACTCGCGCAGCCAGCCGAGCCGCTGCGCCGTCCAGCCCGCTCCCAGGGGCGGCGTGACCTCGTCGGGGTCCGCGTCGGCGAGTGCTGCGCTCACGAGGGCGTCCAGCGTGGGCTCGTCGAAGGGCTTCAGCGTGACGTCCACGCCGGGCAGCGTGCCTCACATGGCCCGGTAGTCGCGCGGGGAATACCGCGGCCCGAAGCGCGGGCGGCGGAATCCCGACAGCTCCACGTAGCGGACGGCCCGTGCCCGCTGCGGCGCGTAGGGCGCCAGCACCGCGAGCATCCCCGCGTCGTCCAGGGGGCGGCCGACCAGCGCGTACCCCACCACCGCGGGGATGTGGAAGTCGCCGAAGCTGACGGCGTCCACGTCGGCCCACGCCCGCTGGGCGACCTCTGCGGCCGTCCAGACCCCGATCCCCGGGACGCGGCGCAGCAGCTTCCGCCCGTCCTCGCCACCCAGCTCGACGGCGTGCTCCAGCCGCGGCGCGACCGCCGCGCAGGCCAGGATCGCGCGGCGGCGCGCGGAGTCGACGCCCGCGCGGTGCCACTCCCAATCCGGGATCGCCCGCATCTGCGTGGCCGTCGGAGGCACCCGCATGCCGTCCGGCGCCGGCCCCGGCGCCGGTTCCCCGAACCGGTGGCACAGCTCCCGCCACGAGCGCCGCGCCTCCACCCCCGTGACCTTCTGCTCCAGCACCGCCGCCACCAGCACGTCCCACACCCGCCGCGTCGCCCCGAATCGCAGGCCCGGGCGCCGCCGCGCCGCCTCGGCCACCAGCGGGTGGTGGGCGACGAACGCGGACGGGTCGTCGTCCGCGCCGAGCAGCGCCGCCAGCCCGTCCAGCACCCACGGGGCGCCCGGCCCCCACGCCGCCGCCACCACGACGCCGTCCACGCGGCGCGACAACCGCAGCGTCGCGGCGCCGTCCGGAGTGGTCGACGTGCGCCAGATCGCGGCGCCGTCCGCGGCCGACCGCCACGTCGGGTCGCCCCGCCCGCGACGCAGTGGGACGAGCGTTGCGGCGAGGTCCAGCGGGAACGGCGGACGCCACTCCCGGCCGAGCGGTTCTGCCATCACGCGTCGGCGGAGAACCGCACCGACCCGTCCGGGAGCACCGTGTCCGGCCACACCCGGATGCCCTGGCGCAGCTCGCAACCCGCGCCGACCCGCACCCGGTCGCCGAGCACGCAGTCCTGCACCGCAGCGCCCTCGCCGACGACGGTTCCCGCACCGACGACAGCCGCCTCCACCCGGGCGCCCGGCCCGATCACCGCGCCGTCGAAGAGCACCGCTGCGGTGACGCTCGCACCGGGCCCGATCCGCACCCCGCGCCCGACCGTGGTGCCGCCGGTGACGACCGCGTCCGCGGCGACGTCGGCCCCCGGCAGCAGCAGCGCCTCCCCGACGGGGCCGGGCAGCGCTGCCGACGGCGCGATCCCGCGCACCAGATCGGCCGAACCGCGGACGAGATCGAACGGGGTGCCCATGTCGCGCCAGTACGCCGAGTCCACGTGCCCCTGGATCCGCGTCCCCGACTCCAGCAGGCTCGGGAAGGTCTCCCGCTCCACCGACACGGGCCGCCCCCGCGGGATGGTGTCGATCACCTCGCGCCGGAAGACGTAGCAGCCGGCGTTGATCTGGTCCGTCGGCGGATGCGGCGTCTTCTCCAGGAACGCCGTGACCCGGCCCGTCTCGTCGGTGGGCACGCAGCCGAACGCCCGCGGATCGGGCACCCGCACCAGGTGCAGCGTCACGTCCGCCTCGTTCTTGCGGTGCGTGTCGACGACGGCCCGCAGGTCCGTGCCCGCCAGGACGTCTCCGTTGAAGACCAGGACGTGCTCGGCGCCGAGGTGCCCCGCGACGTTCGCGATGCCGCCGCCCGTGCCGAGCGGTTCGGTCTCGACGATGTAGGTGAGCTGCAGGTCCAGGTCCGCACCGTCCCCGAAGTACGCCGAGAACGTCTCGGCGAGGTAGCTCGTGCCGAGCACGACCCGGCGCACCCCGGCGGCGCGGATCCGGGAGAGCAGGTGTGCGAGGAACGGCACACCCGCGGTGGGCAGCATCGGCTTCGGTGCGGAGAGCGTGAGCGGACGCAGACGGGTGCCCTTGCCTCCGACGAGCACCACGGCCTCGACCGAGTCCATACCGTCCATCACGGTGTCCTTCCTGGAGTGGTCACGGGTGACGCTCCGCTGACGCGCAGGACGAGGCTCGCCGCCGGCCGGGCGAGCCCGGGGAGGTGGGAGAGCGCGTAGCGGTGGCCCGCATCCGCTGTGCTGGTCGGTGCGGGGCCCGGAGCCGTTACCCCGACCGAGGGGACCGTGACCGACAGCCATCCCGCCCTGCCGAGGCGTTCGCCCAGGTCGACCGCGTCGTACGGGGGCGGATGGCGGGCGTCCGGGCCGTCCACGGACTCCCAGGCGGCGCGGCGCAGGAGCAGGCACGACGTCGCCAGCCACCCCACCGGGTCCTCCCGGCGCGGTGCGGGCACGAACGGGCGGCCGCGTAGGACGTCCGCGACCGTGGGGAGCTCGAACGCCGACGGGCGCACCGCCCCGTCCGCCAACCGCAGCTCCGGGGCGAGCGCGCCCGCGCGGGGGTGGCGGGCGGTGGCGGCGAGCAGCGCATCCAGGGCGCCGTCGGACCACTCGACGCCCGGGTCGGTGATCGCGATCCAGTCCGCCACCGGCGGTGGGCGCCGGCTCAGCTCGGCGACGGCTCGGTTCACCGCCGCGGCGTGCGGAAGAGCCTCACGCAGCCGCAGGACGCTGACGCCGGGGCGCCGCTCGGCCCGCTCGGGGGCCCCGTCGGTGGAGCCGAGGTCGGCGACCAGGACGGGTAAGGCGCGCTCCGAGGCGGCCTCCAGGGAGTCGAGCAGCCGCGTCAGCGCCGCGCCGTCGTCGCACGTCACCGTGACGACCGCCGCGGCGGGGTCCGGCTCGGTTCCCACCCGGCCGACCCTAGCCGGGCCGGCCGACAGGCCCGGCACGCCGGGGTGACGCGCGGCTGTGCCGATACCGAGCCGCCGCCCTCAGCACGAACGGCACGTACGGGCCGTTCGCGACGGGCCGTTCGCGACACCGCAGCGGGCCACGGGCGCGACGCCACCCCGACGACCTGAGCGGCGACCAGCGGCGCCGCCAGCACATGACGGCACCGACAGCGGCGGCAACCCCGCAACGGCTCAGCAACGGCCCGGCAGCGACCCGGCAGCGGCTCAGCGCCCACCCGGCAGGGACCCGGCAGCGGCTCAGCGGCGCCGCCACCACATGGCTGCACCGACGGCGGCGGCGACAGCGCCGAGAGCCGCCGCGCCCGCGACAGCGGTGGGCCTGCCGACCCGCGGACGGGCGGGGGCGGCGGCTCCCGTGCCCTCGGCGCCCCCGTCGAGCAAGGTCACCGTCCCGGTACCGCCGTCGACGCGTATCTGCTCGCCGTCCGCGATCCGGCGGGTGGCCACCCCGGTGCCGAGGACGGCCGGGATCCCGTACTCGCGGGCGACGATCGAGCCGTGCGACAGCGGGCCCCCGATGTCGGTGACCACTGCGGCGGCGCGCGCGAACAACGGTGTCCAGGCCGGGGTGGTGACACTTGCCACGAGGACGTCGCCGGGAACGAACCGGGCGAAGTCCGCGGGGCCCGTGACCACCCGCGCCGCCCCGGTGACGCTGCCCGCGCTCGCCGCGACGCCGCGCAGGACCGGACCCTCCTGGGCGTCGGCGGGGGCCGGCATCATGCTGTCGAACACCCGCAGCCACGTGGAGTGCGGCAGCATCTGCGGGGGCGTGACGCGCCGCCGTGCCCGCCACAGGGCGCGTCGCCCGGCGACGTCGGCCGAGTGGTCCGGAAGCGCCCGCGAGCCCTCGTCCCACGCCGTTGCCAGCCCGTGCACCTCGACCGCCCGGAGCCAGTGGACGTCCTCGGGGGCGAGGATCGCGCCCGCCGCCGCCAGCCGCCCACCGAGCTCGTGCAGCATGCGGCGGATCAGCGGCCACGCGAGCCCGACGTCGGCCAGGGCGTCCTCCCGCACCGGGGCGGCCGCCTGGGCCGCCGCGAGGAGCCGGTCGAACGCGGCTCGGCGCAGCGGGTCCAGCCGCGCCCGGACGGCGGCCGTCGCCTCGGCGCGGCGAACCGCGGCTCGCCGCTGCCGCTCGTGGGGGTCCACGCCTCCGTCGAGGAAGAAGCGCAGGGTGTCGAGCACGGGTGCGGGGTCGTCGGCCGGGACGGGCTCGGCGAGGTCGAGGTTGTAGACCGTGTGCCCGTAGCGCTGCAGGTGCGCCCGGAACCGGGCCTGGAAGTCCGGGTCGTCCGGGGTCCCGCCGTCGCGCACCGCGGCCGCGAGTGCGGGCCGTTGGCGGGTCCAGGTCGCGACGTCGTACAGCGACTTCTCCGCACGGATCGGGGTGCTGTCGAACCCGAGCAGGAACGCCGCGGCGGGCGGGTCGCCGGCACGCCGGACGAGCGCCTCGTAGAAGCGCGTGAACCCGACCTCGGTCGTCACCGCGACCGGGATGATCGTCTGCACCGACGTGTAGTAGCCGCACCCCTCCTCCAGCAGCGCGGCGGACTCGTCGAGCAGCTCGCCCGCCGGGAGGGCCGCGAGGTCGCGCCGCGCCCGGCGATCGACGGCACTCGCGTAGCGGGGACGCGCGACCGTCCGCCACCGCTCGACCGCACCGCGCATCAGCGGGAGCGCCCGGGGCGTGGCGGCCGTCATCCGCCACATCCCTCTGCGGGTGTAGTGGTAGTAGGCGTAGCCGTTGATCGTCGGGAGACCGACGTCGCCGTCGCGCAGCAGGTCGCGGCCGAGCCCCTCGGCGAACAGCCGGCGCAGGGAGCGCTCGACCGCCGGGTCGACGAGGTCGGCGAACAGCGGCGACAGTGGGTTCGGCATGCTCGCCCGCACGTACATCCCGGTCGGATCCTCGACGGGCCATTCCGTGGGTGGCGCCCCCTCCGGCTCGGGCAACGCGGTGATCGGGCGGGCCTGCACCAGCAGGAACTCACCGTCCGCGCGCGCCCACTCGACGTCCTCCGGGCAGCCGAAGTGCTCCTGCACCCGCGCCCCCAGCCGGGCGAGCTCCGCGGCCTGGGCGTCGTCGAGGACGGGGACGCAGCGCTGCTCCAGCGGCACCGGCGCCTCGGCCGTGCCGCGGCCGGTGGCGACGGTCATGACGGCCTTGTCCGCCGTGGTGCGCGAGCGCACCCGCCCCGCCCGGTCGACCACCAGGTCGTCCGTGCCGACGGTGCCGCCGACGACCGACTCGCCCAGCCCCCAGGCCGCGGAGATCACCGTCTCGTCGCGCCGCCCGGTGGCAGGGTTCGCGGTGAACATCACCCCGGCAGCATCGGCGTCCGCCATCTTCTGGACGACGACGGCGAGGCTCACCGAACTCGGGTCGACCTCCTGCCGTTCGCGGTAGGCGACGGCCCGGTCCGTCCACAGCGACGCCCAGCACCGGCGTACGGCGTCCACCAGCGCGTCCTCACCCCGGACGTCGAGGAACGTCTCCTGCTGGCCCGCGAAGCTCGCCCCGGGCAGGTCCTCGGCGGTGGCCGAGGAGCGCACCGCGACCGGACCACCGCCGAGTCGCCGGTAGGCGGAGAGCAGTTCGGTGCGGACGTCGTCGGGCATCTCGGCCTTCTCGACGGCCGCCCGCGCCGCCGCCGGATCGTCGCGCGGGACGTCCGCCGTGGCGGCGTCGAAGGCTGCGGTGGTGACCACGAACCCGGGCGGCACGGGCAGACCTGCGCGGATCAGCTCGCCGAGGTTCGCACCCTTGCCGCCCGCGCGGGGCAGGTCTGAGGCACCGAGATCGCTGAGGGATACGGTGTACATACCCCTGGTATACGCCGATCAGTCGTCGTAGGGATCCTCCCCGTCGGCCTCGGCGATGTCGGTGTCCACCGACTCGTCCCCGCGCCGCTGTGCGATCACCAGGTACTCACGCGCCTCGTCGGGGCGGCCGTCGGCGAGCAGGAACCGGCCGAGCGTCGCCGCCCAGTCGGGCTCGCGGGCGGCCGCCGCGGCCCGCAGCTCGTCCTCGCCGGCCGCCGCGTCGCCGCGGACATCGAGCAGGAAGCTCGCGTACGCGGTGTGGCCGCGGACGGCACCGAGTTCGATCGCGCGCTTGTAGAGGTCCTCCGCCTCCCCGTCGCGCCCCTGGGCGGCGCGGACGTCGGCGAGCGCGGTGTAGGTGTCCGGGCGGGAGTCGGCGAGGTGGCGCTGTGCCGCCCGCTCCGCCTGCAGCACCTCGCCCGCCTCCAGCAGCAGCGACGAGAGGTTGGCACCCGCCTGAGAATCGCCCTGCTCGGCGGCGTCGGTGAGCAGGTGGGCGGCTTCGACCAGGCGGTCGTGGTCGCGAAGGAGGATGGCGAGGTCGTTCGCGGCGGCGATCTCCCCGGCGGCCACCGCGGTACGAAACGCCTCCTCCGCGTCCTCGGCGTCGCCGATCTCGGCGAGCGCCACGCCCAGCCGCCCTGCATAGTGCACCGCGCCCTGCTCGACGAGCGGGCCGAGCCAGTCCACGACGCAGTGCCAGTGCCCGGACTCCAGGTAGGCGCGGATGAGCAGGTCGGGGCCGTCCGGCTCGCCCGCTGCGACCGCCCGGCGCAGCACCTCGACCGCGGCCTCCGGGTTGCCGTCGTCCAGGAACGCCCTGCCCTCCGTCGACAGCGGACCCACCGCGCCACCCCCTCGATCGGGTGATCTCAGGATGACACCGCGGCCCGACGGCGTCACCTTCTCCCCGGTAGGGTGCCGCGGCGCTCGGCGGGGTGAGCCCGACCGCGGTGGGGTGGGCGCCGGCGGCACGGGTGGGCCGTCCGGGGCAGTGCCGATTACGGCGCGGAGCCTGGTCGGCCCGGTTCCGCGAGTTGCGCATCTCACCAGGGCGTGTGCGGCGGTCTGGGGCCCGCCGGACGGTGGGCGGCAACCCTCCGGGTCCGCGCCCGAGGTTGCTCTCAGCGGGGTTCACCGGCAGGAAGACCCCGCTCTGCACCATCTCGGGCGCGAAACCGACGTGGGACGGGGCGGGCCGTTCCGGCTGACGGTGGAGTGGACCGGTGGTGTGCAGGCCGGCGGCACGCGTGTCCCGGCGCGAACCGGGCCCGACGGAACGCGCAACTCGCCGGAGCTCGCCGCACACGGCCTGGTGAGACGCGCAACTCGCGGGCCGACCGCGGCACACGGCCTGGTGAAACCCGCAACTCGCGGGACCGGGCGGGCAGCTCCCGCGATCCGCCGTCGCCGGCTACACCCGGGACGCGGGGTAGTTGGCGATCACCCTCCGGTAGGCCCGCCTGCGTACGGCCTCGGGCACGAGCCGGTACCCACCTCGGACGACGACGTTGCGCACGAACTGCGCGGGCGTGGTGAACCCGATCTCGCGGAACCGCCGTTGGAGCTCGAGCTCGGCGCGCAGCTGCCGCCACCCGCCGCGGCGCGCATAGGCTCCTGCGCCCACCCGGTAGCCGACGAGCGGCTCGGCGACGTTGGCCACCCGCGCCCCGGCGAGGATCATCCGCGCCCACAGCAGGTAGTCCTCCATCACCGCGAAGTCGCCATAGCCTCCGACCGAGCGCACCAGCTCACGCCGGTAGACGACCGTCGGGTGGTTGAACGGATCGGCGAAGCGGGCACGGGCGACGATGTCGGCCGGGGCGGTGGGCGGGGTGCGCCGCCCGACGACGTCGTCGAGCCCGGTGCCGATCTCCAGCAGCCCGGATCCCACGAGGTCCGCGGAGTCCATGAGCGGCAGCTGGACGGCGAAGCGGTGCGGCAGCGAGATGTCGTCGGCGTCCATGCGCGCGACGAGGTCGTGGCGGCAGGCCTCCAGCCCGGCGTCCAGGGCCGGCCCCAGGCCGAGGTTGCGGGGCAGCGCCAGCACCCGCACCGGGACGGGGCTCTGCGCCGCGAGGGCGTCCAGGCATTCCTGCAGCGGCGCGGCGACGGGACCGTCGCGGACGATCACGACCTCATCGGGCCTGCGCGTCTGCTGATCCACTGTGGACACGAATGCGGCGCGGAGGAGATCGGGCCGGTCCGCCTTCCACACGGGCAGCAGCAGCGAGAGCACCACTGTCCCCCTTTCGTGCACAATCGGCCGCGGCCGTCCCCGATCCGGGCGACTCTGCGCGACACGCGCGCCGTCAGGCCTCGGCACGGATCGCCGTGATGCGCCACCCTAGGCGCCGTCGACCGCCGGACCGACCGGCGGGTGAGGGGGCGGACGAGTGCGTCGGGAACAGCGACGGCGGGTGCTCGCCGCCCGGATGCGTGCCGGGCTGGCGGTGGCCTCGGCGCTCGTCTTCGCGCTGACCGGCGGGGGGTACGCCCTCTACAGCGACGTGACCGCGGGGATCACCACCACCGACGTCATCGCGGGCGGAACCGGCGGCGAGCAGAACATCCTGCTCGTCGGCGTGGACAGCCGCGCGGACGCCAAGGGCGATCCGCTCCCCCCGGAGATCCTGCGCGAGCTGCGGGCGGGCAACGACGACGTCCTCAACACCGACACGATCATCCTGCTGCACCTGCCCGAGGACGGCGGGCCGGGCGTCGCGTTCTCGATCCCCCGCGACTCCTACGTGTCCATCCCCGACCACGGTCCCGACAAGATCAATGCGGCCTACCCGGCCGCCAAGGCCAGCGCTGCGCGGGAGCTGGTCGCGGCGGGCGAGGTGGACCGGGCCGCGATCGACGCCGAGGCCGCCCGCCAGGGCCGCAGCGCCCTCATCGGCGCCGTGGAGAACCTCACCGGCCTCACCGTCGACCACTACGCCGAGGTCAACCTGGTCGGGTTCTACAACCTCACCAGGGCCGTCGGCGGCGTGGAGGTGTGTCTCAACCGGGCCGTGGCCGAGCCGCTCTCCGGGGCGCGCTTCCCCGCGGGCCGCCAGACGATCTCCGGCGCCGACGCGCTGTCGTTCGTCCGCCAGCGCCACGGGCTGCGCCTTGGCGACCTGTCGCGGATCAGGCGCCAGCAGGTGTTCCTCGCCGCGGTCATGGACAAGGTGCTCTCGGCCGGCACACTGCGCGACCCCGAGCGGCTGGCCGGGCTCGTCGAGGTGGCGCAGCAGTCGCTCGTCATCGACGAGGGCTGGGACGTGCTGGAGTTCGCCCGGCGCGTCGCGGACCTCGCGGGCGGCAACCTCGATTTCGTCACGATCCCCACGAAGGGCCAGCAGAGCAACGACAGCGGCGACGTCGTAGTGGTCGACAGCCACGCCGTCCGCCAGTTCGTCGAGGACACGATCGACGAGTTGGCCGCCGCGGCGGAGGCCAAGGCCGAAGCCGTCGCCGCGGAGGGCCCGGCGCCTGTCAGCTGGGTCGTGGACGTGCGCAACGCCTCCACCGTGCCCGGCATCGCGAGCCTCGTGTCGGACCGGATGGAGGCGCTCGGCTACGAGGGGGGCGACGTGGGCAACACGCGGCTCGCGATCACCTCGAAGGTCCGCTGGTCCGGGCCGGACGACTCCGGTGCGCAGGCGGTCGCGGCCCAGCTCGGAGGGATGCCCGTCGAACGTGACGGCGCCGTGCCCGAAGGCCACGTCGAGGTGGTGCTGGGCAGCGACTTCAGCCGGTCCGTGCTCGCCGCGCCCCTGCCGCCGAGACCGGAGACCGCGCCGGACAGGGCCCCCGCGGGCGGGATCCCCGTGGATGCCCCGGCCGCCGACTCGGTCCCCTGCGTCGACTGACCCGCGAGTTCCGCATCCCACCGCCGCGAGTTGCGGATTCCACCAGGCCGTGTGCGCCGTCCTCCCGCGAATTGCGGATTCCACCAGGCCGTGTGCGCCGTCCTCCCGCGAGTGCGGGTCCCACCAGATGCGGAACTCGCCGGGCGGATCACCGCACACGATCTGATGAGATGCGGAACTCGCCGGACGGACCACCCCGCGAGTTGCGGTCTTCGCCAGGCCGACTTCGCTGATCGCTCCGGCACCGACCGGATAGCGTGATCGCGTGAGCCTCACCGCCGCCCTGCTGGAGCCGCTCCTCGCCGGCCCCGGCGCCGCCCGCCCGCTCGTCACCTACTACGACGACGCGACGGGCGAGCGCATCGAGCTCTCGGCCGTCACCACCGCGAACTGGGCGGCGAAGGCCGCGAACCTGTTGCGCGACGACTGCGACGTCGAACCGGGCACCCGGGTAGGGATCCTGCTGCCCGCCCACTGGCAGACGGCCGCGGTCCTGCTCGCCGCGTGGTCCTGCGGGGCCGAGGTCACTTCCCCCGACGGCACCGGACCGGCCGCGGACTGGCTGCTCACCGACGCCGCGAACCTGCGGACGGCCCTGGACGCGGATCCGGCGGGCGGGGTCGTCGCGCTGTCGCTGGACCCGTTCGGAAAGGGCCTCGCCGATCTCCCGCCCGGCGTCGTCGACTTCGCGACGGAGGTGCGCGCGCACGGCGACGACTTCGTGCCGTGGGACCCGGTGACCGGCGACGCCCTCGCGCTCGCGGGCGCGACCGTCGACGACGTCCTCGGGCAGGCGCGGACGAGGGCGGCCGAGCTGGGCATCGGCGCGGGCGACCGGGTGCTCTCCACCTTGGCCTGGGACACCGTCGACACCCTGCGCGACGGCCTGCTCGCCGTCCTCGCCGCGGGGGCGTCGCTCGTGCAGTGCCGCCACTCCGATCCGTCCCGACTGGACGCTCGCGCCGCAGCCGAGAAGGTGACCCTCCGGCTGGGATGAGCCGCCGCGGTACCGGGCCGTCAGCGCGTGACGGTCAGCCCGGCGGCGCCGCACCGTCCCGGAACGCGTCGGCATGATCGACCGCCCAGTCCCGGAAGGACCGCACCGACCCGAGGACGTCGGAGACCGTCGAGGTGACGTGGGCCGGCCGACCCATCGTCGCGGCCCACGCGGCGAGCAGCATGTCGACGGCGGGGCGCGGCCAGCTTCCCTCCGTCTCGCTGCGGAACTCGTCCGGCGACAGCTCCTCGAACGTGATCGGGCGCGCCACGACGTCGCCGATGATGCCGACCTGCTCGGCCTGGCTGAGCGACTCGGGACCGGTGAGCACGTAGTCGCCTCCGGCGTGCCCGTCCTCGTACAGAGCCCGCGCCGCGACGGCCGCCACGTCCCGATCGTCGACGGGGGCGGTCTCGGCGGCGCCATAGGGCCACCGGACGGGCCCGCCGGAGCGGATCGCGCCCGCCCACCAGAAAACCGAGTTCGACGCGAACATCCCCGGCCGGATGATCGTGGACCCCAGCCCGGTGGCGGCGACGAGCCGTTCGAGCTCGGCGTGCAGGTCCGCCAGGGGGTTCGGCTGCCGGAAGAACGGGTGCGGGACCTGGTGCGGCGAGGAGAGGAGGACGACACGCCGCACCGTGGCGGCGAGGCGCTCGACCACCGTCGGGGCGGTCGCCGGCGGCGCGGTCCAGACGAGGAAGACGGCGTCGGCCCCGCGCAGTGCCGCGTCGAGCGACCCGGGCACGGTGAGGTCGCCGGTGACGACCTCGACGTCCGCGGGCAGCGTCGCCGCCGCCTCGGGACGGCGGGTGAGGGCGCGGACGGCGACGCCCGCGTCCAGGAGCCGGTCGACGACGCCGCGGCCGATCCGGCCGGTCGCTCCGGTGACCAGCACCGTCCGCGTCACGAGGACCTCTGCACTCGAAGGGACATACGGCGACCCTGCCACGGCCCGCGGGAGCCCGGTTCGCCGGGACGCGCTACCTGAGCAGCGCCCGCGCCATGACCACGCGCTGGATCTGGTTGGTGCCCTCGTAGATCTGGGTGATCTTCGCGTCGCGCATCATCCGCTCGACGGGGAAGTCCTTCGTGTACCCCGCCCCGCCGAGCAGCTGCACCGCGTCCGTCGTCACCGACATCGCAGTGTCCGAGGCCAGGCACTTGGCCGCCGACGAGATGAAACCGAGGTCCGGCTCGTGGCGCTCGGCCCGCGACGCCGCGACGTACACGAGCTGGCGGGCGGCCTCCACCTTCATCGCCATGTCGGCGAGCATGAACTGCAGGCCCTGGAAGTCCGCGATCGCGCGGCCGAACTGGCGGCGCTGCTTGACGTAGTCGATCGCGACGTCCAGCGCACCCTGCGCGATACCGACGGCCTGGGCGCCGATGGTGGGCCGGGTGTGGTCGAGCGTGCGCAGCGCCGTCTTGAAGCCGGTGCCGGGCTCGCCGATGATCCGGTCCGCCGGGATGGTGCAGTTCTCGAAGTGGATCTCACGGGTGGGCGAGCCGTTGATGCCGAGCTTGCGCTCCTTCGACCCGACGACGAACCCGGGGTCGTCCTTGTGGACCACGAACGCGGAGATGCCGTTGGTCTTGTGCTCCGGGTTCGTGACGGCCATGACCGTGTACCAGACGGACTCGCCCGCGTTGGTGATCCAGCACTTGGTGCCGTTGAGCACCCAGTGGTCGCCGTCCAGGCGCGCCCGCGTCCGCATCGACGCCGCGTCCGAGCCCGCCTCGCGCTCGGACAGCGCGTAGCTGATCATGGCCTCGCCGGACGCGACGGACGGCAGCACCATGCGCTTCAGCTCGTCGGACGCCGACAGCATGATCGGGGTGAGCCCCAGCCCGTTCACCCCCGGGATCAGCGAGGACGACGCGCAGACCCGCGCGACCTCCTCGATCACGATGCACCCGGCGAGCTCGTCGGCACCCTCGCCGCCGTACTCGTCGGGGATGATCACGGCGTGGAACCCGGCCTTGGTCAGGGCGTCGCGGGCCTCGACGGGGTAGCGGCCCTGCTCGTCGACCTCGGCGGCGTGGGGGGCGATCTCCTTCACAGAGAGATCCCGCACCGCCTCGCGCAGCGCCTGGTGCTCGTCGCTGAGCCGGTACAGGTCGAAGTCCGCGTTCATGGCGCCATAGTAACGGCACTCAGTGCCATTCAACAAGGAGACTGTTACCCTTGGTGCCGTGACTGAGCCCACCAGCCGCCGCGGCCGCTCTCCCGAAGGACGTGCCGAGATGCGGCGCGACCTCACCCGCGCGGCCGTCGAGCTGTTCACGACGAAGGGCTACGACGAGACGACCGTCGACGACATCACCGCAGCTGCCGGAGTCGCGCGCCGCACCTTCTTCCGGTACTTCCCGAGCAAGGAGGACGCGATCTCGCCCGACCACGATGCGGCGCTCGGGCGGGTGGCAGCGGTGTTCGAGACGGCCCACCCGGGCGAGCCGACGGCATCGCTGGTGTTGCGGGCAGGCGAGACGGTGCTCGACATGTACGCCGAGGATCCGGGCCTGTCGGTACGCCGGTTCCGGTTGACCTCGCAGGTCCCCGCGCTGCGCGACCGGGAGTCGGCGAGCGTGGACCGCTACCGGCGTCTGTTCACCCGCCACCTGCGGCAGCGGTACGCCGGGCAGCCGGACGGCGAGCTGCGGGCCGCCGTGGTCGCGGCGTCGGTGGTGGCGGCGCACAACCTGGCGCTGCGGGCGTGGTTGGCCGGTGGCGCCCCCGGCGACGGGCTGGCCGCCTGTCGCGCGACGTTCCACCGGGTCGTGGATCTGCTCCCGCCCGAGCCGGGCGAGGGCAGGGGGCTCGGGCTCGACGAGGTGGCCGAGCGGCTGGAGCGGGTCGTCGGGCGGCTGGAGCGGACGGCTGCGGGCTGACGACGCGTGCAACTCCCGCGGGCGAAAGCCGCAACTCGCGCCGGCAGGACCGGCAACTCGCGCCCGCAGGACCGGCAACTCGCGCACTCGCGCCGGCGAGACCCGCAACTCGCGGCGGCCCTGGGTGTGGTCGGCGAGGAACCGACCCCGGACACAGCGCGACCCCCGGGCCGCACCATCGGTGCGCATGCCGAGCTGGACGGGCTCGGACCCCGGGGGCCACGGGCGACTGCCTGGAACTCGCCGACACCACAACCGGCTTCCACTGCGGTCGGAGATGTCCACGTGGTGCTAGCGGACAGCCACCTCACATGTCCAATAGCCGATCAACGTTGGACCACCTCCTCTCCTGTGTGCCGCCACACTACGTCCGGCGCACGGCGGCTCGCCAGGAGTATTCAGCCGCCCACCACCCGCTCGCGCAGGGCGGCATCCTTGGCCAGCACGGACCGTTCCAGATCGGCCTGGAAGTCACCCATGCGGGCGAGCAGGGCGGGATCCCCGGCGGCAAGGATGCGCACGGCCAGTAACCCGGCGTTGCGGGCACCGCCGACGGCGACAGTCGCGACGGGCACCCCGGCGGGCATCTGCACGATCGACAGCAGTGAGTCCAGGCCGTCCAGTTTCGCCAGCGGCACGGGCACGCCGATCACGGGCAGCGGCGTGGCGGCCGCGACCATTCCCGGCAGGTGCGCGGCTCCCCCGGCCCCCGCCACGATCACCCGCAGGCCGCGGCCCGCCGCGTCGCGCGCGTAGTCGAGCATCCGCTGCGGGGTGCGGTGCGCCGAGTACACGCCGACCTCGTGCGGCACTCCGAACTCCGCCAGCGCCTCGGCGGCCGCGGACATCACCGGCCAGTCCGAGTCGCTGCCCATGATCACGCCGACGATGGGGTCACCCATGCCTGCACCTCGCTTCCTCGCTGGTCCGCCACCGCGCCGTGCCCAGCCGCGCCGTGCCCAGCCTCGGGCCGCGGCCCCTCGCAGGGATCACACGCACCTCGCAGAGGCCACATACGCCTCACAGAGGCCGCAGCGTCTGCGAGGCGTGTCTCGACCCTGCGAGGCGCGCCAAGGACCTCTGCGAGGCTGCCGAGACCCTGCGAGGCTGCGCCGAGACCCCGGCGAGGCTGCCGAGACTCTGCGAGGCGGGCCCGAACCCTGCGAGGCTGCGCCGAGACCCCGGCGAGGCTGCGCCGAGAACCTCTGCGAGGCTGCCGAGAACCCTGCGAGGCTGCGCCGAGACCTCTGCGAGGCTGCGCCGAACCCTGCGGGGAGCACCGCACCTCTGTGCGAGGCGCACTGGGCGCCTCTGCGAGGCGCACTGCAGCCCTGCGAAGTTGCGCGGGGCCGCTGCCGTCCGTTGCACAGGGCCGCTGCCGCGCCGCCGGCGCGCGGCGCCGCTGCCGGGCCACCATCGCGCCACCGGACGACCCCTGCGCGACCCCGACCGTCATCGCCCCACCCCCGCCCGGGCGACCCGCGCACCCTCCGGCGACCACCCGTCCGCCCACCGCGCCTGCGACAGCCAGGTCGCCGCGAGTACCGCCCGGCGCCGCACGTCGTCGAGGACCGTGCCCAGCGCCGTCACGTGACCCACCTTCCGTGCGGGCCGCGCGGCCTTGCCGTACAGGTGCACCTTCACGTCCGGAAAGCGGGCGAGCAGGTGGTGCACCCGCTCGTCGACCGACATCTCCGGCTCGACGGCCGCCCCGAGGACGTTCGCCATGACGACGCTGGGCGCGGTGGTCCCGGTGGCGCCCAGCGGGTAGTCGAGGACGGCGCGCAGGTGCTGCTCGAACTGCGACGTCCGCGAGCCCTCGATCGTCCAGTGCCCGGAGTTGTGGGGCCGCATGGCGAGCTCGTTCACCACCATCCCCGCGGCGGTGTCGAACAGCTCGACGGCCAGCAGACCGGTGACGCCGAGCGAGTCGGCGATCCGCAGCGCCAGCTCCTGCGCCGCCACCGCGTCGGCACCCGCCAGCCCCGGCGCGGGCGCGAGCACCTCGACGCACTGGCCCTCCGCCTGCACCGTCTCGACCACCGGCCACGCCGCAGCCTGCCCGAACGGCGAGCGCGCCACCTGCACGGCCAGCTCGCGGCGCATCGCGACGGCCTGCTCGACCATCAGGGGGACACCGGAGTCGACGACGCGTGCGGCCTCGGTGGCGTCCGAGAGCATCCACACGCCCCGCCCGTCGTACCCGCCGCGGACGGCCTTGAGCACAACCGGCCAGCCGTGCTCGGCCCCGAACCTGGCGATCTGCTCGACCGACGCGACGGGCGCGAACGGCGGCACCGCGATGCCGAGATCGCGCAGCCTTCGGCGCATCACGAGCTTGTCCTGCGCGTGCAGCAGCGCCTCCGGGCCCGGGTGCAGGCCGACGCCGTCCGCGGCGAGGGCGCGCAGGACCTCCTGGGGCACCTGCTCGTGGTCGAACGTCACCGCGGCGCATCCGGCGGCGAACGCACGGACGGCGGCGAGGTCCCCCGGGCTGCCGAGATGGACGTCCGGGGTGACGAGCGCGGCGGGCTCGTCGGCACGCTCCGCGAGCACCCGCAGCGTCTGGCCGAGCGCGATCGCGGCCTGCTGGGTCATCCGGGCCAGCTGCCCCGCCCCGACCATCCCGACCGTCGGGAGCCCTGCCACCTGCGATTCACGCACCGGCGAAGCCTACGGTGGGCGACACCACGCTCCCCGGCCCGGCCGCCCGATCCGGCCTCTGGCACGATCGCCCGGGTGTCGGTGGTGGAAACGGTGCTCGCGGCGATCCCCGAGCCGTACCGCACGGTGGCCATCAGGCACCGGGAGCTGGTGAAGTTCGCTCTGGTCGGCGGCACGACCTGGGTGATCGACACGCTGGTGTTCATCCTGCTGAAGAGCACCGTCCTGGTGGAGAAGCCGGTCACGGCGAAGGTCATCGCGGTGCTGATGGCGACGATCCTGTCGTACGTGCTGAACCGCGAGTGGTCCTTCCGTACCCGCGGCGGGCGCGAGCGCCACCACGAGGCGGCGCTGTTCTTCCTGGTCAGCGGTGTCGGCGTCGCCGTCTACACCGCGCCGCTGGCGATCTCGCGCTACCTGCTGCACCTGCAGGTGCCGGAGGTGAGCCTCGTCACGCAGGAGGTCGCGGACTTCGTCAGCGGCCAGGTCATCGGCGTGCTGCTGGGCATGGCGTTCCGCTGGTGGGGCTTCCGCCGGTTCGTGTTCCCCGATGAGGACGTGCGCCGGCAGGTGCCGGTCGGCTGACCGGGCTCCGGTCCAGGGGCGGGTCAGCGCGGTCCGGACGGCCGCAGCGGCACCACGGCGTCGTTCGGCCGGGCCGCCGGCAGGAAGATCGTGAACACCGCCGGACGCGGCCGCGACAGCTCCAGGCGACCTCCGTCCGCCTCGACCAGCGCCCTGGCGAGCGCCAGCCCCAGCCCCGTCGACGAGCGGCCGGACACGCCGCGCTCGAAGATGTGCGGGACGAGCTCGTCCGGCACGCCCGCGCCGTGGTCGGACACCTCGACCACCAGGCTCGACTCCCCCGCCCGCGCACTCACCGTCACCGTGCCCGCTCCGTGGCGCAGCGCGTTGTCCACGAGCGCCCCGACCGCCTCCCGCAACCGTGCAGGCGTCACCCGCGCCGTGAGCCCGTCGGGCACCCGGACCTTGACCGACCGCCCCGCCGCCTTCAGGGCGGGCCGCCACTCGTCCGCCACGGCCTGCACCCCGGCCCGCAGGTCGACCGGCTCGGCCCCCGCCGCCCGCGCCGCGCGCGCCGCCTCCAGGAGCTCGTCGAGGACCGCGGCGAGCCGCTCCGTCTGCTCCAGCGCGGCCGTCGCCTCCTCCCGGGCACTCGGGTCCGGGTGCGAGGCGAGCTCGTCCAGGCGCAGCTGCAACGCCGTGAGCCGGCTGCGCAGCTGATGGGACACGTCGCCGACGAGCGTCCGCTCGCGCTGCACCAGCTCCGCGAGCGCCGCGGCCGAGGTGTCCAGGACATCCGAGACGCGGTCCAGCTCCGGGATGTCGTGACGGGCCGGGGCCCGGCGGAAGTCGCCGGCGCCCAGGCGGGCCGCCCGGTCCGCGACGTCGCGCAACGGCTCGGCGAGCCGGCGCGCGGTGAGGTTCGCGACGATTCCGCCCACCACCACCGAGGCGACCGCCAGGAGCAGCACCACCACCGTCACCTGGATCTGTTCGGCCCGCATCACCGAGCGCGGCGACGACATCGTGATCGCCCCGCCCGGCCCGAACGCCAGCCGCTCGCTCACCGCGTCCGGACCGGGATCCACCCCCAGGACCCGCACGACCCGGTCGTCGGACTCCAGGACGAGCTGACCCCCCGACGGGATCGCGAGTTCGAGCTTGCCGTCGTCGATGCCGTCGAAGGCCGGCGTCCCGTCCAGGCTCGACGCCACCTGGTCCAGTCGCGAGATGAGGTCGGCGCGCGTGAAGTCCTCGACCAGCCGCCACGTCGTGATCGCGAGCGGCCCGCCGAGCACCAACGCCGTGATCGCGACGACCAGCAGCGTCGACTGGAGGATGCGGCGGCGCACCCCGGGTTACTCCGCTAATCCGGGTCGGTGTTGAACCGGAAGCCGACCCCGCGCACCGTCGCGATCCGCCGCTCCCCGCCGATCTTGCGGCGCAACCAGGACATGTGCATGTCCAGGGTCTTCGACGTCTTGAGGTCCGGGTCGTTCCAGACCTCGCGCAGGATCTCCTCGCGCGTGACGACCTGGCCCGCGCGCAGCAGCAGCACCCGCAGCAGCTCGAACTCCTTGTTCGCGAGCGCCACCTCCGTGCCCTCGACCAGGACCCGGCGGCCCGCAAGCTCCATCCGCACGCCCGCGACCTCGACCGTCTCGGCGGTGCGCCGCCGCAGGAGCGCCCGCACCCGGGCGAGCAGCTCGGCCAGCCGGAAGGGCTTGCCGACGTAGTCGTCGGCGCCCGCGTCGAGGCCGACCACGAAGTCGACCTCGTCCGTTCGCGCGGTGAGCATGAGGACGGGCAGGTCCGGCAGCGACGTCCGCAGCCGGCGGCACACTTCCAGGCCGTCCATTCCCGGGAGCCCGAGATCGAGGACGAGCAGGTCGACCGGGCCTTCGCGGGCCAGATCCAGAGCGGCGACACCATCCGCGGCGGTGACGACGCGGTATCCCTCGCGCTGCAGGGCCCGCGACAGCGGGTCCGCGATCGCGGTGTCGTCCTCGGCGAGCAGGACTGTGGTCACCCGTGCAGCTTAGGCCCGACCCGCCCACCGTACGGTCCTCGACCGTGACCGCCGACTTCGAGCCCGACCTCACGCTCGCCCTGCGCCTCGCGGACGCGGCCGACGCCATCACCCTCG
Source organism: Pseudonocardia sp. (assembly GCA_050248815.1). Lineage (GTDB taxonomy): Bacteria > Actinomycetota > Actinomycetes > Mycobacteriales > Pseudonocardiaceae > Pseudonocardia. Next base: position 12,515 of record JBFWRR010000005.1, on the reverse strand, counting down.
AGCGGTTCCGCGCCGCCGATCTGCTGGTGACCCGCAAGCCCGACCGCACCCCCGTCACCGACGCCGACACCGCCGCCGAGGACGTGCTGCGCGAGATCCTGGCGGCCGAACGGCCCGGCGACGACGTCCTCGGCGAGGAGCGCGGCGGGCCGTCGGGCGCGGCCGCGGGACGCTGCTGGGTGCTCGATCCCATCGACGGCACCAAGAACTTCTCCCGCGGCATGCCGGTGTGGGCGAGCCTCGTCGCGCTCACCGTCGACGGGACGCCGGTGGTCGGCGTCGTCAGCGCCCCCGCGCTGGGTCGCCGCTGGTGGGCGGCGGTGGGGTCCGGGGCGTGGACCTCGGACCTCGGCGGCGGCGCGCGCCGGATCGCCGTGTCGGGCGTGGCCGACCTCGGGGACGCCTACCTCACCACCACCGACATGACGATCTTCGGTGACCGGCTCGACACGTACCTGTCCCTGGCCGCCGCATGCTGGGAGACCCGTGCGTTCGGCGACTTCTGGCAGTACTGCCTCGTCGCCGAGGGGGCCGTCGACATCGCCGTGGACGGGGCGGCGAACCCCTGGGACCTGGCCGCGGTCGTGACGATCGTCCGCGAGGCGGGCGGGCGGCTCACGGACCTGACCGGCGCCGAGACCTGGGCGGGCGGGGACGGGCTCGCCACGAACGGCCTGGTGCACGAGGCGGCGCTGGCGCACCTGCGGCGGTGACCGCGAGTTCCGCATCCCATCCCGCGAGTTGAGGGTTCCGCGGCGGCGAGTTCCGCATCTCGTCGGCGCGAGTTCCGCATCTCGCCTGCGCGAGTTCCGCATCTCGTCGGCGCGAGTTGCCGATTCCACCAGGCCGACCCGCACGTTCGCGGCCAGGGGCAGCCCGCGAGTTCCGCATCTCACCGGCGCGAGTTGCCGATTCCACCAGGCCGACCCGCACGTTCGCGGCCAGGGGCAGCCCGCGAGTTGCGCATCTCGCCAGACCTCGTGCCGCACCCGCCCGCGCACGTGGCCGCGGGGGCACGCCCGC
>JBFWRR010000005.1:10775-11482 GCA_050248815.1 Pseudonocardia sp. | reverse complement strand
CGGCGCGAGTTGCCGATTCCACCAGGCCGACCCGCACGTTCGCGGCCAGGGGCAGCCCGCGAGTTGCGCATCTCGCCAGACCTCGTGCCGCACCCGCCCGCGCACGTGGCCGCGGGGGCACGCCCGCCGATCGGCTGCCGCGCGCGACCGCCCACCCCCCCATGCGACGATCCGCGTCGTGCCCTCCTTCGCCTTCGAGGACTTCACGCCCGGCCGATCATTCGACCTCGGGACCGCGATCGTCGACCGCGACGAGATGATCGAGTTCGCGCGCCGGTTCGACCCGCAGCCGTTCCACATCGACGAGGCGGCCGGAAAGGAGTCCGTCTTCGGGCGGCTCGCGGCGTCCGGTTGGTTCACCGCCGGGCTGTGGATGCGTGCCTACGTCGATTCGGTCCTCAACGGCTCGACGGGGCTCGGCTCGCCTGGCGGCACGGAGTTCGCCTGGCCGCGGCCGGTGTTCGCAGGGGACGAGCTGATGGCGAGCGCCGAGGTCGTCGACTCGCGACTGTCACGAAGCCGACCCGACGTGGGGCTGGTGTCGATGCGCGGCCTGATGCACCGCCGCGACGAGCTCGTCTTCCGCATCGCCTACACCGGCATGTACGGACCGCGCGAGCGCTGACCGATCCGGACGAGACCCGCACTCGACCTGGCGAGATGCGCAACTCGCGCCGGCGGCCACGGCGAAACCCACGGCGCGCCCG
>JBFWRR010000005.1:0-10743 GCA_050248815.1 Pseudonocardia sp. | reverse complement strand
AACTCGCGCCCGCCAGATGCGGAACTCGCCGGGGGCGGTCAGGCCGGGGCCAGCGCCCGCACAACCCGCGACGGCGACGGGCGTCCCAGCTGCTCGGCCATCCACACGCTCGTCGACACCAGCGCCTCGAGGTCCGCGCCGTGCGCGATGCCGAGGCCGTCGAGCATCCACACCAGGTCCTCGGTGGCGAGGTTGCCGGTGGCCGACTCGGCATAGGGGCAGCCGCCCAGCCCGCCGACGCTCGCGTCCACCGTCGCGACCCCGCGACGCAGCGCGGCGAGGGTGTTGGCGAGCGCCTGGCCGTACGTGTCGTGGAAGTGCACCGCGATCTGCTCGACCGCCACCCCGGCCGCGAGACAGGCGTCCAGCACGGCGTCCACGTGCCCGGGGGTCCCGGTGCCGATCGTGTCGCCGAGGGAGAGCTGTGCACAGCCCATGCCCGTGAGCCGGGCGCCGACGGCCGCCACCTGAGCCGGGTCGACGGCGCCCTCCCACGGGTCGCCGAAGCACATCGACACGTACCCCCGCACCCGTAGCCCCGCGGCCAGCGCGCGGGCCACGACCGCGTCGAACATCGTGAACTGCTCGTCGAGGCTCGAGTTGAGGTTGCGCTTGGCGAAGGTCTCCGTGGCACTGGCGAAGATCGCGACGTGCTCGACGCCCGCCGCGAGCGCCCGGTCCAGCCCGCGGGGGTTGGGCACGAGGACGGGGTAGTCGATCCCGGGGCGACGCTGCAGCCCGGCGAGGAGCTCCTCGGCGTCGGCGAGCTGGGGCACCCATTTCGGGTGGACGAAGCTGGTGGCCTCCAGCGTCCGCAGCCCGGCGTCGGCGAGGCGGTCCAGCAGTTCGGCCTTCACCGCGACGGGCACCGTGGTCTTCTCGTTCTGCAGCCCGTCGCGGGCGCCGACCTCGTAGATCGTCACGCGCCCGGGCAACCCCTCGGTGGGCACCGTCATCGGCAGCGACCGTGTCGTCGACCGTGTCATCGCCTCTCCCGCATCACTCTTGCGCCCCGACCGTCCCGGCGCGCAGGACCGCGTACACGCTCGCGACGTCGGGGATGTCCTCGAACTCCAGCGCCTCGCCCGACACCGACTCGATCGCGAGCGTCCCGCAGCCGAACAGCCGGTCCAGCAGGCTCTGCGAGTAGCGGACGCTGTCGACGCGGCGGAGCGGGAGATCGACACCCTCCCGGGTGAGGATGCCCTCGCGGACGATCACGCGCCGGTCCGTCACCACGACGTGGGTGGTACGCCACCGGATGAGGGGGACGACCGTGAGCCAGGCGACGAGCGCCAGCGCCACGCCGGCGAGCACGAGCGACCACGTGGGGTCGCCGATCAGGCCCGCGAGGTAGATCGCGACCCCGACGACCAGCACGAACCACACGACGGCCCCGATCAGCATCTTCGGGTGCGGGCGGACGTGCACGGCGACGTGCTCGCCTGCGGCGAGGGCGTCGTCGGGGAAGGTCACCCGCTCACGGTAGCGGGATCGGGCGGGCTCAGGCGGGTGCTGCCCGGACGTGGGTGACGTCACCCGCGGCGACGGCCCGGCGCCTGCCACCGGGCTCGACGAGCAGCAGCCTGCCGTCGGCGTCGACGTCCTCGGCGATGCCGTCGAGCACCTCCCCACCGGGGAGCGTGACCCGCACGGACGAGCCGAGCGTGCGGCAGGCCGCCCGGTAGTCGCCGCGCAGGCGACGGGCGTCCGGGTCGCCTCCGCTCGAGCGCCAGGCGCGTTCGCGTTCGTCGAGCCGGCGCAGGACGTCGACCAGGACGTCGAACCGGCCCGGGACGGGGTCGATGTGCTCGGCGAGGCAGGTGGCGTCGGGTTGCCCGGGTGGCGCGGCGGTGACGTTGATCCCGATCCCGACGACGACGGCACCCACCCCGGCGACCTCCGCGAGGATGCCCGCGGCCTTGCGCCCGCCGAGGAGGAGGTCGTTGGGCCACTTGAGCCCGCAGGTCGCCCCCGCCCGACAGCCGACGGCGTCCGCGAGCGCGACCCCGGCGAGCAGCGGTAGCCAGCCGAACCGCGCGGGCCCGACGCCGTCGGGCCGGAAGAGGACGCTGAACGTGAGCCCTGATCCGGGCGGCGACTCCCAGGTGCGCGACAGGCGTCCGCGGCCTGCCTGCTGGTGCTCGGCGACGAGCACCGTGCGGTCCGGTGCGCCGGCGACGGCGGCCGCGAGGAGGTCGGCGTTGGTGGAGCCGGTGTTCGTCACGATGTCGAGCCGGGCCCAGTCCGGCAGGGACGTGCGCAGGGCGTCGCCGTCCAGCGGGGTCGTCATGGCGGGCGACGCTAGCGCGACCTGCAGGCCACGGGGCCGCGAGCGCGGCGGGCGGTCGGTGAGCGTCGCCCGGTCGCGGACGGGCGGCGCGAGCCGGTCGACGGACATCGTTCCGGTGACGGGCGCGTCACCGGTCGAACCAGCTCGCCGCCCCCGGCCGGAACATGTACGACAGCGCCGCCCCCACCAGCACGAGGTTCACGAGCGACAGGACCGCCACGACCGAGCCCAGGAGCCCGACCCCGAACAGCGCGAGCGTTCCCCCGAGCGACAGCAGCCCCGCGAGCACGAACCCGGCCCCGACGACCGCCAGCACCATGCGCGCCCAGCCCGCCACGGTGCGCATCCGCGCGGCGAGCACGACCACCACGACGGCCACGACGGCCGTGAGGAGCACCCCGAGGAGCGCGCCCGCGACCACGTTCGCGTCCCCGGCGGCGTTCGGGACCGGCGTGCCGCGCGCGACCCCGACGTCCCCCGCGATCGGCACCGACATCGCGCTCACCAGGAGCGATGCTCCCGCGGCGTATCTCCACAGTCGGTAGGACGTCTCCACCGACGCGGGCGGCGTCACCGGAACCACGGCTGCGCTCCCGGCGCGAACAGCAACGCCACGGCCGCCGCCAGCAGGACCATCTCGGCGACCGTGAGCGCGGTGAGGACGGCTGCCAGCGGGCCCGGCACGCCCGCGACGTTCTCGCCGAGCAGCCCCGCCACGTCCGCCACCAGGTACACCACCCCGATCACGACCAGCACCCAGCGCGCCCACGACACCCCGGCGCGCATGCGCGTCGCCAGCACCAGCCCGCCCGCGACGGTTGCCAGGACGACGGCCACGACCGTGCCGTACGCGGCCGCGCGGTTCTCCGGCGGCGTGCCCGAGGCGTCCAGCACCCGGTCGAACACGGTGAGGAGGAGCAGGTTCCCCAGCACGGAGACGGCGATCACGCCGAGCCACAGCGCGAAAGACGCCCGCACCTCGCGCGGGGGCAGGGTGGTGACCACGCGGCGAGCATAGGTGGGCCGGCGTGACGGCCCGTCCGTGACGGTCGAGAGACCAGCCGTAACCGATCGACCGGAGGTCCTGCGTGACGCAGCTGTTCGGCCCGTACCGGCTGGTCGGCCTCATCGGGCGCGGCGGCATGGGCGAGGTCTGGCGCGCACAGGACACCCGCAAGCGCGACCGCGTCGTGGCCCTGAAGCTGCTGCCGCCCCACCTGTCGGAGGACGACGAGTACCGCGCGCGCTTCCGTCGCGAGGCCGAGAGCGCGGCCGTCCTGAGCGAGCCGCACGTCATCCCGATCCACGAGTACGGCGAGATCGACGGCAGGCTCTATCTCGACATGCGCCTCGTCGACGGTGTCGACCTCGCATCACTGATCGAGCGGGACGGACCGCTCGAGCCCGCGCGCGCGGTGTCCGTCGTGGAGCAGGTCGCGGCTGCCCTCGACGCCGCCCATTCCCAGAGCCTGGTCCACCGCGACGTCAAGCCGTCCAACGTCCTCGTCACGTGGGGCCGCCCGGAGTTCGTCTACCTCGTCGACTTCGGCATCGCCCGCGGCACCCGCACGACCGCGCGCGGCCGGATCACCGGCACCGGCGCGACTGTCGGCACGCTGGAATACATGGCCCCGGAGCGTTTCCGCGGCGATCCCGTCGATCACCGGGCGGACGTCTACGCCCTGGCGTGTGTTCTGTTCGAGATGCTGGCGGGACGGCCCCGTACACCGGCGAGGCCGCAGCCGTGCTCCACGGCCACCTCGCCGCACAGGTCCCGTCGCTGCCGGGGACGGCGGCCGAGCTGGCCGACGTCGTCGTCGCCGGCATGGCGAAGGACCCCACCGCACGCCCCGACTCGGCCGGTGCGCTGGCAGTCGCCGCACGCGCCGCGATTGCAGGCACCGCGACGGCGGGCGAGGGCACCGTGCTGCTCGCCGGCGGCGCCCCGACCGACCACCTGCTCACCGGGCCCGCCGCCGCGCGCGCGCCGGAACGGCCGCACCGACGGCGCCTGTGGTGGATCGCCGCGGCGCTGGTGGCCGTCGTCGCGGTCGGTTCCGCCGTGGTGCTGCGGCCGGGTGACGAACCCGCCCCGGCCGCCCTCGCGACCGTCGAAGTCCCCTCGGTGTCGGGCCTCACACCCGGTGACACCGCCACCACCCTCAGCGCCGCCGGGCTCACGCCAGGTGCCACGACGGAGGAGCCGGTGACCGATCCCGCCCTCGTGGGGCGGGTCGTGCGGACCTCCCCGGCCGGTCGGACGCCGGTCGCCCCCGGCAGCCGGGTCGACCTGGTCGTCGGTGCCGCCGCGCGAGTGCCGGTGCCGGTCGTCGCCGGTCTCACAGTTGCCGAGGCGGAGGCCTCGCTGCGCGCCGCCGGGCTCGCACCGCAACCCAGCGGGCCGACCCTACCGTCGCATCCTCGCAACCCGCCGCCGGCGAGCAGGTGCCGGCCGCAACGGTCGTCACGCTGGTCCTGAGTGGGGCGGCGGCCGCCCCCACCCGGTCGCCCGGACCGACGCAGCCTCGGCCGCAGACGACGACGTCACGGACCTCCCCGCCACCGGCTCCCGTCACCACCGTGGCGGTCCCCGACGTCGTGGGCGAACTGCTGAGCGACGCCCAGGCCGAGCTGGAAGCCAGGGGGTTCGGCGCCGCGGTCAGCCGGGCGACGACGACCGACCCGCGCGAGGTCGGCCGGGTGATCAGCCAGAGCCCGTCCGCCGGGTCCGGGGGCCCGCGCGGCTCGTCGGTCCGCCTCGTCGTCGGGCGCCTGCCGGGCACCAACTGACACCCCTCGACGTGACGCACGCCGCGCCCGCGACCCGCCTGCGAGCCGTCACCTTCCGATTACGCTCCCCCGCATGCGCCGATGCCAACGGAGGACGTCGTGACCGCCGCCACCGAGCCGATCCGGGACCCGTCGGGCGCCGCGGCGGAGGAACCCGACATCCACACCACCGCCGGCAAGCTGGCCGACCTCTACCGGCGCATCGACGACGCCGTGCACGCCGGCAGCGCGCAGGCCGTCGAACGCCAGCACGCCAAGGGCCGCCAGACGGCGCGTGAGCGCATCGACCAGCTGCTCGACCCGGGCTCGTTCGTCGAGCTGGACGCACTCACCCGACACCGCTCCACGAACTTCGGCATGGACGCGCGCCGCCCCCTCGGCGACGGCGTCGTCACCGGGACGGGCACCGTCGACGGTCGGCCGGTGGCGGTGTTCAGCCAGGACGCCACCGTCTTCGGCGGTGCGCTCGGCGAGGTGTACGGCGAGAAGATCGTCAAGGTGATGGACCTCGCGGTCAAGATCGGCTGCCCGGTCATCGGCATCAACGACGGCGGTGGTGCCCGCATCCAGGAGGGCGTCGTCGCGCTCGGCCTCTACGGCGAGATCTTCGTCCGCAACGTGCGCTCGTCCGGCGTCGTCCCGCAGATCTCGCTGATCATGGGCGCCTGTGCGGGCGGCGCCGTGTACTCCCCCGCGATCACGGACTTCACGGTGATGGTCGACCAGACCAGTCACATGTTCATCACGGGCCCGGACATCATCAAGACCGTCACCGGCGAGGAGGTCGACTTCGAGGAGCTCGGCGGCGGTCGCACCCACAACACGAAGTCCGGTGTGGCGCACTACCTCGCCGCGGACGAGTCCGACGCCCTGGACTACGTCAAGGAGCTGCTCTCCTACCTGCCGTCGAACAACCTCTCCGAGCCCCCGTTGTTCGACGCCCCCGAGCCCACCGAGGGTGCCATCGCGGACGGTCTGACCGACACCGACCTGGAGCTCGACACGATCGTCCCGGACTCGGCGAACACCCCGTACGACATGCACGAGGTGATCACCCGGGTGCTCGACGAGGGGGAGTTCCTCGAGGTCCAGGGCCTGTTCGCGCCGAACATCGTCTGCGGTTACGGGCGGGTCGAGGGCCGGTCCGTCGGCGTGGTCGCGAACCAGCCGACGCAGTATGCCGGCTGCCTCGACATCGACGCCTCCGAGAAGGCGGCCCGCTTCGTCCGCACCTGCGACGCCTTCAACATCCCCATCCTGACCTTCGTCGACGTCCCGGGCTTCCTACCGGGCACCGAGCAGGAGTGGAACGGCATCATCCGTCGCGGCGCGAAGCTGATCTACGCCTACGCCGAGGCCACGGTCCCCAAGGTCACGGTGATCACGCGCAAGGCCTACGGCGGGGCGTACGACGTCATGGGCTCGAAGCACCTCGGCGCCGACGTCAACGTCTCGTGGCCCACCGGCCAGATCGCCGTGACGGGGTCGGCGGGAGCGGTGAGCATCCTGTACCGCAAGGATCTGGCCGGGCTGTCCGGTGACGAGCTCGCGGCGCGCCGCGCGGAGCTGCAGCAGGAGTACGAGGACACCCTCTGCAACCCCTACATCGCCGCCGACCGCGGCTACATCGACGGGGTCATCCCGCCCTCGTACACCCGCGGCTACGTGGGGCGGGCGCTGCGGATGCTCGCCACGAAGCGCGAAGCGGTGCCGCCGCGCAAGCACGGGAACATCCCGCTGTGACGGGCGGTGTGACGGGCGCTGCTGCCGGGGAGCCCACGCCGGAGGAGCGGCGGGCGCTCTTCCGGGTGGTGCGCGGCGAGCCGACGGACGAGGAGCTGGCGGCCTTGACGGTCGTGCTCGCCGCGGCCGCGGCCGTCCCGGCCGGGGCGGAGAAACCCCGGCCGCGGTCGCTGTGGAGCGACCCCGCAGCGGCGCACCGGCGGCCTCTCGCCGTGGGTCCGGAGGCGTGGCGGACGACGTACCGGCCGCGCTGACGGCGCCCGCGTTCCCCCGGTCGCACGTACCCTGTGGCCGTCACACACACCGCTCACGGGCTGTGTGACGGCACGGCGACGTGCGCGACAGCCGCACTCCGCCCGCATCCTGGGATCCCGCTTCTCCCGGAGCGAGCCACCCTCTACAATCGAACACATGTTCGATGAGCTGTCTTCCCGCGGCTCCCGGATCTCGGTTCGGCTCACGGGGAGGCACGTCGGTGGAGGCTGTCGCGCCGGGCGGAGCGCCCGGCCCGCATGCGGAGCGGCTGGCCCTGGCCCGGGGGCTCTTGCGGCGGGCGGAGGAGCGCAGCGCCCGGCCGGCGGGCGATCCGGGCGAGGCTCCCGACGGCCGGGCGCTGCCGGTGGCCGCCCCGCTCGCGGCGCTGCTTCCGGGCGGTGGGCTGCGGCTCGGCGGCACCGTCGCGCTCGGGTCGGGGCCGGGGGCCACCGCCCTGTTGCTGGCCCTGCTGGCCGAGGCGTCCGCGGGCGGATCGTGGATCGGGGTGGTCGGCCGTCCGGATCTCGGGATCGTCGCCGCGGTCGAGGCGGGCCTGCGGCTGGAGCGGCTCGCGCTGGTCCCGCGGCCGGGGAAGGACCTGGTGGCCGTCACCGCGGCCCTGCTGGACGGCCTGGACATGGTCGTCACCACCGTGCCGGCCGGGCCCGGGATGCGGGCCGCCGAGCGGCAGCGCCTCGCGGCACGTGCACGGCAACGGGGGGCGGTGCTGGTGCCGCTCGGACCGTGGCCGGGCGCGGACATCGAGCTGACGTGTGTCGGGGGGCGCTGGGAGAGGCTCGACGCCGGGTTCGGGCGGCTGCGCACGCGGCGTGCCCGGGTACGTGCCCGGGGCCGGGGTCTGCCTCCTGCGGGCCGCGAGGTGGAGCTGCTACTACCCGGCCCGGCCGGGGGTGGGGCGGAGCCGGTGCCCGGCCCGACGGGGGACGGGACGCTGCCGCCCGGCCCGGCCGAGGACGGAGCGGAGCTGGGGCAACCCGGCCCAACCGGGGGTGGGGCGGAGCCTGCGGGGACCGGCAGGGTCGCCGGCCGCCCACCGGTCGTCCCCTCCCGCCCGGCCGCCGCTCCCCTTCCCGGGCCACCGGCCGTGCCCGTCCCGTCCTCCGCCGCGGGTCCGCCCGGGCCACCGGGCGCCCCGGGCGAGCGGTGGTCTCGCCGCGGCCACAGGGTCGCCGAGGCACCGGCCCGCCCGGCCCGGGAAGCCGGATGACCCGGCGTCCGCACCACAGCGGCCCCCCGGTCACGCCGTGAGCGGCGAGCCCGTGCGCGTGCTCGCGCTGTGGGCGCCGGACTGGCCCGTCACCGCGGCCACGCGCGCCGCCCGCGTTCCCGTCCACCGGCCGGCGGCTGTGGTCGCCGCGAACCGGGTCGTCGCCTGCTCGGCACTCGCCCGCTCCCAGGGCGTGCGGCGTGGCCTGCGGCGCCGGGAGGCTCAGGCCCGCTGCCCGGAGCTGGCCGTGCTGGCGCCGGACGCCGAGCGCGACGCCCGCGCGTTCGAGCCCGTGGTCGTCGCCGTCGAGGAGCTGGCGCCGGGGGTGGAGGTCGTCCGACCGGGCTTGGTCGCCCTGCCCGCGCAGGGCCCGGCGGGCTGGTTCGGCGGAGAGCTGGTGGCGGCGGAGCGGCTGGTCGACCAGGTCGCGGCCCGCACGCACGTCGAGTGCCAGGTGGGGATCGCGGACGGGCTCTTCGCCGGGGTGCTGGCCGCGCGCCGCGGGGTGGCGGTGGAGGCCGGGCACGCCCCCGCCTTCCTGGCTCCGATGGAGGTGGCCGAGCTCGACCGCGACCCGGACGTCGACCGCTCCGCGCTCGTCGACCTGCTGCGCAGGCTCGGGCTGCGCAGCCTCGGCGCGTTCGCTGCGCTGGACGCCGAGGACGTGGCGTCCCGGTTCGGAGCGGACGCTCTGCTCGCCCACCGGCTCGCCCGCGGGCTCGATCCGCGTCCACCCCTGCGGCGCAGCCCGCCCGAGGAGCTCACGGTGGAGACGGAGCTGGACCCACCGGTCGATCGCGTGGACACCGCGGCGTTCGCCGCCCGCGGCCTGGCGGAGCGGCTGCACCGGGTGCTGGCCGGGCACGGGCTGTCGTGCACGCGGCTCGGGGTGGCGGCGAGCACCGTCGGCGGCGAGGAGCTGCACCGGGTGTGGCGCTGCGCCGAGCCGCTCACCCCGTCCGGCACGGTCGACCGCGTCCGGTGGCAGCTCGACGCCTGGCTCACCCGCCGCCTGGCGGTCCCGGCCGAGCCCACCGAGTCGGGCGGGCTGCGTCGGCTCCGGCTGGTGCCGGAGGAAACGGTGGCGGCGGGGGCGCTGCAGCTGGGGCTGTGGGGCGACGTCGGCGAGAGCGACGAACGCGCGGGGCGGGCGCTGGTACGGGTGCAGGCGCTGCTGGGGCCGGGGGCGGTGGTGACGGCCGCGCTGGTCGGGGGCCGCGGCCCGGCGGAGCGGGTGCGCTACGTCGCGTGGGGGGACGAGCGCCCGACCGACGCCGAGCCCGCCGGGGCGGACGGGGCAGCCGTGATGGTCGCGACGGGCATGCCAGCCGCGATGGCCGCGACAGGCGCATCCGCGACGGACCTGGCCAGCGCGGCGGACGCGACAACCGCGACGGCCTGGGCGGCCGACCCGGTGGCGGTCGGCATCACCGGCCCCCTCCCCGGCATCACGGCCGGACTCGCGACCCGCGTCTCCGACCCCCCGCCCGGCAGCAGGCCGCCCGCCGACGCGATCGAACCCGCCCCCGGCACCGCGTCCCACCGACCACCGGAACCCGGCACCGCGCCCCACCGACCACCGGAACCGCACACCGCGCCCCGCGGCCTCACCCCCGCAGGCTGGCCCGACGACGTCCTGCGCACCCACGGCCGCACCGCACCCGTCGCACCTCCGCCGGGCGGGCGCGCGGCCCGGCTCGGGGTGCGCAGGCCACCGGTCGTGCGCCGCGCCCCCGGCACCCGCAGCCACCCCGCCGTCCGGGAACCTGCGGCACCGTGGCCGGGACGGCTGCCTGCCCCGTCCCCGGCGGTGGTGCCACCGGAGCCGGTACCGGCCGCCCTGTTCGACGCGGACGGCGCGGCGGTCCTGCTCGCCGCGCCCGACCTGCTGACGGCGCCGCCGTGCCACCTCGTCGTGGACGGCGGACCGCGGCGCGCCGTCACGGGCTGGGCCGGGCCGTGGCCGGTGGAGCAGCGCTGGTGGGCACCGGAGGGGACGGACGGCAGCTGGCTCCAGGTCGCGAGTGAGGACGGGACGGCGCTGCTGCTGCTCGTCCGTGAGGAGCGTTGGTGGGTGGTGGGCGTCCACGACTGAGCAGCCGGCAGCCCGGCCGAGATCCGCCGCGCCTCCTCGCAGAGGCCGCACATCCTTCGCAGGGTCTGCGGCCCCTGCGACGCATGCGCCACCCCTGCGAGGCCACCCTTTTGCACGCACGCGCCACCAGCGAAGCCAACCCTGCGAAGCGCGCGTCACCCCTGCGGAGCACGCACCCGTGAGGCCGCCCCTGCCCCGCCACCCGCCACCGCCGCCGTCGGAACGGCGGGCCACTACGGGCGTCCGAGCACCTCGGTGGACAGCGCGAGGGTGGCCAGGGCGAACGCGACGGCGTCGATGTTGCGGTCCAGGGCCACGCGATCCACCCCCGCGAGGGTG
>JBFWRR010000004.1:135125-150735 GCA_050248815.1 Pseudonocardia sp. | reverse complement strand
TGTGTCCGAGGGGGGACTTGAACCCCCACCCCCTACTCGGGGACTAGCACCTCAAGCTAGCGCGTCTGCCATTCCGCCACTCGGACTTGCACGGGCGAGCTTAGCCCACGCCCGCCGCCGGGCTGCACCAGGTGCCAGGTGATAGGAAGACCGCGTGACGGACGCCGCGACCACCGGAAACACCGCCCACCACCCCGCCGCCGAGGACGAGGTCGTGGAGCTGTGCTCCGAGCTCATCCGCATCGACACGAGCAACACCGGCGACCCGGAGACCGTCACCGGCGAGCGGGAGGCCGCCGAGTACGTGGCGGCGAAGCTCGCCGAGGTGGGCCTCGACCACGAGATGGTGGAGTCCGGGGCGGCGCGGCGCGACAACGTGTTCGTCCGGCTGAAGGGGGCCGACCCGAGCCGCCCCGCGCTGCTCGTCCACGGCCATCTCGACGTGGTGCCCGCCGAGCCGAGCGAGTGGTCGGTGCACCCGTTCTCGGGCGCGGTGCAGGACGGCTACGTGTGGGGCCGCGGCGCGGTCGACATGAAGGACATGGTCGCGATGACCCTCGCGGTCCTGCGCCGGTTCGCCCGCGAGGGCTACGTACCGCCCCGTGACATCGTCTTCGCGTTCGTCGCCGACGAGGAGGCCGGCGGGGAGTACGGCTGCCGCTGGCTCGTGCAGAACCGGCCGGACCTCTTCGAGGGCTGCACCGAGGCGGTCGGCGAGGTGGGCGGCTTCTCCCTCACCCTCGGCGAGGACCAGCGCGTCTACCTGCTGGAGAGCGCGGAGAAGGGCATCGCCTGGATGCGCCTGCGTGCCCGCGGGCGACCGGGGCACGGCTCGTTCCTGCACGACGACAACGCCGTCACGAAGGTCGCGGAGGCGGTGGCGCGCCTGGGCAACCACACCTTCCCGCTGGTGCTCACCGGCACCGTCGAGCAGTTCCTCGGCCGGCTCAGCGAGCTCACCGGCGTTGAGTTCCCGTCCGACGACCTGGACGGCGCGGTGCGCAAGCTCGGGCCGCTCGGCCGGATCGTCGGCGCCACCCTGCGCGACACCGCGAACCCCACGATGCTCAAGGCGGGCTACAAGGCCAACGTCATCCCGTCGAGCGCGGAGGCCGTGGTGGACTGCCGCGTGCTGCCCGGGCGGGAGGAGGCGTTCCTGCGCGAGGTGGACGAGCTGCTCGGCCCGGACGTCACCCGCGAGTGGATCGCGAACCTGCCGCCGCTGGAGACCCCGTTCGAGGGCGACCTGGTGGACGCGATGACGGCGGCCCTGCTCGCCGAGGACCCGGGCGCCCACGCCGTGCCGTACATGCTCTCCGGCGGCACGGACGCCAAGCACTTCGTCGAGCTGGGCATGCGCTGCTACGGGTTCGCCCCGCTGAAGCTGCCGCCGGACCTGGACTTCGCCTCGCTCTTCCACGGGATCGACGAGCGGGTCCCGGTGGACGCGCTCACGTTCGGCACGCGGGTGCTCGACCGGTTCCTGCGCACCTGCTAGGCAGTGGTAGGCAGTGGTCATGGATCTCAAGGGCAGGGCGGCCCTCGTCACCGGCGGCGCGTCGGGCATCGGCGCGGCGGCGGTGCGCCGGCTGGCGAAGGCGGGCGCGGTGGTCGCGGTCGCGGACCGGGACGAGGCGGCGGCGCGCGCGATCGCCGAGGAGGTGGGGGGCCTCGCCCTGCCCGGCGACGTGTCCGACCTCGACACGATGACGATGGCCGTGGACGTCGCCGAGGACAGCTTCGGGCGGCTGAACCTGGTGCTGCTCAACGCGGGCATCACCGCGGGCCAGTCCGGCACGGAGAACCTCGACCTCGCCGGGTACCGGCGGATCATGGGCGTGAACGTCGACCACGTCGTGTTCGGGCTCACCGCCGCGGTGCCGGCGCTGCGCCGCACCGGCGGCGGCGGCACGATCGTCGCGACGGCGTCGCTCGCGGGGCTCGTCCCGATGCCCGGCGACGCGCTCTACACCCTCACCAAGCACGCCGTCGTCGGGTACGTGCGGGCGGCGGCGCCGGAGCTCGCGAAGGAGGGCATCCGGGTCAACGCCGTGTGCCCGGGCTTCGCCGACACCCCGCTGATCGCGCACGCCCGCTCCCAGTTCGGCGACTTCCCGCTGCTCACGGCCGAGGACGTGGCAGACGCGATGGAGGCGGTCCTGGAGCGGGGCGAGCCCGGCGAGTGCTGGTTCGTCCAGCCGGGCCGCGAGCCCGCACCTTACGGGTTCCGGGGCGCCCCCGGGCCGAAGGGCGGGGCGGCCCCGCCGGACGTGAGCTGGAGGGACCACTGATGCGCGGTTGGCAGGTGCACGAGCTCGGCGAGCCCGGCGACGTCCTCACCTGGCACGAGGACCTGCCCGACCCCGAGCCCGGCCCCGGCCAGGTGCTCGTGCGGGTGGCGGCTGCGGCGTGCAACTTCCCGGACATCCTCGTCTGCCAGGGCCGCTACCAGGAGCGTCCGGAGCTGCCGTTCACGCCGGGGCTGGAGGTCGCGGGCGAGGTCGTGGCAGTGGGGGAGGGCGCCCGGTTCGCCCCCGGTGACGCGGTGATCGGCTGGCCCCCGATGGGTCGCGGCGGCTACGCCGAGCTGGTGGTGCTGGACGCGGACGCGCCGCTGCCGTGGCCCGAGGGGATGAGCGCGGGCCAGGCGGCCGGGATGCTCATCACCTACCAGACGGGGATGTGCGCGCTGCACCACCGCGGGCAGCTGCGCGAGGGCGAGACGCTGCTCGTGCACGCCGCCGCGGGAGGTGTCGGGACGGCCGCGGTGCAGCTGGGCAAGGCTGCGGGCGCGCGCGTCATCGGCACGGCGGGCGGCCCGGAGAAGTGTGCGCTGGTCAAGGAGCTCGGCGCGGACGAGGTCGTCGACTACGCGAACGAGGACCTCGTCGCCCGCGTCAAGGAGCTCACCGGCGGGCGCGGCGCGGACGTGATCTTCGACCCCGTGGGCGGGGACGTGTTCGACGCCTCCCGCAAGCTCGCCGCGTTCGAAGGCCGCATCCTCGTCATCGGCTTCGCCTCGGGCGCCCACGCCGCGGCGCCGACGCCGCACGTCCTCGTCAAGAACTACAGCGTCGTCGGCGTGCACTGGGGCTACTACCGGCAGATGCGGCCCGAGATGATCCCGCTCTGGCAGAGCAGGCTCGACGAGCTGTGGGCGAAACGCCTCATCGACCCGCTCGTGGGCGCGGAACTACCCATCGACCAGGCCCCGCAGGCGCTGCGCCTGCTCGGGTCGCGCGGCAGCACGGGCAAGGTCGTGCTGCGCGTCTGAGAGCCGGAACCGCTCGGCGGTCAGGTGCTCGGGCCGGGGAGCATCCTTCCCGTCCGGCGGCGGCGCAACCACACCTTGCGGACGCCGCGTGGATAGAGCCGCACTCTTGAGAGCTCCCAGCCGCCGAACTCGGCCTGAATGGCGAGCCGCACCGCTGCCGTCACCCGGGAAACGTCTCCGGGGAGCTGCACCGGGCGGTACTCCCACTCCCCGTCGGTCAGGTCCCCCTCGACCTCCGCGACGCCTCGACCCACCGGCCACCTCCGTCGGTTAGAACCGCACCGCCGGTCCTCGACGACCGGCGGGTGGAATCCCCACACCATAGGCGTGACGTGGGACACGTACCAGAGGTCACGCCATATCATCGGGTCCGTCCCGAAACGCCCCCGGAGGGTCTCCGACGGGCTGGATCACTCGCTCGATACGGTCACCGCCCGTGACGGAAACGGTTCTGGACCGGCGCCCTGGAGGTCCCTGGTGACCTGGATCGAGGTGATCGTCCTCGGCGTGGTGCAGGGGCTCACGGAGTTCCTCCCGATCTCCTCGTCCGCCCACCTGCGGATCGTCTCCGAGGTGTTCTTCGACCGCGACGCGGGCGCGGCGTTCACCGCCGTCACCCAACTCGGTACGGAGGCGGCGGTCCTGCTCTACTTCGCGCGCGACATCGGCCGGCTCGCCATGACGTGGGTACGCGGGTTCACCGACCCGGCGGTGCGCGCCACGCCGGACTACCGCCTGGCCTGGCTGGTGATCGTCGGCACGATCCCGATCGCCGTCTTCGGCATCCTGTTCGAGAAACAGATCCAGACCGCGGCCCGCAACCTCTGGTTGATCGCCACCACCCTCATCGTGTTCGGCCTGCTGCTCGGGCTGGCCGAGAAGGTCGGCCGGCAGAAGGTCGAGCTGCGGGAGATGAAGCCTGCCGACGGCGTCATCCTCGGCTTCGCACAGGCCCTCGCCCTGATCCCGGGAGTGTCGCGGTCCGGGGGCACCATCACCGCGGGCCTGTTCCTCGGGTTCACCCGCGAGGCCGCCGTGCGCTACTCGTTTCTCCTGGCGATCCCCGCGGTCGTCGCGGCCGGGATCTACCAGGTGCCGGACGTGTTCGCGGGCGACGGGCCGACCCCGGCACAGATGATCGTCGCGACGCTGGTGGCCTTCGCGCTCGGCTACGTGAGCATTGCGTGGTTGCTGCGCTACGTCGCGCGGCACAGCGTGTACCTGTTCGTCTGGTACCGCGTCGTGCTCGGCGTGCTGCTGTTCATCGCTCTGGGCGCCGGGTGGATCTCGGCGTACTGATCGGACCGCGGCGCGGCGCATCGTAGGCTTCGGGCCGTGCGGATGACGACGCGGACAACGACGCGGACAACGGCGCGGACGACTGTACGGACGACAGCGCTGCCCGGAACGGCGGTCCGATGAGCGGTCTGTTCGCCCTGCTCGACGACGTGGCGGCCCTCGTGCGGCTCACCGCCGCCTCGCTCGACGACGTGGCGGGTGCCGCGGGCCGGGCCGGGGCGAAGGCGGCCGGGGTCGTCGTCGACGACGCAGCCGTCACCCCCCGCTTCGTGGAGGGCCTGGAGCCGCGGCGGGAACTGACGATCATCCGCCGGATCGCCGTCGGCTCGCTGCGCAACAAGATCCTGATCATCCTGCCGGTCGCGCTCGTGCTGAGCCAGTTCGCGCCGTGGTTGCTCACCCCCATCCTCATGCTCGGCGGCACCTACCTGTGCTACGAGGGCATGGAGAAGATCTGGGAGAAGCTCAGCGGGCACGAGCCACCCCCGGAGGACCGCGCGGACGCGGCGGCCGCGGACCCGGCCCAGCACGAGCGCAAGGTCGTCACCGGCGCGGTGCGCACCGACTTCATCCTCTCGGCCGAGATCATGGTCATCGCGCTGAACGAGGTCGCCTCGGAGGGCCTCGTCCCGCGGGCGATCATCCTGTTCGTGGTCGCCGTCGCGATCACGGTGCTCGTCTACGGCGTGGTCGCGCTGATCGTCAAGATGGACGACGCCGGGCTGGCTCTGGCGCGCCGCGGCTCGGGTGCCGTGGCCGCCGTCGGACGCGGGCTCGTGACGGCGATGCCCATCGTGCTCTCGGTGCTCTCCACGGTCGGGATCGCGGCGATGCTGTGGGTCGGCGGACACATCCTGCTGGTCGGCATGGACGAGCTGGGCTTCCATCCGCCCTACGCGCTCGTCCACCACCTGGAGGTGCTCGTGCACGACGCCACCGGCGCGCTCGGCGGGTTCCTCGGCTGGCTCACCAACACCGTCGGCTCCGCGATCCTCGGGGCGATCGTGGGCGCGGTCGTCGTGGCGGTGGCGCACCTGATCCCGAAGCGGACGAAGGGCCAGGCGGCGCACGCCTGATCCGCGCTCACGTCGCCGAGCGCTGCGCGTGGCCCCCGCCCGCCGGGTCGGCCGCCGAGCCGTGGGCGCTGCGCAGGAGCGTCCGCCACTGCTCGGCGCTCCACGTCGCGGGCTCGGTGGTGGCGAGGAAGTCCTCGACCACCCGCACGAAGTGGCCGGGGTCGGAGTGGAACGGGAAGTGCCCCGCGCCGTCGAAGATCTCCAGGCGGCTGCCCGGCATCGCCGCGTGGGCGCGGTGACCGTGGTCCACCGGGACCACGGCGTCGCGGGAACCCCACACCAGCAGTGTCGGCATCCCCCGGGTGAGGTAGCAGCGGTCCAGCATCGTGACGACCTGGCCCCGCCAGTCCACGACCGAGCGCAGCGTGCGGATGAACGCCGAACGCGACGTCGCGTCGGGCAGGGCGTCCACCATCCGCAGCAGGTCCGGGGCGTCCCGGCCGAGATCGGTGTCGAGCTTGTGCAGGAGCCGCACGACCGCGCCCAGCTGCCAGCGCGCCGTCGGCACCCGCAGCCACTGGAGCGCCCCGATGGCACCCGGCAGCGTCATCGCGCGCAGCACCGGGGAGACCGACAGGCCCGCCCCGCCGCTGCCGACCAGCACCAGCCGCTCCGCGCGTTCCGGGAACTGGTAGGCGAACTGCATCGCCACCCCGCCGCCGAGCGAGTGCCCCACGAGGGTGGCGCGCCCGATGCCCAGGACGCCGAGCAGATCGCGCACTCCGTTGGCGTAGGCGGCGACGGAGTAGTCCGCGCGCGGCTTGTCGGAGCGGCCGTGCCCGAGCAGGTCCGGCGCGATCACCAGGTGCCGGCTGGCGAGGGCGGGCAGCACCGGGTCCCAGGTGGCCGAACTGTCGCCGATGCCGTGGACGAGCACGACCGCCGGGCCCGAACCCGACATGCGGAACGCGCGCCGGTAGCCGTGCACCACGCGGAACTGCAGGTCGTCGGCCTGCACGGGGGCGAGGTGGCCCCGACGCGGGTCGGACGCGGACACGGTGCTCCCACGGTCGGCGGAACCGGATCGGCCGCAGGGTAGGAGGCGCGGATTGCCACCGTGTTACCGCGCGTTCGCGACGGGACATCCACCCGCCGTGGCATCGTGGTCGACGTGACGACGCTCATCCTGCTGCGCCACGGGCGCTCCTCGGCCAACGTGGCCGGTGTGCTCGCCGGCCGCACCCCGGGCGTCGAACTGGACGACACCGGGCGGGTCCAGGCGGACAAGATCGTGGACCGGCTGGCGGGCATCCCGCTGGCCGAGATCGTCTGCTCGCCGATGCTGCGCTGCGAGCAGACCGTCGCCCCGTTGGCCGAGGCGCGCGGGCTCACCCCGCACACCGAGCCGGAGCTCGCCGAGGTCGACTACGGCTCCTGGACGGGCGGGAGCCTGAAGACGCTGGCCAAGGAGTCGCTGTGGAAGGTGGTGCAGGCCCATCCGTCCGCCGCCGTGTTCCCCGAGGGGGAGGGCCTGGCCGCGATGCAGCACCGCGGCGTCGCCGCCGTCCGCCGCCACGCCGCCCGGATCGCGGCGGAGCACGGGCCGCATGCCGTGTGGCTCGCGTGCAGCCACGGCGACGTCATCAAGGCGATCCTCGCCGACGCGCTGGCCACCCATCTCGACAACTTCCAGCGCATCATGATCGACACCTGTTCGATCAGCGTGGTGGTGCACACCGAGCTGCGCCCGTTCGTCGCGCGGGTCAACGACACGGGCGGCGACCTCTCCTCGCTCGTCCCGCCGCCGAAGCGCCGCCGCCGGGCGCGCCCGCCCGCCTCGGACGCCGTCGTCGGCGGCTCGACCTGATCGCAGGGATGCCGCGCGCGCCGACGTGGCCTACTCTCGACGGTGCCATGTCCCGCGTCATCCATGTCTTCCGCCAGCCCGAGCGATTCGTCGCGGGCACCGTTGGCGAGCCCGGAGACCGTGCCTTCTACCTCCAGGCGGTCGAGGAGGCCCGCACCGTGAGCGTGCTGCTGGAGAAGCAGCAGGTCTCCGTGCTGGCCGACCGCATCGCCGCGCTGCTCGCCGAGGTCGTCCGACGGTTCGGACCCGAGGTGGGCGAGGACGAGGGCACGCGCACCGACACGGACCCGCTCGCCGTGCCCCTGGAGGAGGAGTTCCGCGTCGGCACGATGGGCCTGGGCTGGGACGCCGACTCCCGCTCCATCGTCGTCGAGCTGCTCGCCGTGAGCGAAGAGGAGATCGACGAGTCCGTCGTGCTGGACGACGGTGAGGAGGGCCCGGACGCGCTGCGGGTGTTCCTGTCCCCGCCGCAGGCGCGCGCGTTCGCCGAGCGCGCCGAGAAGGTCGTACAGGCCGGGCGGCCGCCGTGCCCCCTGTGCGCCGAGCCGCTCGACGTGGAAGGACACGTCTGCGTCCGGCTCAACGGCTACCACCAGCGGCGTCCCGTCACGGAGTGACGCCTGTCCGAGCTGCCTGCCCCGTCTGATTCGATCGGACCCGTGCACCCTCAGGACCCGGTGGTTCCGGAGTTGCTGAGCCACGGGCGCATCGAGGTCACCGGGAGGCTGGTGGACGCGTCGAACGCCACCCTCCTCGGGGAGATCACCCTGGACGGCGTGGCGGCGGGCTGCGTCTACAAGCCCGTGCGCGGCGAACGTCCGCTGTGGGACTTCCCCGACGGCACCCTCGCCGGCCGGGAGGTCGCGACCTACCTCGTCTCGGAAGCGGGCGGATTCGGTGTCGTGCCGCCGACCGTGCACCGCGACGGGCCCTTCGGGCCGGGGATGGTGCAGGTGTGGGTCGACACGGCCGACGAGCGCGAGCTCGTCGACGTCCGCCCGCCGAAGGACGTCCCGCCCGGGTGGCTCGGCGTACTGCGGGCGCGCGGGGTGGCCGGTGAGCCTGCGGTGCTCATCCACGCGAACACCCCGGAACTGCGTGTGATGGCCGCGTTCGACGTGCTCGTGAACAACGCGGACCGCAAGGGCGGGCACGTCCTCGCCGGGGCGGACGGGCGGGTGTACGGGGTGGACCACGGCCTGTGTCTGCACGTCGAGGACAAGCTGCGCACCGTGCTGTGGGGCTGGGTGGGCACGCGCCTGCCCGAGGAGGTGCTCGAGCGGGTGCGGCGGCTGCGCTCCGCCCTGGACGGCGGGCTGTCGGCGAGCCTGCGCGAGCACATCACGCGGGCCGAGGTGCGGGCCCTGGTGGCGCGGGTGGACGAGCTGCTCGCGGACCCGTGCTACCCGCGGCCCTCGGGGTACGGCCCGGCGATCCCGTGGCCGGCCTTCTGACCGCGAGTTCCGCATCCTGCGGCGGCGAGTTGCGCATCTCGTCAGGCCGTGTTGCGTGTTCTGCGGCGGCGAGTTGCGCATCTCGTCAGGCCGTGTTGCGTGTCCCGCCGGTGGGAGTCTCGATGGGAGCATGGCCCCGTGACCGGAGGGGTGACGGGCGGGACCGCCGTGGTCCTCGGCGGCGGAGGGCTGCTCGGCGCCGTGCAGGTCGGGATGGTGCGCGCGCTGGAGGAGGCGGGCGTGCGGCCCGATCTCGTCCTCGGCACCTCCATCGGGGCGATCAACGGGGCGCTGCTCGCCGCGTCGGCCCCCGGCGAGGCGGCCGAGCGGCTGGAACGCCTGTGGCGCTCCCCCGACGCGCGGGCCGTCTTCCAGAGCGGGACGGTCTCGCGGCTGCGCGAGCTCGCCCGCACCGGCATCGCCCTGCACTCGGCGCAGCCCCTGCGCGAGGCGCTGGTCGCCGAGCTGGGGGATCGTCTGATCGAGGACCTGCCGGTGCGGTTCCAGTGCTGCGCCGCCCGGATCGAGGACGCCGCGGAGGAGTGGTTCGTCGACGGTCCGGTGGTGGAGGCGGTGCTGGCGTCGTCGGCCGTGCCGGGGCTGCTGCCGCCCGTGCAGCGCAACGGCCACCAGTATCTCGATGGCGGCCTGGTGAACAGCATCCCGCTGGGCCGGGCCGTCGAGCTGGGGGCGCGGCGGGTGTTCGTGCTGCAGGTCGGGCGGATCGAGCAGCCGCTGCGGGCACCCGAGCGTCCGTGGGAGGTGGCGGCGGTCGCGTTCGAGATCGCGCGCAGGCACCGTTTCGCGCGCGACCTCTCCTCGGTGCCGGAGGGGGTGGAGGTGCACGTGCTGCCCGCGGGGGAGGGGGCGGCGCCGCGCTGGGACAGCGTGGAGGCGTTGCGCTACCGCGACACCGGCCGCATCGGGCGGCGGATCAGCGAGGCGTACCGGGCCACGTCGGAGTACCTCGCCCGCGTGCCGACCTGATCTCGGGCCCTGGTCGCTGGCACGGTGGGGCCATGAAGAAGGCGTTGAGCGACGCGTTGCCGCCACGGTGGGTGCGTCGCGTCGTCCTCGCCCCGGCGGTCGTCGCGGCGACGGTGCTGATGCTCGTCACGCTTCCGCTGTGGTTGATCGTGGCCGCGGCGGTGTCGCCGTTGCTGCCGGGAAAGCTGCGGGCGCTGCGCGTGCTGTGGGTGGTCATCGTCGCGATGGTCCTGGAGGCGGTGGCGCTGTTCGCGCTGCTCGGGCTGTGGCTCGCCGCCGGGTTCGGCACCGCGGTGCGTACGCCGCCGTTCCAGTACCTGCACTACCAGCTGGTCGGCTGGTATCTGCGGATGCTCTACCAGGAGGCGGCGCGGGTGCTGCGGCTGCGGGTGGAGGTCGAGGGCCCGGACCCCGACGAGTACCTCAACCGGCCCCTGCTGGTGTTCTGCCGCCACGCCGGGCCCGGCGACTCGTTCCTGGTGGCCCATGCGCTGGTGAACTGGTACGCGCGGGAGCCGCGGATCGTCCTCACGGCGGCGCTGCAGTGGCATCCGGCGATCGACGTCATGCTCAACCGGTTGCCTAACCGGTTCATTGCCGGGGGCGGGGAGCAGGTCGAGCGCGGCATCCGGGAGCTCGCCACCGCGTTGGACCACGACGACGCGTTCGTGATCTTCCCCGAAGGCGGCAACTTCACCGAGCGCAGGCGCCTCGCCGCGATCGAGCGGCTGCGCGGGGCGGGTCTGGAGGAGATGGCGCAGCGCTCCGAGCGGATGCGTCACGTGCTGCCGCCCCGGCCGGGCGGGGTACGAGCGGCGCTCGCGGCGGCCCCCGAGGCGGACGTCGTGTGGGTCGCGCACGCGGGCCTGGACCACCTCTACACGGTGGCCGACATCTGGCGCGAACTGCCCCTCGACGGGAAGGTGCGGATGCGGTGGTGGCGCGTCCCGGCCGCCGAGGTGCCCCGTGACCCCGATGCACAGCTGGAATGGCTCTACGCCTGGTGGGAAAGGATCGACGCGTGGGTGGACGACACCCGTGCCCGTCCGTGATGCTCGCCGCCATGACCACCACGATGCCGGCGGCGTTCGTCGGCCACGGCAGCCCGATGAATGCCTTGGAGCGCAACCGCTACACCGACTCCTGGCAGGCGCTGGGACAGGCCCTGCCGCGCCCGCGGGCGGTCCTCGTGATCTCGGCGCACTGGTTCATCAACGCCACGGCGGTGACGGCGATGCCGCGCCCGCGCACGATCCACGACTTCTTCGGCTTCCCGAAAGCCCTGTTCGACGTGGAGTACCCGGCGCCGGGCGCGCCGGAGCTCGCCGGTGAGGTCGCCGAGATCGTGAAGCCCACCTGGGTGGGGGCGGACGTGGACAGCTGGGGGATCGACCACGGCACCTGGTCGGTGCTCACCCACGTGTTCCCGGGCGCGGACGTGCCGGTCGTACAGCTGTCGATCGACGCGACCAAGAGCTTCGACGAGCATTTCGAGCTGGGCGCCAAGCTCGCCCCGCTCCGCGAGCGGGGTGTGCTGGTGCTGGGCAGCGGCAACGTCGTGCACAACCTGGGCGGGATCGACCCGACCCGTCCCGAGGTCGGCTTCGAGTGGGCGCACCGCTTCGACGACGCCGCCCGCGACCTGATGACCGGTACGCCCGCCCGGGTGCCGGGACTGCAGGAGGCGCGGGACTTCGACCTCGCCGTCCCGACGCCGGACCACTTCGTCCCGCTGCTGTACCTGGCGGGGCTCGCGAGCGCGGCAGGGGAGGGCGCGGACGTGCTCGTGGACGGCTACGCGTACGGGTCGCTGTCGATGACGGCCTACACGCTGGACCTGCCGGCCGGCTCCGGGCGGCGTCCCGAGGCCGGCCGTGGGGCCGGGACGATCCCCGCGGACGTCCCGACGCGGGCGACCAACATGTGACCGCGAGTTGCGCATCTCGTCAGGGCGTGTGGTGCATTCGGTCGGGCTCTGTGGCGCGTTCGGTGTGGCCGCGTGGGGTGACTGACTGGGGAGATGCGCAACTCGGGCTGATGAGATGCGCAACTCGCCGGGGGACGGGCGTGCGGTCCGACGGTGCGGCGGCGCCGACCCGAGAGGCGCGCTGCTCGGACTGGGTGAGATGCGCCACTCGGACTGGGTGAGACGCGCAACTCGGGCCGGTGAAACCCGCAACTCGGGCCGGTGAAACCCGCAACTCGCGGGGGTGGGATGCGGAACTCGTGGTCACCCGCGGGCGGCCACGTCCTCCAGGAACGCCGCCAGCGTCCGCACCGGGACCCCGGTGCCGCCCTTGGCGGTGTAGCCGTAGGGGCCGCCGCCGTGGAACGAGGGGCCCGCGATGTCGATGTGCGCCCATGCCATGCCGTCCGGGACGAACTCGCGCAGGAAGATCCCGGCCGCGAGCATGCCGCCCCAGCGGTGGTTCGTGACGTTGGCGAGGTCGGCGACCCGGGAGTCCAGGTCCGCCCGCAGGTGCTCGGGCAGCGGCATCGCCCACGCGTCCTCACCGACCTCGCGCCCGAGGGCCGCGATGCGGTCGCGCAGCCCCTCCTCGCCCATGACTCCCGCGGTGCGCATCCCGAGCGCCAC
Organism: Pseudonocardia sp.; assembly: GCA_050248815.1. Taxonomy (GTDB): domain Bacteria; phylum Actinomycetota; class Actinomycetes; order Mycobacteriales; family Pseudonocardiaceae; genus Pseudonocardia. The sequence continues at coordinate 138,242 of JBFWRR010000004.1, read as the reverse complement.
CTGCTGGGCCCCGGTGAGGGTGGATGTCTCGACGAGGTAGTCGGGCCCGTCCGCAGCGGCGCGCACGATCGCGTCGGCGAGGATGAGCCGGCCCTCGGCGTCGGTGTTGAGCACCTCGACGGTCCTGCCGCCGAACATCCGCAGCACGTCCCCGGGCCGGTAGGCGGTGTCCGACGGCATGTTCTCGGCCATCGGGACCGTCGCCGTGACCGCCACCGGCAGTGCCAGCCTGGCCGCGAGGACCGTGACGGCGACGACCGCCGCCGCCCCGGACATGTCCGAGGTCATCTGGTCCATGTTCTGCGCGGGCTTGATCGAGATGCCGCCCGTGTCGAACGTGATGCCCTTGCCGACCAGCGCCACCTTCGCGCGCGGCGACGGCCCGCCCGACCAGGACAGTCGCACCAGCCGCGGCGGCCGCGACGAACCCTGGCCCACGCCGAGGACACCGCCGTAGCCGGCCTCGGCGAGCGCGGCCTCGTCGAGGACCTCCACGGCCAGCCCCGCGGCCTCGCCCAGCACGCGCGCCCGCTCGGCGAAGCTCGCGGGGAACAGGTCGTTGGGCGGGGTGTTGACGAGGTCGCGCGCGGTGGCGACGGCCTGCGCGACGGCGACGGCGCGCTCGACCACCGCCTGGGCCCCGGGATCCTCGGTGAGCAGGTCGACCTCGGCGAGCGGCGCCCGGCCGTCGGCGCCCTTGTACTCGGTGAAGGTGTAGGCCCCGAGCAACGTCCCCTCGGCCGCCGCGGCGAGGTCGAGACGGCCGAGCGTGGTGGCGGCGCGGCCGGTGCCGGCGAGCGCCCGCGCGGCGCTACCGCAGGCGCGCCGCACCTGGTCGGTAGCGGGGCGGCCGTCGTCGCCCGGGTTGCCCAGGCCGACGGCAAGGAGCAGGGGCGCCGCGAGGGCCCCGCGGGTGGGCAGCTTCGTGATCTCGTCGGCCTTGCCGGCGGCCCCGACGACGGCGAGCAGGTCCGCGAGGGCGCCGCCGAACGCGGCGTCCACCTCCTCGGCGCCGGGTGCGAGCCGTGGGCCGCCCTTGCCGTCCGGGTCGTCGGCCGGTTGCAGGCCGACGACGACGGCGTCGGCCTCGGCGGTGGCGGCGGAGCCGCGCGCGACGTTCAGGTGGGTGGACACAGACGCTCCTCGATCGGGTCTGGGCGGCGCTGGGCGGATCGGCGGGGACCTGGCGGAAAACTCGATGCCGAGACCGGACCGAGATGCTAATGACACCGCGGTGGCTCCCGCCCGGGCAGGGGCGCCTGTCAGGCTGGAGCCCGTGACGAGCGGTGTGGCACGGCGGCTGGGCACCGCGGATGCGGTCGTGCTCGGCCTCGCCGCGATGCTCGGCACCGGCGTCTTCGCCGTCTGGGGCCCCGCCGCGGCGGCAGCGGGGCCGTGGCTGCCCCTGGCGGTGCTGCTCGCCGCCGCGGTCGCCACCTGCAACGCCGCCTCCACCGCGGACTGCGCCGTGGCCCACCCGGAGAGCGGCGGAGGGTACGTCTACGGCCGCGAGCGGCTCGCCCCCGCGGTGGGCAGGCTGGCCGGGGTGGCGTTCCTGGTCGGGAAGTCGGCGTCCGCGGCCGCAGCCGCACTGGTATTCGGCTGGTACGTGCTGCCGTCACGGCCGGATGTGGTGGCGGTGGCGGTGGTGGTCGTCGTCACCGCGCTGAACATCGCGGGCGTGCGTTGGACGGCGCGCGGAGCGTGGGCGCTGGTCGGCGGCACGCTCGTGGTGCTCCTCGTGGTGGTGCTGTGCGGGCTCTTCGGCGGGCACGTCGAGCCGGCCGCGGCGACCCCCGCCCTGCCGGCGGCGCCGGATCCGGGGGACGGGCTGCTCGGCGTGTTGACGGCCGCCGGCCTGGTGTTCTTCGCGTTCGCCGGATACTCGCGCATCGCGACGATGGGCGAGGAGGTCCGCGATCCCGAACGCACCGTGCGCCGCGCGATCGGCATCGCGCTCGGCATCGCGCTCGTCACCTACCTGCTCGTCGCCACGGCCCTGCTCGTCGGTCTGGGCGACCGGCTCGCCGGGGAACCCTCGCCGCTCGCGGTCCTGGTCGACAACGGGCAAGCCCACGCCCTCGGCGTCCTCGTCCGGGTCGGGGCGGCGGTGGCCGCGGGCTCGGCCCTGCTCTCCGTGCTGGTCGGGCTGAGCCGCACCACGCTCGCGATGGCGCGGCGCGGCGAGCTGCCGACCTCACTCGCGATGCTGTCGGCGCGGGAGACCCCCTGGCGGGCCGATGTCGCGGGCGGGCTCGTCACGATCGTGATCGTCCTCGTGGCGGGGCCGGTCGCGGCGATCGCCGTGTCGGCGTGCGCGGTGCTCGTCTACTACGCGGTGGTCAACGCCGCGGCGCTGCGGCTGCCGGCGCGCCGCTTCCCGAGGTGGACGTCGTGGCTCGGTCTCGCGCTGTGCATCGGGCTCGCCGCGCTGCTGCCGCAGCGGCAGGTGCTGCTCACGGTCGCCGCGCTCGCGGTGGGCTGGTTGGGGTGCACCGTCATCGGGACCGTCACGGCGCGGCGCGCCCGCCGTGCCCCGCAGCGCGCCGCTCCCGACGACGCCGAGCGCGAGCTCGCCGACCCCGACCGTCCGCGGTAGGGGCCGGCACGGCCGGGGACCCGGCGACGCCACGGACCGACCTGCGCGGCCGTGGGCTGTCGTCCGCGGGCGTCAGTTGGCTCAGTTGGCGTCGGCGGGCTCAGTGGGCGTCGGTGGGCTCAGTGGGCGTCGGCGGGTGTCAGTGGGGCCGGCGCAGGACGACGTACATGCTCACGGTGGCGTAGCGCTCGAACAGCCGCCAACGCCGGGCCCAGGACAGCACCCGCAGCAGCGGCTTGTCGCCGCGGTTGTACCGGATCGACTCGACCTGCAACGGGCTGCGCTCGAAGGCGACCCGGAACTGTTCGGGCGTCAGACCGTTGAGGCCGAGGTCGGCCAGGCACCGCAACGACTCGCCCTGGCACCGGCGGGCCCGGGCGAGCACGAGCGGCTGCGGCTGCAGCGTGTGTGCCCACGGGATCTTGAGGAACGTGCGCCCGTGGTCGCCGAAAGGGCTGTGGTAAAGCGGGCTGTATCCCGCGTACACCCGCCCGCCCGGCCGGACCAGCCGGTGGATG
>JBFWRR010000004.1:113532-135025 GCA_050248815.1 Pseudonocardia sp. | reverse complement strand
TCGCAGGGGAGCTCGCGCCCGCGCACGTCCACCACGACCGTGTCACCGTCCTGCACGCCGGCCGCGGTGTCGAGGAGCGCGAGCGCGATCCCCGTGCGCAGCGTGGGGGAGAAGGTGCCCGAGGTCGTCGTCCCGATCGGGGCGTCGCCCGCGCGGACCGCCATGCCCGGGCGCGGCACCCCGCGGCCGGTGGCGCGCAGCCCGCGCAGCCGCCGCGCGGGCCCCGCGGCCCGCTCCGCCAGCAGCGCGTCACGGCCCCAGAACGCCGGCTTGCCCCAGCCGACCGCCCATCCGCTGCCTGCCTGCACCGGGGTGATCTCGCGGGACAGGTCCTGGCCGTGCAGGGGGTAGCCCATCTCGGTGCGCAGGGTGTCGCGCGCCCCGAGGCCGCACGGGCGCGCCCCCGCGGCGAGCGCGGCGTCCCAGATCCGGCCCGCCTCGGCGGCGGGGACGAGCAGCTCGTAGCCGTGCTCGCCGGTGTAGCCGGTGCGGCAGACCCGGGTCCCCCCGGCGTCGGTGAAGGCCATGTAGTCCAGCTCCGGCGTGCCGGGCAGCACGACGTCGAGCACCGCACGCGCGCGCGGCCCCTGCACCGCGAGCACCGCCAGCGCGGTGTGCCGGTCGGTGATCGCGACCGGCTCGGGCGCGGCCGCGGCCAGGAGCTTCGCCACCTCGGCGGCGTTCGCGGCGTTCGGCACCAGCAGCACGTCGTCCGGCCCCACCAGGTAGGCGATGAGGTCGTCGACGACCCCGCCGTCGTCCGCGCAGCACAGCGTGTACTGCGCCTGCCCTGGCCCGATCCGGCCGAGATCGGCCGTGAGGCAGGCGTTGACGAACTCCGCCGCGCCCGGGCCGTCGATCGCGAGCTTGCCGAGATGGCTCACGTCGAACAGCCCGACGTCCTCGCGCACCGCGGTGTGCTCGGCGACCGTGCCGCCCGGATAGGAGATCGGCATCGACCAGCCTCCGAACGGCGCGAGGGTGGCGCCGAGGGCGACGTGGCGATCGTGCAGAGGGCTGGTGAGCAGGTCCACGGGCGGCACGCTACAGCCGGCCGGTCCCGGTCCGTGGGAGCGCTGATCGGCCGATAGTCGGACGTCCTGACATCCGCCTTGCCCGACCGGTTACCGTTCGTCCATGAGCGCGCTGTTCCACCGCACCACCCACCCGTCGCCGACGCCCGAGGCGCGGCGCGCGGAGATCCTCGCCGACCCGGGGTTCGGCCGGTACTTCACCGACCACATGGTGACGATCCGGTGGCGTGCCGGTGAGGGGTGGCACGACGCAGCCGTGGTGCCCTACGGCCCGCTGCAGCTGGATCCGGCGACGATGGTCCTGCACTACGGACAGGAGATCTTCGAGGGCCTGAAGGCCTACCGGCAGCCGGACGGTTCGATCGCCTCGTTCCGCCCGGACGCCAACGCGGCGCGCTTCCGGGCGTCGGCGTCGCGGCTGGCGATGGCGGAGCTGCCGGACGAGCTGTTCCTCGAGTCGCTGCAGCAGCTGTGCGCCGCCGACGCGGCGTGGGTGCCGCCCGCCGGTGGCGAGGAGTCGCTCTACCTGCGGCCGTTCATGCTGGCCACCGAGGTCGGGCTCGGGGTGCGCCCGTCCGCGGAGTACCTGTACGCACTCATCGCGTCCCCCGCCGGGCCGTACTTCCCGGGTGGGGTCAGGCCCATCGACGTGTGGCTGTCCACGGACTACACGCGCTCCGCTCTCGGCGGCACCGGCACCGCCAAGTGCGGCGGCAACTACGCGGCCTCCCTGCTCCCGCAGAAGCAGGGTGCCGAGCACGGCTGCGCGCAGGTCGCCTACCTCGACGCGGAGGAGCGCACTTGGATCGACGAGATGGGGTCGAACAACCTGTTCTTCGTCTACGGTTCGGGCGACGACGCGGAGCTGGTGACGCCCGTGCTCACCGGCAGCATCCTCGCGGGCGTCACCCGGGACTCGCTGCTGGTGCTGGCCAAGGAGCTGGGCTGCCAGGTCACTGAGCGCAAGGTCTCCGGCGCGGAGATGCTCGAGGGCGGCACGAGCGGGCGGATCACCGAGGTCTTCGGCAGCGGCACGGCCGCCGTCATCACCCCGATCGGGCGGATCAAGCACGCCGACGGTGAGGTGACCTTCGGCGACGGCGAACCCGGCCCGATCACCACCCGCCTGCGCGCGATGCTCACCGACATCCAGCGCGGCCTCGCGCCGGACACCCACTCCTGGATGCGGACGCTCGTCCCGGCGCCCGGGCGGTAGCGCGGACGGTGCCCGGGGCCCGGATCGCACCCCGGGCACCTGTCCTGCGCGAACGCGCCGACGGCCTCCACCGACCCCGCCGATGCCTCGCGCGTCTGAAATTACACTATTCTCACATGGATCAATAGTGTTTAATCGCCGACGTGGACGGGAGGCGTGCGCAGGTGCTCGGGGCGGTCCAGCGTGCCGGTGAGCCGATCGGAGTGGCCGAGGTCGCAGACCAGCTGGGTATCCATCCCAACACCGCCAGGTTCCACCTCGGCGCGCTGGTCGCGGAGGGGATCGTCGAGCGGGTCGGGTCCGCTCCCGAGGGCCGTGGGCGGCCGCGGGCGGGCTACCGGGCCCGGGCCGGCCAGGCCCTCGGCGACACCCGTCGCTACCGGTTGCTGGCCGAGATGCTGCTCGGTCACATCGCGGGTCTGGCGCGGCCGGGCGCTGCCGCCCGGCAGACCGGGCGGGCGTGGGGGAGGCACCTGATCGGGCGCCCGCCGCCGGGAGATCCCCTCGACGCCGAGCAGGCGGGTGAACGGCTCACGGCCCTGCTCGACGAGCTGGACTTCGCTCCCGAGACCGACCCCGACGCCCAGGGCCCCGTCCGCGTGCTGCGGTTGCGCCACTGCCCGTTCCTCGAGCTCGCCGAGCCGCGCCGGGATCTGATCTGCACGCTGCACTTCGGGCTGGTGCAGGGCGCCCTCGACGAGCTCGGCGCACCGCTCGTGGCCACCCACATGGAGCCCTTCGGTGAGCCCGCGGCGTGCCTCGTCCACCTGCGGGCGGCGGCCCGGGGCTCGTCGGAGGGAGGGGCCCCGTCGTGAGTCTCGTACCGGGCCCGGACACGGCGGTGCTCGCGACGGTCACCGAGATCGCGCGCGCGGGCCTGCCGTTCCTCTGGCTCGGCTCGGCGCTGGTGATCCTCTTCCTTGAGATCAACCTGTCCCTGCACCTCGGCATCTGCCAGCAGGCCTTCCGGGCGCTCCACGTCGGCGAGATCGTGCTGGCCGCGATCCTGACGATGGCGGTGCTCGCAGACACGGCCCCCTCGCTCGCGTCCGTGACGCTGATCCTCGCGCTGTGGGCGGTGCTCGGCGGCCAGGCCGTTCTGCTGCGGTCCGGCTCCGGCTCCGTCGTACCGGAGTTGCGCCGCGAGAAGGTCGATCCGGACCCGGTGGATCGGCCGGGGCTCTACCGGCGGCTGGAGGTCGTGAAGCTCGTCGGGCTCGCCGTGCTGGGGTGTGTGCTGGTCGCGGGCCTCGCCGGCTGACAGTGAGCCGGGCCCGGCGGGCGGGCGGCGGATCCGGGCCGGTTCGGCGGGCGATCCCGCTTCGGCAGGTCCGGTGCCCGTTCGGGGTCCGGTGCCGGTTCGGCACGTCCCGGGTTCGTCCGGAGGCCGGCCGGTTCCGGTCGGAGGCCGCGCGCCGCGCGCCGCGGTGTCGGCGGGCTTCGAGCTCGGCGGGCCGGGGTGTCGGCGGGCGTCCGGGTGGTGGTGGGGACAGCGGTGGAACACATGTGCGGGCGCTGGCGCACCCCGGGCGGTGGTCGGACACACCGCCGGCGGGGTGTGTGAGCGCCGCGGGGTGTGTGTGAGGGCTGCGCGGGGTGTGTGAGCAGCGTCGCGCGCGGGGGGTGTGGGCGCGCTGGGCGCGCGGCTGCTGCGGTCGTGCGGGTGGCGGGGGCAGCGGTCGAACACATGTGCGGGTGCTGGCGCACCCCGGGCGGTGGTGGGACACACCGCCGGCGGGGTGTGTGAGCGCCGCGGGGTGTGTGTGTGAGGGCTGCGCGGGGTATGTGAGCAGCGTCGCGCGCGGGGGGTGGGCGCGCTGGGCGCGCGGCTGCTGCGGTCGTGCGGGTGGCGGGGGCAGCGGTGGAACACATGTGCGGGTGGCGGCGCACCCCGGGCGGTGGTGGGACACACCGCCGGCGGGGTGTGTGAGCGCCGCGGGGTGTGTGTGAGGGCTGCGCGGGGTGTGTGAGGGCCGCGGGGCGTGTGCGAGCAGCGTCGCGCGCGGGGGAGTCACGCGGCGAGGACCACCAGCACGGCGAGTACGGACAGCTCGCTCACCGCGCCGAGCACGTCCCCGCTCGTGCCACCGAGGCGCCGGCGGGCGTGCGCGGCCAGCAGCACGGTGACGAGCGCGGCGACCGCGACGGCGAGCGGCCCCCGCCACGCCGTCAACGGCACGGACGCTGCGGCCAGCACGACCCACCAGGCCGGGGCCGCCCACCACGGCTGGGAGCCCGCCACGAGAGCACCCAGACCTCCGGGGCGGGCTGCGGGCACGCCCCGGCGGCACGGCCAGGCGAACGCGGCCCGTCCGGTGGCTGCGGCGAGCATCAGTGCCCACGGTTCCCGCGTGAGAGTCGCGAGCGCGGCCGCCTGCGCGCCGAGCACGACGAGCAGCGTGACGACGCCGAACGGCCCCGCGCCGCCGTCGCGCATCACGGCCAGCGCCCGCTCCGGGGGGCCGTAGCAGCCCAGCCCGTCCGCGGTGTCGGCGAGGCCGTCCACGTGCATCCCGCGGGTGGCCAGAGCGAGGAACCCGACCGTGAGCAGGCCCGCGACCAGGCCGGGGACGTCCAGGAGGACGAGGCCGGTGAGCACGGCGGCCCCCGCCGCGCCCACCAGCAGGCCCACCACCGGCGCCCACCGGATCGCCCCCGCCGCGGTGCGCGGGTCCACCTCGGAAGCCTCGAGGTGCAGGGGGAACACGGTGAGCCAGCTCAGTGCGAGCCGCAGGCTGCGCGCGCTCACCCGGGTGCCGTGACGGCGATCGCGGTCTCGGCCAGCAGGTGCGCCGCCATGCGCACCAGCGGGATCGCCGCCACCGCGCCGCTGCCGTCGCCCAGCCGCGTCCCCAGGTCGAGCACCGGCTCCAGGCGCAGGTGAGCGAGTGCCCGCGCCGTCGCGGGCTCCGGGGAATTCTCCGCCATCCGCCACCAGCCGCGCGCTCTCGGCTCGAGCTCGTCGGCGACCATGGCCGCGGCGACCGCGACCGGGCCGTCCAGCAGGACGGGCGTGCGCCGGGCCGCAGCCTGGGTGAGCAGGCCGGTGAGCACCGCCAGATCGGCGCCGCCGACGGTCTGCAGCAACGCCTCCGGAACCCGGACGTGCGGCTTCGCGCGGCGCAGCGCGTCACGCACCGCGGCGGCCTTGCGCATCCACGCGGCGTCGTCGATGCCGCTGCCGCGCCCGACCACGGCCACCGGCTCCGTCGCCGTCAGCACCGCGACCAGCACCGACGCCGGTGTCGTCGCGCCGACGCCGATCGCGCCGACGGCGAGGAGGTCGGCGCCGGAGTCGACCTCCTCGTCGGCCAGTGCACGGCCGACCTCGAGCGCCCGCTGCACCTCCTCGGCGGTGAGCGCGTCCTCCCGGTCGATCCGGCCGCTGCCCGCACGGACGTGGTGTTCACCGCCGCCCGCGCGGGTGCCGGCGTCGACGAGCCGCACCGACGCGCCCGCCACCGCGGCGGCGACCGTCACCGGCGCCGACCGCTCCCGGGCTGCGGCGAGGAGCCGCGCCGTCGCGTCCGGCTCCCGCGCGGACACCCCCGCCGCCGCGACGCCGTGATCGGCCGCGACCACGATCACCCGAGGCTGGACGGGCGGGCGGGGTGGGCAGCCACCCTGCGCCGCGGCCAGCCATGAGGCCAGCTCACCGAGGCGACCGAGCCCGCCGACGGGCACGTCGAGGTGGGCGAGCCGGGCCCGGGCGGCGCGCCGGGCGTCCTCGTCCGGGCCGGTGATGGGGTGCACGGTGCCTTCCTATCGCGCGGGGCGGACCCGCCGGGCCGCGAGGGTCACTTGAGCCGCAACGGCAGGCCCGCCACAAGCAACAGAACCTCGTCGCACACCTCGGCGAGGGCCGCGTTGAGCGCGCCCAGTTCGTCGCGGAAGAGGCGCCCGGCCCGGGTGGCGGGGACGACGCCCATCCCCACCTCGGAGGAGACCAGGACCAGCTGCGACGGGCAGGCCGCGACGGCCGCGACCAGGCCTGCCGTCCGCTCGCCGACCAGCGGGGACGGTGCCGCCCACGCCCCGGTGTCATCCAGCACGGCGGTGAGCCAGGTGCCGACGTCGTCGACGAGCAGCGGCGGACCCGGCTCACGGAGCACGGCCACCGGGTCGGCGTCCTCGATCGTGAGCCACGACGGGGGGCGGCGGGCGCGGTGCGCGGCGATCCGCGCGTCCCATTCGTCGTCGCCGGGCAGACGGCGCGCGGTGGCGACGTAGCGCACCGCCCCGGCCCCGAACAGGTCCTCGGCGTGGGCGGACTTGCCCGAGCGGGCCCCGCCGAGGACGAGGGTGCGGCTCAGGGGTTCGCGCCCAGCTGGACGCGCGGGCGCGGCACGCGCAGCTTGCGGGGCTGGCTCGCGCGGCTGAAGGCGTACCAGCCGACCGGGAAGCCCTTGATCTCTTCCTTGGGGAACTTCGCGCGGGCCTTCGCCACGATCTGGCGACCGAGCATCACGCCCTCGACGACCATCGCGATCATGAACCCGAAGGCGAGGATGCTGATGTAGGTCTGCAGCTCCCGGTAGGGCACCAGGATCGAGATGAACACCAGCGCCGCGAGTGGCATGAACAGCCCGATCAGGTGGCGGCGCGAGTCCACCAGGTCGCGGACGTAGGCCCGCAGCGGGCCGCGGTCGCGGGGCGGGAGGTAGCGGTCGTCGCCCGCATCCATCCGCGCGCGGCGCTCCGCGGACTGCAGGCGCCGCTCCTCCTTCGACGGGCGGTTGGCCTTCGCGAGCTTCATCGCCTCGCGCTGGGTGCGCGGCGGCGGCGGGGCGGGCCCGCGGCGGCGCCGCTCGGCGTCGCGGCGCTTCGGGGTGGGGCGGCCCTTGCCGCCCGTGCGCCCCGGCTGCGCGGCGTCGCCGTCCTGCGCGTCCGCTGCGTCGGCTCCCTCGTCGGCCGCCTCCGCGGCCACCGTGCTGGGCTGGTTGCGGCGCAGGAACCTCACGGACCAAGCCTACGGGGGTACCCGCGGCGCGAGCCGGTCGGCTCGGCGCCGCGCGATACGGTGCGCGCCGTGCGCGTGGTGGTGGCTCCGGACTCCTTCGGCGGGACGCTGTCGGCCACGGCCGCGGCCGAGGCGATCGCCACCGGCTGGCGGCGCGCGGCACCCGGCGACGAGCTGCGGCTCGTTCCCGTCGCGGACGGCGGCACCGGGTTCGTCGAGGTGCTGCACGCCGCGCTCGGCGGTGAGCTGCGCGAGACCCGGGTGACCGGCCCGTTCGGGGACCCGGTCGACGCGCCGTGGCTGCTCGCGGGCGCGTCGGCCTATGTCGAGTCGGCGGCCGCGTGCGGGCTGCACCACGTGCCACGGGCGCAGCGGGCCCCGGACGTGGCACGGCGGGTCACCACGCGCGGGGTCGGCGAGCTGGTCCGCGCGGCCAGGCAGGCGGGCGCCGCCGAGATCGTCGTCGGGCTGGGCGGCTCGGCCACCACGGACGGCGGCGCGGGCATGCTCGCCGCACTCGGCGCGGTGCCGGTCGGCGCGGACGGGGCACCGCTGCCCGACGGCGGGGCCGCACTCGCCCGCTGTGCGCGGCTGGAGGGTGCGCCGGACGTGACCGGCATCCGCCTCGTGGCCGCCGCCGACGTCGACAACCCCCTGCTGGGCCCGCACGGCGCCGCCGCGGTGTTCGGGCCGCAGAAGGGCGCCGACGACGCCGCCGTGGCCGAGCTGGACGCCGCCCTCTCCCGGTTCGCCGACGTCCTCGCCGCCGCCACCGGCACCGACCTGCGCGACGCGGCGGGCGCGGGGGCCGCGGGCGGGCTGGGCCTCGCGCTGCTCGCCCTCGGGGCGCAGCGGGTCTCGGGGGCGGGCCTCGTGCGCGAGCTCGTCGGCCTGGACGCCGAGCTGGACGCGGCCGGGCTCGTGGTCAGCGGCGAGGGCAGCTTCGACTGGCAGTCCCTGCGCGGCAAGCTCGTCACCACGGTGTCGCGGGCGGCGGCCGAGCGGGGCCTGCCGTGCGTGGTGCTGGCGGGGCAGGTGACGGTGGGCAGGCGCGAGGCCGCTGCCGCCGGCGTGGACTCGGCGTACTCGGTGAGCGAGGACGCCGGCGGTGTCGAGGCGTCGATGGCCGATCCGGCGGGGACGCTGGCCGCCCTGGCGGCCCGCGTCGCCGCGCGCTGGAGCCGCTGACCCGAACGGATGCGCGCCGCGACCCCCGCACGGACCCCCGCCTATAGTGGTGGCAGATGGTGGGAACACCGCCGCCGCCCGCGCAGTTGGGAGAGTCATGACCGTGGAGGGCACTGTGAACGCCGCTACCGAGACGCACCGCGTCGAGCTCACGGATGCGGCGGCCGACAAGGCGCGCACCCTGCTGGAGCAGGAGGGCCGCGACGACATGCACCTGCGCATCGCGGTGCAGCCCGGTGGCTGCGCGGGCCTGCGCTACCAGCTCTTCTTCGACGACCGCACGCTCGACGGTGATCTCTTCCGCGAGTTCAACGGCCTGAAGGTCGGTGTGGACCGGATGAGCGCGCCGTACCTCGACGGTGCCGTCATCGACTTCGTCGACACCATCGAGAAGCAGGGCTTCACGATCGACAACCCGAACGCAGGCGGCTCGTGCGCCTGCGGGGACTCCTTCAACTGACCCGCTCCGAGCCGTAGCACCACCTCGCCGAGACCCCGGTCGATCGCGCGCAGCGCGCTTGCCGGGGTCTCGGCGTTCCCGGCCGGGTATCGTCCTCCGTCGTGCCCATCGCCGTCTTCGGTTCCATCGCCACCGACCACCTCATGCACTTCCCGGGTCGGTTCGCCGAGCAGCTCGTCGAGGAGCACCTCGACCGCATCTCGCTGAGCTTCCTCGTCGACGACCTCACGGTCCACAAGGGTGGATCGGGAGCCAACATCGCGTTCGGGCTCGGCGTGCTCGGCCGCTCGCCGCTCCTGGTCGGGGCCGTGGGGACGGACTTCGCCGAGTACCGGGAGTGGCTCGAGGCCCACGGCGTGGACTGTTCGGCGGTCCTCGTCTGCGAGGGGGTGCACACCGCCCGCTTCGTCTGCACCACCGACGACGACATGCGCCAGATCGGCTCGTTCTACAGCGGCGCGATGGCCCGCTCGGGCCAGATCACTCTGGAGTCGCTGTCCGGCCGCGACGTCGAGCTGGTGCTGGTCGGGGCCACCGACCCGGACGCGATGGTGTCCATGTCGAGCCAGTGCCGCGAGGCCGGCATGCCGTTCGTCGCCGACGCCTCCCAGCAGGTCGCGCGCATGCACGGGCCGGAGATCCGCTCGCTCATCCACGGCGCACGGTTCCTCATGACGAACGACTACGAGTGGGAGCTCGTCCAGCAGAAGACGGGCTGGACCGAGGCGCAGGTCGCCGAGCAGGTCGAGATCCGCGTCACCACCCTCGGCGAGCACGGGGTGCACATCGTCGCGCGCGACGGTGGCGAGGTCGCCGAGCTGAAGGTCGGCGTCGTCCCGGAGACCGGGCGGGTCGATCCCACCGGTGTCGGGGACGCGTTCCGGGCGGGTTTCCTCGCCGCCACCACCGGTGGGCTCCCGCTCGAGCGTGCGGCGCAGCTGGGCTGCCTCGTCGCGGTGCAGGTGCTGGAGACCGAGGGCGCCCAGGAGTGGAAGTGGGACCGGGACATCGCGCTGGAGCGGCTGCGCGACGCCTACGGGCCGGACGCGGCCGCCGAGATCGGCCCGCTGCTGCCCGGCTGATCCCGCGCGCGGTGCGCACCCGACAGGCGTGTCGGGGATCAGCTCCGTTAGGCTCTACGACGGGTCGAAGGTGGCTTGCGTGCCGCCCGCGTCCCGGGTGTCATGAGCGATGTCGTCAAGCGGTCGGCGATCGGTCCGAGGACCGGTCGGTGCAGCATCCAGGGAGGCGGCCAGAAGTGGGCCGAGTGCAGCGCGCAGGGTGGGGTCGAGCGGCCAAGCTGGCCGGGCTCGCCGCAGTCGTCGTGCCTCTGACCAGCGGTTGCTCGCTGGAGGAGGCGCTCCGCTTCGGTTGGCCGGTCGGGGTCACGCCCCAGGCGCACGCGATGCGCGAGCTGTGGACGTGGTCGGCGGTCGCCGCGCTCGTCGTCGGTGCGATCACCTGGGGCGCGATGTTCTGGGCGATGGCGTTCCACCGCAAGCGCAAGGGCGACACCGACGAGATCCCGCGCCAGACCCAGTACAACCTTCCCGTCGAGATCGTGTTCACGGTCATCCCGACGGTGATCGTCGCGGTGTTGTTCGGCTTCACCGTCGTGGTGCAGAACTACGTCGAGACCGACAAGCCCGACCCGGACCTGCGCGTGGGCATCGAGGCGTTCCAGTGGAACTGGGAGTTCCACTATCCCGGCACCCTGGACCCGACCGGGCGCCCGGTCAGCACGCTCGGCACGAGCGACGTCATCCCGATCCTCGTGCTCCCGACGGACCGGCGCATCGAGTTCGAACAGCGCTCGGTGGACGTCGTCCACTCGTTCTTCGTGCCGGAGTTCCTCTTCAAGCGCGATGTCTTCCCGCTGCCCGAGGTCAACGACCAGGACTTCACCTGGCAGATCGACCGCATCGAGCGTGAGGGTGCCTTCGTCGGCCGCTGCGCCGAGCTGTGCGGCGCCTACCACTCGATGATGAACTTCGAGGTCCGCGCGCTGAACCCGCAGCGGTTCGACCAGTGGCTGGCGCTGCGCACGCAGATCAACCCCGCCACCAACGCGCTGTACACCACCGGCGAGGCGCTGCAGGCACTCGGCTGTGGCGAGCTGTGCTCGCCGGTCGCGACGACCACCACGCCGTTCCCCACCAACCGTGAGGCGCGGTCGGCGCCGCGGCCGGTCACCGGAAGCTGAGAGGCAGAGCCATGAAGGTCGAGGCGCGCATCTTCGACGTCTGCGCGGCGTTCTTCTTCGTCGCTGCGCTCGTCTACACGGTGCTCACCCAGGAGTCGGTCGGCGTCGCCGCTCTCTGGCTCACGAGTGGGCTCGCGCTGATCATCGGAACGTACTTCCGGTTCGTCGCCCGGCGGCTCGAGGAGCGTCCGGAGGACAACCCGGACGCCGAGGTCTCGGACGGTGCCGGCGAGGTCGGCTTCTTCTCGCCGGGCAGCTACTGGCCGGTCACCCTGGCCCTGGCGACGGCGTTCCTCGCGGTGTCGCTGGCGTTCATGCACGTCTGGATGGTCGGGATCGGCATCGTGCTGCTGCTGACGGCGGTCGCCGGACTGGTGTTCGAGTACCACGTGCGCCCGTCGCACCACTGACGGGCGAGTGCCTCACCGGGCCGCGTCACCCAGCGCCTGCCGGGCGATGATCACCTGCTGGATCTGGCTGGTGCCCTCGTAGATCCGGAACAGCCGGGCGTCGCGGTAGAAGCGCTCCACCGCGACCCCGCGCATGTAGCCGGCGCCGCCGTGGATCTGCACGGCCCGGTCCGCGACGCGGCCCACCATCTCGCTCGCGAAGTACTTCGCCGCGGCGGGCCCGGCCAGCCGGTCCGTGCCGGCGTCGTAGGCACGGGCCACCTCCAGGACGAGGGCGCGGCCCGCGTAGTGGTCGGTCACGGAGTCCGCGATCAGCCCCTGCACCAGCTGGAACGACGCGATCGGATGTCCGCCCTGCCGGCGGGCGCGGGCGAACTCGACGGACTCGTGGACCAGCCGCCCGGCCATCCCGACGCACAGCGCCGCGATGTGCGCGCGACCGTGGGCGAGGCACTTCGCGGCGATGCGGAACCCCCGGTCCACGCCCGCCTCGCCACCGACGAGAGCCTCCGCGGGCACCCGGACGCCGTCGAGGTGCACGTCGGCGGTCCATGCCCCGGCCTGGCCCATCTTGCGGTCCTTCGGGCCGATCGAGAGCCCGGGCGTGCTCGCGGGCACGAGGAACGCCGAGATGCCGCGGTTGCCGGGCGCGTCGTGGTTCGTCCGCGCGAAGACCATGATCACGTCCGCGACCGGCGCGTTGGTGATGTAGCGCTTCGAGCCGTCGAGCACCCAGCCCGAGCCGTCGCGCCGGGCACGGGTGGCGAGCGTGGACGGGTCCGAGCCCGCGTCGGCCTCGGTGAGCGCGAACGACGCGGTGACCTCGCCGGAGGCCAGCAGCGGAAGCCATGACGTGCGCTGCTCGTCGGTGCCGCCCTGGAGCAGCACCTGGCCGGCGATGCCGTTGTTGGTGCCGAAGAGCGAGCGCAGCGCCGGCGTCGTCCAGCCCAGTTCGAAGGCCAGCTGCGCCTCCTCGGTGAGGGTCATGCCGAGCCCGCCGTACCGCTCGGGGATGGCGAACCCGTAGAGGCCCATCGCCTTGCACGCGGCGACGATCTCGGCGGGGACCGCGTTCTCGTCCTCGATGCGCTCTTCGAGCGGCACCACCTCGGTGCGCACGAAGTCACGAACGGAGGCGAGCACGGCGGCCAGGTCCTCGGCGTCCATGGCCGTCACGCTAGATCAGGCGGGCGTCAGCCAGGCGGTTCAGCGGTCGCTACAGCCGCAGCGCGATCGCGAAACCGTCGTGGCCCTTGCTGCCGACGGTCTGGATCGCGGTCGCGACGACCCGCGGATCGGCGGCCATCGCCGCCAGCGCGCGGCGTGAGCCCGCGGCGTTCGGATCCTCGCCCGCGACGACCCCGCCCTGGCGCACCACGTTGTCCACCACGATCAGGCCGCCGGGGCGGGTGAGCTCCACCGCACGGGCGAAGTAGTCGGCGTTGGACGGCTTGTCGGCGTCGGCGAAGACGAGGTCGAACGGCCCGGCCAGCGCGGCGATCGTCGTCAGGGCCGGACCCTCGACCACCTCGACGCGCCCGGCCAGCCCGGCCCGCTCGAGGTTCGCGCGCGCGACCGCGGCGTGGCGGGGGTCGATCTCGCAGGTGACGAGCCTGCCGTCCGCGGGCAGGGCGCGCGCCAGCCAGATCGTCGAGTACCCGCCGAGCGTCCCGACCTCCAGGATCCGCCGCGCGCCGACGGCGCGGGCCAGCAGGTGCAGGAGCTTGCCCTGGGGCGGGGAGACGTCGATCGGGGGCAGGCCGGCCTCGGCGTTGGCGGCCAGGGCGGCCTGCAGTGCCCCGTCCTCGCCGACGAACAGATCCGTGAGGAAGGTGTCGGTCTCGGTCCACGAGTTGTCGGTCACGGCGCCTATCGTCGCCCCCATGACCGACGCGTACGACCGCTTCCCCGCCCTGCGGTTCGACCGGCCCGAGGACACGATCCTTCGGATCACCCTCGACGGCCCGAACCTCAACGCCGTCGGTGCGGCCGAGCACGAGCAGCTCGCCGACGTGTGGACCGTGATCGACCGGGACCCCTCGGTGCGGGTGGTCGTCGTGCAGGGGGCGGGGCGGGCGTTCTCGGCGGGCGGCTCGTTCGACCTCGTCCAGGAGATGGCCGACGACCCGGTCGTCCGTACCCGGGTACTGCGGGAGGCGCGCGACCTCGTCTACAACGTGATCAACTGCTCGACGCCGATCGTGTCGGCGATCCACGGGCCCGCGGTCGGGGCGGGGCTCGCGGTGGCGCTGCTCGCGGACGTCTCCGTCGCCGGGCGCACGGCGAAGATCGTCGACGGGCACACGCGCCTCGGCGTCGCGGCGGGCGACCACGCGGTGATCAGCTGGCCGCTGCTGTGCGGGATGGCGAAGGCCAAGTACTACCTGCTCACCTGCGAGGCCCTGACCGGGGAGGAGGCCGAGCGGATCGGCCTCGTCTCGCTCTGCGTGGACGACGAGCAGGTGCAGGATCGGGCCCTGGAGATCGCCCGCAGGCTCGCCGCGGGATCGCCCAGCGCCGTCGCCTTCACGAAGTACGCGCTCAACAACTGGTACCGCGGCGCCGGGCCGTCGTTCGACGCGTCGCTCGCGCTGGAGTTCTACGGCTTCGGGCTGCCGGACGTCGGCGAGGGCATCGCGGCGCACCGGGAGCGGCGCGCGCCGCGGTTCTGATCCGCTCGTCGGGGTGACCCGGCGCGGCGCCGCTCGCGCTAGCCTCCGCCCATGGCGAGGTACTTCGACGTGCATCCCGTGGACCCGCAGCGCCGTGCGATCGGGCAGGTCGCGACGATGGTCCGGGAAGGGGGGCTGATCGCCTACCCCACGGACTCGTGCTTCGCCCTCGGTTGCGCGATCGGCAACGCGGAGGGAGTGGAGCGCATCCGCGCCATCCGCCATCTCGACGACCGCCACCACTTCACGCTGGTGTGCGCGGACTTCGCCCAGCTCGGCCAGTTCGTGCACGTGAGCAACCAGGTGTTCCGGCTGGTGAAGGCGTCGACCCCGGGCAGCTACACGTTCATCCTGCCCGCCACGAAGGAGGTGCCGCGCCGGATGATGCACCCGAGGAAGAAGACCGTGGGGGTGCGGATCCCGCAGCACCCGGTGGTGCGGGCGCTGCTGTCCGAGCTGGGGGAGCCGCTGCTGTCCTCGACGCTCCTGCTGCCGGGCGACGACGAGCCGCTGACCCAGGGCTGGGACATCAAGGAGCGGCTGGACCACGCGGTCGACGCGGTGATCGACTCGGGGGAGTGCGGGACGGAGCCGACCACCGTGGTGGACCTCTCCACCGACGAGCCGGAGATCGTTCGCGTCGGCGCGGGGGACCCGTCGCGCTTCGAGTGACGGCGTGCACGTCGAAACCGGCTGGACCTGAACGCGGGTCGAGGTTGCACCATGGACCCATGACGACGCAGTCCGCCGTGGCGACGCGCTCCGCCCGCGCCGAGCTCTTCGGGTCCGAGCGGCGCACCACCACCATCGGGCTGCTGCTGCTCATCAGCATGATCGCGTTCGAGGCGATGGGCGTGGGTACCGCGATGCCGGCGGTGGTGGCCGACCTCGGGGTGGTGGCGCTCTACGCGTGGCCGTTCGTCGCGTTCAGCGCGGCGTCGGTGGTCGCGACGGTGCTCGGTGGGCGCTGGTGCGACGTGGCCGGGCCGCGGCTGCCGCTGATCGCCGCACCCGCGGTGTTCGGTGCCGGGCTCGTCGTCGCGGGGACGGCGACGTCGATCGCGCAGCTGCTCACGGGCCGGGTGCTGCAGGGCCTCGGCGCCGGCGTCGCCGTCGTCGCGGCGTACGTGCTGATCGCGGCCGTCTACCCGAGGCGGGTCCGTCCGGCCGTGTTCGGCTGGATGTCCGCGGCCTGGGTGCTGCCGTCGCTGGTGGGGCCGCCCGTGGCGGGTGTCGTGACGGAACGGTTCTCGTGGCACTGGGTGTTCCTCGGGCTCGTGCCTGTGGTGCTCGTGGCGCTCGCCCTCGTCGGCCCCGCCACCCGTGGGCTCGGCGCACCAGGGGACGGGGCGGCACCGCCCCGCCGCGGCCTGGTCGTGGCGGCGCTCGGTGCCGCGGTGGGCGTGGCCGGGCTGAGCTGGGCCTCGCAGAGCCTCTCCGTGGCAGGTGCCGTCGCGGCGGCGCTCGCCCTCCTGGTGCTCGTGCCCGCACTGGCGAGGCTGCTGCCGGCCGGTACCATCCGGGCCCGCCGTGGTGTCCCGGCAGTCGTGCTCTCCCGGGGGCTGCTCGCCGGCACCTTCTTCGCCGCCAACACCTACGTTCCGCTGCTGCTCACGGCCACCCACGGCTGGTCGCTCACCGCGGCGGCCGTGCCGCTGGTGGTGGCGTCCCTGGGCTGGTCGCTCGCCTCGGCGTGGCAGGGTCGCCATCCCGATCTCTCCCGGCCGAAGCTGCTCGTCGTCGGCTTCACGCTGGTCGCCACCGGCGCAGCGGCGCTGGCGCTCGCCGCGCCCGCGTGGGGCTCGCCGTGGCTCGCGTTCGCCTGGCTCACCGCGGGCGTCGGGATGGGCCTGGGCTACTCCGCCATCTCCTACCTGGTCCTCGCGTTGTCCGCGCCCGGCGACGTCGGGTTCCACACGTCGGCCTCCCAGCTCGCCGACCAGCTCTCCACGGCGGCGCTCATCGGCGCGGGCGGCGCGCTGCTCGTCCTGTTCGTCTCGCCCGCGGTCGCGCTCCCGGTGCTTCTCGTCGGCCTGGCCGCGCTCGCCACGCTCGGGGCCGTGCTCGCGCCGCGCACCGCGGGCTGAGACCGCCGCGCCAGCGCGTCCACGACGAGCAGGGCGAAGGCCAGCAGCAGGCCCGCGAGGGTCACCGCGGCGGTGCTCCCGCCCACCAGCGGGGTGCCGGTGACGAGCCACGCCACGGCGTGCACCCCGGTCGTCGCGGCGGTGAGGACGGCGACCGCGCACACGACGGGGGGCACCGCGATCGTCACGGCGACGACGGCCGCGACGACCCTGCGGCGCGGAACTCCGCACAGGAGGAGCCCGAGCAGGGCCGGGGCGAGCAGGAACACGACCACCAGCAGCACGCCGACGGCGAGGAACACGTCGAACGGTGCGTCCGCGACGATCCGCCACGTCCCGAGCACGACGACCGCGGTGCCGAGCGGCAGGGTCAGGACGCCCCGCCGCGCGCCAGGAGGTCCCGCGAGGTAGGCGGCGGCGACCGCCGTCACGACCAGCCCGGCCTGCACGGTCGCCACGGCACCCGCGTAGGTGACCGGGAGCGACGCCGCCCACCGCGCCGCCGGCTGCAGCTGTACCGGCAGCAACGCCCCCACCGGCACGAGTGCCGCGAACGCGAGCAGCGCCCGGCGGCCCCGGTCCGCATCGGGTGCGGGCAGCCACCGCGTCGCCCCCCACGCGACGGCGGTCACCGCGACGGCTGCGCCTGCGGCGAGCCCGGACCAGGCGCTCGCGCCGGACCAGGCGCTCGCGCCGGACGGCGTCGCCGCGACCCGCGCGGCCGCGTCGTAGCCGGTCAGCACCAACCACGACCCGGCGAGCAGCGCCATCACCCGAGGGGGTCGCGCCGCCGTGCTGCACGCCAGGGCGATCCCGGACACGACCAGCAGCAGCGCCGATATCCGCAGGCCCTGGACCTGTGCGAGGACGATCCCCGCGACCTCCGCGCCGTAGCGCGGACCGACCGCGCGGCCGATCGTCGGCGTCAGCACCGCGATCCCCGCCCAGGCCACCAGCCCGGCCGTCGCGGCCGCGACCCCGACGCCACGGGCCCCCGCCCGACCGACCATGGCGATCCCTTCCCGCGTCCCCACCCCGCCATCCAGCGTGCGCCGCGCCGGTGGAGGCCGTGACTTGCCGTGGGGTGACGCTCCTGTCGCGCGCCGGTGAGAAGTCCCTCACCGTGCGGCAAGCCACGGACATGGGGCGGGTGGGGCGCGCGCGGCTACCGTGACCAGCCGTGACCTCCGCAGCGCCGCATCCCCTCGCCTGGCTCGCCGCCCACGCCGACCGTCGTCGCGCCGCCGGGTTGCGCCGCGAGCTCCGGCCGCGTGCGAGGGGCACGGACGGGATGCTCGACCTCGCCGGCAACGACTACCTCGGCCTCGCCACGGATGCCCGCGTCATCGAGGGGGCGGTCGGCGCGGCCCGCGAATGGGGCACAGGGTCGACCGGTTCGCGGTTGGTCACCGGCTCGACGGCGCTGCACCGGGAGCTGGAGGACGAGCTCGCCGCCTTCTGCGGCGCTCCCGACGCGCTGGTGTTCTCCTCCGGCTACGCCGCGAACCTCGGCGTGCTCACGGCCCTGTCCGGGCCGGGCGCGCTCGTCGTGTCGGATGCCGCCGCCCACGCCTCGCTCATCGACGCCTGCCGGCTCTCCCGGGCGCGGATCGCTGTCACCCCCCGCGACGACGTCGCGGCCGTCGACGCCGCGCTCGCCGCCCGCACCGAGGAGCGGGCCCTCGTCGTCACCGACGCCGTGAACAGCGCCGACGGCGCCCTCGCGCCGCTGCCGCAGCTGCACGCCGTCTGCCGGGCCCGGGGGGCGCTGCTCGTCGTCGACGACGCGCACGGGCTCGGGGTGTGCGGCCCCGGCGGGCGGGGCCACGCCGCCGCGTCCGGGCTGGTGGGCGCCGACGACGTCGTCACGACGGTGACGCTGTCCAAGTCGCTCGGCAGCCAGGGGGGCGCGGTGCTCGGCCCGGCAGCCGTCACCGCGCACCTGGTGGACACCGCGCGCACGTTCATCTTCGACACCGGGCTCGCCCCGGCGTGCGCCGGCGCGGCGCTAGCGGCGCTGCGGGTGCTGCGGGCCGAGCCCGAGCGTCCGGGCGCCGTCCTGCGGGTGGCGGCCGCGCTCGCGGCCGCCGCCGCCGTGCCTGCCCCACCGTCGGCGGTGGTGTCCGTGGTGCTCGGCGACCCCGCGCGGGCCGTTGCGGCCGCCGCCCGCTGCGCGGAGCAGGGTGTGCGCGTCGGCTGCTTCCGGCCGCCCTCGGTGCCGGAGGGGACGAGCAGGCTGCGGCTCACCGCCCGGGCCACGGTCACGGACGCCGAGCTGGCCCGGGCCACGGACGTCCTGGTAGGCGTGCTCGCCGTCGCGTCCGCGGGGGCCGGGCGGTGACCGTGCGCACCGAGCCGCCCGTCGGCCTGCCTGCCGACCCATCCATCGACGGCAGGGCGGCCGGACGGCGGCCCGTCCGGAGCGCAGCCGCCCCGGCGCGGCCGAGGACCCGGTGACCGGACGCGTCCTCGTCGTCACCGGGACGGGGACGGGCGTCGGCAAGACCGTCGTCACCGCGGCCGTGGCGGCGCTGGCCACGAGCCGGGTCGCCGCGCTCAAGCCCGCCCAGACCGGCGTCGGCCCCGGAGAACCCGGCGACGTCGACGAGATCGCCCGCCTCGCCCCGGGGGTCGCCGTGCACGAGTTGGCCCGCTACCCCGATCCGCTCGCCCCGGCCACCGCCGCCGCCCGCGCCCGCCGCCCCCCCGTGACGGCCGCGGGTGCCGCCTCGTGCGCACGCCGCCTCGCCGCCGATCACGACCTCGTCCTCGTCGAGGGTGCGGGTGGGCTGCTCGTCCGCCTCGCCGGTACGGACACCCTCGCCGACGTCGCCGCGCTGCTGCGTGCCTCCGTCCTCGTGGTCGCCGCCGCCGGGCTCGGGACGCTCAACCACACCGCGCTCACCGTCGAGGCGTTGCGGTGCCGCGGCCTGACGTGCGCGGGCGTCGTCATCGGATCCTGGCCCGCCGCACCCGGGCTCGCCGAGCGGTGCAACCTCACCGACCTCCCCGCCGTCACCGGGGTCCCGCTGCTCGGCGCCGTGCCCGCCGGTGCCGGGGCCCTGGCGGCAGCCGAGTTCGTCGAGGTCGCCCGTCACAGTCTGGCCGCGGCGCTGGGCGGCGGATGGCAGACTCCCGACCCGTGACGTCTTCGCCAGCGCAGCCGACGACCCGCTTCCCCATCCTCGCCACGGCCCGTGAGCAGGTGCTCGATCGCGGCGAGGGGCTGTCCGCGGCGCAGGTGCTGGACGTGCTGGGGCTTGCGGACTCCGCGCTCGACGAGCTGCTGGCGCTGGCGCACGAGGTGCGGATGGCGTGGTGCGGCCCGGAGGTCGAGGTGGAGGGGATCATCTCGCTGAAGACCGGCGGGTGTCCCGAGGACTGCCACTTCTGCTCACAGTCGGGCCTGTTCGCCTCGCCCGTGCGCTCGGCGTGGCTGGACATCCCGATGCTGGTCGAGGCGGCCAAGCAGACGGCGAAGACGGGGGCGACGGAGTTCTGCATCGTCGCCGCGGTGCGGGGTCCGGACGAGCGCCTGATGGCCCAGGTCGCGGCGGGGATCGCGGCGATCAAGGACGCCGTCGACATCAACATCGCGTGTTCGCTGGGGATGCTCACCCCCGAGCAGACCGAGCGCCTGCGCGCGATGGGGGTGCACCGCTACAACCACAACCTGGAGACGGCGCGCTCGTACTTCCCGAACGTGGTCACCACGCACACGTGGGAGGAGCGGTGGGAGACGCTGCAGCTGGTGCGCGAGGCCGGGATGGAGGTGTGCTGCGGCGGGATCGTCGGGATGGGTGAGACGGTCGAGCAGCGCGCGGAGTTCGCGGGGCAGCTGGCGGAGTTGGATCCGCACGAGGTGCCGCTGAACTTCCTGAATCCGCGGCCGGGTACGCCCTTCGGGGAGCTGGAGCTGATGTCGGGGCCGGACGCGCTGCGCACGGTGGCGGCGTTCCGCCTCGCCCTGCCGCGGACGGTGCTGCGGTTCGCAGGTGGGCGAGAGCTCACCCTGGGTGATCTCGGGGCGCGCCAGGGCCTGCTGGGCGGGATCAACGCGGTGATCGTCGGGAACTACCTGACGACGTTGGGGCGGCCCGCGGAAGCCGACATCGACCTGCTCGGCGAGCTGCAGATGCCCCTCAAGGCCCTCAACGACACGCTGTGACCGCGTTCTGCGACCAGTGCGGGAAGCCCGCCGCGCAGCCCGGCCACGACCGGTGCGCCGCGCGCCGCGTCCTGGAGCCGCCACGGTTCTGCGCGGACTGCGCGCGTCGGATGGTGGTGCAGGTGACCCCCACCGGATGGACGGCCCGGTGCAGCCGGCACGGCGAGCGGACCAGCGGCTGAGACTCTGGGCGACTCCCGGGCCCGTAGCACAAGAGTGCGACATAACTCCTACGGTCGTCGCGTGGCAGACGTCATCGCCCAGCGGCAGGTGCGCAACGACAACGCCGAGATCATGCGCCGCGTCGAGGCGGGGGAGAGCTTCGTCATCACCCGCAACGGCACGCCGATCGCGGACCTGGTGCCGCACGCGGCCGTCCGGAAGCCCCGGCTGACCGCGCGCGAGTTGCAGGAACGCGCCCGCAGGCTCCCGCCGATGGACCGGGACACCTGGTACGCCGACCGGGCGGCCGACGATCTCCTGTTCGGTGACGACCGCATCGACTCCTGAGGCGCGCACGGCTATGGCCGCTGCGGTACTGGACACCGGCGCCCTCGTCGACCTCGAACGGCTGGACCTGGGCGAGCACGGCGACGGGTTCCTGCTGCTCGCGGCGGTGACGATCGGCGAGCTCGCCTTCGGCCTCGACCGGTGCGACGCAGCGGAGCAGCAGGCGCGGCTCGCGCGGATGCGCTACGCGTTGCGCGAGTACGAGATCCTCCCGTTCGGTGTGGAGGAGGCGAAGCTCTACGGGGCGCTCGCCGCGCTCGTCCGCCTGCGCGGCCGTGATCCGCGGCCTCGCCGCCTCGACCTCCAGATCGCCGCCACCGCGGCCGCGGCCCGCCTCCCGCTGCTGACGGCGAATCCCGCGGACTTCGCCGGCATCGAGGGTCTGGTCGACGTCGTCGCCGTGCATCGCGCGTGAGGGTGGCCGCCGGTCCTGCCCCGTACAGAGGATCACTGCAGGATCACTGCAGGATCACTGCTGGATCACTGCAGCCGGAGCAGGCCCTCCGCACGGGCGCGATGCACCCGAGGTGACGATCAACGCCTGCGCCGCGGACGCATCCGCGGCTCGCGACCTCCCGTGTCGAC
>JBFWRR010000004.1:96101-113522 GCA_050248815.1 Pseudonocardia sp. | reverse complement strand
CGGCCTCCCGTGTCGGCCTCCCGTGTCGAGGTGGACGGGCAGAACCCGCCGGGTCGCCCGTGCGGCATGCTGTGCGCCGTGGCGAACTGGGGGAACCTGCTCGGCCGGGCCGTGCAGGTCGTGATGGACGTTCTCACGAAACAGGATCAGCGGCAGGATCAGCGGCCTGCATCGCGCCCCGCGCCCCCGCGCGCGCAGCGCCCCCGCGCGCGCAGCGCCCCGGCGGCCGACCGAGCCCGCACGGTCGTCTACGCCCCGGACCTCGACGGTTCCGCGGACCCGGGCGAGATCGTCTGGGCGTGGGTGCCGTTCGAGGAGAACGACGGTCGGGGGAAGGACCGTCCGCTGCTCGTGGTCGGGCGGGGCGGTGGTGAACTGCTCGGGTTGATGCTGTCGAGCCAGCACGACCGGGCCGACGACCCGGACTGGATGGGCATCGGGGCGGGCGCCTGGGACCGCGAGGGCAGGGCGTCCTACGTCCGGCTGGACCGCGTCATCGAGGTCGGGGAGCACGACATCCGCCGGGAGGGCGCGGTACTGGACCGGGAGCGCTTCGAGCGTGTCGCGGACGGCCTGCGCGGCCGTTACGGCTGGCGCTGACCGTCCGGTCGCCGGGGGTCGGTCCGAAGCCGGCCGTGGCGCACCTGACGACGCGCGGCACACGCCGGCAAGGGCGCGGCCGTCTGCGAGGGCCGGCGCTTGACGGACGGCACAACTCGGCCTGATGAGATGCGGAACTCGCGGGCCTGGGGAGGCGCACACGGCCTGATGAGATGCGGAACTCGCGGGTCAGTTGACCGAGTGGTCGACGGCGAACGTCGTCATCGGCGCGGGCACCGCACGCAGCCGCTCGAGCATCCCGGTCTCGCGCGCGAGCATCGCGCGCACCATCCGCAACCGCTGCGACGGGGCGGTCTCCTCCAGCAGCCGCTGCCGGTCGCCGACCGGCAGCAGGCAGTCCGCCGCGAGGATGTGGGGCAGATCGGCGGGATCGAGGTCGGCGTCGGGCTCGCGCCAGTCGCCCCGCTTCCAGGCGGCAGCGCAGTAGCGGCGATGGGCGTCGCGCGCGGCGGCGGCGAGGCCCCCGAGGACATGCTCGGGCACGGGTTCGGGCTCGGCGTCGGGGATCCACTCGACGCGCGCGGTGTGGTAGGGCCGGGACTCGGAGTCCAGGTCGAGCACCCGGAACCGGCGGGCGCCGCGGGTGACGATGTCGTAGCGGCCGTCGGGGAGGCGGCGCACGTCGCGCAGCAGCGCGGTGCACCCGACGGGATGCAGGCCGGCGAGCCCGTCGTCGTCGGCGGTCCAGCCCTCACGGACGGCGACGACGCCGAACTGCTTGCCGGGTACGTGCCCGGTGACGAGATCGACGGTGAGCTGGCGGTAGCGCGGCTCGAAGATGTGCAGCGGCAACGCGGCACCGGGCAGCAGGACGGTACCGAGTGGGAACAACGGGAGGGCGTCGCTGCTGGCTCCGCCGATCTCGGCGCCGATCTCGCCCGCAGGCAGGTCGCCGCCGCCCTCGTCGTCGCTGCCGTCGGTCCTGCCGGTCACGCGTCAACGGTACGGCCAGCGCGCGTCCGGCGCTCGGATCTGCGATACCGGTCGGCGTCATCCGCCGGGCGGACGCAGGACTGCGGAGGCGTCGGTGACCCGCAGTGTCCGTTCGTGGAAGCGGAAGAGGGCGGCGGGGCGACCGCCCGCCGGCCCGGGTGGCGCGGTGCGGCCCGTCGGTTCGAGGACGGCGCGGCGGGTGAGGACGCGCTGCAGGTTGGTGGCCGAGACGGCGTGCCCGAGCGCGGCGACGTAGAGGTCGCGCAGCGCGGAGATCGTGAACTCCGGCGGCGCCAGCGCGAAGCCCAGGTTGGTGTAGGAGAGCTTGGCGCGCAGGCGGTCCCGGGCGGCGGCGACGATGTGCGCGTGGTCGAACGCGGTGGGCGGAGTGCCCGTATCGAGCAGCGGGTCGACGGGGTGCCACGCGGTGTCGTCGGGGACGACGGGATCGGCGTCGGCGGGGACGAGCCCGAGGAACGCGGTGGCGACCAGGCGCGGTCCGGGAACGCGGTCCGGAGCGCTGAAGACGCCGAGCTGCTCGATGTGGGCCACCCCGCGCAGGTCGACCTTCTCGGCGAGCTGGCGCAGCACGGAGGTCTCGACGTCCTCGTCGTCGCGCAGGCGCCCGCCCGGGAGTGCCCAGCGCCCGGCGTCGGGCGGACGGGCCCGCTGCCAGGCGAGGACCTGCAGGACCTCGTGGCGCACCTGGAGCACGGCGGCGAGTACCTCGTGCCCGGTCACGGGGGCAGATCGTAGGGGGACCGCCATCGGTGAACGGCGCGTGACGGGCAGGTGAGGTCCCGGTCACGTGGAGGGTGTCGGGATCGGTCGGGCGCTGCTACGATCGCGGTCGTTTTCGACTATCAGGCGAAAACAGGTCGAGGAGGTCGAGATATGCCGCAGGTGCTCACCGAGCCCGTGCCGGACACCGGGGAGGTCGCGGCGGACGCCGCCTGGGCCGCAGAGGTCCGCGAGCTCGCCCGCAGGCGGGACGCGGTGCTGCTCGCGCACAACTACCAGCTCCCGGCGATCCAGGACGTCGCGGACCACACGGGCGACTCGCTGGCGCTCTCGCGGATCGCCGCGGCGTCGCAGGCCTCGACGATCGTGTTCTGCGGCGTGCACTTCATGGCCGAGACCGCGAAGATCCTGGCTCCGGACAAGACCGTCCTCATCCCGGACGCCCGCGCGGGCTGCTCGCTCGCCGACTCGATCACCGCCGAGCAGTTGCGGGCCTGGAAGGCCGAGCACCCGGGCGCGGTGGTCGTCTCCTACGTGAACACCACCGCCGCGGTGAAGGCCGAGACGGACGTCTGCTGCACGTCCTCGAACGCCGTGGAGGTCGTGGCATCGATCCCCGCGGACCGCGAGGTGCTCTTCCTGCCCGACCAGTTCCTCGGCGCGCACGTCCGGCGGATCACCGGCCGGGAGAACATGCACGTCTGGGCGGGGGAGTGCCACGTCCACGCCGGGATCAACGGCGCCGAGCTCACCGCCCAGGTCGACGCCCACCCGGATGCCGAGCTCTTCGTCCATCCCGAGTGCGGCTGCGCCACCTCGGCGCTCTACCTCGCCGGGGCGGGTGCGGTGCCGCAGGACCGCGTGAAGATCCTCTCGACGGGCGGGATGCTCGACGCCGCACGGAGATCGACTGCCGCCACCGTGCTGGTGGCCACCGAGGTCGGGATGCTGCACCAGCTGCGCCGCGCCGCGCCCGAGGTGGACTTCCGGGCCGTCAACGACCGGGCGTCGTGTCGCTACATGAAGATGATCACCCCCGCCGCGCTGCTGCACTCGTTGCGCGAGGGCACCGACGAGGTGGACGTCGAGCCCGGGCTCGCTGCGCGCGCCCGCGCCTCGGTCGAGCGGATGATCGCGATCGGGCAGCCCGGGGGTGGCGAGTGAGCCCGGACGCGCGACCCGTTCGTCCAGCCGGGTCGGACCGACGGGCCACCCGTTCAGCGGGCTGGGAGGCTGGTGCGGACCTCGTCGTCGTCGGCAGCGGGGTCGCGGGTCTCACGGCCGCGCTCGACGCCGCCGCGCTCGGCCTGCGGGTCGCCGTCGTCACCAAGGACGCGCCGGACGCGGGCTGCACGGCACTCGCGCAGGGTGGGATCGCGGTCGTGCTCGGCGACGTGGCGGGCGACAGCGCGGGCCTGCACGTCACCGACACCCTCACCGCGGGCGGGGGCCTGAGCGACGCCGCGGCCGCCGCGGCGATCATCGCGGGCGGGCCCGCCGCCGTGGTCCGGCTGCGGGCCAGGGGTGCGGTGTTCGACGGCCGGGGTGGGCGGGGGTTCGGCAGCGGTCTGGACCGCACCCGCGAGGGCGGGCACTCCGCGTTCCGGGTGATCCACGCCGGCGGGGACGCCACGGGCGCGGAGGTCGAGCGGGCCCTGGTGGCGGCGGCGCGGGGGTTGCCGCTGCTCGCCGGGCACATCGCCACGGACGTCCTGCGCGACGGCTCGGGAGCCGTCGTCGGGATCGCGCTGCTCGACGACCTGGGCCGCCCCGGCGTGCTGCGCGCGCCCGCGGTCCTGCTCGCGACCGGCGGCTACGGCCAGCTCTACGCGAGCACCACCAACGCCGCCACCGCCACCGGGGACGGGGTCGCGATCGCCCTGCGCGCCGGTGCCGTCGCGGCCGATCTGGAGTTCGTCCAGTTCCACCCCACGGTCCTGCACGTGCCGGGGGCGAGCGGGCAGCGCCCGCTCGTCACCGAGGCCGTCCGCGGCGAAGGTGGCGTCCTGCGCGACCGGGCCGGGCACGCCTTCATGGCCGACGTGCACCCGCTCGCCGATCTCGCCCCGCGCGACGTCGTCGCCGCGGCGATCACCCGCCGGATGGCCGAGACGGGTGCGGCGTGCGTGTGGCTGGACGCCACCGGCATCGACGGGTTCGCCCGCCGCTTCCCGACCGTCCACGCCGCCTGCGCCGCCGTCGGGGTCGATCCGGCGCGCGACCCGATCCCGGTGACTCCGGCAGCGCACTACGCGTGCGGAGGGGTCGTCGCGGACGTGGACGGGCGCACCGGCGTGCCCGGCCTCTACGCCGCGGGCGAGGTGGCGCGCACCGGCCTGCACGGTGCGAACCGGCTCGCGTCGAACAGCCTGCTCGAGGGTCTGGTCGTCGGCGCGCGGGTGGCCCGGGCCGTGGCCGCGGACCTCGCCGCGCCCCGCGCGGTCGCGGGGGAGGCGCCGGGCGCGACCCCCCCGGTCGCGATCGCCGAGCGCGCCGTACTGCAGCGGGCGATGAGCGCGGGCGCGGGGATCGGTCGCGACGCCGCAGGGCTCGCGGCCGCGTCGGACGCCGTCGAGGCCGTGACGCTGCTCGGGGTGCCGATCGACCGGGCGGGGGTCGAGGACGCCGCGCTCACCCTGCTCGCGCAGGCCGTCCTCGCCGCGGCGGGGACGCGCCGCGAGACCCGTGGCTGCCACGTCCGCACGGACTTCCCCGACCGCGACGACGCCTGGCAGCGGGCCAGCCTGCTCGTGCGCCTGGACGAGGCGGGGCGCCCGGTCGCCGCCTGGGAGCGGGTCCCGGTCGACAGCGCAGGTGCGGCATGAGCGCCCCCGGCCGGGAGACGTCGGCCGGTATCCACCAGGTGGATACCGCCGGCTCGGCGGGTCCGCAGGCCCGGGCCGGACGGGCGGCGGGCTCGCCGGTCCCGGGCGGCGCCCGCGGCCCGGCGGCGGGCGTCGGGGGCGCCACCGCGATCGGCGTCCCCGATCCGGAGGACCTGTACCGCGTCGTCGAGACGGCGCTGACCGAGGACCTGCGCTACGGCCCAGACGCGACGACGGCCGCCACGGTGCCCGCGGACGCCGTCGCGGTGGGGGAGTTCGCCGCGCGCAGGCCGGGTGTCCTCGCCGGGGTCCCGGTGGCCCGCGCCGTGCTGGACCGGGTGCTGGGCGACTACGAGGTGCTCGCCCAGCGCGGCGACGGCGATCGGCTGGCCCCCGGTGACGTCGCGCTGGCCGTCCGGGCGCCCGTGCGCGGCCTGCTCACCGCGGAGCGGACGGCGCTGAACCTGCTCTGCCACCTGTCGGGCGTCGCGACGGCCACCCGCGCCTGGGTGGACGCCGTCGCCGGTACGGACGCCCGGATCCGCGACACCCGCAAGACGCTGCCGGGCCTGCGGCTGCTGGAGAAGTACGCGGTGCGCTGCGGCGGCGGCATGAACCACCGCCTCGGCCTCGGGGACGCCGTCCTGATCAAGGACAACCACGTCGCCGCAGCGGGCTCCGTCGGCGCGGCGCTGGCGGCCGCCCGCGCGGCGGCGCCGGACCTGCCGTGCGAGGTCGAGGTCGACTCCCTGCACCAGCTCGACGAGGTGCTCGCGCTGGACGCCGAGCTCGTCCTGCTCGACAACTTCACCGCGGAGCAGACGGCCGAGGCCGTGCGGCGCCGGGGCTCCTCGCCCACGCTCCTGGAGTCCTCGGGCGGGCTCACGCTGCTCGACGCCCGCGCCTACGCCGAGACGGGCGTGGACTTCATCTCCGTCGGCGCGCTCACCCACTCCGTGGTCGCGCTGGACCTCGGCCTGGACCTGCGCGGGTCATGATCGCCGCCTGGCGTGCTGATCACGCCGGTTCGGTCAGCCCGCCGCGTACGGGTGGACCGAGACGATCGAGCCGTCCGGGCGGGCCTCCAGGTAGCCGGACTCGTGGAACTCGTTGGAGGCGTACACCGCGACGTGCGGGCCGTCCCCGTCGTCCTCGAGGATCAGGTACGTGCTCGTCACCTCGGTGACCTTCAGGCTCTCCGGCGCACCCGCCAGCAGCGGCAGGACGACGGCCGGGTCGAAGACGGCGAGATCGACGAGCGGGTCGTCGGCCGAGCGCGTCCTGCCCTCCGACGGCCCGTCGAGCCCGCCGCGGTACTGGTAGGTCTGCGCGCGGCCCGGCCGGTCCGGCACCGCCGTCGTGATCACCGCGTAGTCGGGGTACACCACGGCCCGCGCGACCCGGGTCGTGCCGAGCCCGGCACGGATGTCGGCGACGAGGCGGGTGAAGCCCTCGGGGGTGTGCAGCCCGGCGAGCCCGATCACCCGCGGCGTGATCCCGGACGCCGAGCCCGACCCGGGGCCGGAGCCCGCGGCCGCGTCCTGCGGTGCGGCGGGCGCCGTCGCCCGCCCGAGCCCGAACCCGGCCGCCAGCAGCACCAGCGAGACCACCGCCGCGACCCAGCGCGCGCGCCCCGCCGAGGCGGGCCGGGTGATCCGCTGCGGCATCGGGGAGCTGAGCTGGAGGTCCTCGACCAGCGCGTGGAGCTCGCCGAGGGTCTTCGTGCGCAGTGCCGCGGCCGTCCGCTCCCGGTGCTCTGCCCCGTCCAGCTGGCCGTCGGCGAACGCCGCGTCGAGGGCCTTGCACACCGAGTCGCGGTCGGTGTCACGGGCGCGGGTGCGGGAGGAGGGCACGGGGCGGATCGTAGATACCCGGGATCCCCGGCCCGCTACCAGCCGTAACGCGACCCTGAGGCCCGGGTCGGCCGCCCGGGCGGCCGGTGATCGACGCGGGCGGCGCACGTACCCTGAACCCCATGCTCCGCCGCACCGACCTGCGCACCGCCCCCCTGCCCGGCCCCGCCGTCCTGCGGACACTCGTGCCCCGCGCCGAGGTGGACGTCGACGCCGTCCTCGCCGACGTGCGCCCGATCGTCGAGGCGGTGCACGAGCGCGGGGTCGAGGCGGTCCTGGAGTTCGCCGAGCGGTTCGACCGGGTGCGCCCCAGCGGGATCCGGGTGCCGCGCCAGACCCTCGCGGGGGCGCTGTCGGCGTTGGACCCCGCGGTGCGCGCGGCGCTCGAGACCTCGATCGAGCGCGCCCGGACGGTGCACGCCGAGCAGCGCCGCACGGACGCCGTCACCCAGGTCGTGCCGGGCGGGACGGTGACGGAGCGCTTCGTCCCGGTCCGCCGCGTCGGCCTGTACGCCCCGGGTGGGCTGGCGGTCTACCCGTCGAGCGTGGTCATGAACGTGGTGCCCGCGCAGGAGGCGGGTGTCGAGTCGCTCGTGGTGGTGAGCCCGCCGCAGGCCGAGCACGGCGGGCTGCCGCACCCCACGATCCTCGCGGCGGCCGCGTTGCTCGGCGTGGAGGAGGTGTGGGCGGTCGGCGGTGCGCAGGCCGTCGCGCTGCTCGCCCACGGCGGCATCGACACCGACGGCGCCGAGCTGGAGCCCGTCGACATGGTCACCGGGCCGGGCAACATCTACCTCACCGCCGCGAAGCGGCTGCTGCGCGGCCTGATCGGGATCGACGCCGAGGCGGGCCCGACCGAGATCGCGATCCTCGCCGACGACACCGCGGACGCGGCCCACGTCGCCGCGGACCTGATCAGCCAGGCCGAGCACGACACGATGGCCGCGTCGGTGCTGGTCACGACGTCGGACGCGCTCGCGGACGCGGTGGACGCCGAGCTGGCCGTCCAGGTGGCGCGGACCAAGCACACCGAACGCATCCGCACCGCGCTCACCGGCCCGCAGTCCGGCACGATCCTGGTGCGCGACCTCGCCGAGGGCGTCGCGGTCGTGGACGCCTACGCCGCCGAGCACCTGGAGATCCAGACCGCGGACGCGCGCGAGGTGGCGCTGCGGGTCCGCAATGCAGGCGCGATCTTCATCGGCCCGTGGGCGCCGGTGTCGCTGGGCGACTACTGCGCCGGGTCCAACCACGTCCTCCCGACCGGCGGGTGCGCGCGGCACTCCGGCGGGCTGTCCGTGCAGACGTTCCTGCGCGGCATCCATCTCGTCGACTACAGCGAGCAGGCTCTGCGCGACGTCGCCGACCAGGTGCTCACCCTGGCCGCCGCGGAGGACCTGCCCGCGCACGGCCAGGCGGTCAGCGCCCGGTTCGTGGGCTGACCGCTCGCCGCCCCAGACTTGTCAGGGCCCCCCGCTAGCGTCCCGATCATGCCGTCGAGCAGGCACGAGGCGCTGGTCGAGATGTTCCGTCGGCGCCCGCAGCTGGCTGCCGAGCTCCTTGCGGATGTGCTGGGTACGGCGCTGCCCGCACACGAGACGTCGCGCCTGGAGCCGGGCGACTGCACCGTCGTCACCCCGTCCGAGTACCGGGCGGACGCTGTCGTCGTGCTGGCCGCAGGCAAGGAGCCGGTGCTCGCGGTGATCGTCGAGGTGCAGCTCGGTCGTGACCCGGACAAGCGGTGGACGTGGCCGCTGTACCTGGCCACGCTGCGGGCGCGACTGCGCTGCCCGGCCGTCGCGCTGGTGCTCTGCCTCGACAGGGCGACGGCGAGGTGGTGCGCGACGCCGATCGAGCTCGGGCCAGGCACGGTCATGTGCGCGCACGTGCTCGGCCCGGACCGTGTCCCGGTCGTGACGAGCGCCGACCCGATCGGCGGATCGGCCGAGCTGACGGTGCTGTCGGCGCTCGCCCACGGCGGCGCGCCGGGCCGGCACGAGGTGCTCGACGCCCTGGTCGCGGCACTCGCGACGATCGATGCTGAACGCGCCACGCTGTACTCTGACCTCGTCCACGCCGTCCTGCCGACGGCGGCGCGACGCTACCTGGAGGAGCTCGTGAAGATCGGGACGTCCGAGTACGAGTACCAGAGCGACTTCGTGCGTCGCTTCGTCTTCCAGGGCCGAGTCGAGGGCCGTGTCGAGGGGCAGGTCGAGGCCAGGGCCCAGGACGTGCTCGCCGTGCTCGACGCACGCGGTGTCGACGTCCCGCCCGACGTGCGCGACCGCATCCTCGCCTGCACCGAGCTCGAGCAGCTCGACACCTGGTTGCGTCGCGCGGCCACGGCCGACGTGGTGGACGAGCTGTTCGGGTAGCGCGCCCACCGGAGTAGCGCCGTGGGCCCTCGCCCGCCCCGATTACCCTGCCGGTATGCCCCTTCGCCGCCCGCGTGCCGGGATCCGCCGGTGACCGCCGTCGACGAGCGCGTTCCCGGCGCCGCCGTCAGCCTCGCCGACCTGCCCCTGCGCGAAGACCTGCGCGGGCGCAGCCCCTACGGCGCCCCGCAGCTGGACGTCGCGGTGCGGCTCAACACCAACGAGAACCCGTACCCGCCGCCGCCGGAGCTGGTCGCCGACGTCACCGCGGCCGCGCACGAGGTGGCCGCCCGCCTGCACCGCTACCCGGACCGCGACGCCGTCGCCCTGCGCACCGATCTCGCCGCGTACCTGCGCACGGCCACCGGCGTGCCGCTGGACACCGCCAACGTCTGGGCCGCCAACGGGTCCAACGAGATCCTCCAGCAGCTCCTGCAGGCCTTCGGCGGGCCGGGGCGGCTGGCCGTCGGGTTCGAGCCGTCGTACTCGATGCACCCGATCATCGCGGCGGGCACCCGCACGGAGTGGCTGCGCGCCCCCCGGCGCGCGGACTTCGCGGTCGACGTCCCCGCCGCCGCAGCGCTGCTGCGCGAGCGCGCCCCCGACGTCACGTTCCTGACCAGCCCGAACAATCCCACCGGCCAGTCGCTTGAGCCGGACGAGCTCGCGGAGCTGATCGACGCCGCACCCGGCATCGTCGTGGTGGACGAGGCGTACGCCGAGTTCTCGGACCGCCCGTCGGCCGCGGTGCTGCTGCCCACGCACGGGGCGAAGCTGGTGGTATCGCGCACGATGAGCAAGGCGTTCGCGTTCGCGGGCGGTCGGCTGGGCTACCTCGCGGCTGCGCCGGCCGTGGTCGACGCACTGCAGCTCGTCCGGCTGCCCTACCACCTGTCCGTGCTCACCCAGGCGGCCGCGCGGGCGGCGCTGCGCCACGCGGACGCCACGCTCGCCTCGGTCGCGCTGCTGCGCGCCGAGCGGGACCGCGTGATGGCCGGGCTCGCCGCGGCCGGGTACGCGGTGGTCCCGAGCGATGCGAACTTCGTGCTGTTCGGGCGTTTCGCCGACGCCCCCGCGGCGTGGCGGGCGTTCCTGGACCGGGGCGTCCTGATCCGCGACGTGGGCATCCCGGAGCACCTGCGGGTGACGGTCGGCACGCCCGAGGAGAACGACGCCTTCCTGGCCGCCGCGGCCGGGGTCCTGGAGGACCAGTGAGCGAGGACCGGGTGAGCATCGCAGCGACCGGCGAGCGAGGAGCGCAGGCCCGCCCGCAGCGAACGATCGATGCTGTGACACGGGTCGGCCGCGTGGAGCGGGTGACGAAGGAGTCGAAGGTCCTCGTCGAGATCGATCTCGACGGCACGGGGATCACGGCGGTCTCGACGGGGGTGCCGTTCTTCGACCACATGCTCGACGCCTTCGGCAAGCACGGCGCGTTCGACCTCACCGTCACCGCCACCGGCGACGTCGAGCTGGACGCCCACCACACCGTCGAGGACACCGCGATCGTGCTGGGGCAGGCGCTGCACCAGGCGCTGGGCGACAAGGCGGGCATCCGCCGCTTCGGCGACGCGTGGATCCCGATGGACGAGGCGCTCGCGCACGCCGTCGTGGACGTCTCGGGGCGCCCGTACACCGTGCACTCCGGTGAGCCCGAGGTCATGGCGGGCTTCGTCGTGGGCGGGCACTACCCGACGGTGCTCAACCGGCATGTGTTCGAGTCGCTGGCCTTCCACGGCCGGCTCGCCCTGCACGTGCGGGTGCTCGACGGGCGCGACCCGCACCACATCACCGAGGCCGAGTTCAAGGCGGTGGCCCGCGCGCTGCGCGCCGCGGTGGAGCGGGACGACCGGATCACCGACGTCCCGTCGACCAAGGGCACCCTCTAGGCGGGCACGCGGACCTTCGGCGGCGGAAAGTCGAGCGGTCCCGCCCGGGGCCGCCGGTGTAGCGGTCGCGACCCGGGCCGCGGTTGCCGCTGACGGTCAGCGAGGTGTCGTCGCGGAACGTGTCGTCGCCGGACGGCTTGTGGGCCTGACCGGCGTCGCGGCCCGGGCGGGCGCGGCGGCGAGCGGGGCCGCGGTGACGGCGAACCCGGCGCCCAGTCGGGTGAGGGAACGGGAGGTGCGGGACATCGGAGAGCCTTCCGGTCGGGTCACCTGCTGGTAGCTCCGATCGTGGACGGCCGAGCGGCGCGCCTGCGTGTCCCCGTACACACGCGGGTACGGCGTTCTCCGTACGGTCGACCCGTGCCGCCCCGCCGCCGGACCGCTTCCCGGTCCGCCCCGAAGACCGCCCCCGAGGCCCCGCAGGTCCCGCCCGCCTACGACCCCCCGCCCGACGAGCTCGGCTATCGCTGTGACGGCGTCGAGTTCGGCCCCCACCCGATCCCGGTGACCGTCGCCGATCTCGACCTGCGCGAATGCCGGTTCGCGGGCACCGATCTCTCCGGCCGGGTCTTCACGGGCCTGGAGGTGCGCGACACCGTCTTCGACGGCTGCGACCTGTCCGGGGCGGTCCTGGACCGGGCCGTTCTCGAACGGGTGGTGTTCACCGGCTGCCGCCTGACCGGCACCGTCCTGAGCGGCGCGACGCTGCGCGACGTCCGGATCTCCGACTGCCGGGCGGACCTGCTGGACCTGCGGATGACCCGCATCGCCTGGCTCCTGGCCGAGGACTGCGACCTGCGCGGCGCGGATCTCTTCGAGCTCGCCGCCACCGACGCCGCCCTGCTGCGCTGCGACCTCACCGGAGCCGACCTGGACCGGGCCGACCTCGCCGGCACCCGGCTGCACGGCTCCGTCCTCGACGGGGTGCGCGGCGCGCTGGCCCTGCGCGGTGCGCGCATCGACCCCGAGCAGCAGATCTCGCTCGGCGCGGCGCTGCTCGCGGCCTTGGGGATCGAGGTCACCGAGCCGTAGCGCCGCCCCGCGGGCCGGTAGCGTGGCGCGGGTGTCGAGGATCGTCGTGCTGGACTACGGCTCGGGCAACCTGCGCTCGGCGGAACGGGCGCTGCGCAGGGTCGGGGCGGACGTCGTCGTGACGGCCGACCGGCAGGCCGCCCTGGAGGCGGACGGCCTGGTCGTGCCCGGGGTGGGGGCGTTCGCCGCCTGCATGGCGGGCCTGTCGGCCGTCGACGGGCCGGCGATCATCGGACGACGCCTCGCGGGCGGACGTCCCGTCCTGGGCATCTGCGTCGGCATGCAGGTGCTGTTCGACGTCGGCGTCGAGTGGGGCGAGCGCACCGATGGGTGCGGGCAGTGGCCCGGCACCGTCGAGCGACTGAAGGCGGACGTGCTGCCGCACATGGGCTGGAACACCGTCCGCGTCCCGGCGGGGTCCACCCTCTTCGCCGGCCTGGACGCCGACACGCGGTTCTACTTCGTGCACTCTTTCGCGGTCCGCCGCTGGGAGCTCGAGCCGTCGCCGGTGATCGCGCCACCGCTGGTCACGTGGGCTCACCACGGCGAGGACTTCGTGGCCGCGGTGGAGAACGGGGCGCTGTCGGCCACCCAGTTCCACCCGGAGAAGTCCGGGGACGCGGGGGCGGTGCTGCTGCGCAACTGGCTGCGTGACGTCGTGGGTTGAGCCGTCGGATGGGCCGTCCGCCCACGGACTAGGCTGGCCCCAGCCCACCCGGAGTCGATCAAGGGAATCGCGTGTCCATCGAGGTCTGCAACGAGTCGGGCGTCGAGCTGGATGCGGCGCTGATCGTCTCGGTCGCGCGCTACGCCCTCGCCGCGATGCAGGTCAGTCCGGCCGCCGAGCTGTGCATCACGGCCGTCACCGGCGAGGTGATGGCCGAGCTGCACGAGCGCTGGATGGACGAGCCGGGCCCCACGGACGTGATGGCCTTCCCGATGGACGAGATCGTGGAGGACACCCGCCGCCCGGACGCCCCGGACATCGGGCCCGCGCTGCTCGGCGATGTCGTCCTGTGCCCGGAGTTCGCGCGTTCCCAGGCGCGCACCGCGGGCCACACCCTCGCCGACGAGCTGCACCTGCTCACCGTGCACGGAGTGCTGCACCTGCTCGGGTACGACCACGGCGAGCCGGACCAGGAGCGGGAGATGTTCGGGCTGCAGGACCGGCTGCTCGCCGGGTGGCGCGCCGAGCGCCGCCGGACCGCGTCGCGGGAGGCGCAGCGCCGCAGCGACTCCGCGGTCCTGGGCGCGGCCGGCCTCGAGGACGGTTGAGCCGCGTCGCGATGAACACCCCGGTCGGTCTGATCGTCATCGCCGCCCTGCTGATCCCGCTGGCGGGGCTCTTCGCCGCCGCGGACGCCGCCCTGAACACCGTGTCGCGCGCCCGCGTGGACGCCCTGGTCCGGGAGGGCCGCAGCGGGGCGAGGGCGCTGCAGGCGGTCGTGGCCGAGCGGCCGCGGCACGTCAACCTGCTGCTCCTCCTGCGCCTCGCGGCCGAGACGGCCGCGGTGGTGCTGCTCACCGTCGCCATGGACGTCTGGTTCGAACCGCCGTGGGTCGGTGCGCTCATCGCGGGCGGGATCATGGTCGTGGTCAGCTACGTCCTGATCGGCGTCGGGCCGCGCACCCTCGGCCGCCAGCACCCGTACGCGCTCGGGTGCGCGATCGCCGCGCCGGTGCGGGCGCTGGCGCGGCTGCTCTCGCCGCTCACCCAGCTGCTCATCCTCATCGGCAACGCGATCACGCCCGGTCGCGGGTTCCGGGAAGGGCCGTTCTCCTCGGAGGTGGAGCTGCGCGAGCTCGTCGACATGGCGAGTTCCACCGGCGTGGTGGACGAGGGTGAGCGCAAGATGATCCACTCGGTGTTCGAGCTGGGCGACACGATCGTCCGGGAGGTCATGGTGCCGCGCCCGGACGTCGTGTGGACCGAGCGCGACACGACGGTCGACCGGGCGCTGCGCCTGGCGCTCAAGAGCGGCTACTCGCGCCTGCCCGTGCTGGGCGAGAACATCGACGACATCGTCGGTGTCGCCTACCTCAAGGACCTCGTCCAGACCCAGGCGTCCGGCGAGGGCGCGGGCGAGGCGCCGGTGTCCGGGGTGATGCGTCCCGCGGCGTTCGTGCCGGACTCGAAGGGCGTGGACGCGTTGCTGCGCGAGATGCAGGCCCGCCGCAACCACATGGCGATCGTGGTGGACGAGTACGGCGGCACCGCCGGGATCGTCACGATCGAGGACATCCTGGAGGAGATCGTCGGGGAGATCACCGACGAGTACGACACCGAGGAGATCCCGGCGATCCAGGACGTGGACGAGCGGACGCTGCGGGTGGCCGCGCGGCTGCCGGTGGAGGACCTCGAGGAACGCCTGCGGCCCACGCTCGCCGGCAGCGCCCATGCCGAGGAGCTGCGCGACCTCGCGGAGACCACCGACGTCGACACCGTCGGGGGCCTCCTGGCCCAACGCCTCGGCAAGGTGCCGCTGCCCGGCGCCCAGGCCGAGGTGGCGGGCCTGCGGCTGCTCGCCGAGGGCGGCAAGGACGCGCGCGGGCGCGTCCGGATCACGACGGTGCTGGTCACGCCGGTGGCGGAACCGCCGCACGAGCGGGACGAGGCGGCACGGGAGGAGACGGATGCCCGGCACCCGTCGGCGTGACCGGCACGATCTCGTCGTGGTCGGCGGCGGCATCGTCGGGCTGGCGACGGCGTGGGCGGCGGTCCGTGCCGGCCGCTCCGTCGCCGTCGTCGAGCGCGAGGAGACTCTGGCCGCCCACCAGACCGGCCACAACTCCAACGTCATCCACTCCGGCCTGTACTACGCCCCGGGCAGCCTCAAGGCCCGGCTGGCGGTCGCCGGATGTGCGGAGACGGTCGCGTTCTGCCGCGAGCACGAGTTGCCGCACGAGGTCACCGGCAAGATCGTCGTCGCCACGGAGCCCGACGAGCTGCCGCGACTTCGCGAGCTGGCCCGCCGCGGCGTCGCGAACGGCGTCGAGGCGCGCGAGCTGGACGCGGCCGGGCTGCGTGCGCACGAGCCGCACGTGCGGGGTCTCGCGGGGCTGCACGTGCCCTCCACCGGGGTCTGCGACTACCGGCTGATCGCGCAGAAGCTGGCCGAGCTCGTGGCCGAGCGCGGCGGAGAGGTGTTGCCCGGCCGGGCGGTTTCCGCCGTGGTGCGCAGGCGGGCGGACGTCGTGGTGCGGACGTCCGGAGGTGATGTCCTGGGACGCCAGGCCGTCGCCTGCGCCGGGCTGCGTTCGGACGTCCTCGCCCGCGCGTC
This sequence comes from Pseudonocardia sp., assembly GCA_050248815.1. Classification (GTDB taxonomy): domain Bacteria; phylum Actinomycetota; class Actinomycetes; order Mycobacteriales; family Pseudonocardiaceae; genus Pseudonocardia. The sequence goes on along the minus strand of JBFWRR010000004.1, from coordinate 97,972 downwards.
GGGCGCCGATCCGGGGGTGCGGATCGTGCCGTTCCGCGGCGAGTACGCCGACCTCGCGACACCTGCGCTGGTCCGGGGCCTGATCTACCCCGTGCCGGACCCGGCGTTCCCGTTCCTCGGGGTGCACGCCACCCGCGGCCTGGACGGCTCCGTGCACGTCGGCCCCAACGCCGTACTCGCCCTGGCCAGGGAGGGCTACTCGTGGCGCGACGTCGCCCCGCGCGAGCTGGCCGCCACTCTCGCCTATCCCGGGCTGTGGCAGCTCGCCCGCCGCCACTGGCGCTACGGGCTCGGGGAGGTGCACCGCTCGCTGTCCCGGGCCGCGATGGCGCGACAGCTTCGCCGCATGCTGCCGGACGTGCGCGATCAGGACCTGCACCCGGCCGGTGCCGGGGTGCGGGCGCAGGCCGTGCGGCCGGACGGCGGCCTGGTCGACGACTTCCTGTTCGCTGCCGCCGGCACCGGCCCCGGCGCCGTCCTGCACGTGCTCAACGCCCCGTCCCCGGCCGCCACGGCCGCGCTGCCGATCGGGCGGGCGATCCTGACCCGCCTCGGCGTGGAGGTCACCGCATGACGTTCCCGACCGTGCCGGAGGGCTTCCGGTCCGGCTTCGTCTGCTTCGTCGGCCGCCCCAACGCGGGCAAGTCGACGCTGACGAACGCGCTGATCGGCTCGAAGGTCGCGATCACCTCCAGCAGGCCCCAGACCACCCGCCACGCCATCCGGGGCATCCTGCACCGCCCGGATGCCCAGCTCGTCGTCATCGACACCCCCGGCCTGCACAAGCCGCGCACCCTGCTCGGCTCGCGGCTCAACGACGTCGTCCGCGAGACCTGGGCCGAGGTGGACGTCATCGGGTTCTGCGTGCCCGCGGACGTCCCCGTCGGGCGCGGGGACGAGTTCATCGTCGGCGAGCTGCGGGCCGTCGCCGCGCGCACGCCGGTGCTCGGGATCGTCACGAAGACCGACCTCGCCCCGCCCGAGCAGGTGGCGGCGCGGCTGTCCGAGCTGGCGCGGCTCATGGAGTTCGCCGAGATCCTGCCCTGCTCGGCCGTGTCGGGGTTCCAGGTGTCGCTGCTCGCGGACCTGCTCGTCGCGCGACTGCCGGCGGGCCCGCCGCTCTACCCGGACGGTGAGCTCACCGACGAGCCGGAGGAGACCCTCGTGGCCGAGCTGGTCCGCGAGGCCGCGCTGGAGGGCGTGCGCGACGAGCTGCCGCACTCGATCGCCGTCGTGATCGAGGAGATGATCCCGCGGGAGGACCGGGACGACCTGCTCGACGTGCACGCGGTCGTCTACGTGGAGCGACAGTCGCAGAAGGGCATCGTCATCGGCCGCGGCGGGGAGCGCCTGCGCCAGGTCGGCACGGACGCCCGCCGCCAGATCGAGAAGCTGCTCGGCACGAAGGTGTACCTGGACCTGCACGTCAAGGTGGCGAAGGACTGGCAGCGCGATCCCCGGCAGCTTCGCAAGCTCGGGTTCTGACCTGCTGGGGGCACCGCGCCGCCGTGCTCGCTCTCGCCGAGGTGCTGCTCCGACCACGCCGGGTGGGGGAGCTTCGCGGGTCCGGGGTGCTTCGCAAGGGGCTGGCGCAGGCTTCGCAGAGGTGGGGTGGGCTTCGCAGGGTTCGGGTGTGCTTCGCAGGGGGTGAGGTGGGCTTCGCAGGTTTCGGGTGTGCTTCGCAGGTGCTGCGGCGTCTGTGGGGGGTGTGGGGTCTCTGCGAGGTGCCCGGCGGCCCCTGCGAGGTGCTCGTGCGTCGCGCGGGTGGGGCCGGCTTCGGCGGGGTTCGGGTGCGCTTCGCGGGCTGCGGGTGCGCTTCGCGGGGGGTGGGGTGGGCTTCGCAGGGTTCGGGTGCGCTTCGCAGGTGCTGC
>JBFWRR010000004.1:7235-96091 GCA_050248815.1 Pseudonocardia sp. | reverse complement strand
GGTGCTCGTGCGTCGCGCGGGTGGGGCCGGCTTCGGCGGGGTTCGGGTGCGCTTCGCGGGCTGCGGGTGCGCTTCGCGGGGGGTGGGGTGGGCTTCGCAGGGTTCGGGTGCGCTTCGCAGGTGCTGCGGCGTCTGCGAGGGGTGTGGGGTCTCTGCGAGGTGCCCGGCGGCCCCTGCGGGGTGCTCGTGCGTCGCGCGGGTGGGGCCGGCTTCGGCGGGGTTCGGGTGCGCTTCGCGGGCTGCGGGTGCGCTTCGCGGGGGGTGGGGTGGGCTTCGCAGGGTTCGGGTGCGCTTCGCAGGTGCTGCGGCGTCTGCGAGGGGTGTGGGGTCTCTGCGAGGTGCCCGGCGGCCCCTGCGAGGTGCCCGGCCTCCGGTGCGGCTCGGGCGCGGGCGGGACTCAGACCGGCCCCGTGGACACCGGCGGAGCGGAAGCTGCCCGCCGCTCCGCCGCCGGAGCGGAAGCTGCCCGCCGCTCCACGAGCGGCAGCGACCGCAGTTGGCGCTCCAGGTGGTACTGCAGGTGCGCGGCGACCAGGCCGCTGGTGTCGCGGCGGGTCGGCCCGGTGGCGGTGTCGGCGGTGTGCCAGTCCCCGTGGAGCAGGGCGTCGAGCAGCGTGAACGTCTCCGTGGACGGAACGACCGAACCCGGCGGGCGGCACCGGGCACACACCGCGCCGCCGCCCGCGACGCTGAACGCCCGGTGCGGACCCGGTGCCGCACAGCGCGCACAGTCCGTGATCGCGGGCGCCCATCCGGCGTGGCTCATCGCGCGCAGGAGGAACGCGTCCAGCACCAGCGACGGATCGCGCTCCCCGTCCGCCAGCGCCCGTACGGCCCCGACGAGCAGCAGGTACAGCCGCAGCGCCGGCTCGCCCTCCTCGGCGACGAGACGGTCGGCGGTCTCCAGCATCGCGCAGCCCGCCGTGTACCGGGCGTAGTCGCCCACGATCCCTGCGCCGAACGCGTCGAGCGTCTGCGCCTGCGTGACGACGTCGAGGCTGCGGCCCGTGTAGCACTGCACGTCGACGTGGTTGAACGGCTCCAGCCGGGCGCCCCAGCGCGACCGAGTCCGCCGCACCCCCTTCGCCACCGCGCGCAGCTTCCCGCGGCGGCGGGTGAGCAACGTGACGATCCGGTCGGCCTCGCCCAGCTTGTGCACCCGCAGCACCACGCCGATGTCGCGGTAGAGGGCCACGTCAGGCCCCTGCCGGTCGGAACGGATGCACGGGAGGCAGCCTACGGCTCCCGGCCGTGGCCCGGGTGCGCGCGCACAGGGCGCGTCGCGACTCCGGGCGCGTACCGTCGCCCCTAGGATCCTCCCGCGATCATCGAGGCCAGGGGGCAGAAGACCATGACGCAGGACCCTTCCGACCGCGCGCCGTCGGACCCCACGGCCGCGCCCACCCCGGACGGGCCGTCCGGCGACCCACCCGAGCAGTCCTGGAACCCGCCCGCCCCGCCGAGCGGTCCGGACCCGGCTGCGGGTTCCACGCAGATCATCGACACGTCGGCGGCGCACCCGACGCCCGCTGCGGCGGGCCCGGAGCCGGGTGCACCGCCGTCCGGCGCGCCGTCCACCCCGGCCTACGGCACCCCGTCCTACGGCCAGCAGGCGGAGGCCGCGGCGTACCGCGACGTCGGCGCCGTCCCGCCACCGCCCCCGGAGGGCGCGCAGCCCCCGCCCGGCTACGGTCAGCCGGGATACGGTGCTCCGCCCGGCTACGCGGCGCAGCCCGGGTACGGCCAGCCGGGATACGGCGCACCACCCGGGCAGGGCTACGGCTACCCGGGCGCCTACCAGCCCGGCTACCAGCCGGCGGCCACGAACACGATGGCGATCCTGTCGCTGATCTTCGCGTTCGTCTTCGCGCCGGCGGGGATCGTGTTCGGGTTCATCGCGCGCAGGCAGATCCGCGAGACCGGCGAGCAGGGCGACGGCCTCGCGCTGGCCGGCCTGATCCTCAGCATCGCGTTCACGGTGATCTTCGTGCTGCTCGTCGTGCTGCCGTTGATCTTCGTCATCGCCGCCGCCGGTTCGGGCGGCTTCCGGTGACGGAGGCCCCGGAGCCCTCCGATGCCGAGTTGGCCCGCACCCTCGTCGCCACCACGACGACGGGGATGCTCGCCACGCACTCGACGCACCACCCGGGCTTCCCGTTCGGCTCGGTCGTCACCTACGCCGCGGACGGTGCGGGCCGCCCGGTCATGTGGCTCTCCGACCTCGCCGAGCACAGCCGCAACCTCGCCGCGGACGCGCGCGCGTCACTGCTGGTCGCCGACGACGGCCCCGGCGACCCCCTGGCGCACGCCCGTGCGACGCTGCTCGGCCCCGTCACGGTTCTCGACGGCGCGGACCGCGACGCCGCAGCGGAGGTGTACGAAGCCGCACATCCCGGCTCGTACGTGCAGGACTTCCACGACTTCCGGCTCCACCGTCTTGCGGTGGACGCCGTCCGGTTCGTCGGCGGCTTCGCCCGGATGAGCTGGGTGGACCCTCCGGAGTACGGGGCCGCCGAGCCGGATCCGACCCGCCGGTTCGCCGCGGGCGTCGTCGCGCACATGAACGACGACCACGCGGACGCGCTGGTCAGCTACTGCCGCTTCTACGCCGACCTCCCCACGACCGAGGCCGCGCGGATGACGTCGGTGGACCGCTACGGCTTCCGGGTCGCCGCGACCGACGCCGCGGGTGCCCGCCGGGAGGTCCGGATCGCCTTCGACGGGCCCGTCGCCAGCCCGGACGAGACGCGACGGGCCATGGTCACGCTCCTGCGGAGGGCCCGCGGCGAGGGATGATCGGCGTTCCGGTGCGGAAAGCGCCACGGGGCGTCGCATTCCGCTCCCGGACGGCGATCATGGCGGGCGTAAGGTGCGGGCCGTGTCCCGGTTCCAGCCGCCTGCACCGCACCCGTCCGGGGCCCGCCCGCCGGCGATCCCGCCCGAGCTCGTACCGCGCCACGTCGCCCTGGTCATGGACGGCAACGGGCGCTGGGCGAACGCGCGCGGACTGCCCCGGATCGAAGGACATCGCCGCGGCGAGGCGTCGCTGATGGACGTCGCACGCGGCTGCATCGACATCGGCGTCCGGTGGCTGTCGGCGTACGCGTTCTCGACGGAGAACTGGAAGCGCAGTCCGGACGAGGTGCGCTTCCTCATGGGCTTCAGCCGCGACGTCATCCGCCGTCGCGTGGACGAGATGCACGCGATGGGCGTGCGGGTGCGCTGGGCGGGGCGGCGGCCGCGGCTGTGGCGCTCGGTGATCAAGGAGCTGGAGATCGCCGAGGAGAAGACGCGCCACAACGACGTGCTCAACCTCACGATGTGCGTCAACTACGGTGGCCGCGCGGAGATCACCGACGCGGTACGGGAGGTGGCGCGGCTGGTCGCGCAGGGCCGGCTCAACCCGGACAAGATCGACGAGCGGACGATCGCCCGGTACCTGGACGAGCCGGACATGCCCGACGTCGACCTGTTCGTGCGCTCCTCGGGCGAGCAGCGCACGTCCAACTTCCTGCTCTGGCAGAGCGCGTACGCGGAGATGGTCTTCCTGGACACCCTGTTCCCCGACTTCGACCGCCGCCACCTCTGGGAGGCCGTGGAGATCTACGCGCGCCGCGACCGACGCTTCGGCGGGGCCGTCGACAAGGCCGGCAGCCGGTGAGCACCCCGCTGGAGACGGCGAAGGCCGCCCTGGAGCGCTTCCACGACGTCCGGGTGGACGACGACGGGGCGCTCACCTTCGCCCACGGCGGCGTCGTGGCGTTCGTGCAGGGCACGGAGCTGGACGACGGGCTGCCCGTGCTCAACCTGACCTGCGTGGTCGCGTGGGACCTGCCGTTCGACTCCGACGTGCCCGCGCGGGTGGGGCTCGGCGTGGGGGAGTCGCTGTTCGGGACGCCGCGTGTGGTCCGCGGCGAGCACGGGTGGGACGTCACGCTGCGCTATGCCTTCCCGGCCGCGGGCCTGGACGAGAAGGCGATGGGCACGTTGCTGATGCTGGTGGTGGCGGGTGCCTCGGGAATGCGCGCCGAACTGGTGGACGCCTGAGTCACGCCCACCCGCGCGACCGGCACCGGCACCTTGCAGCCGCCCGGACGGCTGCGGCGTGATCCGCGACGTCGCGAGGTGCGCCGGGGTCAGGGCACGCCTGCGGGCTCCGTCGCCGCCGCCAGGACGTCCAGCGAGGTGTCCAGCGCGGCGGCGAGGGCCGCGACGGTGAAGAACGCGGGTGTGGCGATCCGCCCGCTCTCGATCTTGCGCAGCGTCTCGGGGGAGATCCCGGCCTCGGCGGCGACGTCGACGATGCTGCGCGGCCCGCGCAGCTCGCGCAGCAGGACGCCGAGACGCTCGCCGCGTGCGCGTTCGGCGGGGGTGAGGGGGTCGCGCACCATGCCCGGAATTGTAGTACCGGTATAGTTATCGTGTGATCGAGCTGAAGACACCGGGTGAGATCGACGCGATCGGCGCGGCCGGCCGGATCGTCGCCGCCGTCCTCGCCGCCGTGCGCGACCACGCCGCGCCCGGTCTGACCACCGGCGAACTGGACGCCCTGGCCCGCGATCTCATCGCGGACGCTGGTGCCCGTCCCACCTTTCTCGGGTACCACCCGGACTGGGCCCCGACCCCCTACCCGGGTGCGATCTGCGCGAGCGTCAACGACGCCGTCGTGCACGGACCGCCGACGGACGCGCCGCTGCGCAGCGGCGACCTGCTGAGCATCGATCTCGCCGTCCACCTGGACGGATGGTGCGCCGACGCCGCGATCAGCACGGTCGTCGGCGAGGCCGACCCCGCGGACCTGCTGCTGATCGCCGCGGCGGAGAAGGCCCTCGACGCCGGGCTGGCCCAGGCCCGCCCCGGCGCGCGGCTGGGTGATCTCGCCCATGCCGTCGGCAGTACGGCACGTGCCGCGGGCTACGGGATGCTCGCCGACCACGGCGGCCACGGGCTCGGCCGCACGATGCACGAAGCCCCGTTCGTCCCGAACGAGGGCCGTCCGGGACGTGGGCTCACGCTGTGCCCCGGGCTCGTCCTCGCCATCGAGCCGATGCTGATCGCGAGTGGGCGCCACGACTACCGCCACGACCCCGACGGCTGGACGGTCCGCACCGCCGACGGCAGCCGGGCCGTGCACGTCGAGCACACGGTCGCGGTCACCGAGAACGGGCCGCGGGTGCTCACCGCGCGGTGACGGTCAGTCGCCGTGCGGGTCGTGGGCGTTGAGCGCCGCCACGATCTCGTCGTAGTCCCCGCGAGCCTGTGCGAACCGCAGGAACCCCACCCGCTCGACGAGGATCTCCCGGGCGTCCGGCTGCTTGTCCAGCAGCGTGACGACCTCGTCGACGAACTCGTCGAGCGGCATCGCGAACTCGCTCTCCTCCTGGCCCGGCAGGAGCGCCGTGCGCACGGACGGCGGCACCAGCTCCACGATCTCGACATCCGTGCCCGCCAGCTGCAGGCGCAGCGACTCGCTCAGCATGTGGATCGCCGCCTTCGAGGCGTTGTAGCCGGGGGTGACCCGCAGCGGGACATGGGCCAGGCCGGACGAGACCGTCACGATCGTGGCCGAGGGGCGCGTCATCAGGTGCTCCAGGAAGGCCGCGACCAGCCGGATGGTGCCGAGCAGGTTGGTGGTGACCACCTCCTCGGCGGTGCGCAGCGCGCTCGCCGGATCGCGCCAGTCCTCGATCCGCATGACGCCCGCCATCGTGACCAGCACGTTCAGGTCCGGGTGGCGCGTGAGCACCTCGGCGGCGGCGTCCCGGATGCTCGCCGGGTCGGCCGTGTCGATCCGGACGGTGTCCAGGCCGGGGTGCTCGGCCGCGATGCGCTCCAAGAGCTCGCCCCGCCGCCCGCCGACGATCACGGTGTTGCCCCGCTCCTGCAGCGCGAGGGCGAGTGCGAGACCGATCCCGCTGGTCGAGCCGGGGATGAAGACCGTGTTTCCGCTGATCTGCATGGTGCCGAGGCTGCGCCCGCCCCGGGCGGCGCTCCAGGGCGCCGCTGTCGGGGGACCCGCGATCCCTGCCAGGGGGCCACGGACACGCCGATACTGCTCGCGTGGACCGCGCAGCACTGGCCGAGTTCCTCAGAAGGCACCGGGAGACCCTCCGTCCGGGCGATGTCGGGCTGCCCGCCGGGGCCCGCAGGCGGGCGCCGGGCCTGCGCCGCGAGGAGGTGGCGGCGCTCGCGACGATGTCGACCGACTACTACACCCGCCTCGAGCAGCGCCGGGCCCCGCAGCCGAGCGAGCAGATGCTCGCAGCCCTCGCCCGGGCGCTGCGGCTCACCGCCGACGAGCGCGACTACCTGTTCCTCGCCGCGGGCCGCAACCCGCCGCGGGCGGCGACGGTGGCCGCGCACGTCGCACCCGCCCTGCTGCGGGTGCTGGACCGGCTCGCCGACACCCCCGCGCTGGTCCTGTCGAGCCTGGGGGAGACGCTCGTCGCGAACGATCTCGCCAGGGCCCTCTTCGGCGACGCCTCGCGGCGCACCGGGCTCGCCCGCAGCGAGATCTACCGGTGGTTCACCGATCCCGGCGAGCGGCTGCGCTACCCGGCCCCGGACCACGAGCGCCACAGCCGGGCCCAGGTGGCGAACCTGCGGGCCGCCTACGGCCTGCTCGGGGCGCGCTCGCGCGCCGGGGAGCTGGTGCGCACCCTGCAGCGGCTCAGCCCCGAGTTCGCCCGGCTCTGGGACCGCCACGAGGTCGCTCGCCGCTTCGCCGACCACAAGGTGCTGCTCCACCCCGAGCTGGGCGAGCTGGAGGTCGACTGCCAGGCGCTGTTCACCGAGGACGGCTCGCAGGCTCTGCTCGTCCTGACCGCCGCACCGGGCAGCGAGACGGCCGAGAAGCTGCGGCTGCTCGCCGTGCTCGGGGAGGAGCGCTTCGTGACGGGCACGGCGTGAGAACCGGATGAGAGCTGGAGGGGACGGGCGCGGCGCGAGATTTGTCGGCGCCGCACCCGTCCGCGTCTCTGGGTTGCTACCCCTGCGCCGCCAGGTGCACGATCGGCAGCGTCGAGAGCTCCGCCGGGCTGAGCTTGCCCGCCGCGCCCAGCACCCGGTTCTGCGTCTCCTGCATCCGCGCGTCGACCAGCCCGGACAGTGCGTACGCGACGCGACCCAGGAGCCGCACCGTCGTGTCGTCGACGATCGGGCGCGGGGTGGAGACCACCGCGATGCCGTTGGGCCTGCCGTCGTTGGTCTGGGCCGCACCGATCGTGAAGGACTCGCGCGGGTTCGTGTGCCGCGAGGCGTAGTGGTCGCGCAGCTTCTTGACCATGTCGTGGAACGCGGTGACGTCCCCGTCGAGGTTGAGCTCCGTGAGGTCGGCCTCGGTCAGCACCGCCGTGCGCCCGGAGAAGCACCGCACGTACCCGACGAGTGCGCCCGTCCACAGCGCCTCGACCAGGGCGTCGTCCGAGGCGACCCGCAGCGGGCCCGCGTCCGGCGACCCGAGGGCCGAGACCAGGTGCTCGCAGCACTTGAGGACGTACTGCAGGTCCTCGAACACCGCGGCGAGCTTCGCCAGCTCCAACGCCTCGGGCAGATGCAGCTCGCGCACCGTGCTGGGCGCTGTGCCGGATCCGGCGGCCCCGTTCGCCCCCGCGATCCCGTTCTCCGTCATCGGTGCGCCTCCTCGCGTCTGAACGACCCGCACGGTAGCCCGAGATCGCGGGACGCAGTGACTCGATCTGAGACTCGATCTGAGACTCGATCTGCGACCCGGCCGGTGATGACGGCCGACCGTCCCGCCGGATCGCGTCTGGTCACCGCGCGGCGCACTCCCGGCACAGCCCGAAGATCTCCACCGTATGGCTGAGCTCGGTGAACCCGTGCTCGTCGGCGACCTTCTGCGCCCAGGTCTCCACCGCGGGCCCCTCGATCTCCACGGCGCGCCCGCAGCGGCGGCAGACGAGGTGGTGATGGTGGTCGGTGGAGTCGCAGCGACGGTAGACGGACTCGCCGGAGTCGGTGCGCAGGACGTCCACCTCGCCGGAGTCCGCCAGGGTCTGCAGGGTGCGGTAGACCGTGGTGAGCCCGATGCCCTCGCCCGCACGACGCAGCTCCTCGTGGATCTCCTGTGCCGACCGGAAGTCCGAGAGCCGGTCCAGCAGCGCCGACACCGCCGCGCGTTGGCGGGTGGCGCGCAGCGGTCGCGTGCCCGTCGCGGGGGACTGGCTCACCGGCCCTCCTCGGAGTGCGCGACGGCGTCCACGACGATGTGCGCGAGGTGGTCGTCGACCAGGGAGTAGACGACCTCGCGGCCGTGCCGGTCGCCGTGCACCACGCCCGCGGCCTTGAGTACCCGAAGGTGCTGGCTGATCAGGGGCTGGGTGACGCCGAGGGCGTCCACCAGGTCGTGCACGCAGCAGGGCGACTCGTGCAGCTGCAGGACGATCGCGATGCGCACCGGTGCGGCGAGCGCGCGCAGCAGGTCCCCGGCCGCCGTGAGCGTGCCCGGGGTGCGCACCGGGGCGGGAGCGACGGTGCCACCCTCGTGCACCTCGTCGAGAGCATCGGCGCCCTCGTCGGCGGTGGCGGCGCCCCCCTCGACGGTGTCGACGGGCTCGTCCGCCGCCTCGACGGTGTCGACGGGCTCGTCCGCCGCCTCGACGATGGCCATCGGAGTCCCCTCCGGGGGCGGCGGCCCCCACCCCCCGGTAATCGCTGCACGCCGTGGCCGCACCGGCCATCCTAGGACGGCGCGGCCGCGCGCCCGGGCGCTCGGCGCGTGCGAGGATCCCGCCCCGTGCTGCTCGTGTGTCGATTCGCCGTCCCCGCCGCCCCCGACGATCTCACCGACCCGGACGCGGTGGCCCGCTTCGTCGCACGGGCCCGGCGCGCCCTGGAACTGCTCACCGAGGCGCCCGGCTGCCTGGGCGGGGAGCTCGGCCGCGCGGTGGACGAGCCGCGGCGCTGGGTGCTTGCCGTCCGGTTCGCCTCCGTGGACGCCTACCGCAGGGCCCTTTCGCCGTTCCCGGTCCGGGAGCACGTCGTGCCGCTGCTCTCCGAGGCGCTCGCCGACGAGCCGGCCACCTACGAGGTGCTGGTCGGCGGTGTGGACGGGCGGGTGACCGAGCACCCGAGCCTGCTCGCCTAGCCCGGATCCCGCGGTGATCCGGGGCCGACGGGTCGACGGACGGTCAGAACGGCAACGGCTGCGCGCCCCGCTCGGCGAGCAGCGTGCGCAGGTAGTCGGCCTCGGTGGCCTGGGCGGTGGCCATCTGCCCGGCGAGCGACCGCACGGCGGGCTCCGTGGCGTACTGCGAGGCGTAGGCGAGCATCGGCGCTCCACCCTCGTGGTGGCGCAGCATGAGCTGCAGGAACATCACGTCCAGGTCGCGGCCGGAGGCGGCCCGCAACGCCGCGAGCTCCTCCGGTGAGGCCATCCCCGGCATCGTCGCGACGCCGTCCGGGGGTACGGCGCCGAGGCCGCCCCCGTGACCCGCATGCCCGGTCGTGCCCGCCATCCAGCGCATGTAGCGGCCCGGCGGCTGCTGCGGGGCGCCCCACAGCGTGAGCCAGCCCTGCATGCGCCCGATCTCGGCGGTCTGGGTGGACTCGATGTCGTAGGCGAGCGTGCGGATCACGGGGTCCGTGGTGTGGTCGCGCGCCCAGGAGGCCATCTGCACGGCCTGCTCGTGGTGGACCGTCATGTCCTGGCTGAACCCGACGTCCACCGAGTCCGCCTCGGGAGTGGCCGTGCCGCTGCCGGGCAGCCCGACGAGCAGGCCCGTGGCGGCGCCGAGCAGGAATATCGCGAGTGCGCCGCCGACGGCGACGAGCACACGCAGCCAGCCCGGCGTCCGCGCTGTGACCTCCCGGTCCACGGCCGGGACGTCGGTCTCGGGATCGGTGCCGGTCGGGACGGTCATCATGCTCCTACTGGGCGGCCTGGCCGCTGATCTCGTCGATCGAGCCGGGCGTGCCCGGTGCGGGCGCCGCGGCGAACGGGGGCGGGGAGGCCTGGGTGAAGCTGCCCGGGCCGAGCTCGTTGCAGGTGCCCTGCGGCTCGGGCACGGTGTACGGGTTGCGCTGCAGCGCGAAGATGAACTGGTCGATCCTCGGATCCGCGACGTCGGCGACCTTCAGCTGGTGGCCCCAGGCCTGCAGCGAGATCGGCTGGTCCAGGCCCGGGTAGGGCGACATCAGCATGTAGGGCCTGGCCTCGACCTTGCTGCGCAGCTGGGCCAGCGCGTCCCCGGAGACCCGGTCCGGGTCGTAGGCGATCCAGACGGCGCCGTGCTCCAGGGCGTGCACCATGTTCTCGTTGCGCACCGGTTCGGTGTAGACGGTGCCGGTGCAGGTGGCCCACGAGTAGTCGTGCGCGCCGCCGAACGGCGGGCTGTGGGTGTACGCGACCTGCTGCGTCGGGCCCACGTGCTGGCCGCCGGTGTACTGCTGGGTGACGATGCCGGGGATGGTGAGCGACGGGTCGCGGTTCTCCGCGGTGGGGGCGAACGGCGCCAGGGCGGAGGTCTGCTCGTCCTTCGCGCGCCCCTGGAAGTACGCGTAGCCGAACACCGCGCCGGCGAACAGGACGACGACGGTGATGCCCGCGATGAGGCCCCACGGCGTCGACCTCTTCGAGACGACGACCGACCGCGCGCTGCGCACGGCCTTGCTCTTGTTGCCGCTGACCATGAACCGTCCAACGTCGTCCGGCGGGTTGCGGTGCCCGAGTGTAGGGATGCCACCCGGACGGCCGTCGGGGGCCACCGCGGGACGACTCCCTAGACTCGGTCCGTGACTCCCGCACTACTCGCCGACCTCGTCCGTGCCACGGCGTCCGACGTGCTGCGCGAGCGCGGTCTCGACGCCGGCGTACTGCCCGAGGACGTGGGTGTCGAGCGGCCGCGCAGCCCAGAGCACGGGGACTACGCCACCAACGTGGCGCTGCGCACCGCGAAGAAGGCGGGCGTGGCGCCGCGTGATCTCGCGGGCTGGCTCGCCGAGGCGCTGGCCGCCGCCCCCGGGATCGCGAGCGCGGAGGTCGCGGGGCCGGGGTTCATCAACCTGCGGCTGGCGGTGGACGCGCAGGGCGCGCTGGTGGGCGATGTGCTCTCGGCGGGCGCCGGGTACGGCACCGGCGACGAGTACGCGGGCCGCAACGTCAACCTGGAGTTCGTCTCGGCGAACCCGACCGGGCCCCTGCACCTGGGGCACACCCGCTGGGCCGCCGTCGGGGACGCGCTGGGCCGGGTGCTCGCCGCGCGCGGGGCGAAGGTCACCCGCGAGTACTACTTCAACGACGCGGGCGGGCAGATCGACCGGTTCGTGGACTCCCTGCTGGCCGCGGCGCTCGGCGAGCCCACCCCGGAGAACGGCTACGGCGGCGCGTACATCGGCGAGATCGCCGCGCAGGTGCTCGCGGCCGAGCCGGGGGCGTTGGAGCTGCCCGAGAGCGAGCGGCGCGAGGTGTTCCGCCGCGTGGGCGTCGGGCTGATGTTCGACGAGATCAAGCGCTCGCTGCACGCGTTCGGCACGGACTTCGACGTGTGGTTCCACGAGAAGTCGCTGCACGACTCCGGTGCCGTCGACGCCGCGGTCGAGCGGCTCAAGGCCTCGGGCAACCTCTACTTCCACGACGGCGCGTGGTGGCTGCGGTCCACCGACGAGGGCGACGACAAGGACCGCCCCGTCATCAAGAGCGACGGACAACCCGCCTACATCGCGGGCGACCTCGCCTACTACCTGGACAAGCGGGCCCGCGGGTTCGACCTGTGCATCTACATGCTGGGTGCGGACCACCACGGCTACATCGCCCGGCTGCGTGCGGCCGCCGCCGCGTTCGGGGACGACCCGAACACCGTCGAGGTGCTGATCGGGCAGATGGTGCGGCTGTTCTCCGACGGCCAGCTCGTCCGGATGAGCAAGCGCCGGGGCACGGCGGTGAGCATGGACGACCTCGTGGAGTGGGTCGGGGTGGACGCCGCCCGCTACTCGCTCATCCGCTCCTCGGTGGACTCGGTGCTCGACATCGATCTCGACGTGGTGTCCCGGCACACCAACGACAACCCGGTCTTCTACGTGCAGTACGCCCACGCGCGCCTGGCGTCGCTCGTCCGCAACGCCGCCGATCTCGGCCTGGAGCCCGGCGATGCGTACGGGCTGCTGGAGCACCCGCGCGAGGGCGACCTGATCCGCACGCTCGGGGAGCTCCCCGCGGTGGTGCGCACGGCCGCGGAGCTGCGCGAACCGCACCGGATCGCCCGCTACCTGGAGTCGCTGGCCGGGGCGTACCACCGGTTCTACGACGCCTGCAGGGTGCTGCCGATGGGCGACGAGCAGGCCACGGACCTGCACCGGGCGCGGCTGGCGCTGTGCGTGGCCACCCGCCAGGTGCTCGCCAACGGCCTGGGCCTCCTGGGCGTGTCCGCCCCGGAGCGGATGTGAGCGCCGTGCGCGCGGCGGGGTCCCGGTCGTGAACGTCCATCCCGCCGGGCCGCTGCACGCCGGGATCCTCGTCCCGCCCGACACCGCGGGCCCGCGCCCCGCGGGGGCGGCGGAGCTGGACGAGCTGGCGGCGGCCGTGTGGCCGCGCGGCGCGGCCCGCGGTGCGGACGGGGTGCTGCGGCTGGCCGGCGTGGACGTGCGCGAGCTCGCCGAGCGTTTCGGCACGCCGCTGTTCGTCGTGGACGAGGCGGACTTCCGCTCGCGCGCCGCCGAGTACGCAGCGGCGTTCGGGGCCGGGTCCGGGGGCGAGTCGGTGCACTACGCGGCGAAGGCGTTCCTGTCCGTCGAGATCGCGCGCTGGGTGGCGGCCGAGGGCCTGTCGCTGGACGTGTGCAGCGGCGGCGAGCTCGCGGTCGCGCTGCGGGCGGGCTTCCCGCCCGCACGGATCGCGCTGCACGGCAACAACAAGAGCACGGCCGAGCTGGCGGCGGCGCTCGACGCCGGCGTGGGCCGCGTCGTGCTGGACTCGTTCCACGAGATCGCCCGCCTGGACGCGCTCGCCACGCAGCGCGACGCCGTGGTGGACGTGCTGCTGCGGGCCACCGTCGGCGTGGAGGCGCACACCCACGAGTTCATCGCCACCGCCCACGAGGACCAGAAGTTCGGCTTCTCGATCGCGGGCGGGAAGGACTCCGACGCCGCCGAGGCGGCCCGCCGCGTGCTACGGGCGCGGGGGTTGTCGCTGGTCGGACTGCACAGCCACATCGGCAGCCAGATCTTCGACACCGACGGGTTCGAGGTCGCCGCCCGCCGCATCGTCCGCTTCCTGGCGCTGCTGCACGCCGAGCACGGCGCGGACGCGCTCGCCACCGTCACGACGCTGGATCTCGGCGGCGGCTTCGGGATCGCGTACCGGCCGGACGAGACGCCCGTCGACGTGGCGCAGCTGGCCCAGGAGCTGCGCGGGATCGTGGCGCGCGAGTGCCACGAGGCCGAGCTCGCGGTGCCGGCGATCGCCGTCGAGCCCGGCCGGGGCATCGCCGGGCCGGGCACGGTCACGCTCTACGAGGTGGGCACGATCAAGGACGTTCCGCTGTCCGGCGGGTCGCGCCGGTACGTGAGCGTGGACGGTGGGATGAGCGACAACATCCGTACCGCGCTCTACGACGCGGTCTACGACTGCCGCCTGGTCTCGCGCGCGTCGCAGCAGGACGGCACCGGCGACGCGGTGCTCAGCCGGGTGGTCGGCAAGCACTGCGAGTCCGGCGACATCGTCGTGCGGGACTGCTGGCTGCCCGCCGATCTCGCGCCCGGGGACCTGCTGGCGGTCGCCGCCACCGGGGCGTACTGCTACTCGATGGCCAGCTCGTACAACCGGCTTCCGCGACCCGCCGTGGTGGCCGTGCGCGAGGGTGCGGCGCGGGTGCTGCTGCGCCGCGAGACCGAGGCCGACCAGTTCCGGTTGGAGGTGGGGTGGTGACGGCCGTGAACCTGTCGGCATCGAATCCGTCCGGATCGAACCTGTCCGGATCGGCTCTGAAGGCTCGTTGGCCTGGGGTGATCGAGGCCTACCGCGACCGGATGCCGATCCCCGCTGGGGCCACGGTCGTCACGCTGCACGAGGGCGGCACCCCGCTGCTGCCGGCGCCCTTCCTGGCCGAGCGCACCGGCTGCGAGGTCTACCTCAAGGTCGACGGGGCGAACCCCACCGGCTCGTTCAAGGACCGCGGCATGACGGTCGCGGTCACCGACGCTCTGGCCAAGGGCAAGCAGAGCGTGCTGTGCGCGTCGACCGGCAACACCTCGGCCTCGGCGGCCGCCTACGCCACCCGCGCGGGTATGACGTGCGCCGTCCTCATCCCGCAGGGCAAGATCGCGCTCGGCAAGCTCGCCCAGGCGGTCGCGCACGGGGCGTCGATCCTGCAGATCGAGGGCAACTTCGACGACTGCCTGGAGCTGGCCCGCAAGACCGTCGCGGACTACCCCGAGATCCAGCTCGTCAACTCGGTGAACCCGGCGCGCATCGCCGGGCAGGCCAGCGCCGCGTACGAGATCTGCGACGAGCTGGGCCGCGCCCCGGACGTGCACTGCCTGCCGGTCGGCAACGCGGGCAACATCACCGCCTACTGGGCGGGTTACCGCGCCTACCACGCGGACGGCCTGGTCCCGGCGCTGCCGCGGATGTTCGGTTACCAGGCCGCGGGTGCCGCGCCGCTGGTGCACGGCGAGCCGGTGCGCAAGCCCGAGACGATCGCCACCGCGATCCGGATCGGCGCTCCGGCCTCGTGGGGCGCGGCCATCCTCGCCCGGGAGCAGTCCGACGGGCAGTTCAAGGCGGTCACCGACGAGGAGATCCTCGCCGCGTACCGGCTGCTCTCGGCCCGCGAGGCCGTGTTCGTCGAGCCCGCGTCGGCGGCGAGCGTCGCGGGACTGCTGCAGTCGCACGCGGACGGCACCCTGCCCGAGGGTTCACTCGTGGTGTGCACGGTCACCGGCCACGGGCTCAAGGACCCGGACACGGCGCTGCTCGCCGCGCCGGACCCCGTCGTCGTCCCGATCGACCCGACCGCCGTCGCGAACGCCCTGGACCTGGCCTGATGCGGTCCGTGCGCGTGCGGGTACCCGCGTCGTCGGCCAACCTCGGGCCCGGTTTCGACACCCTCGGCCTCGCGCTGGCGCTGCACGACGAGATCGAGGTCGAGACGGCCGCCGCCGGGCTCGTCGTGGAGGTCTCCGGCGAGGGCGCGGGGCAGGTCCCCGTCGACGACACGCACCTCGTCGTGCGCGCGATGAACGCCGCCTGGGACGTCCTCGGCGGGCGGCCGGCCGGCCTGCGTCTGCGCTGTCGCAACCGCATCCCGCACTCCCGCGGCCTGGGCAGCTCCGCCGCGGCGGCGGTGGCCGGAGCGGTGGCCGCCGCCGCCCTCGCCGACTGCGACGTCATCGGGGAGCGCGACGCGTTGCTGCAGCTCACGGCCGGTCTGGAGGGCCACGCGGACAACGCGGCAGCGAGCCTGCTCGGGGGCCTGGTCGTGGCCTGGGAGGCGAGCGGGAATACCGCGCGGCGCTTCGACGCTGTACGGCTCGACGCGCACCCGGGCATCGCCCCGGTCGCGTTGATCGCGAAGGCCGAGTCGTCCACGGCGATGACGCGGGGCCTGCTCCCCGCGCACGTGCCGCTGGCCGACGCGGCGTTCACGGGAAGCCGCACCGCACTCGCGGTCCTCGCGTTCACCGCGCGGCCCGAGCTGCTCATGCCGGCCACCGAGGATCGGCTCCATCAGAGCTACCGCCGCCCCGCTTACCCCGAGTCGGCGGACCTGGTGGACGCGCTGCGTCACCACGGCATCCCGGCGGCGATCTCCGGCGCCGGGCCCACCGTGCTGGCGTTCACCCGGGACGGCAGGTTGCCGGACGGGCTGGACCTCAGCGGGTTCACCCCCTGCCCGCTGGCGGTCGACGGGGAAGGCGTGTACGTCGAGACCGGCTGACCCGCTGGTCGACGCCTGATCGCCGGTTGGTCGACGCCTGATCGACAGAGAGTGACCGGGACACGACGCCCCGGGCACGGGGGTTGTTGCCGCGGCGACATCGGGGCGGCTACCCTGGCAATCGCAACGGCGATCCCCGCGTCGACCCGCGCGGTCATTCGAGCCGAATCTGCGTATCCCGGAGTCCTGGCGATCCGGTTTCGGACCGAGCGGCCTGTATCCCGTGATCTGTCGCGATGATCGCCGCCCCTGCCTGTCGGGAGCGGTCGCCTCCATCCGCCTGCAGACCGACATGTCGTCCGGCACGCCGTCCGGACGAGCGTGTGAATCCGCTGATCAGGGCCACGCCCCGGATCGGTCAGGAAGGAACATTCGTTGAGCGAGACCGACCTCGTCAGCACCGAGGCCACCCCCACCGCTGCCACCGGCGCCCCTGCGCGGAAGCGGGGCGGCCTCACCGGGATGGTCCTGGCGGAGCTCCGCCAGCTGGCCGGCGAGCTGAACATCCCCGGCATCGCGGGGATGCGCAAAGGCGACCTGATCGCCGCCATCAAGTCCGCGCAGGGTGGCGCTGCAGCCTCCGGAAACGTCGCCCTGGAGGCCGGCGCGACGACGGAGCCCGCGGCGAAGGGTGCGCGTGCGAAGGTTGCCGCGAAGGAACCCGTCAAGGCCGCCACCAGCGGCGATCCCGCCGCGGTGCCCTCGGTGACCCCGGCTGCGGGGCCCTCCGCCGAGCCGCCGGCCGCGGCCCCCGGGCGCGAGCGCCGCCGGGCGGTCCGGGCTGCCGGAGCGCCTGCGGCCAACGGCGTGCCCACCACGAACGGTGCCGGCGCCGCTTCCGCCGAGGCCCGCGTCGCACCGGCCGCGCCCGCCGAGACACCGGTGGCCGCCGTGCCCGGGCAGCCCGCCGGGACGGCCGGCACGCCGGACCGTTCCGCCGCCACCCCCGACACCGCCACCGCCGACACTGCCGACACCGCCGACACCGCAGCCCCGGCCGACGGGGGCAGGCGCCGGCAGACGCGCGGGCGCAACCGCGTCGAGCGCGAGCAGCAGCCCGCCGCTGCGGCGTCCACCGAGGACGCCGGCCCGGCCGCAGGCGGCGCGCCTGCCGGCACCGACACGCCGGAGACGGACGGGGACGATCGCGGACCTCGCGAGGGCCGCCGCAACCGCCGTAACGACCGGGGTAACGACCGCGGTAACGACCGGGGCGAGCGCGGCGGCACGGGTCCGGGCACGGACCGCCCCGACAACCGCGACGACAGCCGCGGCGGCCGTAACGACCGGAACAACGACCGTGCCGACGGTCCGGACGACGCGGACGACGACGGGGAGAGCCGCGGCCGCCGCGGGCGCCGCTTCCGGGACCGCCGCCGGGGCCGTGACCGCGACCGCTCGACCGGCCAGAGCCGCGACGGCGTCGACACCGAGGTGCGCGAGGGCGACGTGCTGCTGCCCGTCGCCGGCATCGTGGACATCCTGGACAACTACGCGTTCGTCCGCACCACCGGTTACCTGTCCGGCCCCACGGACGTCTACGTGTCGCTGTCGATGGTGCGCAAGTACGGCCTGCGCCGCGGCGACGCGATCACCGGCGCGGTGCGCGAGCCCCGCGAGGGCGAGCAGTCCCGGCAGAAGTTCAACCCGCTGGTGCGCGTCGACACCATCAACGGGCAGGATCCGGAGCTGTCCAAGCAGCGCCCCGAGTTCACCAAGCTCACCCCGCTCTACCCCAACGAGCGGCTGCGCCTGGAGACCGAGCCGCACAAGCTCACCACCCGCGTGATCGACCTGGTCATGCCGGTCGGCAAGGGCCAGCGCGCCCTGATCGTGTCCCCGCCCAAGGCGGGCAAGACCACGATCATGCAGAACATCGCGAACGCGATCACCACGAACAACCCCGAGTGCCACCTCATGGTCGTCCTCGTCGACGAGCGGCCCGAGGAGGTCACCGACATGCAGCGGTCGGTGAAGGGCGAGGTCATCGCCTCGACGTTCGACCGGCCGCCGACCGACCACACGACCGTCGCGGAGCTGTCGATCGAGCGTGCGAAGCGGCTGGTGGAGCTGGGCCACGACGTCGTCGTGCTGCTGGACAACATCACCCGCCTCGGCCGGGCCTACAACCTGGCCGCGCCCGCGTCGGGCCGCATCCTCTCCGGCGGTGTGGACTCCACGGCGCTCTACCCGCCCAAGCGCTTCCTCGGCGCCGCCCGCAACATCGAGGACGGCGGGTCGCTCACGATCTTCGCCACCGCGCTGGTCGAAACCGGGTCCACGATGGACACGGTGATCTTCGAGGAGTTCAAGGGCACCGGCAACGCCGAGCTCAAACTGGACCGGCGGATCGCGGACAAGCGCGTCTTCCCGGCGATCGACGTCGGCGACTCCGGTACCCGCAAGGAGGAGCTGATCATGTCGCCGGACGAGTACGCGGTCATGGTCAAGCTGCGTCGCGTGCTCGCCGCCCTGGACGATCAGCAGGCCATCGACCTGCTGCTCACCCAGCTCAAGAAGACGCGCACGAACATCGAGTTCCTCATGCAGGTCGCCAAGGGCATGCCCGTGGGCGACGACTGACGTCCGGACCGTCGAGCAGGCGGGCCAGGCGGGCGATGTTCGCCAGGACCTGCCGCTCGACGGTGCCCCGCACCAGCGGGAACACCGGCCGTGCTGCGCCGCGCGGACGCATCGTGAACCGGAACGTGAGCAGCGTTCCGCCCTCGGCGGGCGCCAGTGAGTAGCAGCGCTCCAGCGCGAACGGACCGCTGGTGGTGTGGAACGCGAAGCGTTGCGGCCGGTCGAACGCGGTCACCTCGAAGCGTGCCCGTTGCCTGCCGCCGAAGCGGCGCACCTCCTCGCCGACCGTGCCCACGCCGAGCGGCCCCGGAGAGATCTTCACCATGGCGGTGATCGCCGGGTCCCACGTGACGTGATGGTCGAAGTAGCGCGTCGCGACGTAGTCCCAGACGTCCTCGGGGGCGGGCCGGACGAGGTGGGTACAGGTCAGGTCGACGGGTTTCACGGGGTCTCCTCGGTCACTTCTGTCACTTCGGTCTACTCCGGATCGGAGTAGACCGGAAGCGTACTCCGGACCGGAGTAAGGTCAAGGCGTGTCCGGCAGGAGCAGCGAGGCGACGGCGACGCGGTGCACGATCCTCGGCCAGCTGGCCCTGCGGCCGTGGAGCAGCTACGAGCTGGCCCGCTCCATGAGACGAACGTTGCGCTGGTTCTGGCCCCGGGCCGAGTCCGTCGTCTACGCCGAGGCGAAACGACTCGAGGCCGACGGGCTCGTCCGGGGCCGGGCTGAGCCCGCGGCGGACGGTTCCCGCCGCAGCCGGACGATCTACGAGATCACGCCGGCCGGGCGGACGATGCTCGCGGACTGGCTCGCCCGCCCGCCGGAGACGTTCGCGATGCACCTCGAGCCGCTGCTGCGGGTGCACCTGGCCCGGTTCGGCCGCCTCGCGGACCTGCTCGTCGCGATCGACCACGCCGACGCCCGCGCGGCGGCGTTGCTCGCCGACGCCCGCGCCGTCGCCACCGAGTACGTCACGGGGGAGCACCTGTTCCAGCAGGAGGCGCACGTCCGTGGCCTGCTGTTCGACGCGCTCGTCGGGCAGGCCCGGGCGCTCCGCGGATGGGCCGCGCAGGCTCGTGAGGAGATCGCCCGCTGGGACGATGTCGAGGCCGACGACGCCGCCCGGGCGCGGGCGCTCGGGCGGATGCGGGCCTTCCTCGAGGAGACCGGCACCGACACCGGCGGGAACACCGCGCAGGCCAGGATGGTTGAATGACGCGTCACGCTCCGGCTCCGGTTCACCCCGATCGCGGGGACCCGGCGGCCACCTGAGAGAGGAACCCACGTGCGCGAAGGCATCCACCCGGACTACGTCACCACGACGGTCCACTGCGGCTGTGGCAACGAGTTCACCACCCGCAGCACCAAGAAGAGCGGCTCCATCCACGTCGAGGTCTGCTCGGCCTGCCACCCCTTCTACACCGGCAAGCAGAAGATCCTGGACTCCGGCGGCCGCGTCGCCCGCTTCGAGGCGCGCTACGGCAAGCGCCCGGCCCGCGCCAAGTAGCCGCACCGACGGCGCTCACCCGTGCGGGTGGGCGCCGTCGTCGTCTCCGGAGCCGGCGCGCAGGAGGAGGTGCGGATGACCGAACCGCTGAAGGTCGACGGGCTGGTGGCCGAGTACACCGATCTGGAGAAGCAGCTCGCCGACCCGTCGGTGCACACCGATGCCGCGCTGGCCCGCAAGCTGGGGCGCCGCTACGCGGAGCTGGGCCCGATCGTCGCCGCGTCCCGCGAGCTGACCTCCGCCCGGGCGGACCTGCAGGCCGCTCGCGAGCTCGCCACCGAGGACCCGGCGTTCGCACCGGAGGCCGAGGATCTCGCCGCGCAGTTGCCCGCGCTGGAGGCGCACCTCGCCGATCTGCTCGTCCCGCGCGACCCCCACGACGGGGACGACGTCGTGCTGGAGATCAAGTCGGGCGAGGGTGGCGAGGAGTCGGCGCTGTTCGCGGGCGACCTCGCGCGCATGTACCTGCGCTACGCGGAGCGGCGCGGTTGGCGCGCCGAGATCCTCGACGCGGTCGACTCGGACCTCGGCGGCTACAAGGACGTCACCTTGTCGGTGCGGGCCAAGGCGCCCGAGGCCTCCGGCGTGTGGGCGGCGCTCAAGTACGAGGGCGGTGTGCACCGGGTGCAGCGGGTGCCGGTCACCGAGTCGCAGGGCCGCATCCACACCTCGGCAGCCGGCGTGCTCGTCTACCCCGACATCGGCGCCGGCGACGGTGACGTCGCCGTCGACGAGAACGACCTGCGCATCGACGTCTTCCGCTCCTCGGGCAAGGGCGGGCAGAGCGTCAACACCACGGACTCCGCCGTCCGGATCACGCACCTGCCGACCGGCATCGTCGTGAGCTGCCAGAACGAGCGTTCGCAGCTGCAGAACCGGGCGCGGGCGATGGAGGTGCTCAGGGCGCGGCTGCAGGCCCTCGCGGAGGAGGAGGCCGCCGCGAAGGCCTCTGCGGACCGGCGCTCCCAGGTCAGGACGGTGGACCGATCCGAGCGCATCCGCACCTACAACTTCCCGGAGAACCGGATCTCCGACCATCGCGTCGGCTACAAGGCCTACAACCTCTCGGCGGTGCTGGACGGCGACCTGGACGGCGTCATCGGCGCGCTCGTCGCCGCCGAGCGGGCCGAGTCGGTCGGCGGCTGAGGTGGCACCACCGTCCGTTCAGGTCACGGACGTGCGCGAGGCCCTCCGGCAGGCCACGGCGGCCCTCGACGTCGCCGGGGTCGCGAGCCCCCGCCACGACGCCGAGGCGCTGGCCGCGCACATCCTCGCGATCCCGCGAGGGCGGTTGCTCCTCGCCCCGGGCCTGGATCCGGCGGCCGCCGCCGCGTTGCGGGCGCTCGTCGCCCGCCGGGCCGCCCGCGAGCCGCTGCAGCACCTGCTCGGCACGGCGGTGCTCGGTGGTGGCCCGCAGGTCGTGGAGGTGGCCGTCGGACCGGGGGTGTTCGTCCCGCGCCCGGAGACCGAGCTGCTGGTGGCCTGGGGTCTGGCCGCGCTCACCGGCGTGGCGTCGCCGCTGGTCCTCGACCTCTGCACGGGCAGCGGCGCGATCGCGCTGGCGGTCGCCACGGCCCGCCCGGACGCGCGGGTGCACGCCGTCGAGCGCGATCCGGCGGCGCTCGCCTGGGCCCGCCGCAACCTCGCGGGCCGCGCCGTGCTGCACGAGGCGGACGTCCGCGCGCCGGACCTGCTCGCCGACCTCGACGGCGGCCTCGCTGCCGGGGCCGACCTGCTGCTGTGCAACCCGCCCTACGTCCCCGACGCCACCGAGGTGCCACCCGAGGTGCGCCACGACCCGCCCGTCGCGGTGTTCGGGGGAGCGGACGGGCTGGACATCGTGCGCGCCGTCGTGGTGAACGCCGCGCGGCTGCTGCGCCCCGGCGGCGCCGTGGCGATCGAGCACGACGACAGCCACGGCGACGCGGTGCCGCAGCTGCTGCGCGACCACGGGTTCACGCAGGTCACGGGGCAACGCGACCTCGCCGGCCGACCGCGGTTCGCCACGGCGTTGCTCCCCTCCCGGACGAGCGGCACCCTCGAACGGTCCTTGCACACGAGGGTGCCGTTCGTACCTACCCGCCCGCCCCGGCCGCGCCTCGCGCCTCGCGGCCCGTAGGCTCGTCCGCCGTGGCACCGCCCGTGTACGACTGCTCGGACCCCGACGTCCGCGCCGAAGGCCTCGCCGCCGCCGCCCGTGCGGCCCGGGCAGGCGCGCTCGTCGTCCTGCCCACCGACACCGTGTACGGCCTGGGCTGCGACGCCTTCTCCGCGGACGGGGTGCGGGCGCTGCTCGCGGCGAAGAACCGCGGCCCGGACATGCCGGTGCCCGTGCTGATCGGATCCTGGTCCACGATCGACGGGCTCGTTCTCGGGGTGCCGCGCACCGCGCGGCTGCTGGTGGAGGCGTTCTGGCCCGGAGGGCTCTCGATCGTGCTGCCGCACGCGCCGTCACTGGGCTGGGACCTGGGCCGCACCCGCGGCACGGTGATGCTGCGGATGCCGCTGCATCCGGTCGCGATCGAGCTGCTGCGTGACGTGGGCCCGATGGCGGTGTCCAGCGCGAACATCTCGGGGCAGCCCCCGGCGTCGACGGTGCAGGAGGCCGTGGCGCAGCTGGGCGAGTCCGTGACGGTCTACCTCGACGGCGGCCCGTCCGGCGACCCGGTGGCATCCACCGTCGTGGATCTGACGGGCTCGCAGCCCCGCGTGCTCCGCGAGGGCGCGGTGCCCCTCGCGGAGGTGTCCGAGGTGCTCGGCCGCGAGGTGCAGCTCGCCTGAGCGGTCCTCAGGGCAGGCCCAGCTCGTCGGCCCACCGCCGCACCGCCCGGTTCATGAACTCCTCGTGCGCGACGACGACGTTGTTCGTGTGCCCGAACAGCTCGAACCCGATCAGGCCGAAGAGCGAGACCCAGACGAGGATGGCGCGCTCTGCGGCATCGGTGCCCTCCGGCAGCCCCATCCGCGCAGCGAGGCCGGGGGCGAGCAGACCGGCGGGACCGGTGCCCGCCGGGGTGGCGGCGGGCACCGCGTCGCCCCCCGCGGCCTGCCCCGCACCGGTGCCGGCGGCCGGTGCGGCGGGCAGGGCGTCGGCGACGATCCGGCACAGCAGCAGCCCGACCCGGCCGGCCGGCCCGATCGTCGCCTCGGGCGCCGCGTATCCGGGCACGGGTGAGCCGTAGACCAGCGCGTACTCGTGGGGGTGCGCGAGGGCCCACGTCCGGGCGGCGCTGCAGGTCGCGCGCAACCGCCCGCGCAGGTCGGCGCGGTCGACACGCCCCTCGGCCCGTTCCGCCGCCTCACCGAGCGCGTCGTAGGCCTCGATGATCAGCCGGGTGAGCAGGTCGTCGCGGCTGGGGAAGTAGCGGTAGACGGCCGAGGAAGCCATCCCGAGCTCCCGGGCGACGGCCCGCAGGGAGAGCCCCGCGGCGCCCTCGGCGGCGAGGTGGCGGCGGGCGGCGTCGGTGATCTCTCGGGTCAGCTCGGCGCGGACGCGCGCGCGGGCCCCGTGGGCAGACATTGGAGCAGTGTGCCATACCGAGAGCGCTGCTCTTGACAGGAGCCTCCTGTCGCGGAACAGTGAACTCATTCGAGAGCACTGCTCGCACAAGAGGGAGTCGTCATGGGACTGCACGTCGTCGTCGGGTCCGGGGCCGTCGGGAGCGCCACCGCGCGGCTGCTGCGCGCCGAAGGGCACGACGTCCGGGTGGTCAGCCGGTCGGGCCGCGGGCCCGCCGAGGTGGATCGGATCGCCGCCGACGCCGCCGACCCCGAGCGCCTCACCGCCCTCACCCGAGGTGCGGACGCGTTGTACAACTGCGCGAACCCCGCCTACCACCGGTGGGCGGGCGACTGGCCCCCGATCGCGTCCGCCCTGCTCACGGCCGCCGAGAGCACCGGGGCCGTGCTCGTCACCACCGCGAACCTCTACGGGTACGGGCCCGTGGACGCCCCCATGACCGAGCAGACGCCGCTCGCCGCGACCGGCGTCAAGGGCCGGGTCCGCAACGCGATGTGGCGCGACGCCCTCGCGGCGCACGAGGCCGGTCGCGCGCGGATGACCGAGGCCCGCGCGTCGGACTTCTACGGTCCCGGCCCCGACGACACGAGCCACCTCGGGCGCTACTTCACCCCCCGGCTGCTCGCCGGCAGGCGCCCGTGGGTGATGCAGGGCGACGTCGACGCCCCGCACTCCTGGACCTTCGTGCCGGATCTCGCACGTACGCTCGTCACGCTCGCCACCGACGAGCGGGCGTGGGGCCGCGCGTGGCACGTCCCGACGGCGCCGCCGGTGTCCCTGCGCGCGGTCGCGGCGGCGATGGCGCAGGTCGCGGGCCTGCCGGTGCCCGAGGTGCAGGTGCTGCCGCGGTGGGGGTTGCGAGCCATGGGTCTCGCCGTGCCCCTCGTCCGCGAACTGGCCGAGGTGCGCCACCAGTTCGACCGGCCGTTCGTGCTGGACTCCGCGGCCGCGCAGCAGACGTTCGGCCTCGCGCCCACGCCGTTCGCGGACGGGGTCGCGGCCCACATCGCCTTCTGGCGGGGGCGGGCCGCGGCCTGAGGTGGGGGAAGGGCCGGTACCGTGGCAGGAGTGAGCGAGCAGACCTTCTGGGGACCGGACTTCGACGCGCTGCAGCAGCAGGATCCCGAGATCGCGGGAGTGGTGCTCGACGAGTTGGAGCGCCTGCGCGGCGGGCTCCAACTCATCGCCAGCGAGAACCTCACCAGCCCGGCCGTCCTGGCGGCGCTCGGCTCCACGCTGTCGAACAAGTACGCCGAGGGCTATCCCGGTCGCCGCTACTACGGCGGCTGCGAGGTCGTGGACCGGGCCGAGGAGATCGGCAACGCCCGGGCCAAGGAACTCTTCGGCGCCGAGCACGCGAACCTCCAGCCGCACTCGGGCGCGAGCGCGAACCTCGCCGCGTACGCCGCGTTCGCAGGTCCCGGCGACACGGTGCTCGCGATGGACCTCAAGCAGGGCGGGCACCTCACCCACGGCAGCAAGGTCAACTTCTCCGGCAAGTGGTTCGACGCCGTCAGCTACACCGTCCGCGAGGACACGGAGCTGATCGACTACGACCAGGTGCGCGACCTCGCCCGCGAGCACCGGCCGAAGCTCATCATCGCCGGTGCCACCGCCTATCCCCGCCTGATCGACTTCGCGGCCTTCCGGGAGATCGCGGACGAGGTGGGCGCGATCTTCTGGGTCGACGCCGCGCACTTCATCGGCCTGGTCGCGGGCAAGGCGATCCCCAGCCCCGTCCCGTACGCCGACGTGATCACGGCGACCACGCACAAGGTGTTGCGCGGCCCGCGCGGCGGCATGATCCTCTCCAGGCAGGAGCACGCGAAGGCACTGGACAAGGCGGTCTTCCCGTTCTCCCAGGGCGGCCCGCTCATGCACGGCGTGGCGGCGAAGGCGGTGGCCCTGCGCGAAGCCGCGCAGCCCGCCTACCAGGCCTACGCGAACCAGGTGATCGCGAACGCCCAGGCGCTCGCGAAGAGCCTGGAGGCCGAGGGGATGCGCGCCGTCTCGGGCGGCACGGACACCCACCTGGCGCTGATCGACCTGCGGCCGCTCGGCGTGACGGGCGCCGAGGCCGAGGAGCGCTGCGGCGCGGCGCGGATCACGCTCAACAAGAACGCCATCCCGTACGACCCGGCGCCGCCGATGAAGCCGTCCGGTGTCCGGGTGGGCTCGCCGAGCGTCACGACGCAAGGCATGGTCGAGTCGGACATGGCCGAGATCGGGACCCTGCTGGCCCGCGCGGTGAAGGCCGTGCCGGGGAGCGCGGCTGGGGACGCGGAGCTCGCCGCGGTCGCCGGCGCGGTCTCGGCCCTGGTCGCGAAGGCGCCGGCCTACCCGCGCTGATGCCCCTCGTGGCGGTCGCGCAGGCGTCGGCGCACCTTCCGGCACCGCTGCCCGTCCAGGTCACGGCGGTCCTGCCGATCCGGGAGTACCTGCTCACCGGCGCCGTCGCCACGATCGTCACCTTCCTGCTCGTCGGCCCGGTGCGCGTGCTCGCGCTGCGGCTGGGAGCGGTGGCCTGGCCGAGAGGTCGGGACGTCCACGTCACACCCACACCGCGCTGGGGCGGGCTCGCGATGCTCGCGGGTGTGGCGGCAGGGGTGGTCACCGCCTACCAGCTCCCGGCGCTGCGGCTGGCGTTCGACGCCTACATGGGCGCCACACCGGAGGTGGTGTGGGCGCTCGCCGCGGGGGCGGTGCTGGTCCTGGTGGGCGCGCTGGACGACCGCTACGAGCTGGACGCGCTCACCAAGCTCGCCGGCCAGATCACCGCAGCGGGAGTGCTGGTGCTCGGCGGGGTGCAGTTCTCCGCCATCTGGGTGCCCTGGGGCGGGGGAACGGCGGCGACGGGCTCGTTCGTCCTGCTCGGCCAGGAGCAGGGGGTGCTGCTCACGGTGCTGCTCACGGTCGCGCTGATCAACGCCATGAACTTCGTGGACGGCCTGGACGGCCTGGCAGCCGGCATCGGGCTGATCGCGGCAGCGGCGGTGGGGGCCTTCGCGATCGGTCTGGTGCACGAGAACGGCAACGACCCGCTCGTGTACTCGCCCGCCCTGATCGCGGCCGTCCTCGCCGGCTCCTGCCTGGGCTTCCTGCCGCACAACTTCAACCCCTCGCGGATCTTCATGGGGGATTCGGGCTCGATGCTCATCGGTCTCATGCTCGCCGCCGCGACCACCAGCGCGTCGGGGCGGTTGACCTTCACCGACCAGACCGACGGCGGCGACGTCCTGGCGTTGTTCTCGCCCCTGCTGGTGCTCGCCGCGGTGGTGCTGGTGCCGTTGCTGGACCTGCTCATGGCGGTCGTGCGGCGCACGCGCAAGGGGATGAGCCCGTTCTCCCCGGACAAGATGCACCTGCACCACCGGCTGCTGGAGATCGGGCACAGCCACCGCCGCGCGGTGTTGCTGATCTACCTGTGGGCGGCGCTGCTCGCATTCGGTGCGGTGGCGCTCGCCCTGATCGACGACGCGTTCGTGGTGCTCTCCTCGATCGGGGTGGGGCTGGTCGCCGCCGTACTCGCGACGGCGGTGCCCCGGGCCCGCACGCACCGTCCATCCGGGTTCTGACGGAGTACGGCCCGCTGAGAGTCCCCCGTCCTCGTGAATGTTTTCACAACCTCCCTTCTCGCAGGTGGGGGGCCGGATACGGACCGCGCGAACCGTGGTAGCGTCCCCGCATCGGCCGGTGACGGTCGGTAGTGCGATCCAAGCATCAAGGCCCTGCCGCCGGGGCAGAATCTCCGACGACACGGTGAACCCGGTGGCGGTGACGACTCGACGAGGAGCCGCCGTTGAACGTTCACACCCGGGTGCTCCACCGCCCTGCGTCGGTTGACGCGCCCCGGTGAACGGTGGTGGCCCCGAGCTGGGCGATCTTCTGTCACTCGGCCTGACGCTGGCGATGTGCCTGGTCGTCGGGTTCGGGTTCGGCTGGCTCGTGGACACGGCGTTCGGAACGTTCCCCGGTTTTGCCCTCGCCGGTCTGGCGCTCGGTGTGGTGGTCGCTTGTCTGTACTTCTACAAACAGTTCAAGAGGTTCTCGTGAGGCCCGAGGAGGTGACCCGCCGGTGATCACCGGCACGCCGTACACACCGCCCGTCACGCGGGCCACCTTCCGGCGCTCGCTGATCCTCGCCGCCGTCGTGGGCGGGATCGTCGCCGTCGTGACGGCGGCGCTGGGGTACTGGCTGGCGGCGCTCTGCGGGGTCTTCGGGCTCGTCCTGGGTGCCTTCAACTCGTACCTGGTGCTGCAGTCCGTGATCCGCTTCGCGACGGATCGCCCGTCCAAGGCGAAGTTCGCCCGCTCCGTGCTGAGCCGGCTCGCGCTGATCACCGCGCTCGCGGTGGCCTGCGCCTGGTTCGTCCGCCCCGCCGGCTTCGCCGTCTTCGGTGGGCTCGCCCTCTTCCAGTTCCTCGCGATCGTGAGTTCGATGGTGCCGCTGGTCAAGGAGATCCGACAGAAATGAGCACTGCCGTCCTCGCCGCCGAAGGCGAGATCAACCCCGGTGCGCACCCCACCGTCGAGTTCGCGGGGCTCACCCTCAACATCGACACGATCATCTCCACGGTGGTCGCCGCGGCGATCGTCTGCGGCCTGGGGCTGTACATGGCCCGCGGCGCCACGAAGGGCAGGCCCACGAAGCTGCAGCTTGCCTTCGAGGGCCTCACCGGCTGGGTGCAGGGCCAGGTCCGCGAGGGGATGGGCCTGCGCACCCCCCGCGGTGTGGTGGAGCTGTGCGTCACGCTCTTCGCCTTCATCCTGATCTGCAACTGGCTGGCCCAGCTGCCCGGTCACGCCCTGGGCGTCTTCCCGCCCACCGCGGACGTCAACCTCGTGTACCCGATGATGCTGATCGTGATCATCTGGGTGAACGTGGCCGGTATCCGCGCGCAGGGCGCGAAGGCCTACTTCGGTCACATGGCCAAGCCGTACGCCGCCCTGGCGCCGATCGAGTTCGTCACCCTCTACTTCTCGCGGCCCGTCTCGCTGGCCCTGCGGCTGTGGGGCAACGTGTTCGCCGGCGGCCTCATGATCTCCCTGATCGCGCTCATGCCCGTCTACATCCTGTGGGCGCCGACCGCGGCCTGGAAGTTGTTCGAGCTGTTCATCGGCCTGCTCCAGGCCCTGATCTTCACGCTGCTGACGATCATCTACTTCAGCGAGGCCGTCGGCAGCGACGAAGGCGCGCACCACTAGCGCCACCCAGCACCGCCCCTGATCGAACCCCCAACCCGTACGGACCTGCTCGCGGAGGCCCAAGCCCCCCGCGAGGACGAAAGAACTGAGGAGAGACCATGAGTGCACTGCTGCTGGCTCAGGCCGCTGCCGAGGGCCCGAACGCGATCCTGCTCGGCCTCGCGATGGTCGGCGGTGGCCTCGCCCTGGCCGGTGGCGCCGCGGGCGCCGCGATCGGTGACGGCCTGGCCGGCGCCGCGGTCATCAACGGCGTGGCCCGCCAGCCGGAGGCGGCCGGCCGCCTGAACACCACGATGTTCCTCATCATCGGTCTCTGTGAGGGCATGTACTTCATCAACCTCGCGTTCATGGCGCTGTTCGTGTTCGTCACCGGCGCCACGCCGATCGCGGGCTGAGGAAGCCTTCGATGACGTCCGTACTGCTGAGCGCCGCGGCTGCGGAGTCAGGGGGCGGCGGCAACAGCAACTTCCTCCTGCCCAACGGCACCTTCATCGTCGAGCTGCTGATCTTCCTCATCGTCTTCTTCGTGTTCAAGTGGTGGATCGTCCCGCCGCTCGCGAAGGCGATGGAGGAACGGGACGAGATGATCCGCAAGCAGGCCGAGGACCGCGAGGAGTCGGCCCGCAAGCTTCGCCAGGCCGAGCAGCGCTACCAGGAGGCACTGGCCGAGGCCCGCGGTGAGGCGGCCCGCATCCGCGACGAGGCCCGGGCCGAGGCCCAGCGCATTCGTGACGAGATGCGCGAGCAGGCCGACCAGGAAGTGGCCCGCATCCACGCCGACGGCGAGCGCGAGCTCGCCGCGCAGCGTCAGCAGGCCGTCGAGCAGCTCCGTGGGGAGATCGGCGGCCTCGCCGAGGACCTCGCGGCGCGCATCGTCGGCCGGCAGACCACCTCGACCGGAGGGACGAGCTGATGCACCTCACCGCATGGATCGGCGAGCTCATCGCCTTCGTCGTCGTGGTCTTCGTGCTGTACCGGTTCGTCTGGCCCCTGATCCAGAACATGGCCGGGGCGAGGCAGGACGCGATCCAGCAGGACGTGGACGCGTCCGCGGAGGCCGAGCGCAAGCTCGCGGAGGCGCAGCGTCGCTTCGACGAGGCGGTCTCCGAAGCCCGCGACGAGGCCGCCCGGATCCGCGACGACGCCCGCGCCGACTCCCACCGGCTCCGCGAGGAGCTCAAGGAGCAGGCGCAGCGCGAGGTCGAGCGCATCCGCCAGCGCGGCGAGGAGCAGCTCGCCGCCCAGCGCGACCTCACCATCCGCAGGCTGCGGGCCGAGATCGGTGCCCTCTCCCTTGAGGAGGCCGAGCGGCGCGTCCGGGCCGAGCTCGCCGACGAGGGCGCGCGCAGCGCCACCGTCGACGGTTTCCTCGACGAGCTCGGCGGCCTCTCCGGCCCCACCGTGCGCTCCGCAACCACAGCCGCCGGGACCGGGGGGAACATCTGATGGCGCTGCTCCTGCAACCGGCCAGCCGCGAGTCGCTGGCCGCGGCGGGCGAGCGGCTCGACGAGCTGGTCGACCGGTCCTCGGCCGAGGACCTGAGCGGTCTGGGGGACGAGCTGTTCGGCATCCTGGGTCTCCTGCGGGCCGAGCCCGCCCTGCGTCGCCACCTGGGGGACCCGGCGGTGCCGTCGGCGGCCCGTTCGGGCCTGATCGAGCGCCTGCTCGGGGGCAAGGTCGGGCGCAACGCGCTGGACACGGTGTCCGGGCTGGCCGCCGCGCGGTGGTCGCGCTCGATCGACCTCGTGGACGTCCTCGAGGAGCTGGCCCGCCGAGCCCTGCTCGCGGTGGCGGAGAAGGACGGCACGCTCGACGACGTCGAGGACGAGCTGTTCCGCTTCGGCCGCGTGCTGGACCGGGAGCCCAGGCTCAACACCATGCTCGGGGACGGGACGGTCCCGGCGGGCAAGCGCGTCGGCCTGCTGCAGGACCTGCTGGCCACCAAGGCCTCGCCGGTCACCGTCGCGCTGCTGGAGCACAGCGTGCGCTCCTCCCGTGGCCGCAACCTCGACCAGATCTCGGGAGATCTCGCCGAGCTGGCCGCCGAGCGCCGCCATCGCTACGTCGCGCACGTCCGCACCCCCGTCCGGCTCACGGCCGAGCAGGAGCAGCGGCTCACCGACACCCTGAGCAGGCTCTACGACCGGGCGATCTCCCTGCAGATCGAGCTCGACCCCGACCTCATCGGCGGCCTCGTGGTCCGCGTGGGCGGCGAGCTCATCGACGGCAGCGTCGCGGGCCGGCTCGCGGCCGCCCGCCGCCGGCTTCCGAGCTGACGCGCCCGCCGACCCCCTAGACGACGACAAGAGGAAAAGACCGCCATGGCAGAGCTGACGATCTCCCCGGAGGAGATCCGGAGTGCGATCTCCAGCTACGTCTCGTCGCTGGAGACCGAGACCTCCCGCGAGGAGGTGGGCACCGTCTCCGACACCGGTGACGGCATCGCCCACGTCGAGGGGCTGCCCTCGGCGATGACCAACGAGCTGCTCGAGTTCTCAGGCGGCGTCCTGGGGGTCGCGCTGAACCTGGACCAGCGCGAGATCGGTGCCGTCGTCCTCGGCCCGTACGGCGGCATCGAGGAGGGGCAGCCGGTCAAGCGAACCGGCAACATCCTCTCGGTCCCGGTCGGCGACAACTTCCTCGGCCGGGTCATCGACCCGCTGGGTGCCCCGATCGACGGCCTGGGCGACATCGAGGCCGAGGAGCAGCGCGTCCTCGAACTGCAGGCGGCGAGCGTGGTCGAGCGGCAGTCGGTGCACGAGCCGCTGCAGACCGGCATCAAGGCCATCGACGCGATGACCCCGATCGGCCGCGGCCAGCGCCAGCTGGTCATCGGCGACCGCAAGACCGGTAAGACGGCGGTCTGCATCGACACGATCATCAACCAGAAGCAGAACTGGGAGTCGGGCGACCCGAAGCTGCAGGTCCGCTGCATCTACGTCGCGGTCGGCCAGAAGGGCTCGACGATCGCGGGTGTCCGCCAGGCGCTCGAGGACGCGGGGGCGCTGGCGTACACGACCATCGTCGCCGCACCGGCGTCGGACCCCGCGGGCTTCAAGTGGCTCGCCCCCTACACCGGCTCGGCGCTGGGTCAGCACTGGATGTACCAGGGCAAGCACGTCCTGATCGTCTTCGACGACCTGTCCAAGCAGGCCGAGGCCTACCGCGCGATCTCGCTGCTGCTGCGCCGCCCGCCGGGCCGCGAGGCCTACCCCGGCGACGTCTTCTACCTGCACTCCCGGCTGCTGGAGCGCTGCGCGAAGCTCTCGGACGAGCTGGGTGCGGGCTCGATGACCGGCCTGCCGATCATCGAGACCAAGGCCAACGACGTGTCGGCCTACATTCCCACCAACGTCATCTCCATCACCGACGGCCAGGTCTTCCTGGAGTCCGACCTGTTCAACCAGGGTGTGCGGCCGGCGATCAACGTCGGCATCTCGGTGTCCCGGGTGGGTGGTGCCGCGCAGGTGAAGGCCATGAAGACGGTCTCGGGCTCGCTGCGGCTGGATCTGTCGCAGTACCGCGAGCTGGAGGCGTTCGCGGCGTTCGGTTCGGACCTCGACGCCGCGTCGGCGGCTGCGCTGGGCCGCGGTGAGCGGCTGGTCGAGCTGCTCAAGCAGGCCCAGTACGCACCCGTGCCGGTGGAGGAGGAGGTCGTCTCCATCTGGCTGGGCACCACCGGCAAGCTGGACTCCGTGCCGGTCGGCGACGTGCGCCGCTTCGAGTCCGAGGTGCTCGAGCACGTCCGGCGCAACCACGAGGGCGTGCTGGCCGAGATCCGCGACACCGGCAAGCTCACCGACGAGAACGTCGAGCGGCTCGAGGGCATCGTCACGGACTTCAAGAAGGGCTTCACCGCCTCCGACGGTTCGTCCGTGGTGCCGAACACGGAGAAGCCCCTGGACGAGGAGTCGGTCGACCAGGAGACCGTCAAGGTCAACAAGCCCGCGCCGAAGAAGGGCTGAGCGGGTAGGTCATGGCGGCACAGATTCGCGTACTGCGTCGGCGGATCCGGTCCACGCAGTCGATCAAGAAGATCACCCGGGCGATGGAGCTGATCGCGACCTCGCGGATCATGAAGGCCCGCGCCCGCGTCGAGCAGGCCAAGCCCTACGCCGAGGAGATGACCCGGGTCCTCACGGAGCTGGCGAACAACTCCGCGCTGGACCACCCGCTGCTCGTCGAGCGCGAGTCGGCCCGGCGGGCCGCCGTGCTGGTCGTCACCAGCGACCGCGGCCAGTGCGGTGGCTACAACGCCAACGTGCTCAAGGAGGCCGAGCAGCTCCAGTCGCTGCTGAAGGAGCAGGGCAAGGAGCCGCTGCTCTACGTCATCGGCCGCAAGGGCGTGAGCTACTACCGGTTCCGGCGCCGTCCCGTCGAAGCCTCCTGGACGGGCTTCTCCGAGCAGCCGAGCTACGCGGACGCCGCCGAGGCGGCGCGCACGCTGGTGGACGCGTTCATGGTCGGCACGGACGAGGACGGCAGGAACACCGAGGACGCCGACGGCGTCCGCGGCGTGGACGAGCTGCACCTCGTCTACACGCAGTTCAAGAACATGGTCACCCAGACCCCGCAGGCGCGGCGGATGGCACCCATGGAGGTCGAGTACGCGGAGGAGGACGGCTCCCGGTCGTCCTCGGCGGGCTCCGGCCCGGACACCGGCATCCGGGCCCTCTACGAGTTCGAGCCGGACGCCGACACGCTGTTCGGCGCGCTGCTGCCTAAGTACGTCAGCGCCCGGCTGTACGCCGCGCTGCTGGAGTCGGCCGCGTCCGAGTCGGCCAACCGGCAGCGGGCGATGAAGGCCGCCACGGACAACGCGAACGAACTGATCCGTACCCTGACCCTGGAAGCCAACCAGGCCCGTCAGGCGCAGATCACCCAGGAGATCAGTGAGATCGTCGGTGGCGCCGACGCTCTCGTCAGCGCAGGGAGTGAGAACTGATGACCGCCGCCGCACAAGACGCCGCTGCCCAGGCCGAGACCTCGACCGGGCGGGTCGTCCGGGTCACCGGGCCGGTCGTCGACGTCGAGTTCCCGCGCAACTCGGTGCCGGAGCTCTACAACGCCTGCCACGTGGACGTGACGTTCGCGGGCCTGGAGAAGACGCTCACCCTTGAGGTGGCCCAGCACCTGGGCGACAACGTCGTGCGCACCATCTCCATGCAGCCCACGGACGGCCTGGTCCGCGGCGCCGAGGTCACCGACCTCGGCCGCCCGATCTCCGTGCCGGTCGGGGACCAGGTCAAGGGCCACGTGTTCAACGCCCTCGGTGAGTGCCTGGACAAGCCGGACCTGGAGATCACCGGCGAGCTGTGGGGCATCCACCGCAAGGCGCCGAGCTTCGACCAGCTCGAGGGCAAGACCGAGATGCTGGAGACCGGCATCAAGGTCATCGACCTGCTCACCCCGTACGTCCAGGGTGGGAAGATCGGCCTGTTCGGCGGCGCCGGTGTGGGCAAGACGGTGCTCATCCAGGAGATGATCACCCGTGTCGCCAAGAACTTCGGTGGCACCTCGGTGTTCGCCGGTGTGGGCGAGCGCACCCGTGAGGGCAACGACCTCTTCACGGAGATGACGGAGTCGGGTGTCATCAACGACACCGCGCTCGTCTTCGGGCAGATGGACGAGCCGCCCGGCACGCGTATGCGGGTGGGGCTGTCGGCGCTGACGATGGCGGAGTACTTCCGCGACGAGCAGAACCAGGACGTGCTGCTCTTCATCGACAACATCTTCCGGTTCACCCAGGCCGGCTCCGAGGTCTCCACGCTGCTGGGCCGCATGCCCTCCGCGGTGGGCTACCAGCCGACGCTGGCCGACGAGATGGGCGAGCTCCAGGAGCGGATCACCTCGACCCGCGGTCGCTCGATCACCTCGATGCAGGCGATCTACGTGCCCGCGGACGACTACACCGACCCCGCGCCGGCCACCACGTTCGCCCACCTGGACGCGACGACGGAGCTCTCCCGTCCGATCTCGCAGAAGGGCATCTACCCGGCGGTGGACCCGCTGACGTCCACCTCCCGGATCCTCGACCCGCAGTACATCGGAGACGAGCACTTCCGGGTCGCGAACGAGGTCAAGCGCATCCTGCAGCGCTACTCGGACCTCCAGGACATCATCGCGATCCTCGGCATCGACGAGCTCTCCGAGGAGGACAAGCAGCTCGTCGGCCGGGCCCGGCGCATCGAGCGCTTCCTGTCGCAGAACCTGCTGGTCGCCGAGCAGTTCACCGGTCAGCCGGGCTCCACGGTCCCGCTGAAGGAGACCATCGAGGCGTTCGACAAGATCGCCAAGGGCGACTTCGACGACGTGCCCGAGCAGGCGTTCTTCCTCTGCGGTGGCCTCGAGGACCTCGACAAGAACCGCAAGAAGCTGGAGTCCTGACCCGTGGCTTGCGCACGACGTAGGAGTGCCCAGAAAGGATCGGCACCGTGGCAGAGATGACGGTCGAGGTCGTCGCCGTCGAGCGGCGGATCTGGTCCGGCGAGGCCACGTTCGTGTTCGCACGCACGACGGTCGGTGAGATCGGCGTGCTGCCCGGCCACGAGCGCACCCTGGCGCAGCTGGAGGACTCCGGGCTGCTGCGGATCGACGCCACGGACGGCAAGACCGTGACGGCGGCGGTGCACGGCGGCTTCCTGTCCATCACCCCGGACACCGTCACGGTCCTCGCCGAGTTCGTCGAGGTCTCCGAGGAGATCGACGTCGAGAGGGCGCGCGCGGCGCTGAGCCGTGCGGACCGTTCCGAACCGGAGGGCGAGGCGGCGGCGACCCGGGCGGAGGTCCGGCTCAAGGCCGCCGGAGCCTCCGAGTAGGCCCGACGGTGGGGACCGTCGCCGAGGTGGTGGGGCTACTCCTGCTCCTGGGCACGGTCGCGCTCGGGTATCTCGCGGTACGGCGGATCCGGCTCATGCGCGGCGGCGGCGTGGACATGTGTCTGCGCCGCCGCCGTGCTGTCCGGGACGCCACGGAGGGCCGGGGCTGGCACTTCGGGGTGGGCCGCTACCGGGGCGACGAGCTCGCGTGGCGGCGGCTCACCAGCTTCCGGCCGGGCCCGGGGGCGGTCATCGACCGCACGGACCTGGAGATCCTCGCCCGGCGGGCACCCTCGATCGCCGAGTCCTACGTCATCCCGGCGGCCCGTGTGGTCCTGCGATGCCGCAGCGCGGGCGAGGAGATGGAGCTCGCGATGTCACCGGGTGTGCTCACCGGCTTCCTGGCGTGGTTGGAGGCGAGCCCGCCCGGCAGCACGTACCGGCAGGCGTCGTAGCGCGAGTTCCGCATCCCACCGGCGCGAGTTGCGGCTTTCGTCGGCGCGAGTTGCGCGTCCCACCGGCGCTGGCGGCCCGCCGGACCGCAGCGCGGTGGG
This sequence comes from Pseudonocardia sp., assembly GCA_050248815.1. Classification (GTDB taxonomy): domain Bacteria; phylum Actinomycetota; class Actinomycetes; order Mycobacteriales; family Pseudonocardiaceae; genus Pseudonocardia. The sequence continues at coordinate 60,010 of JBFWRR010000004.1, read as the reverse complement.
TCCCCCTGCTCAGCCCGGGCCGGCCGCGACGGGCGCCACGAGCTCGAGCAGCACGTCCGCGAGGTCCGTGGGGCTCGTGATGTAGGCCAGGTGGCTGGCGTCGAGTCGGCGCAGCCGCCATCCCGGCTCCCGCTCGGCGATCCCGGCGAAACGGTCGAGTCCGGGGTGCGGCCAGCGGGTCGAGCGGACGTAGGCGCGGGGCAGCCGGGTGGCGGCCGGGTTTCCGAGCGACAGCGGGGTGCTGAAGTGCCTGACCGGAGTCGGCCGCAGCCGGGGCAGCATCCACGCCAGGTCGTCCGGGTCGGTCACCTCCCACGAGCGCGGGACGAACTCCGCCCACGGCGGCGGGGCGAAGCGGGGCAGCAGCCAGCCCTCACCCTCGGTCCGGACGAGCCCCTCCATGAGCGCGCGCCGGTCCGGCGGGACGAGGTCGAAGACGCACTGGCCGTCCCGGGGGACGAAGGCGTCGACGTAGACGAGCTCGGCGACCCGGTCGGGAACCCGCTCGGCCACCCCGGTGATCACCATGCCGGCCGAGCTGTTGCCGGCCAGGACGACCTCGCGCAGGTCGTCGAACTCCAGCATCTCGACGACGTCGGCGACGTGGGTGTGCAGGTCGACGTCGGGACGGGCGAGGTGCGCGCGCTCCCCGAGTCCGGTCAGCGTCGGGGTGTGCACCTCGTGACCGCGGGCCGCCAGCAGTGGGACGATCTTGCGCCAGCACCAGCCGCCCAGCCAGGCGGGGTGCACGAGCACGAACGTGGACATGTCTCAGGCCTCCTTCACCACGCCGGCAGGTGGCGTGACCCCGGTCGCGAGGACCGCCGGCATCGGGATGCGGTAGTTGTCGTCGTCGACGAACCTCGCGACGCCCGCGCCGACCGCGGCACCGTCGTCACCGGGACGCCGGTGAATCCCACGGCCGTGAGGCTCTCCGTCGCTCGGTGCGCGTCGTCGGCCGGGCCGACGCCGACCGCGTCCATCATGGGCCCGACGGACTGCGCGACGAGGTTCGCGAACCGGTCGCCACAGGTGCCGCACACGTCGGCGTCCTCCCGGCGGCCCTTCTCGAAGTCGCGGAATGTCATCGGGTGCCCGGGCCCGGACATGATCATCTTCCGGATGCCGGCGCCCGGCCGGTGCCGAGCACGAACGAGGCGGGGACCTGGTAGCCGCTCCCGGCCCGGTGGGCGTCGAGCCCGCGGTCGAACGCGGCCCGAACACGTGCGGTGACGTCGTCGGGCTGGCCGCGGATCATCGCCGCGGTGCGGACCGTCCCGCGCATCAGGGCGTCCCACAACTCGTCCGGGCTGTCGGTCCGGTAGGTCAGGGTGAGCGTGCGGATCTCGACGTCGGTGAAGCCGGTGCCGGTCAGCAGGGCGGTGAGTTCGCCGTGGTCGCCGAAGCGGAAGAAGTCCGGGCCGGGCGGCAGGCTCGGTGGTGGGGTCGCCCCGGCTGCGCGCACCGCCGCGACGAGCACGCCGACCAGAGGTGTCCGCTGGGGCAGGTCCCAGCAGGTCAGCGCCAGCCGCCCGGCGCCGACGAGTACCCGTCCGAACTCGGCGACCGCCCGTTCGGGCCGGCCGAAGTGCGGTAGCCCCAGGCTCGACACGACCGCGTCGAACGCGCGGTCGGGGAACGGCAGCGCCTGGGCGTCGCCGCGCCGGAAGCGCGCGCCGGGTAGGTGACGGCGGGCACGCCTGACCATCGCCTCGGCGATGTCGACCCCGGTCGCCTCTGCCCCGCGCGCGGCGGCCCGTCCGGTGAGCCTGCCCGGACCGCAGGCGACGTCCAGCACCCGTATCCCGGGCCCGACGCCCGCGGCGTCGAGGATCGGGTCGGCGAGCCCTTCGGTGAAGGCCGACCAGTGACGGTCGTAGTCGGCGGCGCGATCCTCCCACCCGGCGGCCTCGAAGGCGTCGAACGCGTCCGCCCGCTCGGTTCCGATGTCCCCATCCCGTGCGACCACGTCCCCGGTGTGCCACACCGCGGTTCCGAGACAGTGGGAACCTGGTCGAGGTCGCGCCGGCGTGGGATGCTCACGCCTGGTCGCGGCGAAGAAGGGACGCCCGTGGGCGGCGAGGCGTGCATCGACGTGCTCGGCCCGGTCCGGGCCACAGTGGACGGGCGCCGGGTCGACGTCGGCGGCCCGAAGCCCAAGCTGGTGCTGGCCCGGCTGGCGATGGCCGCGCCGCACGCGGTCACGGTCGACGGACTCATCGAGAGTCTCTGGGGCGGCCGTCCGCCCGCGACCGCCCGCAAGACCGTGCACGGCTACATCTGCGGGCTCCGCGCGGCGCTCGGCGCTGACGCCGTGGTCACGGCCGGACCCGCCTACCGGCTGGGCCTGCACGCCTCGGCGGTCGACGTCCACCGGTTCCGGACGCTGGTCACCCGGGCCGCCGCGACCGGTGGCGAGGACGCCTGGGAGACGCTGTCGGCGGCGACGGAGCTGTGGCGAGGCCCGCCCCTGACCGGCGTCGGGGACGGCGTGTTCGTCGCCCACGAGGCGCGCCGGCTCGCGGAGCTGTACGTGGACGCGGTCGAGCGGCAGATGGAGATCGGGCTCGAGCTCGGCCGCGACGACGTGCTCGTCCCGGTGCTGGAGGAGCTGGTCGAACGCCATCCCCTGCGTGAGCGCCTCTGGACCACGCTGATGACCGCCCTCTACCGCAGCGGGCGCCAGGCCGAGGCGCTCGCCGCATACCGGCGCCTGCGTGCCCTGCTGGCCGACGAGCTCGGTATCGAGCCGTCCGAGGTCGCGGCGGACCTGCACAGCCGGATGCTCGCCCACGACCCGGGCCTGGCGCGCCGCGCGCACGTCGATCGCCGGGGCAACCTCCCGCACCGCCTGACGAGCTTCGTCGGCCGGGAACTGGTGACCCGCCAGCTCGAGGACGTCCTGCGCCGGTCGCGCCTCGTCACGCTTGTCGGTGCGGGTGGCGTCGGGAAGTCACGGCTGGCCGAACAGGTCGCGGCCCGGGTCGCGAGCCGGTTCCGCCATGGCGTATGGCTCGCGGAGCTGGCCCCGCTGCGCCGCGGCGAGCCCGTACCGCATGCGGTCGCCGTCGCGCTCGGGATCCAGCAGCGGCACGGGCTGGGTATCGCCGAGACCGTCGTCGCCTACTGCCGGGACAAGACACTGCTGCTCGTCGTCGACAACTGTGAGCACCTGCTCGACGACGTGGGCTCCCTGGTCGAGCGCATCGTGTCCACCGGCGAAGGGGTGGCGGTGCTTGCCACGAGCCGCGAGGCGTTGGGCATCGCGGGCGAGCAGGTCTGGCCCGTCGCACCCTTGGAGACGGCCGACGCCGGCGCGCTGTTCGCCGAGCGCGCAGCCGCCGTGCGCCCGTCGTTCCGGTTGGAGCGCGCCACCGTGCCCGTCGTGGACGAGATCTGCGCCCGGCTGGACCGCCTGCCGCTGGCGATCGAGCTCGCCGCGGCCCGGATACGTACGATGACCGCGGCCGAGCTCGCCGCCCACCTCGACGAGCGCTTCCGGCTGCTGACCACACGACACCGCTCGGCACCGGATCGCCATCAGAGCCTGCGCTCGGCGATCGACTGGTCCCACGACCTGCTCGACGGGGCGGAGCAGGAGCTGCTCGCGGGGCTCTCGGTGTTCTCGGGCGGGTTCGACGTCACGGCGGCTCGCGAGGTCTGCGGCCCGGACCGCGACGGGCAGGCGGTCGCGGACCTCCTGGCCGACCTGGTCGACAGGTCGATGGTCGTCGTAGAGACCGTCGGCGGTGCGACCCGATTCCGGCTGCTGGAGACGATCCGTGCCTACGCCGGGGAGCGGCTCGAGGCCCGCCGGACCGCGGAGGACCTCCGGCGCAGGCACGCCGCGTACTACGCCGGCCTGGCCGAGCGGGCCCGACCCGGCCTCAGCGGCCCCGAGGAGGGCTCCTGGGCACAGCGGCTCGCCACGGACTTCGACAACCTCCGATCCGCCGTCGAGTGGGCCACGACCGCGGGTGACGTCGACCTCGCATTCCGGCTCGTCGCCTATCTGCCCGACTTCACCTACTGGCGGATCGGGTACGAGTCCGCCACCTGGGCGGAGCGCGCGATGGAACTCGCGGAGGCCGACGTCCATCCGCTGTTCGCCGGCGTCTGCGCAGGCGCCGCACGGGGCGCCTGGATGGTTGCCGACTACCGGCGGGCGGAGTGTCTCGCGCGGCGCTCCGCCGCCGTCGCCGCCACGGCCGCTGCGGGCAGCGGTGGCCGGGTGCCCGCCGCCGGACCGCGGACCTGCTACCCCGGGGACGTGCTCGCCGACGTCGCGCTGTACGACGGCCGGGTCGAGGAGGCCCTCGACCACTACCGGCACGAGGCCACGCAGGCCCGTGCGCGGGGGGAACCCCTCCGCCTGGCGTGGGCGCAGTACTACGTGGCGGTCTGCCAGTGCGTGCGGCGGACCCCTGAGGCCGGCATCCCCGCTGCCGAGGAGTCCCTCGCGCTCGCCACGGCGGCAGGCAACCCGACCGCGGTGGCGATGGCCCTCTACGCGCTGGGTCTGGCGCTGAAGAAGTCCGACCCCGACCGCGCCCTCGCGTTGTTCGAGCAGAGCGTCGCGGCGTCGGTGCGGGCACGCAACCGGTGGGTCGAGGGCATCGCCCTGATGGAGGCGGCGGCGACCCGCGCGGTCCACGGGCAGGTCGACGCCGCCGCGGCCGCCCTGCAGCACGCCCTGACGCAGTGGGAACGCACCGGTGACCGGACGCAGCAGTGGCTGAACCTGCGCTACATCGCGCGGCTGCTCGTCCGGATCGGCGACGCCGAAGCGGCCGTTGTCCTGCACCACTGCCTGCTCCGCGCGGCGAAGCGGTCACCCCTGGACGAGCACGGCCTGGCGGAGCTCGCCGCCCGGCTCCGCCACGGTCGGTTTGCCGCGGCAGCCGCCCGGGGCCGCGCGATGTCCGACGGTGACGCCGTCGCCTACGCGGGCAGGCGCCTGGAGGCCTGCACGATGTCGGCCGGATCGGGCCATCGCGCCGGATCGCTCCTCGGCTACCCCGTGGACTCCGGGCCGCCCGGCTGCCACAGGACGTCCCCGCCGGGGTTCGCGACCCGGCCCAGGATGAACAGCAGGTCCGAGAGCCGGTTGAGGTAGCGCGCGGTGAGCGGGTTCGTCCGCTCTGCGTCGATCTCCAGCAGTGCCCACACCGACCGCTCCGCGCGGCGCGCCACCGTCCGGGCCACGTGCAGGTACGCCGCCCCCGGGGTGCCGCCGGGCAGGATGAACGAGTCCAGCTTCGGCAGCCCCTCGTTGAACTCGTCGCACCACCCTTCCAGCCGCGTGACGTACGCCTCGGTCACCCGAAGCGGCGGGTATTTCGGGTCGGGCGTGATCGGCGTGCACAGGTCCGCACCCACGTCGAACAGGTCGTTCTGCACCTGGCGCAGCGGCCGCAGCACCTCCTCGGCCAGCCCGCCGACCGTGACGGCCACGCCGATGGCGGCGTTCGCCTCGTCCGTGTCGGCATAGGCCGCGAGCCGGACGTCGGTCTTCGCGACGCGGGAGAAGTCGCCGAGTGCGGTCGTGCCCTCGTCGCCGGTCTTGGTGTAGATCCTCGTCAGGTGCACGGCCATGTCGTGACGGTATCCGCTCGACGGCCCCGGCGAGGCGGGTGGATCGTGGGGGCGTGGACACCTCCGGGGCAGGCGTGGTCGCCGGCGTCCTGCTGTGGGTCGTGGCCGGGCTCGCCGGTGCGGCGGCGCTCGGCCTGCCGGTGCGGACGCGGCGGCCCGCGGTGGCGCTCGCGCTGTGCCTGGTCGTGGCGGTGCCGTCGATCCTGGGGCTGCTCGTGCCTGCGGTGTACGAGGCGGCGTACCGCGACCCCGCGGTCGTCCTGGACGGGCAGTGGTGGCGGCTCGCGACCGCGATCGTCGTCCAGGACGGCGGCCGGCCCGGACTCGCGAGCAGTCTCGCGCTGCTCGCGTTCGTCGGGGTCGTGGCCGGGCGGGTCCGCGGCCCAGGGTGGGTCTGGGCGGTGTTCGGGATCTGCGGCATCGCGTTCAACGCCGTGGCCCTGGCCTGGGGCCCGGGCGCGGGCAACAGCGGGGCGACGCTCGCCCTGGCGGCCGCCGTCGTGGGCACGGCGCTCGTACAGCTGCGCAACGTCCGCAGCGTCGCGCTGACCGCCGCCACGGTCGCGGTCGGGATCGCACTCGTCGTCCTGCGCGATGGGCACGGCGTCGCCGTTCTGCTCGGGCTGGTCGCCGGTGGCGTCCTAATGCCGCTGGTCCGCAGGGTGGACGCCGGTGGTGGCGCGAGTCCGGTCGCCCGCTAGCGTCGTCGAGCGTGGCGGAGCACTTCGCGGTGGCCGGCGGGGCCCGGCTCGTCGGCACGGTGGACGTCGTCGGGGCCAAGAACAGCGTGCTGAAGTTGATGGCAGCGGCCCTGCTGGCCGAGGGCACCACGGTGCTCACGAACTGCCCCGAGATCCTGGACGTCCCGCTGATGGCCGACGTGCTGCGCAGCCTCGGCTGCGAGGTCGCGATCGACGGCGATACGGTCAGCATCGACGTCCCGGCGCAGCCGGGAGATCAGGCCGACTACCGCTCGGTGTCGCGGCTACGGGCGTCGGTGTGCGTGCTCGGGCCGCTGGTCGCCCGCTGCCGGCGGGCGGTGGTGCCACTGCCGGGCGGGGACGCGATCGGGTCGCGGCCGCTCGACATGCACCAGGCGGGGCTGCGCAAGCTCGGGGCGACCACCGAGATCGAGCACGGCCGGGTCGTCGCGCAGGCGCAGGAGCTGCGCGGCGCCCAGATCTGGCTGGACTTCCCGAGCGTCGGGGCCACCGAGAACATCCTGATGGCCGCGGTGCTCGCGGACGGCACCACCGTCATCGACAACGCGGCGCGCGAGCCCGAGATCGTCGATCTCTGCACCATGCTGCAGCAGATGGGCGCCAAGATCGACGGCATCGGCAGCTCCACCCTCACGGTGCACGGCGTCCCCGGGCTACAGCCCACCGAGCACCGGGTGATCGGCGACCGGATCGTCGGCGCCACCTGGGCGTTCGCCGCGGCGATGACGCGCGGCGAGGTCACCGTCCGCGGGGTGGACCCGCACCATCTCGACCTCGTCCTGGACAAGCTGCGCAGTGCCGGTGCCGAGACGGTCACCGGCGCCGAGGAGTTCACCGTGCGGATGGCCGGGCGACCGCTGTCGGTCGACTTCGTCACACTGCCCTACCCCGGGTTCGCCACGGACCTCCAGCCGATGGCGATCGCGCTCTCCGCGGTCGCGGACGGCACGTCGATGATCACGGAGAACGTGTTCGAGGCGCGGTTCCGGTTCGTGGACGAGATGGTGCGCCTCGGGGCGGACGCCCGCACGGACGGACACCACGCCGTCGTCCGTGGGGTGGAGCGGCTCTCGAGCGCGCCGGTGTGGGCCAGCGACATCCGGGCGGGTGCGGGGCTGGTGCTCGCGGCACTGTGCGCGGACGGGATCACGGAGGTCTGGGACGTCGACCACATCGACCGCGGGTATCCACGGTTCGTGGAGAACCTGCGCGAGATGGGCGCCGACATCCGGCGGGTGACGGTGGAGCCACAGCGCTGACGGATCGGCCGACTCGGGCTGATGAAACGCGCAACTCGCGGGGGCGGAACGCGCAACTCGCGGGCGCGGAACGCGCAACTCGCGGGCGCGGAATGCGGAACTCGCGGGCGCGGGATGCGGAACTCGCGGGCGCGGAAACGGCGGCGCCCGCGTACTCTGTGCGTGGTATCCCAACCAAAGGGCGGTGTGACGAGGCACTCGCCCGGCCGGCCCGTAGGTGACCCGCCAGTAGCATCAGCAGGTCACGAGGAGGTGTCCTGTGCCGTACCCGAGCGACTCCGAGCGCGACCGGCCCTGGGTGATCCGGACCTACGCCGGTCACTCGTCGGCGCGGAAGTCCAACGAGCTGTACCGGCGCAACATCGCCAAGGGGCAGACGGGCCTGTCCGTCGCCTTCGACCTGCCCACCCAGACGGGCTACGACCCCGACGACGAGCTCGCGCGCGGCGAGGTCGGCAAGGTCGGGGTGCCGGTGAGCCACATCGGCGACATGCGGGCGCTGTTCGAGGGCATCCCCATGGCCGAGGCGAACACCTCGATGACCATCAACGCGCCCGCGATGTGGCTGCTCGCGCTCTACGTCGCGGTGGCCGACGAGCACGAGGCGCCCCGGGCGACCCTCGCCGGGACGACGCAGAACGACATCGTCAAGGAGTACCTCTCCCGCGGGACGTACGTGTTCCCGCCCGGGCCGAGCATGCGGCTGATCTCGGACATGATCGCCTGGTCCGTGCAGAACATCCCCAAGTGGAACCCGATCAACGTCTGCAGCTACCACCTGCAGGAGGCCGGGGCCACACCGGCGCAGGAGCTGGCCTACGCGCTGTCCACGGCGATCGCGGTGCTCGACACGGTGAAGGCGTCCGGCCAGGTGCCCGAGGAGCGCTTCGGCGACGTCGTCGGGCGCATCTCCTTCTTCGTGAACGCGGGCCTGCGGTTCGTCGAGGAGATGTGCAAGATGCGGGCCCTGGCCCGCCTGTGGGACGAGATCACCCGCGAGCGCTACGGCGTGCAGAACCCCAAGCAGCGGCGGTTGCGTTACGGCGTGCAGGTCAACTCGCTGGGGCTCACCGAGGCGCAGCCGGAGAACAACGTGCAGCGCATCGTGCTGGAGATGCTCGCGGTGACGCTCTCGCGCGACGCGCGGGCCCGCGCGATCCAGCTCCCGGCCTGGAACGAGGCGCTGGGCCTGCCGCGGCCGTGGGATCAGCAGTGGGCGCTGCGGATGCAGCAGGTGCTCGCCTACGAGACGGACCTCCTGGAGTACGAGGACCTCTTCGACGGCTCCCGGGTCGTCGAGGCGAAGGTCGCGCAGCTCATGGAGGGCGCCCGCGCGGAGATCGCGAAGGTGCAGGAGATGGGCGGCGCCGTCGAGGCCGTCGAGACCGGCTACATGAAGGGGCAGCTGGTCAGCGCGCTGGCCGAGCGGCGCAGGCGGCTCGAGTCCGGCGAGGACGTCGTCGTCGGGGTGAACCGGTTCGACACCACGGAGCCCAGCCCGCTGCAGGCCGAGGGCGCCGCGGCGATCGAGACGGTGGACCCGGCCGTCGAGGCGGCGGCGATCGAGGCGATCCGCGAGTGGCGGGCCGGCCGGGACGCGGACGCCGTCGAGGCCGCGTTGGGCGAGTTGCGCGACGCCGCGAAGACCGATGCCAACCTCATGGATGCCTCGATCGCCTGCGCGAAGGCCGGGGTCACCACGGGGGAGTGGGCCGGGGTACTGCGCGAGGTGTTCGGCGAGTTCCGCGCCCCCACCGGCGTGGCGGCGGCCGTCGCGGGCGGCGAAGCGGCCGCGGAGATCGCGGCGGTGCGCGAGCACGTGCGGGTCGCGGGCGAGCGGATCGGGGAGAAGCTGCGCATCCTGGTCGGCAAGCCGGGCCTGGACGGGCACTCCAACGGCGCCGAGCAGGTGGCCGTGCGGGCTCGCGACGTCGGGTTCGAGGTGGTCTACCAGGGCATCCGGCTCACCCCGTCGCAGATCGTCGCGGCGGCGGTGCAGGAGGGCGTGCACGTCGTGGGGCTCTCGGTGCTGTCCGGTTCGCACCTGGAGGTCGTCCCGGCGGTCGTGGACGGGCTGCGCGAGGCGGGCGCGGACGACGTCCCCGTCGTCGTCGGCGGGATCATCCCGCCCGAGGACGCCGCAGTGCTCCGCGAGCGCGGCGTGGCCGCGGTGTTCACGCCGAAGGACTACCAGCTCACCCAGATGATGGACGCCATCGTGACGCTGGTCGAGAAGGCCCACACCTGACCGGTCACGCCACCGCGAAGGACGTGCCCGCGCCCATCCCGGTGATCCACTCGGGTACGGGCTCGTAGCCGGTCCACCGCAGCGGTGCGCGCACGGCCGATGCCCCGACCAGCCACGTCCGGATCTCGTGGCCGCCGCTGCCCGCCCGCTCCTCCAGGCCGTCGTGGCCCAGCGCTGCGACGGCGTCCAGGTCGCCGTGGGTGAGCCGGTCGAGGAACCAGCGGTCCCACTCGGCGTTGACCCGGGCGTCGGGATTGCCGCCCATCGCGCGCACCCGTGGCTCGCGGGCGGCGGCGAAGGCTCGCGCGTCGCGGCGGCCGTGGATGAGCGCGGCACGGCGCTCCCCGGCCACGGCGGGGTCGCGGGGGTCGTTGGAGGGCAGCCAGTGCGAGAGCCCACCGCTGGCCACCACCAGCACCCGCCCCGGGAACGGCGCGGCGTCGATGGCCTTGCCCAGCGCCGTCCCGAGCGCGACGCAGCGGTCCAGCGCGGGCAGCGGCGGGGCCGCGGTGTTCACCACCAGCGGCACGAGCGGCACGGCGCCGCCGGTGATCATCTCGTAGGCCTGGACGATCCCGTGGTCGACGGTGAGCGAGTAGGACAGCGACACGTCGAACCCGGCCCCGCTGAGCCCCCCGTGCACCGACCAGGCCAGCTCGGCGGCCAGCGGCAGGGGCCCCGCGGTGGTGTCGAAGTCGCCGAACCCGACGGCCTCCTCGACGCCGAGCACGAACGGCGGCATGACGTCGTAGAAGTTGGCGTGGAAGTGGTCCGGGCCGATGACGACGGCGGCGTCGGGCGCGAGTCGCGCCACCGCCGCGCGCACCCGGCCGATGCCGTCCAGGAACGCCGCGCCCGGCCCGTCCGGCCCCGTGGGTGGCAGCAGCGTCGCGAACGGCGAGTGCGACATGCCGACGAAGCCTGCGATCGTGCTCATCCCGGAGCCCCGAGCAGGAAGACCTCGTGGACGGCCACGAACTCCTCGACCTTCTCCCACTGCGGCCAGTGCCCCGCCCCGCGCACGACGTGCAGCCGGGCGTCGGGCAGCCACGACAGCAGCATCTCGGCCTCGTCCAGGCCGCCGGTCGGGTCGTGGTCGGTCCACAGCAGCAGCGTCGGCGCGGTGATCCGCGAGACCCACGTCGGGTCCCAGCTGAACCGGGCACGGGTCACCGGGTCCTGCAGCACGAGGATGTTGCGGACGGCGCGGCGGAAACCGTCGCGGCCGTAGACGCGCCGGCGCAGGTTCACCAGCTCGTCGGTGACCATCGAGGGGTCGTGGAAGAGCCACTCCACCCGCGGCCGCACGTTCGCCTCGCTCGGGTCGTCGACGGCGCGGGTGGTGCTCGTCCGCAGCCGGGCCATGACCTCGGGCTTGTTCGCGATGTTGCCGGGGGTGTTGAGCACGAGCCGGTCCACCCGGTCCGGGTGGTGGGCGGCCGCCCAGGCCACCACCCAGCCGCCCAGGGACTCCCCGGACAGGTGGGCCCGGTCGATCCCGAGCACGTCCAGCAGCCCGACGAGGTGCCCGGCGAGGACGTCCGTGGTGTACGGGACGTCGGGCAGGTCGCTCCAGCCGTGCCCGACCATGTCGTAGGCGGTGACGCGGAAGTGGCGCGCGAGGGGCGCGATGTCGCGGGCGTAGGCCTCCAGGTGCCCGCCGGTGCCGTGCAGCAGCACGAGATCGGGCCCGGAGCCCGCCTGCAGGACGCGGGTGCGCACGCCCGCGACATCGACGTGGCGCAGCTCGTGGTCGACGGTGCCGAGCTCGCCCCAGATGCTCACGTGGGCGGGCACCGGGGGAGCGGGGGCCTGCGTGCTGCTGCTCATGACGGGTCCCCCTGGAACATCTCTCGGGCCTGCGCCACGGTGACCAGGCCCGCGCTCTGCCTGCGGTTCACCCCGAGCGCCCCGAGCAGGCGCGAGTTCTCGATGGTCAGGAACTCCACCGGGTCGGCGTCGGAGGTGTTGTAGTGGCGGTGCCACGTCCACGGCGGGGTGTAGACGAACCCGCCGGTCCGCCAGGTGACGGTCTCGTCCTCGATGTCCGAGCGGCCCTCGCCGGAGATCACGAAGTGGACGGTCTCGTGGTGGTGGCGCTGCATGTCCGAGCTCGACCCGGGCGGGAGCGTCTGGCGGAACAGCTCGAACGTCGTCGTGGGCAGCCCGCCGACGACCGCGAGCGAGGTCGGGTTGTGCACCTGGTCCGCGGGGAGCGCGACGAGCTCCTCGGCGTGCACGACGAGCGGGCGGGCGCCGCCGGGGCGCACCGTGTGCGAGAGCGAGGCGAGGAAGGCCGCGAGGTCGAAGGTCACCGGCTCGTCTCCGTTCGCCCGTCGACCGTGGTCTTGCCCGCCTCATGGCGGCCGTGGATGCTCGCTGACACGTCTGCAGGGTGACCGCACGAGGAGGTGCCGTCGAACCGTGGGTCCCAGTGAGCGGGACGACAGTCGATCCGGCCGGGACGTGACGGGCGGGTTGAACCGGGCCGCGGCGATCCTCGCTGCCTTCGACCCCACCCACCGGGAGCTGACGCTGGCCGCGTTGGTACGCCGGTGCGGCCTGCCGCGCTCGACCACCCACCGCATCGCGGACCGGATGCTGCGCCTGGGCTGGCTGGACAAGCCCGACGACCACTACCGGATCGGGCAACGGCTCTTCGAGATCTCCGGACTGGCACCGATCCGCCACGAGCTGCGCGAGGCCGTGCTGCCGTTCCTGCAGGATCTCTACGCCGCCGTGCGCACCACGGTGCAGCTGGGGGTGCTGCGCGGCCCCGAGGTGCTCATCGTCGAGAAGATCACCGGACACCGGCCGATGCCGATGCTCTCCCAGGTCGGCGGGACGATCCCGACCTACTGCTCGGCGCTGGGCCGCGCGATGCTCGCCTACAGCCCGGCCGAGCTGGTCGACGAGGTCATCGCGGCCGGGCTCCCGCCGCGCACCCCCCGTACCCTGACCTCGCCCGCAGCGCTGCGCCGCGAGCTCGCCGCCATCCCCGACCGGGGGTGGGCGCAGGAGCGGGAGGAGGGCAACGTCGGCGTCTCGTGCGTCGCCGGTCCGATCTTCGGCCCGCTCGGCGAGGTCGTGGCGGCCCTGTCGGTGACGGGCCCGACCGCGCTCGTGCGTCCCGACCGCGCCGGGCCGGCGGTCCAGATGGCCGCCGCCGCGGCGTCGCGCGCGTCGGGCAGGCGCCGGTAGTTCGTCCCACTGGCCGGGACGCTTCGTTGGCCTGCGGCCGCCCTCCCCGGACGCTGTGATCCCAGGCACACCGAGCTGGAGGAGAGGACCATGTCGTTGGGCGGCGGTTACATGCTCCCGTCCCGGGAGGGCAGGCAGATCCCGGCGATCGGGCTCGGGATCACGGTGAAGGCGACCGGCGAGAGCACCCGTGACGCGTACTCGCTGTTCGAGTACGCGGTCCCGGGTGGGGTGAACGGGCCGCCGCCGCACGTGCACACCCGCGAGGACGAGTCGTTCATCTGCATGGCCGGGAAGCTGGAGGTGATGCTCGGCGGCGAGACGTTCGTGCTGGGCCACGGCGACTACCTGCTGCTGCCGCGCGACGTCGTGCACACCTTCCGCAACCCGTTCGAGGAGGAGGCCCGGATCATCTCCGTGGTCTCCCCGGCCGGCCTGGAGGCCTACTACCAGGCCCTGGCGCAGCTGCCGCCGGGCAAGCCGGACATCGCGGCGATCCAGGCGATCATGGCCGACTTCGGGCTCGAGCTGCGGCTGCCCGCCGCGCAGCACTGAGGGGGCCGCCGTGCGGATCGGGATCGTCGGGGCCGGGGTCGCCGGCCTGTGCACGGCGAAGGTGCTGCGGGCCGCGGGCCACGACGTCGTCGTCTGGGAGCGGGCTCCCGACGTCGGCGGCGTGTGGAGCGCCACCCGCCGCTACCCGGGCCTGTCCACCCAGAGCCCGCGCGACACGTACGCGTTCTCGGACTTCCCCATGCCGCGCGACTACCCGGAATGGCCCAGCGGCGAGCAGGTGCAGGCCTACCTGGCCGCCTACGCCCACGACGCCCGGCTGGAGCCGGTGCTGCGGCTGCGCACGGAGGTCGTGCGGGCCGTGCACGAGGCCGGCAGGGGCTGGTCGCTCACCGTGCGTGACCTCACCACCGGCGACGAGACGACCGAGCAGATCGACCACCTTGTCGTCGCGAACGGGGTGTTCTGCGAGCCCGCGGTGCCCGAGCTGCCCGGCGCGGACGAGTTCGCGGCAGCCGGGGGGCAGGTGCTGGCCGGCAACGCCTTCCACGACGTCGAGGACGCCCGCGGGCGCCACGTCGTCGTCCTGGGGTACGGGAAGACGGCCTGCGACATCGCCGCCGCGGTGAGCGGGACCGCCGCCGCGACGACGATCGTGGCGCGCCAGCTCGTCTGGAAGGTGCCGCGCAAGGTCGGCGGGGTGCTCAACTTCAAGCACCTGCTGCTCACCCGACTCGGCGAGGCGCTGTTCCGGTACCGGACGCTGCGCGGGTTCGAGAAGGTCCTGCACGGCCCGCTGAACCGGGTGCGCAGCGGGATGCTCGACTCGCTGGGGCCCGTCTCGGCGCGCCAGTTCGGGCTCGCCGAGCTGGACCTCGAGCCGCGCGGGCGGTTCCAGGACATCGTGCGCGGGGCGATCGGCCTGACCACGGACGGCTTCTACGACCAGGTGCGCGCCGGGGCGCTCACCGTGCGCCGGGACCGGTGCATCACCCGGCTGCTGGAGAAGGACGGGACGCCGCACGTCGAGCTGGACGACGGCTGCGTGCTGCAGGCGGACCTGCTGGTCTGCGCCACCGGCTTCCGCCAGGGCGTGCCGTTCCTCGACGAGGAGGTGGCGGCGCGGCTCACCGACGAGCGCGGCAACTTCCTGCTCTACCGCCAGATCGTGCCCGTCGGCGACGGCTCCCTCGATGACGGACTCGTGGACGACCTGACGTTCGCGGGCTACAACTCGTCGTTCTTCAGCCCGCTCAACGCCGAGATGGCGGCGGTGTGGACCGCGGAGCGGCTGGCGGGGCGGCTGCGGCTGCCGGACCGTGCCGCGATGCGCGCGCACGTGGACGCCCAGCTCGCGTTCATGGACTCGGCGACCGACGGCCACCACTGCCACGGGACGAAGATCATCCCGTTCTCGCTGCACAACGTGGACGAGGTGCTCGACGACCTCGGGCTGAACCTCTCCCGCGGCGTGCGCGTGCGGCAGTGGCTTTCGCCGGTCGATCCGCGTGCCTACCGCGGGGTGGCCGCGGCGGCGCGCGCCCGGGGCTGACGGGTCAGTCGCCGTTCGCGCCGCGGCGGCGGAAGTAGGCGAAGCCGGGGATGCCGTTGACCGCCTGCCGGACGTCCTTGAGCACGTCGAGCAGCTCGTGGACGTCCGGGCCCACCCGGTCCAGGGTGGCGAGGATCGGCATGATGTCGTTCTCCAGGTGCTCGGTGAGCGTCGGCATGTGGTCCACCAGCCGGATGAGCGCGTGCAGCTCTTCCGCCGAGAACTCCGCGAGGAACTGCCGGGCCAGCGGGGCCGCCTGCTCGGCGATCGGCACGTAGGTGGTGAGCAGGTCGCGGGCGGCGCCGCTGGTGTCGCTCGCCTGCGCCACGACCTCGCCGGCGCGGGCGGCGACGGCGGTGGCCTGCTCGATCACCACGGCCGCGCCGTCGGCGGCACTCGCGGCCCGCAGGACGATCGCGTCCGCGTCTTCGGCGACGGCGTCGGCTCGGGTGACGACCGTGGCCGCGCCGGCCGCGATCGTGTCGATCCGCGCAATCAGCGGGTCGATCCGGGTGACCGTGTCGTCGACCCGCCCGATCAGGCCCCCGGCCCCGTCGATCACGCCGTCGAGCCGGCCGACGACGCCCTCGACCCGGTCCACGACGCCCTCGATCCGGTCCGCCAGCGCTCCGACCCGGCCGACCAGCCCTTCGACCTCGTCGAGCAGTGCGGAGACCCGTTCGGGCAGGGCGCCGACGACCGCGACGGCCTCGTCGGTCCAGCCGACGAGACTGCGCATCCCGTCGAGCACGTCGCCAGGGCCCCAGACGGGCAGGCCGGCAATGCGTCGGGTCATGCGCCGATCTTTGCGCACCGCGCCGACCGGCGCGCGCCGACCGGTGCACCTTGATGTGAGCACTGCTCTTGACAGAGAGCGCTGCGCGCGGGCACGCTGGTTCCGAAGCGATGCTCTCCCGGAAGGAGCGTTCCCGTGCCCGCTCTCGATGCACCGGCCCGACAGGTCGGCGGCGCCGCGGCCCTCGTGACCGCAGGCGTCCTGTTCGTCCTGTATCCGGCGCTGCGGCCGTACGGGGACCTCGACCCGCAGGCGGCGGGCGCCGCGTTCGCCTCGCCGTTGTGGCTCGCCTCGCACCTGGCCGCGGTGCTCGGCTTCGCGCTCACCGGGATCGGGCTCGCGGCGCTCGCCCGCCGCGAGGGTACGGGCGCGCTCGTGGTGGCGTCCGGTGCCTGGTGGGTCGGTGCGGTCCTCTGCGCCACCTACTACGGGGCCGAGGCCTTCGCCCTGCACGTGCTGGGCGCGCAGATCGCCGACCCGGTGCGGCTCGCCGTGCTGGCCGAGGCGGTCCGGATGGGTCCCGTCCAGGTCGTCGTCTTCGCCGCCGGCCTGCTGCTCCTCGCGGTGGCCGGGGTGCTCGTGGTCGTGGGGCTGCCCCGCGCCCGCGCCGCCGCGCTCCCGTTCGCCGCGGGCGCAGTGCTCTTCCTGCCACAGTTCTACGCCGCCCCGGGCCTGCGGATCGCCCACGGTGTCCTGCTCGGCGTGGGGTGCGTCGCGCTCGCGTGGGTGCTGGTGTCGGTGTCAGCAAAACCACTTTCAGGACCGGTGGCGTCCGGAAAGTGGCTCTCCTGACACCGGGTCGGGTCAGTCGGACCAGACCGGGTGGCGCTTCTCCAGGAACGACGTCATGCCCTCGCGGGCCCCGGGGCTCTGCGACATCGCCGCCATCACCTCGACGGCGATCGCATAGGCGTCGGCCTCCGGGCGGTCCAGCTGGGCGTAGAGGGTCTGCTTGCCCACGCCCTTGCCGAAGCGGCTCCCGCGGGTGGCGCGGGCGAGCAGCTCGTCCACGCGCGTGTCCAGCTCCGCATCCGGGACGGCATAGTTGACCAGGCCCCACTCCGCGGCGGTGCGGGCGTCCACCGGGTCGCCGGTGAGGGCGAGCTCCATGAGCCGCTTGCGCCCGACGTTGCGGGCCACCGGCACGGCCGGCGTGTGGCAGAACCAGCCACCCTTGCCGCCGGGCAGGGCGAACGAGGCGGACTCGGCCGCGACGGCGAGGTCGCAGGAGGCCACCAGCTGGCAGCCCGCGGCCGTCGCGATCGCCTGCACGCGGGCGATCACGACCTGCGGCACCTCCTGCACCGTCTGCATGACCGTCGTGCACAGTCGCAGCAGCGAGCGGACGCCCGCGAGGTCGCGCGCGGCGACGTCGGCGAAGTCGTGGCCCGCCGAGAACGCCTTGCCCTCCGCGCCCAGCACGATGCCGGTGGCGTCGCTGTCACCCGCGTCGGTGAACGCCCGCAGCAGCTCGCGCAGATGCGGCTCGGAGAGCGCGTTGCGCCGTTCGGGGCGGTTCATGGTGATGCGGACGGTGTCGCCCTCGTGCTTGACCAGGAGGTACTCGTACTGATCGGTGCGGTCGGCCATGACTCGACCGTAACCCGCGGGGTGGTCCGCGTCAGCGGGCTCCCTCGACCGCATCGAGGAAGTCCGGCATGCCGGAGGACCGGTTGTCGTCCGGGAACGCGGTGCCGTCACCCAGGTGCCGGGCGGTGAGCGTGCGCGCACGCGCCGCCGCGCGGTGGCGATGTGGCAGGTAGATCGCTGCGTCGATCCGTTTGCCGGTGCGGCCGTCGAGCCGCCGACTTCTCCGCTCGGCGGCCGCGGTCGTGCGGTAGGCCGTGCACTCCTCCTGATGCAGGATCAGCCACAGCTCGAAGCATGGGTTCGAGATCGCGAGGCGGATCCCGTGACGGCGAGCGAGCCTGACCGCCTGCTCCAGGTTCGGGTGCGGCTGCGGTGACTCGACGTCGAACAGACACCAGATCTCGTCGATCTCGTCGTCGCCCACCCGATCGACGGCGCGGCGGACCAGAGGCAGCGGCTTGCCGTCTCCGGGATCGATCTCGATCCTGATCGCCGCATGTCGGTGCACCTCGGGCAGCGCCTTCAACCCGTTGACGTAGCCGGGTTCGGTCTCCTTGGCTTCGCAGGACACCAGGATCGTGCGCTTCGGTTCCCGGGTCCCGACCCGGCGACGCAGGTCGCGGGTCGGCCTGTGTGGCGCCACCGGTCAGCCGATCAGTCCGAGTGCACGCAGGAGATCGGTGCGGTCGACCTCGGGGAGCGCACCGAAACGGCCATGGAGGTACGCCCGTTCGATGTTGACCGACCGCCGGACCGCCTCGCCCGCGAACTCGGCGAGCGCCCCGAGGCGGGTGACCCCGTCGTCCCCCTTCTCGGTGAGCCAGACCTCGTCACGGTTCAGATGGTTGAGCAGGCTCGTGTCGTGCGAGGTGAACACGAGCTGGGCACCGCCGGGGTTGGTCGCCGGGTCCTGGAGCAGCCGAATCAGCTCGGCGGACAGCGTCGGATGCAGGCTGGCGTCCAACTCGTCGAACAGGAGGATCCCGCCGTCGCGCAGTACAGCGAGGAGCGGCCCGATGAGCGAGAACCAGGTCCGGGTGCCGTGCGACTCGGCCTCGAAATCGAGGGGGACGGCCCCCCTTGCCGTGCGGTGCAGCAGCCTCATCCGGCGTCGCTTCCGGACACCGCGCACGCCGTCCTTGTCCACACCGACGTACTCGTCGTCCTCGAAGAGGACGTCGTCGACGCCGAGGTCCGCGATCTGCAGGAGGGCGAGCGCGCGAGCTCGGTCCTCGGCGGACGCCGGGGGGCTGGCCTCGGTGCGGCCTTCGACGTCGAACCAGGCCCGGGTCGTCGGATCCATGACCGCCGACGGCCGGTTCAGGACGGGGGCGAGCCCGAGCGTCCTCATGCCGAGCAGGCGCCGGGAGAACCCCGCGACCGTCGGCTCGTCGAACCGGCGGGCGATCGACAATGCGAGCGTTCGCGGTGTGAGCAGCTCGCGGGTCCCGGCCAGGGCGCCGAGCCCCCGCTGGAGCACCAGGTGGGTATCTTCCCGGAGAAGACGCGTCGCCGCTTCTTCTCCGGGAAGTGGAAGAGCGCCTCGTAGTGCACCCGATCCCGGTTGAGTTCCAGGACGTACTCGAAGCGGATGCCGTCGACAGTCATCTCGACGGTGAACTCCGACGGTCTACCGACCCCGTCGGCGAACGCAAACGGCTCGAGCGGGATCACGTCCTCCCAGTAGCGCAGGGAGTCCCGCACGGCCGCCTGCAGCCAGCCCAGAGCAGCGAGCAGGTTGGACTTGCCCGAGGCGTTGGGGCCGTAGACCGCCGCCACGGTAAGCAGGCTGTGGCCGAGGTGCTCGACGCGGCGGGCCGCGGCCCGGTCGCGATCCACCGCGACGAGGGAGAGTTCGACGGGATCGAGGATCGAGCGGAAGTTGGCGACCTCGAACCGGATCAACATGGCCGCGCCTCCTGGCGATCTGGGCGCGATGATAGGGCCGTTCTCGTCAGGAATCGACAGGAAACGCCAGGTGTCGACAGGTTTTCCGCAAGGTCAGTACGACTTCGGCAGCCCCAGCGTGTGCTGCGCGACGAAGTTGAGGATCATCTCCCGGCTCACCGGCGCGATCCGCCCGACCCGCACCGCGCCGATCAGGCCGCCCAGCCCGTACTCCTCGGCCAGGCCGTTGCCCCCGTGGGCCTGCACGGCGGCGTCGACGGCGTGGATCGCCGCCTCCGCGGCGGCGTACTTGGCGATGTTGGCGGCCTCGCCCGCGGCGTGCAGGTCGCCGGTGTCGTAGAGCCACGCCGCGCGCGTGGTGGCGCCGCGGGCCAACTCGACCTCGATGTGGGCCTGCGCCAGCGGATGCGCGATCGCCTGGTGGCTGCCGATGGGGGCGTCCCACACCGTGCGCCCGCGGGCGTAGGCGACCCCACGGTCCAGCGCGAAGCGGGCCAGGCCGTTGGAGTGGGCCGCGACCGTGATCCGCTCGGGGTTGAGCCCGGCGAACAGCGCCGCGAGCCCGGCCTCCTCGCCGCCGACGAGCGCGTCGTCGGGTAGCGCGACGTCGTCGAAGAAGACCGTGAACTGCTTCTCCGGCAACGAGATCGCCATGTCGATGGGCTGGTAGGTCAGGCCGGGGGAGTCCGTCGGGACGACGAACATCGCGGGCCGCAGCGTCCCGGTCGAGTCCTGCATCCGCGCGACGACGAGCGTCGCGTCGGTCTCGTCGACCCCGGAGATGTAGTACTTGCGCCCGGACAGGCGCCAGCCGCCCTCGGGGTCGCGCCGGGCCGTGGTGGTGATCCGGTGGGAGTTGGAGCCCGCGTCCGGCTCGGTGATCGCGAACGACATGCGCACCGAGCCGTCGGCGAAGCGGGGCAGCCAGCGCTCCTTCTGCTCCGGGGTGCCCGACGTCGCGATCACGCTGGCGGCGATCGCGGGGGAGACCACGAGCAGCAGCAGCGGGCAGCCTGCCGCCGCGAACTCCTCGGCGACGATCGCGAGCTCCACCATGCCCGCGCCCCCGCCGCCGTACTCGGCCGGGACGGCGACGCCCAGGTAGCCCGCCCTGCCCGCCTCCGCCCACAGCTCGGTGGTGTGCCCGCCGGTGCGGACCTTCTCGCGGATGTACTCGCGGCCGTACGAGGCGGCCATCGCCGCCACGGACGAGCGGAGCAGTTGCTGTTCGTCGGTCTCGCGCAGGTCCACGGAGCCTCCTCGCCCGGCCAGCGATCATGCGCCGGCGATCCATGCGCCAGCGATACTGTCACATAGCGTGGCTCAGCCGGAGATGGAGGTAGGCCGCGAGGCTCTGCGCGTCGGCGATCTCCCCTCGCCGCACCATCGCCTCGAACTCCGCGACGGTGAACCACGCGGCACGCATGTCCTGCTCGGAGTGCTCGCGCAGCGGCGGGCCCTCGGTCAGCTCGGTGGCGAGCCACACCGTGCCGAGCTGGCTCGACATCCCCGGGGCGACGTCGAGGTGGCCGAGCAGCTGCATCCGGCCCGCCACCAGGCCGGTCTCCTCGCGCAGCTCGCGGGCGGCGAGCTCGGCGGGGTCGAGCGCGGCGCGCTCCGGCGCGGTGCCCGCGGGGAACTCCCAGCGCCGCTCGCCGACCGGGTAGCGGTACTGCTCGACGAGGTGCAGCCGCTCGCCGTCGAACGGGATCACCAGCGCGTAGGTGGGTTTGTCGATCACGCCGAAGACGCCCTCGGTGCCGTCGGGCCAGCGCACGGCGTCCTCGCGGACGGTCATCCAGCTGTTCGCGTAAACCTGCCGGCTCGAGAGCGTCTCCACGACGCTCCACGGTAGCGGCGACGAACCGACGCAACGTTTCGTTCATATCGGCCATGAACACGCAACGTTGTGTATGCAGATGCGCAATACATGGTGATTGGCGTCGTCTTCACCCCCTCCTACCGTGGTCCACGTGACCGTGACGCTGCCCCCCGCCGGCATCCCCGACGCCGCCCCCGACGCCTACGGCCGCACCGCCCGGCCCCGCCGCTACCTGATGTGCCCCCCGGAGCACTTCTCCGTCGAGTACGCCATCAACCCCTGGATGGACCCCGGGCGGCCGGTGGACGCGGCCCGCGCGATGCGTCAGTGGGACGCGTTGCGCCGCACGTACCTCGACCTCGGCCACACCGTCGAGGTGATCCCCGGCGAGCCCGGCCTGCCGGACATGGTGTTCGCCGCCAACGGTGGCCTCGTCGTGGACGGGACGGCCTACTCGGCACGCTTCGCCCACTCTCAGCGCGCCGCCGAGGGCCCGGCCTACCTCGCGTGGCTGCGCGCCGCGGGGCTGCGTGCCGTGGCGGCCCGCCACGTCAACGAGGGCGAGGGCGACCTGCTGGTCGTCGGCGACCTCGTACTGGCCGGAACCGGGTTCCGCACCAGGGTCGCCGCTCACGACGAGGTCCGCGCGCTGTTCGGGCGCCCCGTCGTGACGCTGCAGCTCGTCGATCCGCGCTACTACCACCTCGACACCGCGCTGGCGGTGCTCGACGACTCGACCGTGGCCTACCTGCCCGAGGCGTTCTCCGCGGCGAGCCGCGGCACGCTGCGCAGGCTGTTCCCCGACGCGATCCTCGCCGGGGCGCAGGACGCCGCGGTGCTCGGCCTCAACGCGGTGTCCGACGGCCGGCACGTCGTGCTCGCCGCCCAGGCCACCGAGCTCGCGGCGCGGTTGCGCGAACGCGGGTTCGTGCCCGTCGGGGTGGACATGTCCGAGCTGATGAAGGCCGGTGGCGGCGCCAAGTGCTGCACGCTGGAGCTGCGCGGGTGAGACGTTCGGCGGCTCGCGCGGGGACGGCCGCCCAGGCAAGCTGATCCGATTCGGCCCCGCATCACGTCGACGCGACCCGGGAGGGCGCCGTGACCAGACCGCTCGTCAGCCAGGTGTTCCGGCGCAAGCCGGTGACGTCGATGACCGCCGAGACCGGGGCCGACTCCGAGGGTGGTGAGCTGAAGCGCTCGATCGGGCTCTTCCAGCTCTCCATGATCGGTATCGGCGCGACCATCGGCACCGGCATCTTCTTCGTGCTGAGCCAGGCCGTGCCGGTGGCAGGCCCCGCGGTCGTCTGGTCGTTCGTCATCGCGGGCGCCGTCGCCGGCCTCACCGCGCTCTGCTACGCCGAGCTGGCGGGCGCGGTGCCGGTCTCCGGCTCGTCGTACTCCTACGCCTACGCCACGCTCGGCGAGGTCGTCGCGGTCGGCGTGGCGGCCTGCCTGCTGCTGGAGTACGGCGTGTCGGCAGCCGCCGTGGCCGTCGGCTGGTCGGAGTACCTCAACGAGCTGCTCGACAACCTGACCGGCGTGCGCATCCCGGATGTGCTCGCGCAGTCCCCGGAGTCCGGCGGGATCATCAACCTGCCCGCGGTGGTGCTGGTCGTGCTCGTGGCGCTGTTGCTCATCCGCGGCGCCAGCGAGTCCGCCACGGTCAACGCCACGATGGTGATGATCAAGATCTGCGTGCTGGTGCTGTTCGTGGTCATCGGCGTCACCGGCTGGAACTCCGACAACCTCGCCGACTTCGCCCCGGCCGGCCTGGCCGGCATCACCGGGGCCGCCGGCATCATCTTCTTCTCCTACATCGGCCTGGACGCCGTCTCCACCGCAGGTGAGGAGGTGCACAACCCGCGCCGGACACTGCCACTCGCGATCATCATCGCGCTGGTCACGGTCACGACGCTCTACGTCGCCGTCTCGCTGGTCGCGGTCGCGGCCCAGCCCGCAGCGACCTTCGAGGGCCAGGAGGCCGGGCTCGCCGCGATCCTCGAGAACATCACCGGCTCGACCTGGCCCGCCACCGTGCTCGCCGCGGGCGCGGTGATCTCGATCTTCAGCGTCACGCTGGTGGTCATCTACGGCCAGACCCGCATCCTGTTCGCCATGGGCCGCGACGGCATGATCCCGCCGGCGTTCCACCGCGTGAACCCGCGCACCCTCACCCCGGTGTTCTCCACCATCGTCGTCGCGGTGATCGTCGCCCTGCTCGCCGGGCTGCTGCCCATCGAGTTCCTCGCCGAGATGACGAGCATCGGCACGCTCGTCGCGTTCCTCGTCGTGTCCATCGGCGTGATCGTGCTGCGGCGTACCGCACCGGACCTGCCGCGCGGATTCCGCGTCCCCGGCTACCCGGTGATCCCGGTCCTCTCGATCCTCGGCTGCATCTGGATCATCATCGACCTGCGGGCCGTCACGATCATCGCGTTCCTCATCTGGGTGGCCGTCGCGATGGTCTGGTACTTCACCTACGGCATCCGCCACTCGCGGCTCAACGAGGTGGCGTCGTGACCGTCCTGCTCGGGCTGCCCCGCCGCCGGGGTGCCACCGCCGCCGTCCAGCTCGCCGCGCAGCTCGCCCGCTCGCTGCGCGAGGACCTGATCGTCTGCACGGTCGTGCCCGCACCCTGGCCC
The DNA here is from genome assembly GCA_050248815.1 of Pseudonocardia sp. Lineage (GTDB taxonomy): Bacteria > Actinomycetota > Actinomycetes > Mycobacteriales > Pseudonocardiaceae > Pseudonocardia. Next base: position 36,162 of record JBFWRR010000004.1, on the reverse strand, counting down.
GCAGGCGTCGGCCGCATCGACGCGGAGTACCAGCAGCACCTCGACGAGGCGGCCGCCGAGGCGCTGGCGAGGGCCCGCGCGAGCGCCCCTGAGGACGTCGCCGCCACGTTCCACGTCGAGCGGGCCCGCTCCACGCCCGCCGGCCTGCTGCACGTCGCCGAGCGCACGGGCGCGGACCTGCTCGTCCTCGGCTCGGCCCGCTCCGGCGGGATCGGCCGCGTCTCGTTCGGCGGCGTCACCGAGCGGCTGCTGCACAGCTCGCACATCCCCGTCGCGCTCGCCCCGCGCGGCTTCCGGTGCCGCCCCGCCACCCGCGTCACCCGGCTCACGGCCGCCTTCGGCGCAGCGGAGGGCTCGGCCGGGTTCGTCCTCGCGGCGGCCGGGATGGCCACCAGGCTGCACGTCCCGCTGCGGGTCGCCTCGTTCGCCGTGCGGCCGCGCACCCCGCTCACCGCAGGCATCGGGTCGCGCGCCGAGTCGAGCCTCGTCGAGGAGTGGGTCGCCGACGTCGGGCGGGCGCAGCACGAGGTGCTCGACCGCGTCAAGGCGCTTCCCGAGGCGCCGCCCGCCCAGGGCGTCGTCGGGCGCGGCACGGACTGGGACGACGCCCTGGAGGACATCGGCTGGGACGACGGCGACGTCCTCACGGTCGGCTCCAGCTCGGTCGGCCCGCTGGCCAGGGTCTTCCTCGGCTCGCGCTCGTCGAAGATCGTGCGCAGCTCGCCGGTGCCGGTCGTCGTGGTGCCGCGCCACGGATGAGTGGTCGTCACGTCATCGGGCTCGCGGCTTCCCGCGCGGCCGTCCGCCTATGCTCGGCCGGGTGCGTCTGGTCATCGCCCGCTGCCAGGTCGACTACGTCGGCAGGCTCACCGCCCACCTGCCCATGGCCCCCCGGTTGCTCCTGGTGAAGGCGGACGGCTCGGTGTCCGTGCACGCCGACGACCGCGCGTACAAGCCGCTGAACTGGATGAGCCCGCCGTGCTGGCTGGAGGAGGCCCCCGGCGTCTGGACGGTGCGCAACAAGTCTGACGAGTCGCTCGTCATCACCATCGACGAGGTCATCCACGACAGCTCCCACGAGCTGGGCGTCGATCCCGGCCTGGTCAAGGACGGGGTCGAGGCGCACCTGCAGGAGCTGCTCGCCGCGCACCCGACGGTGCTGGGGGAGGGGTTCACCCTGGTGCGCCGCGAGTACATGACCGCGATCGGCCCGGTGGACCTGCTGTGTCGCGACGCCGACGGCGGCCACGTGATCGTCGAGGTGAAGCGGCGCGGCGAGATCGACGGGGTGGAGCAGCTCACCCGCTACCTGGAGCTGTGCAACCGCGACCCGCTGCTCGCCCCGGTCGCGGGGGTGTTCGCCGCGCAGCAGATCAAGCCGCAGGCGCGGACGTTGGCGCAGGACCGCGGGATCCGCTGCGTCGTCGTGGACTACGACGCGCTGCGCGGGATCGAGCGCGACGACCTGCTGCTGTTCTGAGCTGCAGGGTCGTGCGTCGCCCGCGTGCCACGACGGTCCGTGCGGTCGACGGCAGTCCGTGACGCAGCCCGGAATTGCGTACCCGGACGTTCAGGGGGCCACGAGCTGGACGTCGACCTCGGGCAGGTCGGTGAACCCGGCCCCGGCGTCGGTGCTGACCAGCGTCCGGCCGGTCGCCCGCGCGGTGGCGGCGATGATCAGGTCGTGGGCGCCCCGGGGCCGCCCGGTGCGCCGGGACGTGGGCGAGCAGCGCGGCGTGGTGCACCGCGACGGCGGGCGTGTGGTCCGCGACCGGGGCGACGGCGAGCAGATCGTCGAGGAAGGCGTGCTGGGCGGCCTGCCGGGCGGGTCGGTGTCGAAGCTCGACGCCGGTGAGGTACAGCACCTCGGTCACCGCGCGACCGTTGGCCCGCGGCGCCGGCACGATCATCGCCACCCGTCGGCCGCCGCGGGTGATGACGACGGCTCCCCGTCCTCGGCGCGGTCGAGCACGGCGGAGAAGCGGCGTGCCGCATCGGAGGCGCTCATCTCCCTCATGGAGTCAGAGTGTCGGAGTCAGATCTTCTGAAACGGCGGTGGAGGTACAGAGGCGGGGGCGCCGAACACGTAGCCCCAGCACCAGGTGTGGTCGGTGGCGAGTCCGTCGAGGATCCAGTGCCCGACCCGGCGCCCGATCCCGAGCAGCCCAGGCATCAGCCCACGCATCACACCACCGCCGACACCGGGCGGACGGCGCGACCGCCGAGGAACACCTGCCGCACCTGCAGGAGCGCGGTGATGTCGGCCGTCGGGTCGCCCGCCACGGCGAGCAGGTCGGCGTCGTAGCCCGGCGCGACCCGGCCCTTGCGCTCCCCGAGCCCGCACACCGTGGCCGCCACCGCCGTGCCCGCCCGCAGCGCCTCGACGGGCGTCATCCCCCACTGGGTGAGCTGGGCGAGGCCGTGCGGCAACACACCGTGCGGCTTGATGGGCGCGATCCCGGCGTCCGTCCCCGCGACCAGCGTCGCGCCGCTGCGGTGCAGGCGGGCCATCGCGGCGAAGATCTGCGGGAGCACCCGGAGAAGGCCCGGCGGCGGTTCCACGCCCTCGACCGGCACGATCCCGGCGGTCGCCCCCACGACGAGGCGGCGGGCGACGATCGCCTCGACCAGGTCCGCCCGCGCCTGCACGCCGTCGGCCGTGCGGAACGAGCAGTGCTCGATCCCGTCCACGCCCGCGTCGATCGCGTCGGCGATGGCGTCGACCGCGTGCGCGTGCGCCGTGACGGGCCGCCCGAGGCGATGGGCCTCGTCGACGGCCGCCCGCAGCTCGCCCGGGGACCACTGCCGCTCGTGCACGAGGGTGCCCGGGGTCAGCTCGCCGCCGCTGGCCATCACCTTGATCACGTCCACGCCCCGCTCGGCGTGCTCGCGCACCGCCGCCCGGATCCCGGCCTCGCCGCGGGCGACGCCACCGAGGTAGTGGCAGTGCCCACCGGGGCAGGTGATCGGCGGCCCGGCCGCGACGATCGCCGGGAGCCCGACGGCACGCTCCCGCAGGGCGAGCGCGAGGTAGTCCCGGTCGCCGAGATCGCGCACGGTGGTCACCCCCGCGGCGAGCTGGTCGGCGGCGGCCGCCGCCATCGCGTCGAGGACGGCCTCGTCGTCGCGGTCCGCCAGGTGCTCGACGGGGGTGCGGCTCGCGTCGAAGGCGAGGTGCACATGGGTGTCGACGAGGCCCGGCAGCAGGGTCGTCCCCGTGAGGTCGACGAGTTCGGCGTCCGCGGGCGGGGCGACCCGTCCCTGCTCGACGGCGAGGATCCGGCCGTCCTCGACCAGCACGAGCGGGTCGGGTCGCGTGGTCGTGCCGTCGAAGAGCGAGCCGGCACGGATCGCGGTGCGCCGTGCGGTGCGGGTGCTCATGGGTTGCTCCTGCCGTCCGAGGCTTCGCCGGAAGGGCCGCCGGCCCGCCGTCCCGGCCACCAGGGACGGGGTGTCCTCGTTGTACGGCCGGGTGGTCGTGCGCCGGATCGGTGGAAGCACGGATCCGCGGTACGGACTACGGTCCGTCGCTGGAGGAGCGGTGGAGAGCAGGTTCGTCGGGCGGGCGGCAGAGCTGGCCGTGCTGGTGGCTGCGCTGGAGGGCGCGCTCGCCGGGCGGGGCGGTGTCGCGCTCGTGTCGGGCGAACCGGGGATCGGCAAGACCCGACTGGTCGCCGAGCTCGCCCGGCTGGCCGCCGCCCGCGCGGTACCGGTGTTCTGGGGCCGGTGCACGTCCGCCGCGGATGCGCCGGCCTACTGGCCGTGGCGGCGCATCCTGCGGGCCTGGCATGCCACGGCGGACCCGGCCGCGGCGACGGCGGCGCTGGCCGGTGCGGAGGATCTCGCCCGCATCGCGCCCGAGCTGGGCCCGGCCGGGCCGGGTGGACACGGACCCGCGGACCGCTTCGCGCTGTTCGACCTCGCGGCGGGCTTCTTCACCGGGCTGGCGGCCCCGACGGGTGCCGTCCTGGTCCTCGACGACGTCCAGTGGGCCGATCCGGCCTCCCTCGCGCTGCTCGCGCACCTCGGCGGTGAGGTCGAGCGGTCGAGACTGCTCCTCGCCGTGACCTTCCGGTCCGCGGAGGTCGCCGCCGACCCGGACCGCGCGCGCGTGCTCGCCGCGCTCGCCGCACGCGGGGTGCGCCTGGAGCTCGCGGGTCTCGCCGAGGACGAGATCGCCGCGGCGCTGGCCGGGTACTGCGGCGGGCCGCCCGCCCGGGACGTGGTGGCCGACGTCGCACGGCGCAGCGGGGGCAACCCGTTCTTCGTCGGGGAGCTCGCGCGGGTGGCGCCGGGGGAGCGAACGCTGCCCGCCGCCGCGCGCGAGGTGGTCGTGCACCGGATGCTGGCGCTTCCCCCGCGGTGCCAGGAGCTGCTCGCGGTGGCCTGCGTCCTCGGCCTCGAGGTGGACGTCGGCCTGCTCGCGGCGGTGCTGGACGCGTCCACGGACGCGGTGCTCGATGAGCTGTCACCCGCGTTCGACGACGGACTGCTCGAACGGGTCCGCGGTGGCCCCGGTCTGCGCTTCGCCCACGACCTCGTCCGCGAGGTCTGGTTGGACCGGTGCTCGCCCGCCGAGGTCGCGCGTGTGCATCACCGCGTCACGGTCCTCCTGGCACCCGCCGCGGACGATCCGGCGGTGCTCCCGGACCTGGCCCGCCACGCGCTGGCCGCGCAGCCGCTCGGCGACCCGGGCGCCGCGGTGGGATGGCTCCGCGGGGCCGCGGCGCTCGCGTCGGGCCGCCTCGCCTACGAGGAGGCCGCCCGCCTGCTCGGCGAGGCGGCCCGGCTCGCCCGCGGCGTCCTCGCGCCGGCGCGGCGCGGGGAGCTGCTGCTGGAGGCCGCCCGCGCGCACGCCGGCGCGCACGAGATCGTCCGGGCGCGGACCGCCGCCGCCGAGGCGGCCGACCTGGGCCGTGCGCTCGGCGACCCGCAGCTGGTCGGGTGCGCCGCGCTCGTGCTGCCCGGGGTGTCCGAGCCGGACTTCCTCGACGAACAACGGGCCTGGTGCACCGAGGCGCTGCGCGGGCTGCCCGACTCCGACTCGCCATTGCGGGCGCAGCTGCTGGCCCAGCTCGCGCACGTCCGGGCGGTGTCGCTGGAGTCCGGCGGGGCCGAGGACGTCGCGGTCGCCGCGCTCGCGATGGCCGGGCGACTCGACGACCCGGTCGCGCTCGGCGCGGCGTTGCGCGCCCGCCAGCTCGCCCGTGCCGGTCCGGACGGCATGCGGGAGCGGCTCGGGCTGGGTGAGCGGATGATCGCGCTCGCCACCCGGACCGACGACGGGGACTGCCTGGTCTGGGGCCACCTCTGGCGTTTCGACGCGCTCGTGGGGCTCGGCCGGACCGCAGAGGCGGAGGCGGTGCTCGACGGCCTCGAACCGGTCGTCGCGAGCCTGCGTCGGCCGATGCTGCGCCTTCACCTGCTGCGCAGCCGGGTGGCGCTCGCCTTCGGCCGCGGCGACTGGGACCGCTGCCGGGAGCTCAACGGCGAGGCGCTCGTGATCAGCCGCCGCGGCGGACACGAGGGTACGGTCGGGACGGCGCAGGCCATCGTGTTCCAGATCGCGGCGCTCACCGGGCGCGACGAGCCGCACCTCGACGTGGACGCCCTGCGCGCCGGGCTGGCGAACCGCGGTCCGCACTTCGCGATCATGGGGTCCGGGCTCGCCCGCTGGCTGCTCGACCACGGCGAGCGCGACGAGGCACGCCGCTGGTACGAGGGACTGCCGGCCGCGGGCTCGCCCGGCGTGCCGCCGTTCAGCCGGCTGATCGTCGAGACCAGCCGGATCCACCTCGCCGACGAGCTCGGCGACGGGGCGGGCGCCGAGGCCGCACGGCGCGTCCTGGCCCCGCACGCGGACCTGTTCGTCACCGGCGGCGCCGGGGCGACGGCCGTGCACGGGTCGGTGCACCGCGCCCTCGGGGTGGCGGACGCGCTGACCGGCCGCACCGGAGCCGCGATCGGCCACCTGCGCGCGGCCGTGGCCGCCGACGACGCCGCGGGGCTCGCCCCGTTCGCCGCCCTCGGGCGCCACCGGCTCGCGGATCTGCTGCGCGGCAGGGACCGCCCCGGCGACGCGAACGAGGCGGCCGTCCTGCTCGCCGAGGCCGGCGCCACCGCGGCCCGGCTGGAGATGGCCCCGCTGCGGGAGCTGGTCGCGGCCGCGAACCCGCAGGCGCCGGTGCTGAGCAGGCGCGAGGCCGAGATCGCCGAGCTGGTGGCGCGCGGGCTCACCAACCGCCAGATCGCCGCCGGGGCGCACATCTCCGAGCGGACCGTCGAGACCCACGTCCAGCACATCCTCGCGAAGCTCGGCTTCGGCACCCGCAGCCAGATCGCGGCCTGGGTGGCCCGCCGGACCCGGTGACCCCCATGGGACCGGGGCGCCGCATCGTCCACACTGGTGGGCGTGACGGTGATCGCGGGGAAGGTCGAGTCGGACAAGATCGTCATCGGCAGCGACAGCCAGGTGACCTTCGGGCAGGGCAAGGACCTGATCGACGACGGCAAGCTGATGGTGCTGCCGGACCTGATCATCGGCGGCACCGGCTCGAGCGCGCACAACAACTACATGTCGATCTACCTGGAGAACCACAAGCCGCGCTCCTCGCAGCGCCGCGACATCATGGAGTTCTTCGTCGAGTTCCACCAGTGGATCGACAAGATGCTCAAGGACTTCAAGCCGCGCAACAGCTGGCTGCTCGCCTTCGACGGCAAGCTGATCTCCGCGACGGCCGACCTGAACGTCGAGCACCACGAATGGTGGGCCGTGGGTAGCGGGTTCGAGTACGCGCGTTCCGCGCTGCACCTCGGCCACAGCGTCGAGGAGGCCGTCCAGACGGCCTGCGACCTCACGGTCTTCTGCGGGCCACCCGTCGTGGTGCGCGAGCTCCCCCTCGACACCCGGCCCGCCAGGCCGGCCGGCCGCTCCGGACGGCGGGCGCCACGGTCGAACGGCTCCTGATCAGGCCGCCACGGTGCGCAGCTTGCGCAGCGCCCGGTGCTGGGTGACGCGCACCGTCTGCTCGGTCATGCCCAGCAGCTCCGCGGCGGAGCGCGCGGAGAGCCCCAGCGCCACGCGCAGCACCAGCACCTCGCGCATCCGCTCGGGCAGGGTGTCCAGGAGCTCACGTGCTCGGCGGGTGACGTCGGTGTGCAGGCCGTGCTCCTCCGGGCCCGGCCCGCGGTCGGCCGGGGCATCGTCCTCGGTGAGCTGCTCGATGCTGCGGCGGGCGAGCCGGCGCCGCGCGTCGGTCACCGCGTTGGCCGCGCTCGCGTAGACGTAGGCCATGAACGGCCGCCCGCCGCCCTCGTGGCGGGGCAGCGCGCGAAGCAGGTTGAGGCACACGGTCTGGGCGACGTCCTCGGGGGACTCCAGCGCTCCCGCAGAGCGCCCGAGCCGGGCGCGGCAGTACGCGAGCACCGCCGGATGAATGGCCGCGAACAGGGCGGCCACTGCGTCCGGATCGCCGCGGGCGGCCCGGTCGAGCGCGAGGGGATCGATCGCGGGTGTCCGCGAGGACACCCGCGTCGGAGCGGGACGGTCGCCGTCGGCTGTGCCGATCCTCGGGGCGCCGATCCGCTCGGTGCCGGTCGTCCGTTCCATGCCCCCACCCTGCGCCCGTCGGAGCGCAAGGTCATCCGTATTTCCCCCGACCCCGACCCTGAGTCCTACCCTGGCGCCCGTGACGACCACCGACGCGCGCCCGACGCCCGCGACGTTCGAGTCCCTCGATCCGCGTACCGGCGACGTCCTCGGCGTGCACCCCGTCCACGACGAGGCCGCCGTCCGGGCGGCGGTCGAGCGTGGTGGGCAGGCCGCGGCGTGGTGGTACGGGCTGGGCTTCACCGCGCGTCGCCGCAGGCTCGAGTTGTGGCGGAAGGCCCTGGTCAACCGCCTGGAGGACCTCGCGGCAGCGATCACGGCCGAGACCGGCAAGCCGCTCGACGACGCGCGCCTAGAGCTCGTCCTCACCGTCGAGCACCTGGCCTGGGCGGCCCGCAACGCCGAGCGCGTGCTCGGCCCCCGGCGGGTCTCCCCGGGCCTGCTCATGGCCAACCAGGCCGCGACGCTCGCGTACCCGCCTCTCGGGGTCGTCGGGGTGATCGGCCCGTGGAACTACCCGGTGTTCACCCCCATGGGATCCATCGCCTACGCCCTGGCCGCGGGCAACGCCGTGGTGTTCAAGCCCAGCGAGCTCACCCCCGGGGTCGGGATCGCTCTCGCGGACACGCTCTCCGAGATCGTGGACGGCCGCCCGTTGCTGCAGATCGTCACCGGGCTCGGCGACACGGGCGCGGCGCTGTGCCGGGCACCCGGGGTCGGCAAGATCGCGTTCACCGGGTCGACGGCCACCGCGAAGCGCGTGATGGCCGCGTGTGTGGAGAATCTCACCCCGGTGCTCGTCGAGTGCGGCGGAAAGGACGCGCTCATCGTGGACGTCGACGCGGACCTGCGCGCCGCTGCGGACGCCGCCGTCTGGGGCGGGTTCGCGAACGCCGGCCAGACGTGCGTGGGCATCGAGCGGGTCTACGTCGTCGAGGCGGTGGCGGAGCGGTTCACCGCCGAGGTCGTGGAACGGGCCACCCGGGTGCGGGCGGGTGCCGAGATCGGGCCGATGGCGTCGCCGTCGCAGGCGGGGATCGTCACCCGTCACGTCGAGGACGCCCTGGTCCGCGGCGGCCGGGCGGTCGTCGGCGGGACGGAGAGCGTGGACGGCCCGTTCGTGGACCCCGTGGTGATCGTGGACGTCCCCGAGGACAGCGTCGCGGTCACCGAGGAGACGTTCGGCCCGGTGCTGGTGGTGAACCGCGTCCCCGACGTGGACGAGGCGGTGCGCCGCGCCAACGCCACCGGCTACGGGCTCGGGGCCGCCGTGTTCTCGAAGCGGCGCGGCCCGCAGATCGCCGCCCGGCTGCGCTGCGGGATGGTCGCCGTGAACGGCGTCACCTCCTTCGCGGGCATCCCGGCCCTGCCCTTCGGCGGGGTCGGCGACTCCGGTTTCGGGCGCATTCACGGGGAGGACGGGCTGCGCGAGTTCACCCGGCCCCAGGCCGTGGCACGCCGGCGGTTCCCGCTCCCGTCCGTCACGACCTTCCGGCGTCCCGCCGCGCTGATGAAAGGGCTGGTCGGGCTCGTGCGGCTGCGCCACGGACGCTGACCGGTCGGACGTGTGTCCCCCGCCACGACGGGCGCGAAGCCCGCGGCGCGATGGCAGGATCCACCCGGAAGTCAGCCACAGGTCGCAGCGCAGCGTGGAGGTACAGGCGTGGCACGGGAGTTCCGCACGGTCGGGGTGGTCGGGCTGGGCACGATGGGCGCGGGCATCGCGGAGGTGTTCGCCCGCAACGGCCTGCAGGTCGTCGCCGTCGAGGTCGACGACGATGCGGTCGCCCGCGGCCGCGTCCACCTCGACTCGTCCACCGGCCGGGCCGTCGCCCGCAGCAAGCTCACCCAGGAGGACGCGGACGCCCTGCTCGGCCGCATCACGACGAGCACCTCGCTCGCCGATCTGGCCGACGCCGATCTCGTCGTCGAGGCGGTCCCGGAGAGCCTCGAGCTGAAGGCGAAGATCTTCGAGGAGCTCGACAAGGTCTGCCGCGACGACGTCGTGCTCGCGTCCAACACGTCGTCGCTGTCGGTCACCGAGCTGTCGGTGCGCACCGGACGACCCGGGCGCGTCGTCGGCATGCACTTCTTCAACCCGGCGCCGGTGCAGAAGCTCGTCGAGCTGGTCCGCACGGTCGTCACCGAGCCGGACGTCGTCGACGACCTCAAGGCCTTCGTCGCCACGCTGGACAAGGTGCCGGTCGTGATCGGCGACCGCGCCGGGTTCATCGCGAACGCGCTGCTGTTCGGCTACCTCAACCACGCCGCGCGGATGTACGAGTCGCGCTACGCCAGCCGCGAGGACCTCGACGCCGCCATGCGCTACGGCTGCGGCTACCCGATGGGCCCGCTCGCTCTGCTCGACCTCATCGGCCTCGACACGGCCTACGAGATCCTCGACACGATGTACAAGCAGTCCCGCAACCAGATGCACGTGCCCGCGCCCGTCTTCAAGCAGATGATCACCGCGGGGCTCCTGGGCCGCAAGAGCGGGCGCGGCTTCTACACCTACGCCGAGCCGCACTCGTCGAAGGTCGTGCCGGACGCGCTGACCCCGTCGGGCACCGTGCCGCCGGACGTGACGGTGCGTGACGTCGCGCGCGTCGGCGTCGTCGGCACCGGGACGATGGCCACCGGCATCGTCGAGGTGTTCGCGCGCGCCGGATTCGACGTGGTGGTGCGCGGGCGCAGCGACTCCAAGGTCGACGGCTCGCTGGCCGCGCTGCGCAAGTCGCTCGACAAGCAGGTCGTGCGCGGCCGGCTCACCGAGCAGGACCGGGACGCAACCGTTTCGCGGGTCACCGGGACCACCCGCCTGGAGGACTTCGCCGACGTCGACCTGGTCGTCGAGGCCATCGCCGAGGAGCTCGACCTCAAGCGCGCGGTCTTCGCCGCCCTGGACGAGATCTGCAAGCCGGGGGCCATCCTCGCGACCACCACGTCGTCGCTGCCCGTCGTCGAGTGCGCGGCCGCGACGTCACGGCCTCAGGACGTGATCGGCCTGCACTTCTTCAACCCCGCGCCGGTCATGAAGCTCGTCGAGGTCGTCTCGACGATCACCACCGCGCCTGACGTCGCCGCCACCTGCCTCGTCCTGTGCGAGCGGCTGGGCAAGGTCGCCGTCTCGTGCCGCGACCGGGCGGGGTTCATCGTCAACGCGCTGCTGTTCCCCTACCTCAACGACGCGGTAAAGATGCTCGAGGCGCACTACGCCACGGCCGACGACATCGACGCCGCCATGAAGACCGGCTGCGCCCTGCCGATGGGTCCGTTCGAGCTGCTCGACGTCGTCGGGCTGGACGTGTCGCTCGCGATCGAGCGCTCGCTGTACCGCGAGTTCCGGATGGCCGGGATGGCGCCCGCGCCGCTCCTGGAGCACCTCGTGAAGGCGGGACGGCTCGGGCGCAAGACGGGCCACGGCTTCCGGGACTACGCCCGCCGCTGACCCGCGAGTTCCGCATCCCACCGGCGCGAGTTGCGGTTTTCGCCGGTGCGAGTTGCGGGGGCCGTTGGTGTCCGGGGGCGGCGAGTTCCGCATCCCACAGGCGTGAGTTGTGGGATTCGCCGGTGCGAGTTGCGGGTCTTGGTCCGGCGGTCGGGTTCGAGGCGTGATCGAGGTCGCCCGTCGTGCTCGGGCGGGCCCGGCGCCCGGCAGGATGGTGGCGTGCCCCGTGCGAATCGTCGCCCGCGCCCCGCGCACGTCCCCCTGCGCTCGGCAGCACACGTGCGCGCGGAGACCGCCGCGGATGGGGAATGGGTCGTGCGCAGCATCGCGGGCTCGACGTCGGACAAGTCCTACCGCTGTCCGGGCTGCGACCAGGTCATCCCGCCCGGGGTGGCCCATCTCGTGACCTGGCCGGCGGGGGAGTACGGGTCGATCGCCGAGCGGCGGCACTGGCATGCGCCGTGCTGGGCCGCGCGCGACCGGCGCCGCCCCGGCCGCCGACGGTGACGCGATCAAAGGTGAAGAGCCTGCGTTCGGGGCGTGCCGCCATCGTTGTCGACGACGCCAGCCGCCCGCTCGACCGGACCGGCGCCGATCCCGCGCTGGGGAGTCGTCAGCTGCGGCGCGGTGAGGGACGGCGCGTCCGTCGGCGCGCGCTCGCGGCACCGCTCACCGGGGTCGGGTCCTCGGGGCCGGCGTCGGGCGTGGACAGGCGCTTCGGCCCCTCTCCGTCCGGGCTGTTCGGGTCGGTGCCGTCGCCGGCGGGACGGGCTGTGCTCGCGGTGGTGCCGTTCGCGCCGTCGGGGTCGCCGTCGGGACTGTAAGGACCGCTGCCGGAACTGCGGCCCCGACTGCGGCCGCGGCCCGGCTGCTTGGTGGCTTGCGCGCCGTTCGAGGAGGACGTGGCGTCGGTCCCGGGCAGAGGGACGACGGCGGCGCTGCCCGACGGTCGCGAGTCGGCGGACTCCGGCGTCCGTGGTGCCGCGGGCGGGTCGGGTCGGGCCGAAGGGCTCGCCGGGGAGACGGCACCCTCGGCGTCCGGTGGTGCTGCGGCCGGGGGTTGCTGGTCCGGGGTCCCGGTGAAGCCTGCAGCCGGTTCCGCAGCCGTCGGTATCGCTGCTGCCGGTGTCGCTGCTGCCGGTGTCGCAGCCGCCGGTGCTGCTGGTGTCGGTGCTGCTGGTGTCGGTGCTGCCGGTCCTGGGGCTGCCGGTCCGCCACCTGCTGGTCCCGCGGCCGCTGCGACGGGAGCCCAAGCGGCGGCCCGGCCCGCCCCGGATGACTCCACCGGGCCGGTGGGCGACGTGTCCGCATCCGGGCGTGGCGCGATCGGCCCGGCCACCTCGGGCAGCGACGCGGGTACGTCGCGCTCCGGCGTGGCCGACAGCTCCCCGAGCACGAGCGCCAGTGCTGCGCGTGCCTGAGCGAGCTGCGCGGCGACCCGCTCGCGGGCGTCCGCGAGCTCCGCCACCCGGCCCTTCGCCTCGGCGACGGTGCGGACGGCGTAGTCGTCCGCCGCGGTGATCGTGCGGGCGCTCTGCTCCTGGGCTGCAGCGATCATGTCGCTGTTGCGGCGGTAGATCTCGATGCGGTTGCGCTCCAGCTCGGCGAGTGCCTCCGCGCGGCGCTGGTCCATGGCCCGGAGGAAGTCCTCCTCGACGAGCGCCCGGCGAGCCTCCCAGGCCGCCTGTTCCTCGGCGATGCGAATGCGGGCATCCTCCTCGGCCCGGGAGATGCGCGCGGATGAGGACATCCGCTCGCGCTCCAGCTCGGCCTCGAACGCCCGCCGGTGTGCGGCCATCTCGGCGGCCGCTGCCGCGATCTCGGCGTCGCACTCGGCCCGCCGCTTGGCATCCTCCGCCGCGGAGCGCTCCGCGTCGGCCAGGGCGGCCGATCGGATCTCGCCCGCCTCCAGCTCCGCGTCGTGACGGCGCCGGATGGCCTCGGCGTCGGCCTGCGTCAGCATCTCCGAGACCTCGTCCTCGGCGAGGCGCAGCATCGAGCGCATGCGCTCGCTCATGCCGGGCAACGAGGTCGGTGGACTGACCAGGGCCCGCACCTGCACGCGCAGGCGCTCGGCCCGGGCACGTGACTCGTCGAGCTCGCGCCCGCGTTGAGCGGCCTGCTCGACGGCCGCGTTGCGGTCCGCGATGAGGATGCGGATCTCGGCGTCGAGGCGGTCCAGGTGACTGTCGACCTGTCGCTGGTCGTAGCCGCGACGGACTACCTGGAAGTCGCCTCCCACACCGCCGTACGCCGTTGCGGGTGACGCGAGATCACCCATGTCAAGCCCAGCGTGATCGTCGGCCATGACCGCTCACCGTACCGGGCCGGACCGTCGCCCTCGCGGGCGCACGCCCCATAGCGCATCGTCAGGGGGGCCGAACGGATCATGCGCCGCGGAACCGGTTGATCGCATCGGCGTGCTTCGCCCGCTTCTCGTGGTCGACGACACCCAGCCCCTCCCCAGGCGCGAGACACAGCACGCCGACCTTGCCCTGGTGGCTGTTGGTGTGGACGTCCAATGCGGCCTGCCCGGTCTCGGCGAGAGGGTACACCTTGGACACCGTCGGGTGGATCATGCCCTTCGAGACGAGCTTGTTCGCCTCCCAGGACTCGCGGTAGTTCGCGAAGTGCGAGCCGACGATCCGCTTGAGGTTCATCCACAGGTAGCGGTTGTCGAAGACGTGCTCGTAGCCCGACGTCGAGGCGCACGTGACGATCGTGCCGCCCTTGCGCGCGACGTAGACACTCGCGCCGAAGGTTTCCCGGCCGGGGTGCTCGAACACGATGTCCGGGTCGTCGCCGCCGGTGAGCTCGCGGATCCTCGCGCCGAAGCGCTTCCACTCCGACGGATCCTGGGTCTGCTCGTCGGACCAGAACCGGTAGCCCTCGGCGTTCCGGTCGATGATCAGCTCCGCGCCCATGCGGCGGCAGATCTCGGCCTTCTCCGGCGAGGAGACGACGCACACCGGCGTCGCGCCCCCGTTGAGGGCGAACTGGGTGGCGTACGAGCCGAGGCCGCCCGAGGCGCCCCAGATGAGGACGGTGTCGCCCTGCTTCATCCCGGCGCCGTTGCGGGAGACGAGCTGGCGGTAGGCGGTGGAGTTGACCAGGCCGGGGCTCGCCGCCTCCTCCCAGGTGAGGTGGTTGGGCATCGGCATGAGCTGGTTGGACTTCACGAGCGCGAGCTCGGCGAGCCCGCCGAAGTTCGTCTCGAAGCCCCAGATGCGCTGCTGCGGATCCATCATCGTGTCGCCGTGTCCGTCCGGGCTCTCCAGCTCGACGGACAGGCAGTGCGCGACGACCCGGTCGCCCGGCTTCCAGGCGTTGACTCCCGGACCGGTGCGCAGCACGACGCCGGCGAGGTCCGACCCGACGACGTGGTAGGGCAGGTCGTGGCGCTTGGCCATCGGGGACAGGCGCCCGTAGCGCTTGAGGAACCCGAACGTCGGCAGCGGCTCGAAGATCGAGGTCCACACGGTGTTGTAGTTGATCGCGCTCGCCATGACGGCGACGATCGCCTCCCCGGGGCCCAGCTCGGGGGTGGGGACCTCGTCGAGGTGCAGGCTCTTGCGCGGGTCCTTGTCCCGCGACGGGATGCCCTGGAACATGTCGACCTCGTCGGCCCGGACGACCACCCCGCGGTAGGTCCGGGGTACGGCGAGGCCCCCGATCGCGTCGTACTGCTCGGCGAGGATGGCGTCGACGATCTCCTGCACGGCTGGCCTCCGATGTCGGATGCGAGGTCTCGATGCTTGGTATCCCAAATTACTGGGCAGTATGGTACCCGCTCATGGCCCTCAGGGGCGCCTGTCCTTCCGGATGACGTGGCCTACCTCACCTTGAACGGTCCACCTGTCCACCCGGCGGTGTCAGTGCCCGGTCGTGGGCTCGGCGGCCGGTTCCACCAGCTCCACCAGCACGCCACCGGCGTCCTTCGGGTGCAGGAAGTTGATCCGCGAGCCCGCCGTGCCCCGCTTCGGCTCCTCGTAGAGCAACCTCACACCCCGCTCGCGCAGCGCTGCGCACGCCGCGTCGATGTCGGCGACTCGGTAGGCCATCTGCTGGATGCCGGGACCGCTGCGGTCGAGGAAACGTCCGATGGGGGAGTCCGGGCGCAGCGGCGCCAGCAGTTGGATCATCGTGGCGTCACCGGGGCCCGTGGCGAGCATCGCTTCGCGGACGCCCTGCTCCTCGTTGGTCTCCACGTGGGTGGCCGTGAGGCCCAGCGTGTCCTCGTACCAGGCGATCGCCGCGTCGAGGTCCGGCACGGCGATGCCGATGTGATCCACCCCGGTGACCAGGGCGGGCGAGACGATTTCCCCGTTGTCCATGGCCGGAATGTAACTTCCGGCGCGGTGTCGCGCGCCCTGTGCATTCCGTCACGAGGACGGCCGCCCTGACCTGCGCCGAGGGGTAGGGTCGGCCACCATCCGGCTTTCGCGCCGGCCCGACGCGTGGCACGGTCGAGTCGAGTCGCTCCGGCCCGTCGATGCAGGCGCGGGCCGTCGGGCAGCCCACACCACAGTCGCTGGAGGTCTCGTGTCCGGATCCGTCATCGTCGCCGGTGCCCGCACCCCGATGGGGCGCCTGCTCGGTTCTCTCAAGGGTTTCTCCGGTGCCCAACTGGGCGGTGTCGCGATCAAGGCGGCGCTGGAGCGGGCCGGGGTGGCCCCGGAGAGCGTGGACTATGTGATCATGGGGCAGGTCCTGACCGCGGGCGCGGGCCAGATCCCCGCCCGGCAGGCTGCCGCCGCAGCAGGCATCCCCATGAGCGTGCCCGCACTGACCGTCAACAAGGTGTGCCTGTCCGGCATCGACGCCATTGCGCTGGCCGACCAGCTGATCCGGGCCGGCGAGTTCGAGATCGTCGTCGCCGGTGGCCAGGAGTCCATGACCAACGCTCCGCACCTGCTCACCAAGTCCCGCGAGGGCTTCAAGTACGGCGACGTCACCATGCAGGACCACATGGCCTTCGACGGCCTGTTCTGCGCGTTCGACCAGGTGGCGATGGGTGCGTCCACGGAGAAGTACAACGGCCGGTACTCGCTCACCCGTGAGGAGCAGGACGCCTTCTCCGCGCGCTCACACCAGCGCGCCGCCGCCGCGGCGAAGAACGGCGTGTTCGCCGCCGAGATCGCCGCCGTCACCATCCCCCAGCGCAAGGGCGACCCGATCGAGTTCGCCACCGACGAGGGCGTGCGCGGCGACACCACGACGGAGTCCCTCGGCAGGCTCCGCCCCGCCTTCTCCTCCGACGGCACCATCACCGCGGGCTCCGCCTCCCAGATCTCCGACGGCGCTGCCGCTGTCGTGGTGATGAGCAAGGCGAAGGCCGAGGAGCTGGGCCTGAGCTGGATCGCCGAGATCGGCGCCCACGGGGTGGTCGCCGGGCCGGATGCGAGCCTGCACGAGCAGCCCGCCAACGCCATCGAGAAGGCGTGTGCGAAGGAGGGCATCACTCCCGCCGACCTCGACCTCGTGGAGATCAACGAGGCGTTCGCCGCCGTCGGCATCGTGTCGGCCCGAAGGCTCGGCATCGCCGAGGACAAGGTGAACGTCAATGGCGGCGCGATCGCGCTCGGTCACCCGATCGGGATGTCCGGGGCCCGCATCGCCCTGCACCTTGCGCTCGAGCTGCAGCGACGCGGCGGCGGCGTCGGAGCGGCGGCGCTCTGCGGCGGCGGTGGGCAGGGTGACGCCCTGATCCTGCGCGTCCCCGCCGCCTCCTGACGGCGACGGCTGTGGCGGGCGGCGGGTCCGGTCCCGCCGCCCGGCGCGCCGTGAGCGAGCACGACCTCGGCGAGCTCGTCGACCGCGCGCGGCGTGGGGAGCAAAGGGCCGTGGGGCGGCTGCTGTCGATGGTGGAGAACCCCGGCCCGCGGCTGCGCGACGTGGCTGCGGCGCTGGCGCCGTTCACCGGCCACGCCCATGTCGTCGGCATCACCGGCGCACCCGGCGTCGGGAAGTCCACCTCGGTGTCCGTGCTGGTCGGCGCTCTGCGCGCAGCCGGACGCCGGGTCGGCGTACTCGCCGTCGACCCCTCATCGCCTTTCTCCGGTGGGGCTCTCCTCGGCGACCGTGTCCGGATGGGCGAGCACGCCACGGACGACGGCGTCTTCATCCGTTCGATGGCCACGCGCGGGCACCTCGGCGGGCTCGCCTGGGCCACTCCGCAAGCCCTACGGGTGCTGGACGCCGCCGGATGCGACGTGGTCCTGGTCGAGACCGTCGGCGTGGGCCAGTCCGAGATCGACGTCGTGTCGCTGGCCGACAGCACCGTCGTCCTGCTCGCCCCGGGAATGGGGGACGGCATCCAGGCTGCGAAGGCCGGGATCCTGGAGGTCGCCGACGTCTTCGTGGTCAACAAGGCCGACCGGCCCGGCGCCGCCCGCACGGTGCGCGACCTGACGTACATGATGTCGCTCGGGGAGGACGCGTCCGGCTGGAGCCGCCCCGTCGTACGCACCGTCGCCTCGCGGGGCGAGGGCGTCGAGGATCTCGTCGCCGCCCTGGATGCCCACCGCCGCTGGCTCGACGCGGGCGGCGAGGGCCACCGGCGCCGGCTCGCCCGGGCAGAAGCCGAGATCGAGGCGATCACACTCGAGCAGGTGCGCGGCCGGATCAGTGCGCTGCGCGGTTCGGCGAACGTGCCCGACCTGGCCAAACGGGTGGTGGCCGGAGAGCTCGACCCGTATCGGGCCGCGGACGAGGTGATGGACGCCGTCGGTCCGGGCTGACCTGCGACGGCACCGACCGGTGGGTGGGTGGTGGCCTCGCCCTGCCGGGCCTCAGCCATGGCGCTGTCCGTGCGGCGTCGAGGCCGCCTCCGTTGCCCGATCGGCACCGTGGGTGAGCAGCGCGACCACCCGGACCGACCCGATCCGTACGGCCAGGTCCCGCGCCGCCCGAGCGTGCGTGTCGGCCGGGTGGTCGGCCGCGCCGGTGGCGGCCGGCCGGCCGGCGAGGGCGAGGGCGAGCGCCGCGTGGGTCGCGGCGCGCTCCCGCACCGACGCGATACCGCCGGCCAGAGCGGCCTCCAGAGACGAGACGACGTCCGGCTCGCCCGGTGCCGCCAGAGCCTGCGCACGCCAGCGCCGCAGATCGGAGGGCCGCACGCCCGTTCGGGGTCGGGCGCGTGCTCCGTCCGGGGCGCCCGATCGGGGTTCCGGGTCGCCGCCGGAGCCCCGGCCTTCCGGCGGCGCTGCGCGCGCGGCCAGCGCTCGCAGCGCCGCGTCGTAGACCTGCCTGGCGGGGGTGCTGCGCCCGCCTGCGGCCAGGGCGGCTCCACGGGCAGCGGCGAGCCAGGCCCGCCCCCCCTCGGTGGAGCCGCCGAGGGGCGTGCCGCCGAAGGCCGCGCCGCCCGCGGCCGCGTCGTGGGCAGCCGGGACTGCCGGGACAGCCGGGTCGGGCGGGACAGCCGGATCGGGCGGGTCGACCGTGTCGATCACGGCGAGCGCCATGTCCGGCTCGCCGAGCCCGACCAGCACCGCAGCCTGGCCCGCCACCGCCTCGCCGCACACCTCGTCGGCCTCGGCCCGGATGTCGGGCGCTGCAGCGGAGGCCGCGGGGCCGACCGGACCGGGGAGAGTGGCGGGCCTGCGGATCGCGGCGGGGGGTCGGCCGCCTTCCGTGGCGGCTGTCGCGTCACCCTCGACTCCCGCGTCACCCTCGACTCCCGCGTCACCCTCGACTCCCGGGTCGCTCCCCGGGTCGACTCTCGCGTCGGCCCCTGGGTCGACGTCCGGGCCGAACGGGGCGGCAGCCGTGATGGCGATCGCGGCGGCCTCGCGGGCCCGGGCGAATCGCCGCCATGCCCGCTCCGGGTCGCCGAGGTCCAGCTCCTGCCACCCGGCGAGCGTGACGGCGCGGGCCAGGAGCACGGCCACCCGGGCCCGGACGCCGGGGGCGGCCGCGTGGACGAGCGTGCCGTCCAGCTCGTCGGCGAGCGCGCGTACGACGCCGGCAGCACCGGCCGCACCCGTCTCGTCGTCGAGCCGCCGGGCGATCTCCAGCTGCTCCTCCCACGCGCGCAGCAGGACCTCGCCGACGGCCGCCGCCGCCGCCAGCCGCCCGCGTAGGCGCGTGACGCCGCCCGCCGCCGGCATCTCGACGGTGAGTCCGAGCTCGGCGGGTGTGCGCTCGTAGAGGCGGGCGAGGAACCCGCGGTTGGTGGCGTCCGGGGTGGCGTGCCCGTTCTCCCAGCGCGACAGCAGGCTCTTCAGGCTGGCTGCGGACGCCCCGGTCGATCCGCTGCTTCGGCTCAACCGCTCCAGCTCGCGTGCAGCGTCGGCCAGCGACCAGCCGCGGGCGCGGCGCGCCGCTCGCAGGCCGGGACGGTCGGTGGTGCTCATGACGCCCAGAATGTCGGACCTCGCCGCTAGCGTCAACGCTGTTGACGCAACACGGAGTCAACGGGGAGTCGACGGGGAGTCGACGGGGAGTCGGCGGGGAGTCAACGGGGAGTCGGCGGGGAGTCGACGGTGAGCCGGAGGGGGACGGCATGGATGTGACCACATGCTCGGCGTGCGTGCTCGCGGGATCGGCCACGGGGGTCGCGACGGCGTGGGCGGTGGACCGCCGGAGACGGCGCAGGCTGGGGCGCCGGACCGGGGAGGGCGGCCGGTCGACGGACGGCCTGCGGCGGGCGGGCCGCGGGGCCCGCCGGGCCGGGCGTCGTCGGGCGCGCGGGACGATGCGGGCCTGGCCGGGGCGGCCGCACGGGCCACGCTCGGGGCGGGACAGGTGAGGCCGGGGCGAGACGTCGCGGGTGGCGGCGGCGCGGGAGCGGGCGCCGTGCGCGCCCGTCGGGGCCCGGTCAGGTCGGTCCGGGACGAGGTGGCGGGTCAGGTCGGTCCGGGAGCGCCGCACAGGTCGGTCCGGGAGGTGCGGGGTCAGCTCGGTCCGGGAGGTGCGCAGTCACACCGGTTCGGGAGCGCAGCGTGAGGTCGGTCCACGCGGCGCCGCGTCAGGTGAAGTCGCCCGCGGCGCGCCGTACGCGGCTCAGCAGCTCGGTGAGCAGGCGCTCGTCATCATCGTCGAGCCCGGCGAGCCCGAAACGGATCCCGGTCACGGCCGCCGTCGCTTCCTCCAGACGGTCCGCGCCCTCTGCGGTGATCTCGACGAGGGTCGTGCGCCGGTCGGTGGGGTGCGGCGTGCGCCGGACGAGGCCGTCGGCCTGGAGCCGGTCCACGATGTTGGTCACGCTGGTCGGATGCAGCTGCAGCCGCTCGCCCATCACGCGCATCGGCAGCTTCCCGGTGCGGGCGAAGCTCAGCAGGACCAGCGCCTCGTACCGCGCGAACGTGAGCCCGTGCGGGCGCAGCGCGCCGTCCACCGCGGACAACAGGATCTGTTGCACCCGCATCACGCTCGTGACGGCGGCCATCGTGCCCGACGGGCCCATGCGCTCGTCCCACAGCTGCGCCGCCCGCATGATCGGGTCGAACGGCAGGGGCCTGCGGGCGGACATGGTCGGCGACGTTAGCAGCGCGTACGTACCGTCCAATGCAGGCTCGGAGGGACGCCACCCGGGTGGGGTGCGGCAGGCTGGCGAGCATGCTTGTCGCATTCAGCGTGGCGCCTGCGGGCACCGGATCGGACAGCGTCGGCAACGCGGTGGCGGAGGCGGTGCGGGTCGTTCGGGAGTCGGGCCTTCCGAACGAGACCACCGCCATGTTCACCACGATCGAGGCCGAGACCTGGGACGAGGCGATGGACGTGGTGAAGCGGGCGGTCGAGGCCGTGCAGGCCCACGCACCGCGGGTGAGTCTCGTGCTCAAGGCCGACATCCGCCCTGGCCATGTCGGCCAGCTCAGGGCGAAGGTGGAGCGGGTCGAGCGGGCGCTGGAAGAGGGCTGACCCGACCGCCGATGCGGCGCGCCGCCGCGCCAGGTCTGCTCCGGACGTGTGGAGGGCGGGACCAGACGTCCCGCCCTCCACGGACACGTCGTGCCCCGGCGGGCCCGAAGCCATCGGGCTTCCGAGGTCCTCGACGTCAGAAGCGGATCATGCCGCTCGCGAGCAGGTTGAAGACGAAGATGCCGGCGAAGATCGCGGCGACACCGAGGATGAGGCCGATCCGCCCCAGCTTGGCGGATGCCGGTCGCTTCATCGCGACGAAGCCGAGCACGGCGGCCACGACGCCGAGGACCCACGCGGCGATCGGCACGAGGCAGGCCACGAGAGCGATCACGCCGAGGATCAGCGCGACCTTGCCCAGAGTGGGGCTCTCGGCGCGCGCGGTCTTCTCGCGGGCGTCGGCGAGGAGACGGTCGGTCGTGTTGTCCGTGCTCATGCAGGGTCCTTCGCTCGGGGGAGCCGCGATGTGGCGGCGGGCGGGGAACGATGTCCGGGTGCGGTCTCGCGTGATCGCACCGGCGTACCGATCAACGACGGCCGCGGTCCGCAGATGCTCCGCCAGTCCGGTGAAGCGATCGCGACGCAGTGTCCGACGGACGACGTCGTCCGCCGCCCGATGATCCGCCGTACGGTGGACGGGCCACGGTGGACGAGCCACGGGAGGAGCAGCATGGGAGGCCCGAACGAGAGCCGGGCGCGCCGATTGTGGCGTGCGCTGGAGGGCGTGCACGCGGTCGTTTACTTCGCGCCGGAGTCGGTCGCCGGATGCGAGGCGCTCGGTACCCGCGGCTACTGGTCGAGCTACTTCGCCCTGCGCGCGGCGCCGCTGGGGCCCGTCGGGGCGCGGGCCGTGGCGGCGCTGTTCTACAACTTCCATCCCGGTCTGGTGGCGCGTTCGGTCCCGGCCGTCTGGACGCTGGCGGCACCCGCGCGGTATCTGGAGGTCCGGCTCGAGGCTGTGGACGCGGCGTTGCGCCGACTGCTCGGTGACGAGCTCGTGGCCTCGGCCGAGCTCGCCGAGGCGGCCGAGCTCGCGCGGGCCGCCGCGGAGGCGGTGCCCACCGCGGGGCGCGCGCTGGCGGCGGCCAATGCGGAGCTCCCCTGGCCCGCGCAGCCGCACCTGGTGCTGTGGCACGCGCAGACTGTGCTGCGCGAGCACCGCGGGGACGGTCACGTCGCCGCACTGCTCACCGCCGGGCTGGAGCCGGCCGAGGCGCTCGTGCTGTTCGCGGCGGACGTCGAGCTTGACCCGGAGCGGCTCGCAAAGGTGCGCGGGTGGTCGGCGGCGGAATGGGCGGCGGCCCGGGGGAGGCTCATCGCGCGCGGGCTCGTCGAGGATGCGGAAGGGGGTGCGGCCGACGACGCGGACGGGGCTGCTGACGGGGCTGCGGTCGGGAGTGCCGCCGGGAGTGCCGCCGGGAGTGCGGTCTGCCGG
The DNA here is from genome assembly GCA_050248815.1 of Pseudonocardia sp. Taxonomy (GTDB): domain Bacteria; phylum Actinomycetota; class Actinomycetes; order Mycobacteriales; family Pseudonocardiaceae; genus Pseudonocardia. The sequence continues at coordinate 13,809 of JBFWRR010000004.1, read as the reverse complement.
CCCACTGCCGCAGGCCGCGCGCTGCGCGCGTCGGTGGAGGCGACCACGGACGCGCTGGCCGACGTGGCCTGGCAGGCGATCGGTGACGCCGCCGCGCAGCGCCTGCTCGACCTGTCCGGGCCATTCGTGCGGGCGATCATGGACGGGGGAGGCGTCGCGGCGGACAACCCGATGGGCCTGCGCCCGCTGATCTCGACCGCTGAGCGTGGCTCCTGACGCGGGCGGCCCGCTCGGCGACCGGCGCCACCGCGTCCGCACGTCCGGTGGGAGCGGGCGGGAGCGGGCGGGAGCGGGCGGGAGCGGACGCAGCCGTTCGCCAGGGTCCGGCGGACTCGCCACCTGCCCGAACCACCTGCCCGAAGCCGCGGGGCCGGACGTGCCAGGATGGTCACGTGACCCGTCCCGATCCCCGTCAGGCAGCCCAGACGGCCGCGCTGTCGCGTGCCATGGCCGGCGCGGTCGATCTGTCCGCGCTGAAGGCCCGCGCCGAGGCGGCCGGCAGGCCCGGTCCCGCCGGGCAGCCCGGGCAGAGCGCTCCCCCCGGGTCGAGCCCGGCAGGCGGTGGCCGCTTCGTCGTCGACGTCACCGAGCAGACGTTCCAGACCGAGGTCCTGGAGCGGTCGCTGCAGGTCCCGGTCGTCGTCGACCTGTGGGCCACGTGGTGCGGCCCGTGCAAGCAGCTCTCGCCGGTGCTGGAGCGGCTCGCCGCTGCGGGCAACGGCGCCTGGATCCTCGCCAAGATCGACGTCGACGCCAACCCGCGGATCTCCCAGGCGTTCGGCGTGCAGTCGATCCCGATGGTGGTCGCCGTGGTGGGCGGCCAGCCGGTGGACGCCTTCAACGGTGCGATGCCCGAGCCGCAGGTCCGCGAGTGGATCGACCGGCTGCTGGACGCGCTGCGCGACAGGATGCCGGCGATCCGCGAGGCCGAGGCCGGCGCCGGTGCCGCCGACGAGGCGGAGGAGGAGCCGGAGGATCCGCGCTTCACCGCCGCCGAGGAGGCCCTGGAGCAGGGCGACTACGTCGGTGCCGAGGCGTTCTACCAGGCCATCCTCGCCCAGGAGCCGGGCAACGAGCAGGCGCAGGCCGCGCTCGCCCAGGTGCGGTTCCTGGCGCGGGCGGGATCGGCCGATCCGGACGCTCCCGCCCGCGCGGATGCGAACCCGCAGGACGTCGACGCGCAGCTCGCCGCCGCGGACACCGAGCTCGCGATGGACCGGGTGGATGCGGCGTTCGCACGTCTGGTGGCGACCGTGGGCCGCACCGCGGGGCCCGACCGCGACCGGGTGCGCGAGCACCTCGTGGGTCTGTTCGAGCTGTTCCCGCCCGACGACCAGCGCGTCACGGCGGCCCGGCGCGCGCTGGCCCGCGCCCTGTTCTGATGGGTTCGATCCGCGCGCCGGAAACGCAGCGGCGCGCGCCGCTGCGCCGCGGCGTCACCGGGCTGTCGGCCGCGGTGATGCCCGCCGTGGTCCCGGCGCTGGCCGCGGCGGTCGCCGTCGCAGCCCTGGCGGCGACGGTGCTGCTGCACGTCCGGCACCCGGACGCGCTGGTCACCCTGCTGCCCTCGACCGACATGTACGAGCTGCACGTCGACTTCGACACGTTCTGGCAGTCGGCGGTGGCGCTCGTGCACGGCGCCGATCTCTACGAGACCCCGGCGAAGCTCACCAACCTCAACCCGCCCGTGCTGTCGGTGCTGTTGGTGCCGTTCGCGGCGCTGGACGCGCTCACCGCGTACCGGCTGTTCGCCGTGCTCACGCTGGTGCTGGTCGCGGTCGCGATCGTGGCCGTGGCGCGGGAGCTGCGTCTGGGCCCGTGGGTGTCGGTAGCTGCGGTGACGGCCGTACTGGCCTCGTCACCGCTGCACGGCACGCTCGTCCTGGGCCAGATCTACGGGCTGCTGCTGGTGGGGCTGGTGGCGGGCTGGATCGCGGAGCGGCGGGGCCACCCGGCGCTGGCCGCGTGCTGCTACGGGATCACGGTCGCGCTGAAACCCTCGCTCGCTCCGATCTTGCTGCTCGCGCTGGCACAGCGCCGCTGGGTGCCGTTCCGCACGGGCATCGCCGCCGCCGCCGTGACGACGCTCGCCGGGATGCTGGTGGCGGGGCCGACGGCCACCTGGGAGTGGTTCACGATCGCGCTCACCGAGGCGGTGCCGGGAGTCGAGGCGAACGCCTCGCTGCCCGGACTCGCCGCCCGCTTCGGGGTGCCGACCCCCGCGGGCAGTGCGGTGGGCCTGCTGCTGCTCGTCGGGACGCTGCTGTGGTGCGCTCGACACCGCCAGGAGATCGACCCGGCCGGTACGGCGCCGTGGGCGGTGCTCGCAGCGGCGCTGCTGTTCTCGCCGATCGCGTGGCACAACTACCTGCTGCTGCTCATGCCGGGTGCGCTCATCGTCGCCGCGCAGGGCCGCCGCCTGGTGGCCGCGGCGCTGCTCGCGGCCTCGCTGGTGCCGGTGTCGTGGGGCTCGGAGTGGGCCCCCGACGAGGCGGTTCCGCTGTCGCTGTACTCGGCGATCCTGCTCGGCTGGTGGCTGGTTCTGCTCGCCACGGCCCGCAGCGGCGCTCAGCTGCCCTCAGGGACCAGCCAGAGCACACCGGACGGCGGCAGCCGCAGCGTCGCGGATGCGGACCGCCCGTGCCAGGAGGCGTTCTCCGCGACCACCGTGCCCAGGTTCCCCACACCCGAGCCGCCGTAGATGCCGGCGTCGGTGTTGACGATCTCGCGCCACCGGCCCGTGAACGGCAGCCCGACGCGGTAGTGCTCGTGCGAGCGCCCGGAGAAGTTCGCGATACAGGCCAGCACGGTCTCGCGCCCGTCCGCGTCCGCGCCGTGGCGCAGGAAGCTGAGCACGTTGTTGTCGGCGTCGTTCGCGTCGATCCAGGAGAAGCCCTCGGGCCCGACGTCACGGCTCCAGAGCGCGGAATGGCTGCGGTAGGCGCGGTTGAGGTCGCCGACGAGCGAGCGGATCCCGGCGTGCAGCGGGTCCTCGAGCAGCCACCAGTCCAGCGAACGCGACTCCGACCACTCCTGGACCTGGCCCAGCTCCCCACCCATGAACAGCAACTGCTTGCCGGGATGGGCCCACATGAAGGCGAGCAGGGCGCGCAGGTTCGCGGCCTTGTTCCAGTCGTCGCCGGGCATGCGCGTCCACAGCGAGCCCTTGCCGTGCACGACCTCGTCGTGCGACAGCGGCAGCACGAAGTTCTCGCTGAAGGCGTACATGAGCGAGAACGTCAACTGGTTGTGGTGGAAGGAGCGGTGTACGGGGTTGCGCCCGATGTAGTCGAGCGTGTCGTGCATCCAGCCCATGTTCCACTTGAACCCGAAGCCGAGCCCGCCGAGATGGGTGGGCCGGGTGACGCCGGGCCAGGCGGTGGACTCCTCGGCGATCGTGACGACGCCGGGGTGGCGCTTGTAGACGGTGGCGTTCATCTCCTGCAGGAACGCCACGGCGTCGAGGTTCTCCCGGCCGCCGTGGACGTTGGGCAGCCACTGGCCGTCCGCGCGGGAGTAGTCCAGGTAGAGCATGGACGCGACCGCGTCCACGCGCAGCCCGTCCACGTGGTACTCGTCGATCCAGTACAGAGCGTTCGCGACGAGGAAGTTGCGCACCTCCTTGCGACCGAAGTCGAACACGAGCGTTCCCCAGTCCGGCTGCTCGCCGCGGCGCGGATCGGCGTGCTCGTAGAGCGGGGTGCCGTCGAAGCGGGCCAGCGCCCACTCGTCGCGGGGGAAGTGCGCGGGCACCCAGTCCACGATGACGCCGTAGCCGGCCTGGTGGAGGCGGTCGACGAAGTAGCGGAAGTCGTCCGGGGTGCCGAACCGCGACGTCGGCGCGAAGTAGGAGGTGACCTGGTAGCCCCACGACCCCCCGAAGGGGTGCTCGGCGACGGGCAGCAGTTCGACGTGGGTGAACGCCGTCTCGTCGAGGTAGTCGATGAGCTCGTCGGCGAGTTCGCGGTAGCCCAGCCCCTGGCGCCACGAGCCGATGTGCACCTCGTAGATGCTCATGGGCTCGGCGTGCCAGTGCCGCGCGGGGCGCGCGGCCATCCACGCCTCGTCGCCCCACTCGTGGCCGGGTTCCCACACCACCGAGGCCGTGGCGGGTGCCGGCTCGGTGGCGAAGGCGAGCGGGTCGGCCTTGTCGCGCCAGCGGCCGTCCTGGCCGAGGATCCGGAACTTGTAGCGGGTGCCCGAGCCGATGGCGGGCACGAACAGCTCCCACACACCGGTGCTGCCGAGCACGCGCATGGGATGGGCCCACCCGCTCCAGCCGTCGAAGTCCCCGGTGACGCGCACGCCCTGCGCGGTGGGCGCCCAGACGGCGAAGCTGGTACCGGTGACCGGGCCCGCCGGGGTGTCGTAGGTGCGTACGTGGGCCCCGAGGACGTCCCAGAGCCGCTCGTGGCGGCCCTCCGCGATCAGGTGCAGGTCCACCTCGCCCAGGCTGGGCAGCCAGCGGTACGGGTCGTCGACGACGTCGACGCGCTCGCCGTAGCGCACGGCCAGCCGGTAGTCCGACGGCGGCCCGGGGACGACGCCGGAGAACAGGCCCGCGTCGTGCACGCGGACCAGCGGATGGCGCTGCTCCTGCGGCGTGCCGGCGCCGAGCACGGCGTGCACCTCGTCGGCGTGCGGGCGCAGGACGCGCACCACGGTGCCGTCCGGGTGGACGTGCGCCCCGAGAACGGAGTGCGGGTCGTGGTGGGCGCCGCCGAGCAGGCGGTCCACGGTCTGCCGGTCCGGCGGGCAGGGGTCGGGGGGGACCGGCGTCCCCGACCCGTCCGCGGCGCCGTCGGCGGGCTCGTCGAGGGTCCGGCTCGACCGTGTCGTGGTGTCGTCGGTAGCCACCGGGCAACCCTAGGCCCGTCGCGGTGTGGACGCCTCCGGGGCATGCCGTGCACGGCACGCGACGGTGCGTGGACGTCGGGCGTCGGATCGTCGGCGGTCTCGCCTAGACTCGCGGGGAAGTCCGGTCGCCCACCGTCCGCGCGGGCCGTACGCCCCGTGGCAGCGGCGGCGCCGTGCTCGCCCGATGCAGCTCCTCGCCCGCCGTGCGCGGCACGGAGCCGCACTCGGCACCGAACCAGCACGAACCAGTCTTTCCTGAGGAGCCCCACCGTGAAGAGCACCGTCGAGCGCCTGAGCCCGACGCGCGTCCGGATCAACGTCGAGGTGCCCTTCGACGAGCTCAAGCCGGACTTCGACCGCGCCTACAAGAAGATCGCGAAGCAGGTCAAGATCCCGGGGTTCCGGCCCGGCAAGGCGCCGGCGCGCATCCTGGAGGCCCGGCTGGGCCGCGACGTCGTGCTGGACGAGGTCGTCAACGGCGCGATCCCGACGAAGTACTCGGAGGCCGTCACGGCCGACGACAGCGTCACTCCGATCGGCCGCCCGGACATCGAGGTCACCGAGATCGCGGACGGCGAGCGGCTCGCGTTCACCGCCGAGGTGGACGTGCGCCCGGAGATCACGCTGCCGGACCTCGACTCGCTCACCGTGACGGTGGACGCGGGAGACGTCACGGAGGAGCAGGTCACCGAGCAGCTGGACAACCTGCGGGCCCGGTTCGGCACGCTCACCGGCGTCGAGCGGCCCGCCCAGGAGGGGGACTTCGTCCAGATCGACCTGGCGGCCACGGTCGACGGGAAGGCCGTCGAGGAGGCCCAGACCTCCGGCTTCTCCTACCAGGTGGGCCAGGGCGGGCTGATCGACGGCATCGACGAGGCGATCACCGGCCTGTCGGCGGGGGAGTCGGCGACCTTCACCACGCGGCTCGTCGCGGGCGAGTACGAGGGCCGCGACGCCGAGGTCAGCGTGACGGTCACCGCGGTGAAGGAGCGGTCGCTGCCGGACGCCGACGACGAGTTCGCCCAGCTGGCCAGCGAGTTCGACACCCTGGACGAGCTCGTCGAGGATCTGCGTCGCCGTCTCGGCGACGTCAAGCGGATGGCGCAGGCCACCGACGCGCGGGACAAGGTGCTCGAGGCGATTCTCGACGCCACCGAGGTGCCGCTGCCGGAGAGCGTCGTCGCGGGCGAGGTGGAGCAGGCCACGCACAGCGCCATCCACTCGCTCGACCACGACGAGGAGCGCTTCGCCGAGGTGCTCCAGGCGCAGGGCAAGACGCGCGAGGAGTTCGACGCGCAGGTGCGCGAGGACGCCGAGCGGTCCGTGCGCGCGCGGCTGGTGCTGGACGCGCTGGCCGACGCGGAGGAGATCTCGGTGAGCGACCAGGAACTCACCGAGCGGATCATCTACCAGGCCAACCAGTACCAGCTCTCGGCCGAGGAGTTCGTCCGCCAGGTCCAGGAGGCGGGCCAGCTCGGCGCCATCTACTCCGACGTGCGGCGCAGCAAGGCACTGATCACGGCGGTGCGGGCGGTCACCGTCACCGACACCGCCGGTGCGGTGGTGGACCTCTCGGACCTCCTCGGCCCGGACGAGGAGCAGGCGGCGGACGCGGGCGGCGACACCGCTGTCGACGGCTCTACCGGTGCGGCGGCCGACGGCTCTACCGGTGCGGCGGCCGACGGCTCTACCGGTGCGGCGGCCGACGGCTCTACCG